>JBIKWZ010000012.1:0-50565 GCA_044356035.1 Cyanobium sp. | reverse complement strand
TCAGCTCAGGAAAGGCCACCGGGCCCACCACCGGATGCTCCCTAAGCCGGCCAAACTCCTCCTCCATGGCGGAGTACACGAAATAAAGGTCGGCCACCAGGGTGCGGTAGCTGGCCTTATCCACCACCCCCTTGAGGAAGCAGCTCACGAAGCCGGTGTTCTCCGCCATCGTGTGGGCCTTTTTGGTGCCTTCACGCAGTTGGGAAGCGAGCGCAACAGCCATAGGTGCCGGTCTGAGGAACATGTATGTCGGCAGCAACTTAGGGGGGGCACCCTGGATTGGTTTGCCCCTTTGCGAAGAGTTCACGACTGGAGTTGTAGGCCCGCCATGCGCGTTGGGTTTGGGGCTGAGTCGATGCTTTGTAAGCCCCATTTATGCGATTCCGGTGCCTGGCTGGCTCTCACACATTGAGAGCCAGTCCTCAGCGGACCTGCCGGAATCATGCCCAAGCTGAAATTTGGAACCAGCCCTGGGCTGGCAACATCACTAGGAGCCCGCGTCACGCGACAGCACCCATGGCAGACGCCGACGCCAGCCCCCCCCAGGCAGGCGAACCCATCAGTGAGCAGGAAGCCCTGCGCCGGCTCCGCCAGAGCGAAGACTCCTCCCAGCAGTACTACGGAGCCTGGTGGCTGGGCCGGATGCGCAGCCAGCACCCAGAGGCAGTGCCCCTATTGCAACAAGCCCTGCGCCAACGCCGGCCCAGGGATAGCGGAGCCGGCGTGGAGGAGAACGCGGTAGCCCGCAATGCAGCCCGCGCCCTCGGCAAACTGGCCCCAGCAGCGCAAGCGGCCATCCCCGACCTGCTCGACACCCTGCAGGATGCCGACGACGGACTACGAGAAGCGGCGGCCCGGGCCCTGGGCCAACTCGCAGCAAAGGAAGCCATCCCAGCTCTCTGCGAGAGGCTTGCTAGCGGCCCCGCTGTGGCCGGCGCCCAGCAGACCAACAGCCCCCGCCTGGTGGAACCCTGCGAAGCCCTCCTGGAGGCCCTGGGCGACATCGGTGTCAACGAGCCGCGGGTGCTGGCCGTGGTGAAACCCTTCCTCGCCCACGAGCGCCCCCTGATCCGCAGCGCTGCGGCGCGCACCCTGCTGCAATTGAGCGGTGAGGCGCGCTGGGGGGAACTGCTTGTGGACCTACTTGACCATCCCCAGCTGCAGGTGCGTCGTGCAGCCCTAATGGATCTAGGTGCCGCTGGCTGGCGGCCCGGATTTAAAGCCATTGCCTCCACCCTGGCCGAAAATAGTCTGAAATTGATGGCCCTGCGGGGGCTGGTGGAACAGGGCAACGGCGACCCCGGCGACGAAGCCCTGCTGGCCTGCATGGACGCCTTGCTATGAGCCAGGTTTCACCGGTGGCAGCCCGAATTGCAGCCCTGCAACAGGCCGGCAGTGCCATGGCCCTACTGGAAGCCACCCAGGAACTGGCCAGCTGCGCCGATGCCAGCGCAGCTCCGGTGCTGGTGGAGGTGTTGGGCTTCAACAACCCCGGTGCGGCAGTAGCCGCCGTGGAAGGGCTGATCAGCCTGGGGACAGCGGCCGTGGAGGCCCTCTTGCAGCTCGACCCCGAAAACTACGGGGCCCGGGCCTGGGCCGTGCGCGCCCTCGCCGGCATCGGCGATGTGCGCGGGCTAGAGCTGCTGCTCGATGCCCTCGGCAGCGACGTAGTTGCCAGCGTGCGCCGGGCTGCCGCCAAGGGGCTCGGCCAGTTGCAGCTGTCCGAGCTCCCCCCTGCCCAACAGCAGGACATCCAGCGCCAGTGCCTAGGAGCCCTACTGGCCGCCACCAGCGACGGCGAGTGGGTGGTGCGCTACGCGGTAGCAGTGGGTCTGGAGTTGCTGGCAGCTGGCCTACCCGCGGGAAGTCCGGAGAGGCAGCTTGCCCAACAGGGCCTGCTCACACTCCAGGAAGCGGCTGATGGCACTCCTCCGGTGGTGCAGAGGCGCGCCAAGTTGGCCCTTTCACGGCTGGGGCTGCAATGAAAAAACGGGTGCTGTTTGTCTGCCTGGGCAACATCTGCCGCTCCCCAGCCGCTGAAGGGATGTTTTTGCACCTGCTGGAGCAATCTCAGGCTGGTGACCGCTTTGTGGTGGATTCGGCTGGCACCGGGAGCTGGCATGTGGGCAAGGCTGCCGATGCCCGCATGTGCGCAGCCGCCAGCCGCCGCGGCATCGACCTAGCGAGCAAGGCGCGCCAGTTGGAGCTGGCCGACCTCAACCGCTTCGACCACATCCTCACCATGGACGCCAGCAACCTGAGCCAGGTGCAGGCCCTAGCCCAGGAAGCTGGTGGCAGCAGCGTCGCCCGCATCGAGCCCCTGCTCAGCTATCGAAGCCGGTTTGATCTCAGCGAAGTGCCCGATCCCTACTACGGGGGAGATGAGGGGTTTGAGCACGTCCTCGACCTGCTGGAAGACGCCTGCATCGGCCTACTGCAGGCCCTAGACGATTAGTTCTCACCAGCACCCGGCCAGGCCTCCTCCGGAACCCTCTGGCGGAACAGGTCCACCAGAGCCTGGATCACAGCCTCAATGGCCATACCGTCCGTAACCAGCTCCACCGCATCCTCTGCCTGGCACAGCGGCGCCACCTCCCGGCTGGAGTCCTGCTGATCACGGGCAGTTATCTGGGCCTCCAGCTCAGCCAGCGGAGGCACCGCAAAGCCCCGGCTCTCGAGGTCTTGGGCGCGGCGGCGGGCCCGCTCCGCCGCAGTGGCCGTGAGAAAAACCTTGAGCTCAGCGTCGGGGAAAACAGCGGTGCCGATGTCGCGGCCCTCGGCCACCAGCCCCCCCTTGAGCCCCATGGCCTGCTGCTGGGCCGTGAGGGCCTGGCGCACACAGCCGTGGGCAGCCACCAGGGAGACCTGGGCCGTTACCTCCGGGCTGCGAATCGCCTCGGTCACGTCGAAGCCATTGATGCTGACCAGCTGCTCGCCGGCTCCGCCGGCACTGAGCTGCAGATCAAGGCCCAGAAGAAGGGGTTCCACAGCCGCAGCATCGGCAGGGTCAGCTCCCTGGCGCAGCACCCACCAGGTGAGGGCCCGGTACATGGCGCCGGTGTCTAGATAAACCAGGCCCATCTGGCGGGCAAAGGCACGGGTGACGGTGCTCTTGCCCGCCCCCGCTGGTCCATCAATGGCAACGATCGGCAGACGAGACATCAGAAAACAATGGTCGATCAGGCGGCTTGAACCGCAGTGCACCGCAGCGGCGAGCAGGGCCAGGCCTTGCACTTGCTGCAATGGCTCCAGGCTATGGGGAGCCACAAGCTCCACATAATCCACCCTCAGGCCCGCCGCTTCCAGCTGCTGGGCCAGCTGGGAAGTCAGCTCTGTGGTATGGGAGAGACCTCCGCGCACTTGGGCAGCAGCAGCAGCCAGACCAGCTGGCAGCGCCGCGGCCTGCTGGCGCTGGGAGGGGGAAAGGCGACGGTTGCGGGAGCTGCAGGCGAGCCCATCGGCCTCCCGCACTGTGGGGCAGCCCTGAATGCGCAGCGGCAAGCCCAGATCCGCCACCACCCGCCTCAGGATCACCAACTGCTGCCAATCCTTTTCGCCAAGCAGCAGGAGATCAGGGCGCACCAGGGTCAGCAGCCGAATCACCACGGTGGCCACCCCCTCAAAGTGCTGGGGCCGGTGGCGGCCACAGAGCCCCTGGCGCAAAAGCAAAGGCGGCACCACCCGGGTCAAGCCGGCCTCGCCCCGGGGGTAGATCTCCGCCACGCTGGGAGCAAACAGGGCCGTGGCACCGGCGGCGACGGCTAACTCAATGTCGGAGCGGAGGTCCCGGGGATAGGACTCGAGATCTTCCCCAGGGCTGAACTGCAGGGGATTGACAAACACACTCAGCAACACAGATGGGGGCTGGCCTGACCCTTGCCTCAGTACCGCTGCCCGGCGAATTAGCTGCTGATGACCCTCATGCAGGGCCCCCATGGTGGGCACGAAATGCAGGGGGCCCTGCTGCTGCTGCCGCCAGGCGGCTAGGTCTTGGCATGTTTCGAGCAGGTCCAAGGAAAGAGCGGCGGCAGCCAACAAAAAACCCACCCGCCAGATTGGCGGATGGGCTGATCAAGGGAGCCAGATTGGCTCAGCTCACTGGAGCACTTCGAGACGCACTTGGGCCACGCCACTGGCTGTGAGGCCTAGGGACTGGGCAGCCCCATGGGCAATGTCAATGACCCGGTTGCCGTGGAAAGGACCCCGGTCATTGATGCGCACCACGGCGGTGCGGCCGTTCCAGAGGTTGGTCACGCGCACTTTGGTGCCGAAAGGCAAGGTGCGGTGGGCCGCCGTGAGGGTGCCAGGACGAAAGACTTCGCCGTTGGCAGTGCGGTTTCCAAAGAATCCGGGGCCGTACCAACTTGCCTGACCCTTGGAGCTGTGCACCACACGGGGCGCTGGCTTTGGGGCAGGAGCGATACGGGTCGGAGGAGCCTGCTTGATCTGGGTGTCACTTGGTGACAGCTCCACATCGACCTCGCGGATGGCGACTGCAGGCGTGGGGCCTTGGGGCTCAGGGCTGGAAACAGCCGTCGCTACAGCATCGTTGCTGGTTGCGGCGAGGCTGGACTCGGCGATGGCGGGAACCAAAGCACTGCCTGAGAGAAGCAGGGCGAGAGCCCCAAGGGAGAAGGTGCTGCGCATAACAAACGAAACTCTCCGCTATTGCGGCAATCACCAGCCAGAGGCAATTAGTGATTCGTCAGCGTTGGATTCGATCTCAAACTGAATGGAGTTGAGGTACGAATTCGCGTTCGGGGTTCCTATCGAGAATTGACGACAGGGCAAAGTTAACTGCTCCAGCCGGCCGTTTCGGTCAAAAACGACACCTACAAGATTGATCAGCAATTGCAATCCAAGCGACCAGGGCAGGCGCCTACAGGGCTGAGCGGGGGTCGGCAAGGCCGGCGAGGATCAGTGACCCAAATCACAGTCATCAGCGCAGCTAATCACTTGAGGTGCCAATCGAGCAATTGGCCCCGAATTTGGGCAGGTGGCATCAGAGGATCGGAGCTGCAGATGGGTTCGCACGGGATGGACTACCGCACAGCCGGGGTGGATGTGGTCGCAGGCAGGGAGTTTGTGGAGCGGATCCGCTCCAGTGTTGAAGCCACCCGACGCCCTGAGGTTGTGGGCGGGCTCGGAGGCTTCGGGGGTCTATGCCGACTGCCCGCCGGCCTGCGGGATCCCCTGCTGGTCTCGGGCACCGACGGGGTTGGCACCAAGCTTGAGCTGGCTCAGGCCTACGGCCGCCACCACGATGTGGGCATCGACTTGGTGGCGATGTGCGTCAACGACGTCATCACCAGCGGGGCCGAGCCGCTTTTCTTCCTTGATTACATCGCCACAGGCAAGCTCAGCCCGGAGGCCATGGCTGAGGTGGTGGAGGGCATCGCCGACGGCTGCCGCCAAAGCGGCTGCGCCCTGCTTGGCGGCGAAACGGCCGAAATGCCTGGCTTCTATGCCCCGGGCCGCTACGACCTGGCCGGTTTCTGCGTGGCCGTGGTCGAGGCAAGCGCCCTGATCGATGGACGGGCCGTTAGTCCAGGGGATCGCATCCTGGCGGTGGCCAGCAGTGGAGTCCATAGCAATGGCTTCAGCCTGGTGCGCCGCATTCTTGAGAGCCAGGCGGTCGATGAACTCACGACCCTGCCCCACAGCAACCAAAACCTGATAGATGCCCTGCTCGCCCCCACCCGTCTCTATGGAACCCTGGTTAAAGCCTTGCTTGCCAGCGAGGTGCCCATAAACGGCATGGCCCACATCACCGGCGGCGGCCTGCCTGAAAACCTGCCCCGCTGCCTGCCCACTGGGGTGCACGGCGTGATCGACCCAACCAGCTGGCAGCGTCCAGCTCTGTTCCACTGGCTGCAGCAAGCCGGCGAGGTGCCGGAGGCCGATCTCTGGAACACCTTCAATTTGGGGGTGGGCTACTGCCTAGTGGTGCCGGCAGCTGCAGCGGATCAAGCTCTCGCAATCTGCCAAGACTCCGGCTACGAGGCCTGGGAGCTGGGCGCGGTGGCCAACGGCAGTGCTGAAGAGCAACCGCTGGCAGGACTTCCCTTCAGCGCTTGATCAGCCCGGCTGCCAATGGCCAATTGCATCAGAGTGGGCTGCTGGCCCGGTCGGAAGCCGCTCTCCGGCCTAGGGTGCTGGCCTCGAAGTTGATCAACACCTATCGCCCCGGTTCCTGAGCCAGGGCGATGTTCGAGCCATACGTAGTTGTATTAGGAGTGGCGTCATGACGCAATCAATAGGTTCACCACAGCGAATAGCGGCCCCAAGCCCCTTGGGCTCCTCCGCTGCACCTCCCCTCGGCACTGGTCAACGCATCACCCGCCGCCGCAGCTCGGCCGGCCCCGTAGCCCCAACCCGGCCGCAACGCCCCCGAGAACTTCAGGCAGCGCCCCAGCGGGGAGGGCTGAGGCCCACCTTTCTCACCCTGCGAGATCACGGCAAGGTCTATGTAGCCGACCTGCCACGACTCTCAGACGGCCAACTGGCCCACGTGACCAAGGAAGCGCGGGAGGTGCTTGAAAGCCTGGGCCGCCGGCTTGAGGAGCTTGAGGCTCAGCCTTTCCTATCCCAGGCCGAACAGGACACCAGGATCCGGGCTTCCACCAAGCGGGATGTCACGGAGCGCTTCCTGCGCTCAATCGATGACGAGCTGCAGCTTCGCCACAACAACCCCGCCCTGAGGGCAGCAGCTGGTGAGTCGCTGGCTCGAGCCTTCCTGGAGCTGGCACGCCACCGGCTGCCTGGAGCCACCTTCGATTCCCTGCTGCAGGAAGCCCTGGCAGCCTGCGGCCCCGAAGCCGCCGCCGAAGCTGAAAGCAACGGCGACCACGGTCCCAGCCCTGTGGTTCCCCTGGTACGCCCCCAGGCCATGCCCGTGGTGCTCACCCTCGATCCAGCCCCCCAGGCCGGCTAGTCGCTCTGGAAGGGATTGGCAGGCATGCCCACCTGCAATCCCAGCGCCAGATCATCTAAACGGCGGCGCTCCTGCTCAGACAGGTTCCAGGCCAGGGCCGCCGCGGCCTGCTCCACCTGCTCCGGCCGGCGCAGACCGGGAATCGGCAAAGCGCCGTGGCCACGACACCAGTTGAGGGCCACGGCCGCCAGGCTGGCGTCGCGACTGGCGGCGATTCGGGCCATCTCAGCCTGGAGCTCAACCAAGGCGGGAGCTAGACGGCGGAACAAAGCTCGCCTTGGCCCCCTAGGCAGAGGCCCATCCGCCATTGATCTGGCCAGCAGCCCCAGGGCCAGGGGGCTGTAGGCGATCAAACGGATACCCAGCTCACGGCAGACCTCAGCCACGCCGCCCGGCTGGACCGGATTGGGTGCCAGCAGCGATAGCTGCACCTGGAGGCTGCTGAGCGGCACTCCCCGCTCGGCCAAGCGCCGGTGCACCGACCGCAGGCGACGGGGTCCCATATTTGAAACGCCAAGGGCCGCCACCTCCCCCTGCTGCACTAGATCAGCCAGACCCTCAAGCAGGGGGTCCTCCTGCCAGGGGGCGTAACGAGCCGTGCTCCAGTGCAACTGCACCAAATCAATTCGACCGGCCAGGCGCCGTTTCGAAGCCGCAAAAGCCCGGTCATAGCCGCGGCGCCCCAGTCGCCAGGGGAAGGGGGCGAGCTTGGTCGCCACCAGCAGCTGGTCGCGCTGCGCCGCCGGTAGGGCCGCCGCAAAGCGGCCCAAAAGGGCCTCACTGCGGCCGTTAAACCTGCCAGTGCCGTAGGAGTCCGCGGTATCAAAGGTGTGCAGGCCGCAGGCCACAGCACGCTGGAAGGTGGCTTCAAGCACCGGATCCTGGCTCGGGTCGTAGCCCCAAAGAAATTGATTTCCCCAGGCCCAAGTGCCAACGCCGATGCCGGGCTGCCCCGCTGGATGCGCCATCGTGGAGTTAGGTGCCAAAGCGGATACCTCCCAAAATGCCCGATTCCCCCACCCCCGGCTGCGCCAGCTTGGCTAAGCACACCAGCGAGCCGGAGCCTCCCCTCGAGCCGGTTCTTTGCCAACACTGCGGACGCACCGCTAGCAATGGCATCAGCTGCCAGGGCAGCTGCGTGGCCGACTCGGGCTACTGAGCACTCCCATGGCGCGAATGTTCAGCCTGGGCCTGATGCTGCTGGCCTGGGCCAGCGCCGCCCAAGCAGAGGGTTTCGGGCGCTGGGAGATCGGGCTAAGGGGCTGCTCGCTGAGGCAGGGCCAGATGGGGCAACCCCAGCTACTGCGCGAACAGAAGCAGGACTGCGTCCGGTTGCGGCTTGAACAAAACATGGAGGGGCTGCTGAGTGTGCGCCTGATCACGCCCTCTGCCAACCAACTATTCGGCAGCAGAAGCCTGGTCTTCGCCGGTGTGCTCGCACCCGGTCAGAAGCCAATGCGCTGCGGCGCCGATGGCGAATGCAAACCGCAATGGCCTATCCGACTGGATGTGTCCACGGTGGCCACCAACGTGGAATTAGACGGATCGCCAGCGCCCACTTTGCCCCGGGCCTTGTTAGCCAAAGGAACATGCCTGCTGGAACGCCATCGCCTGAGGTGCGAGGCCAATGATTCCAGCGGACAGCTGTTGGAAGCGCAGGCCCGCCTCTGAAATGAGGCGGAGCTTTAAGCCGAAGCCACAAAAAAGGCGGCACCCAGATTCGAACTGGGGGTAAAGGATTTGCAATCCTCTGCCTTACCACTTGGCCATGCCGCCAACCGGGGAGCAAACTCCCTGCAGCGGATCGTATCAGCCACGGCATGTCCTCCCGTCTGCTGGTTCTAAGCAACGGCCACGGTGAGGATCTGATCGCCCAACGGGTTCTGCAGGCCCTACGAGCGCGGCAGCCCAACCTGGAAATCCAGGTGCTGCCCCTGGTGGGGCTCGGCGAGGCGTTCAGCGCCGACGTTGCTGCCGGCCACCTGCAGCGGATCGGCCCCCAGCTGCAGCTGCCTAGTGGCGGCTTCAGCAACCAGAGCTTGAGGGGCCTGGCTCGCGACCTCGAGGCCGGCCTGCCCCTGCTGAGCTGGCGCCAACTGCAACTTGTGCGCCACTCGGCCCGTCAAGGCATCCCGGTGCTAGCAATTGGCGACCTGCTGCCCCTACTGCTGGCCTGGAGCGGCGGCGGCAGCTTCGGCTTCATCGGCACCCCCAAAAGCGACCACACCTGGGCCACCCCTGCACCGCCGGACTGGGCGGCGACACCGCTCGCTGATGCCTACCACCGCTGCAAGGGCAGCGAATGGGATCCGTGGGAATGGGCGTTGATGGGCAGCCGGCGCTGCCGGCTCGTTGCCGTGCGCGACCAGCTCACCGCTCAAGGGCTGCGGCGCCACAAGGTGGCAGCCCTGGCTCCTGGCAACCCAATGATGGATGGCTTCCGCCACACCCCTCTGCCGGCCGGGCTAGCTAGCCAGCGGCGCCTAATCCTGCTGGCCGGCAGCCGCCTGCCCGAAGCCCTCGGCAATGCCCGCCGGCTGCTGGGCTGCCTCAACCTCCAGCAGCCGCGGCAGCCAGCCAGCGTGCTGGTGGCATCTGGATCAGCGCCCACTGCCGCCGCCTGGGCCGAGCTGTTGGGGCAAGCGGGCTTTACGCCCCTACCGCCAGCAGCAGCTAGCGCCGCCAGCGGAGCAATTAGCAGCTGGCAACGGGGCCGCTGGACCCTGCTGCTTAGCCAAAACCGATTCGCCACTTGGGCCGGCTGGGCCGAGCTGGGCCTGGCCACCGCGGGCACTGCCACGGAGCAACTATCGGGGCTGGGGGTGCCCTGCCTGTCGCTGCCGGGCCCCGGGCCCCAATTCAAGGCTGGCTTTGCCCGCCGCCAGAGCCGCCTGCTGGGGGGGGCCGTCGTGCCCTGCCACTCCCAACAGGAGCTGGCCCTAAAACTGCACCAACTGCTCGACGATCCAGCCGAATGCGCCCGGCGTGGCGCCCTGGGTCGTGAGCGGATGGGGCCGGACGGTGGCAGCGCCCAGCTAGCCGAGCTGGTGGAGCAACAGCTGCTGGGATGATGCGGCCACCCCCGCAGCTACGTCGCCCATGGCCGGCATCCCCGATCGGGCCTACAACGCCGCCTGCGGCATGTTGGCCAGCCAATTGAGCATCAGCCTGGCGGCCGCACGCCGCAAGGTCGACGTGCGCAGCTCCCAGGAAGGCCTGAAAGAAACCGCAGCCAAGCTCGCCTTGGCCCAGCAGATGCTTGCTGAAGCCCAGGCCAGCGGCGAAAACCACCATGAGTTGCTCAGCGCCCAGCTGGAGGCCGTCGGCAGCGACGAGAACTTCATGGTGGAGGACTGAGCTGGCCGGGGCCCTTCAGCGGTTGCCGCCGGTGGAGTGCTCAAACAGCAGGTGAAAGCGCTGGCGATCCAGATCGGCCAACACCGGGATGCAGCCAAAGCAACGCTCAGCCAGCTGCCAGCGCTCCTCCCGCTTCAGCATGGTTTCCAACCGATCGCGAGCGGGAAGCAAGTAGCGCACGTCGCCGGCGGCGTAGGCCAGCTGGACATCAGAGAGATCTTCAACCCGGCCCCAATCGGAACTCTGGGCCTGCTTGTCGAGCTCAATGCCCACCAGCTCCTGCACCACTTCCTTGAGGCCATGGCGGGGGCTGTAAGTGCGGCCCAGCCGGCTGGCCACCTTGGTGCAAAAGATCGGATCGACGGCAATTGCCAAGTTTTCAGCCAGGGCAGCCACGTCAAACCGGGCGAAGTGGAAAACTTTTTCAATCGCCGGGTTTTCCATCAAGACCTGGAGCCGGGGTGCCGAGCTCTGGCCGCGGTGGAGGCGGATGCAGCAAACGTTGTCGTTGTCGTCGCAGATCTGTACCAGGCAGAGCCGGTCGCGGCCATGAATCAGACCCATCGCCTCGGTGTCCACCGCCAGCGCCCTTGCCCCGGCGTAAAGGGCCGCCCACTCGGCATCAAGATCACCTTCAAACACGGCGAAGCGGGCCGGAGCCGGCAGGTTGCTGGGGGCAGAGGAGGCGGTCACACGGAAAGGGCGAATGCCTTGCCATGCTGACAAGCCATGCCCCCTAGGGGCGGCGTCACAATGGGATGGATGGCCAACCTCAGCTCCACCCTGCTGCTCACCCTGCTACTAGCCGTAGGCCTGGTTTTTTTCTTGCGTGCCGCCAGCAAAGACCGCACCACCACAGTCGAGGTGCGCTCGTCGCGGCCGCCTCTGGAGGTGTTGAGCCAGCTGAGCGAATGGCTGCTGCAACGCGGTTGGCGCGCCGAATCCACTGACCCCGAGCGCCGCCACCTCTGCTTCCGCGCCGAGGTGGCGGCCAGTCCCTGGTTGGCGGTGCTGCTCTCCGTACTAGGAGCGGTGGGGGCCGCCTGCCTGGGGCTGGTGCTGCGCCAGCTGCTGCCCCAGCTGGGCTGGTGGCCCCTGTTGCTGGCCTTACTGGGGCCGGCGGCTGGGCTGATTTATCGCAATCGGGCGATGCGGGCCGAAACCCTGGAGCTGCGCCTGATCAGCCATGACAGCGCCACGGGCAGCGCCTTGCGACTGAGGGCCCACCGCGATGAGCTAATCGCGCTCGAATTGGAAATGGGTCCCAAGCTGGGGCTATTCAGCGACGGCAAGCTGCTCAGCTCCCCCATCTGACTCTTGCCTGGCAGTCATGCAACGATTCCGCCCCCTGGCTTTCGTCTTGACCGGAGTGCTTGCCATAGCTGGGGGCGCTGCTGCCCAAGCGCCGCCGCTGGCCAACTTTGATCCGCTCACAGGGCCGCGCAGCCGGCTGAGCAAAAACTGGCGAGGTCTAGCTGAGCTGCCCAGCAGCACCGAAATCCTGGTGCTAGCTGGTCATGCCGATTCCCAGGGGATTGGCGGGGCCGGCACCGGGGGAGAGGCCGTCGACCTAGGCGCAGCCGCGCCGATGCAGCCGGGCATGCGCGACGA
The DNA here is from genome assembly GCA_044356035.1 of Cyanobium sp. Lineage (GTDB taxonomy): Bacteria > Cyanobacteriota > Cyanobacteriia > PCC-6307 > Cyanobiaceae > Cyanobium_A. The sequence continues at coordinate 38,663 of JBIKWZ010000012.1, read as the reverse complement.
GCTCTATTGGAACCTGCTCACCGCCCAGGCGGTGGTGACCCTTGGCCAGCAGCGGGGTCTGGCCATCCGCTTCTACGACCCACCGCTGCGCAGCATTGCTGACGGCGACGATCCACGCACCAACTGGAGCGTGGGCAAAGCCCATGCCCAAGCCGGTGGGTATGCCCTGGAAATCCACTACGACGCCTACGGGCCAGATGGCGTCGGTTCGGGCCTGATTCCACCACTGCATCGTCCCCCAACCCGCCTAGACGAAAGCCTGGCGCTGGCCTTTGGCCCCTATCCCCTGCTCTTCCGCGACGGCCTGGGCGCCCCCAAGCGGGGCATAGCCATTCTCGAGATCGGCAAACTCGAGGGCCAGCTAGAAGCATCGCTGCGAGATCCCCGCAGCCGCAATGGCGCTCTCCAAGCGATCGCTGAGCGGGTGGTTTCTGCTTTGCAACGGGGTCTGGAGCAGGGCTTGCAACCAGCCCCACCAATCACTGGCCTGGCCGCCACCAAACCAGCAACCAGCAACCCATCACCTAATTCACCGCCTGATGGGGGGCGCAGCGGTCCGCAAGCGAGCCGTCCTCCAGCCAATCCTGGGGACGAGTGAACAGGTCTGTGAGCAGGGCCTCGCGGCTGCCAGCCTCCGGCTGATATCCGTATTCCCAGCGCACCAAGGGCGGCAGAGACATCAGGATCGACTCGGTGCGTCCGTTGGTCTGCAAGCCGAAAATCGTGCCCCGGTCAAACACCAAATTGAACTCCACATAGCGGCCCCGCCTGTAGAGCTGAAACTGGCGCTCCCGCTCGCCATAGGGGGTGTGCTGTCGCTTCTCAGCGATCGGCAAGTAGCTGGGCAGGAAGGCGTTGCCGCAGGCACTGGCTAGGGCAAACAGCTGCTCCCAACTCTGCGGCACCGGGCCTAACTGGTTGCTCACAACCGCCGCAGGCCCATCGGGGTCCTGGCCCTTGTAGAGCACCCCGCGGGGATCCTGGTAGTCGTAAAAGATGCCGCCCACGCCGCGGGTCTCGTCCCGATGCTTGAGGAAGAAGTACTCGTCGCACCAGGGCTTAAACACCTGATAGAAAGCGGGATTAACGCTGTCGCAGGCTCCTTTGAGCGTGCGGTGGAAATGCTGGGCGTCTTGCAGGAACGGGTAATAGGGGGTGAGATCGGCGCCGCCGCCAAACCACCACACCGGGCCCGCTTCGAAGTAGCGGTAGTTGAGGTGAACGGTGGGGATATAGGGGTTGCGGGGATGCAGCACCATCGAGGTGCCGGTGGCAAACCAGCGGTGCCCCTTGGCTTCCGGCCGCTGGCTAAGGATCGAGGGGGGCAGCTCTGAGCCCTCTACCTCTGAGAAGTTCACGCCGCCCTGCTCGAAGACGCGGCCACCCTTCATCACCCGGGAGCGACCGCCGCCGCCCTCAGGACGCTCCCAGCTCTCCTCGGCGAAGCAACCTTCGGCATCAAATTCTTCTAAACCGGCGCAAATGGAGTCCTGCAAGCCCATCAGCAGGGCCTTAGCCCTGGTGCGGGAGTCGGCCGGTGGAGCTTCCAGCAGGGCCTTAAGCATCGACACTGCGCCACATGGCGCTGGAAACGTCTAACCATTTCAGCCCAGCCTCCCCCCAGACAAGTAATCGAGAGGGACTGTCACGCCCATGCTGACGGTCAAACGCAGCAGCGAGGCCCCTAGGATCGCAGTCTCTGATTGGATTTCCGATGGCATCTGTGGAGCAGGCTCAGGCCGCCCTCAACGCCGTTCAGGATGCCGGCAGCGGGCGCAGCCTGATCGAGCTGGGCTGGATCCAGCAGACGCGACTGGTGGACGATCGGGCCGTATTTCGCCTTGCCCTACCTGGGTTTGCCCAGAGCCAGCGGGATCGGATCGCCGCTGAGGCCAAGGCGGCCCTGCTCGCCCTTGAAGGCATCAACGACGTTCAAATTGAGTTGGAGCAGCCCAGCGGCGGCGCTCCAATCGGCGCTGCTGGTCATGGTCAAGTGCCGGAACGCGGTCAACTGCCAGAGCGCCAGGCCATCCCTGGGGTGCGCCAGGTCATCGCCGTCAGCAGCGGCAAGGGCGGAGTGGGCAAGAGCACGGTTGCCGTGAACCTGGCCTGTGCCCTGGCTGCTTCAGGACTGAAGGTGGGCTTGCTCGATGCGGACATCTACGGGCCGAATGCCCCCACCATGCTGGGAGTGGCTGATCGCACGCCTGAAGTGAGCGGCGAAGGCTCCCAGCAATTGATGACACCGATCGAAACCTGCGGCATCGCCATGGTGTCGATGGGCCTGCTGATCCAGGAAAACCAACCCGTGATCTGGCGGGGGCCGATGCTCAACGGCATTATTCGCCAGTTTCTTTACCAAGTCGCCTGGGGCGAACGGGATGTGCTGATCGTCGACCTGCCTCCTGGCACCGGTGATGCCCAGCTCACCATTGCCCAGGCGGTGCCGATGGCCGGGGCGATCATCGTCACCACTCCCCAGCTGGTTTCCCTAGCTGATGCCCGCCGGGGTCTGGCGATGTTTCTGCAGATGGGGGTGGACGTGCTGGGTGTGGTGGAAAACATGAGCGTCTTCATTCCCCCTGACGCTCCAGACAAGCGTTATGCCCTATTCGGCAGCGGCGGAGGCTCCCGCCTGGCTGAAGAGGCCGGAGTGCCCCTGCTGGCCGAACTTCCCCTGGAGATGCCCGTGCGGGAGGGGGGAGATGCCGGACGCCCCGTAGTGCTCAGCCACCCCGAATCGATCAGCGCCCGGGGCTTTTTGGCTTTGGCCCGCCAGCTCAGCGCCGCCCATCTGGTGCCAGCCTGAAGCCCATGTTGAGCCAGTTTGGGCGTCGCAAGCCGCGATTTTTTAGTGGCCGCAGCAGCCGGCGCAACCCCCTAGCCGACGTGGATCTGATCCTCTGGGGGGTACCGCTGGCAATGGTGGCGATCGCTGGGATCCTGATTGCCAGCACCCAGCGCCAAGCGAATTACGCCGACTGGTACCAGCACTGGGTAACGGCGGCGGTGGGCATGGTGGTGGCCCTTCTGCTGGCGCGAATGCCATTGGATCGGCTGATCCCATTTAAGTGGCCGATTTACATAGCCATGGTCGCCAGCCTGGTAGCCGTACGAGTTGTCGGCACCAGCGCCCTAGGGGCCCAGAGCTGGATCAACATTGGCGGCTTTTATGTGCAGCCCTCGGAATTCGCCAAGGTGGGCGCCATCTTGCTGCTCGCCGAAGTACTAGCCAGGCACCCGGTTGATCGGCCTGTTGATCTGATCCGTCCAGTAGGCCTGATCGCCCTGCCCTGGCTGCTGGTTTTTGTGCAACCCGACCTAGGCAGCTCGCTTGTGTTTGGGGCCGTACTGCTGGTGATGCTGTTTTGGGCTGGGATGCCTGGGGCCTGGGTGGTGGTGCTGCTCTCCCCTCTTGTGGCGGCGATCGTGGCAGGCACCCTGCCCTGGCTGCTGCTGGGCTGGGTGCCCCTGATGGGCTGGCTGGCATGGAAGAGCCTGCCCTGGAAGCGGGTGGCCCTGGCGATCAGCCTTGCCGTGCAAGGGATCTTCGCAATCGCCACCCCCTGGCTCTGGGAGCACGGCCTGCGCCCCCACCAGCGAGCCAGGCTCACCCTGTTTCTTGATCCCGCCCAGGATCCCCTCGGCGGCGGCTACCACCTGCTGCAGAGCACCGTGGGCATCGGCTCGGGGCAGATCTGGGGCACCGGCTTGATGCAAGGCTCCCTCACCAAACTGCGGTTTATCCCCGAGCAACACACCGATTTCATCTTCAGCGCCCTTGGCGAGGAAACCGGTTTTCTCGGCTCGGTGCTGGTGGTGGCCGGCTTCGCCCTGCTGATGTGGCGCCTGCTGCAGATCGCTGGACGAGCCCGCAGCCACTACGAGGCCCTGGTGGTGGTGGGAATTGGGGCGATGCTGATGTTCCAGGTGGTGGTGAACATCAACATGACCATTGGACTCGGTCCCATCACCGGCATCCCCTTGCCCTGGCTGAGTTATGGAAGATCCGCCATGTTGGTGAACTTCATCTCCCTTGGGCTGTGCGCCTCAGCCGCCCGCCGGGGCCGCACGGCCCAGGGCCGCTGGTGAGCCTGGCCGACCTGCGACGTTGTTTGGCTGAAGGGGTGCCAACAGGAGTTGGCAACGAGGACTGCGCGCGGCGGCAGTGGTGGGCGGCCCTGGCCACCCTGCAAGAGGATTTCCTGCTGCCCCGCCAACCCCTCCAGGGCCTATGGATTGCCGCGCCACTGCCCGCCCTCTATGAACCCGCCCTATTGCAGCAGCTGCAGGGCTGGGTGTGGGCCCCAAGCGATCTAGATGGCCTGCTGCCCAGCCCGGCACCCCTGCTGCCAGGAGCCGGCAACCCAGCTCCATGCGGCAGCTTTCAGCGGCTAGCCCTGGCGGAGGAGGACGGCACCGACCCCCTCCTGCTGGTGATAACCCCCCAGCTACAGGTAGCCCTTTGCCTCGATGGCCCGGCTGAAGGCCGGCGCCTGATTGTGCGCTTCGACCCAGAGGCCCTGTCCGAGGCCCTAGGCCTTATTCATGGGCGCCTACTGAGCCAGGATCCCGCAGCCTCGGCAGACCTGCGCAGCGCCCTAGAGCGACTGGGGCCCCTGCGCAGCGACGAGCAACTGGGCTTGCGCTTTTGGCCGCGGCTAGGGGAACGGCTGGCCGCCATGGCCCCCAGCCTCACCCTGCAGCCCCTGGTGCATGGCGGCAGCGATCGGCCAACCCAGGCCCAGGAGCGCCAGGCCGGCGACACCCCACGCGCGGTGAGCAGCGAACTAGCCCTGCTCGAGGCCCTCACCCACGAGGTGCGCACACCGCTGGCCACGATCCGCACCCTGATCCGCTCCTTGCTGCGGCGCAGCGACCTGCCGCCGGTGGTACGCCAGCGCCTTGAGCAGATCGACGGCGAATGCAGTGAGCAAATCGATCGTTTCGGCCTGATCTTCCTGGCAGCCGAGCTGCAACGCCAACCAGGCTGCGAACAGCCCCTTGAAAGCCACGACCTGGCCCGCACCGACCTCAGTGCGGTGCTGCACCAGCAGCAAGAACTGTGGCAGCGGCAACTGGCGCGCCGCGGCCTGGAGCTAGAGCTGGCGGTAGCCGATGGCTTGTCGCCGGTGCTGAGCGATCCGGCCCGGCTCGAAACCATGCTGGGCGGTCTTATCGACCGCTTCAGCCGCGGCCTGCCCAGCGGCAGCCGCGTGACCGTGAGCCTGCTGCCGGCCGGCAGCAGGCTGAAGCTGCAGCTCAACAGCGAGGGCCACGACCCCAGCGAGAACGACGGGATGGGGAACGGCGAGCAGCGGGAGCTGGTGGGGCCTGTGCTGAGCTGGAACCCCACCACCGGCAGCCTGCAGCTGAGCCGTCAAGCCACCCAGCGGCTGTTCCATCGGCTCGGCGGTCGCCTCACCGAGCGCAACGGCAGCGGCTTGACCGTGTTTTTCCCGGTTTGCTGAAGGGCCGGTTTGTTGACGGGTGTGAAGAGTGCGGCAGAAGCCCCGATCCGGTCAAAACCACGGTGCTAGTTTCCGGCTGAAACGTTCCAAAGCCATGGCAGCGACGGTGCTCAGCGGTCAACTCCCGAAGTACATCGGCAGCACCGGCGGCCTGCTGAACTCTGCTGAAACTGAGGAGAAATACGCCATCACCTGGAGCAGCCCGAAGGAGCAAGTCTTCGAGCTGCCCACCGGTGGCGCGGCCCACATGAATGCGGGCGAAAATTTGATGTACTTCGCCCGCAAGGAGCAGTGCCTCGCCTTGGGCACCCAGCTGCGCACCAAGTTCAAGCCCCGGATCGAGGATTACAAGATCTACCGGATCTTCCCTGGCGGCGACACCGAGTTCCTGCACCCCAAGGACGGCGTTTTCCCCGAGAAGGTCAATGAGGGTCGCACCATGGTTGGTCATAACCCCCGCCGCATCGGCGCCAACCAAAATCCCGCCAATCTCAAGTTCACCGGCAAGAACACCTTCGACGCTTGAGCTGCGTTAACCAACGCCTATAAAGGCGGGGCCAGGCGCCCCGTTTTTTTTTGCCTGCCCGCTTGTCCGATGCCCAGCCCCGATCGCGATGGCTTAGCCCAACAGGCTTTTCTCGAGGCAGTCGCGGCTGGCCACAACTTCATCCCCCTCTGGAAGCGCTGGCCTGCTGATCTGGAAACCCCTCTCACCGCCTGGCTGAAGGCCGGAGCTGGTAGCAGTCATGGCGTGCTGCTGGAGTCGGTGGAGGGTGGTGAGCGCATCGGCCGCTGGAGCTTTGTGGTGTCTGATCCGCTCTGGACCCTCACCAGCCGGGGCGACCAAAGTGTGCGCCAGTGGCGCACCGGCTCCGAGGAGCGGCTGCAGGGCAACCCCTTCGACCTGCTGCGCCAGTGCCTAGAGCCCCTATCCAGCCCGCCGATCCCCGGTCTGCCACCGGTGGGCCAGCTATTTGGCTTCTGGGGCTACGAGCTGATCCGTTGGATCGAACCCAGCGTGCCGGTACATCCGGCGGCCGAGGGTGCACCGCCTGATGGCTGCTGGATGTTGGCCGACAGCCTGCTGGTGTTCGACCAGGTGAATCGCCAGATCACCGCAGTGGCCTACGCCGATTTGAGTGGCGGCCAGGATCCACAGGCCGCCTACGCCGCGGCCGCAGCCCGCATCCAGGCCCTAGAGGAGCGCATGCACGGCCCCCTCCCCGGTGCCGGCACCCCCCTGAACTGGCACGACGCCACTGCCGGTGACATCGCTGCCAATTTGCGGACCACCAGCAACGTCGGCCAGGAGGCCTTCGAGGCCGCCGTGAGCTGCGGAGAAGGGCACATCGAAGCTGGCGACGTGTTCCAGCTGGTCCTCAGCCAGCGGCTGGAAACCCGCATCGACCGCGATCCCTTCGAGCTCTACCGCAGCCTGCGGATGGTGAATCCCTCGCCCTACATGGCGTTTTTCAACTTCGGCGGCTGGTATCTGATCGGCTCCAGTCCGGAGGTGATGGTGAAGGCAGAGCCCACTGCCGCAGGCGGAGTGAAGGCTTCTTTACGGCCAATCGCAGGCACGCGCCCCCGGGGCGCCGATGAGGCCGAAGACCTGGCCCTGGAGGCGGAGCTGCTGGCTGATCCCAAGGAGCGGGCCGAGCACGTGATGCTGGTGGATCTGGGCCGCAACGACCTGGGCCGCGTCTGCCAGCCAGGCACCGTCAAGGTCGGCGAGCTGATGGTGATCGAGCGCTACTCCCACGTGATGCACATCGTGAGCCAGGTGGAGGGCCTGCTGGCCGAGGGCCAAACGGTATGGGACCTGCTGATGGCCTCCTTCCCCGCCGGTACGGTCAGTGGCGCTCCCAAGATTCGGGCTATGCAGCTGATCCACGCCCTGGAGCCCGACGCCCGAGGTCCATACTCCGGGGTGTACGGCGGGGTCGACCTGGCCGGCGCACTCAACACCGCCATCACCATCCGCACGATGGTGGTGCTGCCCCACCCCGAAGGGGGCTGGCGCGTGCAGGTGCAAGCCGGCGCTGGAGTAGTGGCCGACTCCAAGCCCGAGCTCGAATACCAGGAAACCTTGAATAAAGCCCGCGGCATGCTCAAAGCCCTGGCCTGTCTGCTGCCGGCCCAGCCATGAGCGCCCCTCTGTTGCTTAAGGGTTTTGAGGTGGAGCTCTACACCGGCCGTGCCGATGGCACGGTGGTGGGCTGCAGCGCCGAAGCTGCGGCCGCCCTAGATGGGTTCGTAACCGAGCCCGATTGCCGCAACCTCGAATACATCACTCCCCCAGATGCCGACTACGCCCGGCAACTGCAACTGCTGCTCGAGCCCCGCCAGCGGCTGCGCCGCTGGCTCGCCAGCCGCAAGCTGACCCTGCTACCCGGCAGCACCCTGAGCCTGGGGGACAGCCAGCGTTTTGAGCGCTCAGATCCTGACAATCCCTATCACGGCTACATCGAGGCCACCTACGGCACCAAGGTGGTTACAGCCAGTGTGCACATCAATCTGGGGCTCACCGCAGACCACGGCCTCGAGCCAATGACCAGCCTGTTTGCAGGCCTGCGCCTGATGCGCTGCGAAGCGTCCCTGCTCCTGGCCCTCAGCGCCAGCTCGCCCTTTCTCGACGGGCTTGTAACCGCTGCCCATTCCCAACGCTGGCTGCAGTTTCCCCTGACGCCAGCGGAGGTGCCCCTGTTCCTGGATCACCAGCACTACATCAGCTGGATGGGCGAGCAACTGGCCTTGGGCACCATGCAAAACGTGCGCCATCTCTGGACATCGGTGCGGCCCAATGGCGACAACCGGCCCCACGACCTCAACCGACTAGAGATTCGCATCTGCGATCTGGTCACCGATCCACTCGTGCTTTTGGCGATTACGGCCTTCGCCGAACTGCGCCTGCAGCAGTTGATGCGAGAGCCGGAGCGCCACGACCCCCTCCACGCCAGCAGCCTGAGCCCATCCCAGCTAGCCACCCTCGCCGACGCCAACGACCGGGCCGCAGCCCGCTCCAGCCTGGATGCCACCGTGATGCACTGGCGCAATGGGGCTCCGATCCTGGTCCGAGACTGGCTGGCTCAGGAGCTGGCCGATCTGGCTCCACTTGCCGAAGAGCTGGGGCTGAGCCGGGTGCTGGCCCCCCTGCAGGGCGTCCTTGACCAGGGCAACCAGGCCATGAGCTGGCTGGCCGGACACCAGGCTGGCCTGTCGATCCCAACCCTGCTCAACCAGACCGTCGAGGCGATGGCAAGCCAGGAGGAGGAGCTACTTGAGGCAATCGCCACAGACGGGGTGCCTGGCCCTTTGGGATGATCGAAAATCAGTTCGCCGCCAATTCAGCTCCCATGCGGCAGTCCATGCCCACTCCCGCTACTGCCATCGAGGCCATACCGGCTTCCCAGCGGGTCACCCGGCTGCTGGGCGAGCGTCTCGAATTGGTCGAGGATCTCTGGGAGACGGTGCTGCGCAGCGAGTGCCCCCCCGAGCAGGCCGAGCGGCTGCTGCGCCTGAAGCAGCTGAGTGACCCAAACGAGGCTGATGTCGCTGGGGCGATCGTGCAGCTGATCCGCGAGATGGATCTAGCCGAGGCAATCGCCGCGGCCCGGGCCTTTTCGCTTTATTTCCAGCTGGTCAACATCCTCGAGCAACACATCGAGGAGGACAGCTACCTCGACAGCCTCAAAAACCAGGAAAACGGCCCCAGCGATCCCTTCCTGCCGGCCCTGGCCAACCAGACCGACCCAGCTACCTTTCGCCAGCTGTTCGCCCGCCTGCGCAGCCTGAATGTGCCCCCAGCCCAGCTGGAGAAGTTGCTGCGCACACTCGATCTGCGGCTGGTGTTCACCGCCCACCCCACCGAAATTGTGCGCCACACGGTGCGGCACAAGCAGCGGCGTGTGGCCACCTTGATCCAGAAACTGGAGCAGGGCAGCGGCCTCAATGGCCTTGAGCGCCAAGGCCTGCGACTCCAGCTGGAGGAGGAGATCCGGCTCTGGTGGCGCACCGACGAACTGCACCAGTTCAAGCCGACGGTGCTCGACGAGGTCGACTACGCCCTGCACTACTTCCAGCAGGTGCTCTTCGACGCCATGCCCCAGCTGCGCGATCGCATTCGCGCCGCCCTGAAGCTGAGCTATCCAGACGTGGAACCGCCACGGGATTCGTTCTGCACCTTCGGCTCCTGGGTGGGCTCAGACCGGGACGGCAACCCTTCGGTGACACCGGACATCACCTGGCGCACCGCCTGCTACCAACGCCAGCTGATGCTGGAGCGCTATCTCAAGGCGGTGACTGAGCTCAGTGACCAGCTCAGCATCTCGATGCAGTGGAGCCAGGTGAGCCCGGCCCTACTGGAATCGCTGGAAATGGACCGGCTGCGCTTCCCCGAGATCTACGAGGAGCGGGCTGCCCGCTACCGCCTCGAGCCCTACCGGCTCAAGCTCAGTTACACCATGGAGCGGCTGCGGCTCACCCACCAACGCAACCAGCAACTAGCCGATGCCGGCTGGGAGTCTCCCTGCGATGGCAGCGCCCCACCACCGCCGATGGGGGGCAGCATGGCCCCCGCTCCCACCCAGGAGTTGCACTACAGCACGGTTGATGAATTCCGCTACGACCTGGAGCTGATCCAAGACAGCCTCGAGCGCACTGGCCTCAGCTGCGAATCGCTGCAGCACCTGATCAGCCAGGCCCAGATCTTTGCCTTCTGCCTGGCCAGCCTGGACATCCGCCAGGAGAGCACCCGCCACAGCGATGCCCTCGACGAACTCAGCCGCTACCTACAGCTAGCCGTGCCCTACGGCGAGATGGATGAGGCCCAGCGGGTCGAGTGGCTGCTCAGCGAAATCCAAACCCGCCGGCCCCTGCTGCCGCCCACGGCCAAATGGAGCGCCGCCACAGCCGAAACCTTTGCCGTGTTCCGGATGCTGCAGCGGCTGCAGCAGGAATTCGGATCGCGCATCTGCCGCACCTATGTGATCTCCATGAGTCACACGGTGTCCGATTTGCTGGAGGTGCTGCTGCTGGCCAAGGAGGCCGGGCTTGTAGACCCAATTGCCCAGCGCGCCGGCCTGCTGGTGGTGCCCCTGTTTGAAACGGTGGAGGACCTCCAGGGGGCGCCAGCGGTGATGGGCACCCTGTTCCGCCATCCCTTCTACCTAGCCCTACTGGGCAGTGATGGTGGCCAGCCGCTCCAGGAAGTGATGCTGGGCTACTCCGACAGCAACAAGGACTCCGGCTTTCTCTCCAGCAACTGGGAAATCCACAAGGCCCAGATTGCCCTGCAGCGTCTGGCCATCGAACACGGCATCGCCCTGCGCATCTTCCACGGCCGGGGCGGCTCGGTGGGCCGCGGCGGTGGTCCCGCCTATCAGGCGATCCTGGCCCAGCCCAGCGGCACCCTCAGCGGCCGCATCAAGATCACCGAGCAGGGGGAGGTGCTGGCCTCCAAGTACTCCCTGCCCGAGCTAGCGCTCTACAACCTGGAAACGGTCACCACCGCCGTGCTGCAGAACAGCTTGGTCAGCAGCCCCGTTGACGAAACCCCCAGCTGGAACGAGCTGATGGGCCGGCTGGCGGCCCGCTCCCGCGACCACTACCGGGCCCTGGTGCACGACAACCCCGACCTGGTGGCCTTCTTCCAGCAGGTGACCCCGATCGAAGAGATCAGCAAGCTGCAGATCTCCAGCCGCCCGGCCCGCCGCAAGAGTGGCGCCAAGGACCTCTCAAGCCTGCGGGCCATCCCCTGGGTGTTCGGCTGGACCCAGAGCCGCTTCCTGTTGCCCAGCTGGTTTGGGGTGGGAGCTGCCCTGCAGGAGGAGCTCGACCAGGATCCCGGCCAGCTGGAGCTACTGCGCCTGCTCTACCAGCGCTGGCCGTTCTTCCGCATGCTGATTTCCAAGGTGGAGATGACCCTCTCCAAGGTGGATCTCGACCTGGCCCACCACTACGTCCAGGCCCTGGGCCGCAGCGAAAACCGCGAGGCCTTTGAAGCAATCTTCCAGTCGATCTCTGCCGAATTTGGCCTTACCCGCGATCTGGTGCTGGCGATCACCGGCCACAGCCGACTGCTGGATGGCGATCCTGCCTTGCAGCTCTCGGTGGATCTACGCAACCGCACGATCATTCCGCTCGGCTTCCTGCAGGTGGCCCTGCTCAGACGCCTACGCGACCAAAACCGCCAACCACCGATGAGTGAAACGAGCACCAGCAGCAGCGACGATGGGCGCACCTACAGCCGCAGTGAACTGCTGCGGGGCGCCCTGCTCACCATCAACGGCATCGCAGCAGGCATGCGCAACACCGGCTAAACCCAGCTCTGGACTCCCTCTTGATCCCGTTCCGCAGCCAGCCCCAAGCCCCACGACTGAGGGAGGGCTATCAGCTACTGGCCGATGGCCTGCAGCCAACTGCCGAGGCCCTCAACCGGCTGCTGCTGGCAGCGGGTGATCAGCCCCGCCAGCCCGAGCGCTGGCAGCGGGTGCTGGAGCTGAGCGTCTGGCACTTGGGCGTGGCGGGCCCCGATGGCCAGCTGGTGGGTTTTGTCAGAGCTACCAGCGACCTCGCCCTCAATGCCAACCTCTGGGACCTTTGCGCCGATCCTGCCGATTCAGCTGAGGGAGAGATCCTGGCGGTGCTCGTCCATGCCGCCCTGGGCCGATTGCGCCGGGAGCTGGCGGGGTGCAGTATTTCTCTTTCAGCCCCGCCCCAGGCCCTTGCTGCCCTGGAGCGCTACGGATTTGCGGTGGATCCGGGGGGCATCCGCGCCATGGGGCTCAAGCTGGAGAGTTGATCTCAAGCTGGGCTGGGCCAGCAAACCAAAATAAAAACCCCCACCGCCTGGGCCTTGACTGCCTCGGCGGTGGGGGGAGTTAGGGCGGGGAGCGGTGGGGTGACGAGCATGGAGGGACTCGAACCCCCGACCCTCAGAACCGGAATCTGATGCTCTATCCAACTGAGCTACATGCCCATAACGACACCCCGCCTGGCCTACCTTAACCGCTCACCGCATCAGACCTATCCGGCTGCATCGCCTGGAGCTGCTGCGTTTCCGCAATATCAGTCGGCTGGAGCTGAGCCTGGAGGCTCCCCGGCTGCTGGTGGTCGGGGCCAATGGCGAGGGCAAATCCAACCTGCTGGAAGCGGTGGAATTACTTGGCTGCCTGCGCTCCCACCGCACCAGTAGCGATCGTGATTTGATCCAGCACGGCGAGGCCAGCAGCCAGGTGCGCGCCCTCACAAGCGGCGGCGACCAGCTGCAGCTGGAGCTGCGCCGAAGTGCCGGCAGGCAGGCCCAGCGCAACGGCAAGCAGCTGGAGCGCCAGCTCGACCTGCTGGGTTCGCTGCGCTGCGTGGGCTTCAGCGCCCTCGACCTCGAGCTAGTGCGGGGCGAGCCAGCCGGCCGGCGTCAATGGCTCGACCGGGTGGTGCTGCAGCTCGAGCCTCTCTACGGCGACCTGCTGAGTCGCTACGGCCGGCTGCTACGCCAGCGCAGCCAGTTGCTACGGCGCGGCCTGGGGGGGGCCAGCCTGCTGGCCCTACTCGACACCTTTGATCTGCAAATGGCCGTAATCGGCACCCGCTTGCACCGGCGCCGCTTCCGGGCGATCCGGCGCCTCGAGCCCCTGGCCGCAGCCTGGCAGGAGCGGCTCAGCGGCGGCCGGGAACAGCTGCAACTGAACTACCAAAGTGGCACCGTCTTGGCGGGAGAGGAGGCTGAGGAGCCTTGGCGTCAATCCCTGCTTGAGCAGCTACAGCTGCAACGCCAGGAGGAACTGCGGCTGGGCCAATGCACGGTGGGGCCCCACCGGGACGAACTAGAGCTGGCCCTGGCCGGCCAACCGGCCCGCCGCTATGGCTCGGCTGGCCAGCAGCGCACATTGGTACTGGCTCTCAAGCTGGCTGAGCTCGAGCTTGTGGGCTCCGTCCTGGGGGAGCCACCCCTGCTGCTCCTCGACGACGTGCTCGCCGAGCTAGATCCGGAGCGGCAACAATTGCTGCTCGAGGCGGTGGGCGAAGGTCACCAGTGCCTGGTGAGTGCCACCCACCTGGGAGCCTTCAGTGGGGGCTGGCAGGCCGAAAGCCAGGTGGTGCGGATGCGCGCCGGCCAGCTCGATCCGAAGATGCCAACTGACTTGGCCAGCTAGGCCTTGCCACCTAGTTGACAGCGTATGGTTGGGAGCTTGTTTGGTCGGATTCGATGACCCAGACCCTGCCCTGCCTCCACCCGAACCCGGGATGGACCGAGGCCCCTGCTGCTACCACCGCAGCCTCTCCCCTGCCTCATCAGATTTCCGAAACGGTCGGGAAACACTGCATCCTTGAGCTTTATGGCTGCGATAGCGCCAAGCTCGACGACGAAGTCTTCCTGAGGGACACCATCACCGCAGCAGCGAAGCGTGCCGGTGCCACCCTCCTCAACCTGATCACCCACCGATTCGAACCCCAAGGGGTTACGGGATTGGCCCTGCTGGCCGAATCCCATATCTCGATTCACACCTGGCCGGAATCGGGCTACGCGGCGGTTGATGTGTTCACTTGCGGTGATCACACGATGCCGGAAAAAGCCTGTGCGGTGCTCGCCGCCGAGCTTTCAGCCAACGACCACAAGCTCACCAGCTTCCGGCGCGAGACGCCGCCGTCGATTGCTGAGAGCCCGCGTGATCCGTTGCAGGAGCAGGGATTCACCGCCGCGGTAACCCTCTGATCTCAGCCGGCTAATCACCGGTTGGCTGAGCCCAATTCCCGGTTGAGCTTGCCGCTCACCAGCCCCTCCAGATCCAGGCCCACGGCGCTAAAACCCATCTCCAGGAAGGCTGCCACCAGAGCCTGCCTGGTTTCGGGCTTGGCCCACAAACCCAGGGCGCGATCCAATTGGGCGGCAGGCAGTTCAATCCGAGCTGTCTGGCCCTGGGAGCGCACGCGCACTTGGGGCCAGCCCCGTGCCAACAACCAGGCTTCCGCTGCAGCCACCCGCTGCAGCCGCTCCGCCGTGATCGGTTCGCCGTAGGGAAAGCGCGAGGCCAGACAGGGCTGGGCCGGCTTGTCCCACCAGGGCAACCCCAGGGCCCGAGAAAGCTGGCGTACGCCGGCCTTGTCGAGGCCCACCTCGGCCAGGGGCGAACGCACTCCGAATTCCTTTGCGGCCCGAATGCCGGGCCGATGATCACCCAGATCCTCGGCATTAACGCCATCGAGCACGATCGCCCCTGCCGCCGCGGCCGCGATCGGCGCCAGCAGCCGGTGTAGCTCCCGCTTGCAGGCGTAGCAGCGCTGCTCAGGGTTACTGGCATAGGCCGGATCTGCCAGCTCCGCCGTAGCGATCTCCCGGTGGGCGATCCGCAGCCAACGAGCCTGCTCCGCCGCCTCCGCCCGTAGGTGGGGGGCTAGCGCCGGCGACACACCCGTAATCGCCAAAGCTGCCTCGCCGCGTTGCTCTACGGCGAGGGCAGCCACCAGGGCGCTATCTACCCCACCGGAATAGGCCAACACCAACCGATCTAGGCACGCCAACTGCTGACGCAACGAAGCCAGCGCCAGCTCCAATGGCGGCGGTAACGGCTCCAACAGGGAAAACAACATCGCCACCAAACTCCTGCCCAGATCTTGGCAACCCCTACCCCAATGACGCCGGTAACATCGCCATATGAGCAGCACCCAGACGCCGCAACGGGGAACGGGCCGGGGTATCGGCATCCGTACGGCGGCCGGCAGCGATGAGCGCGCCCATGGCCAGCTGCACGTCTATGACGGCGATGGCAAGGGCAAAAGCCAGGCGGCCCTAGGGGTGGTTCTGCGCACCATCGGCCTGGGTATCTGCGAGCAAAAACGCACACGGGTGCTGCTGCTGCGCTTTCTCAAGGGGCCCGGCCGGGCCTACGACGAAGACGCAGCCATCGAAGCCCTGCAACAGGGCTTCCCCCACCTGATCGACCAGGTGCGCACCGGCAGGGGAGACTTTTTCGGCGCCGAGGAAGCCACCCGCTTCGACCGGCAGGAGGCCCAGCGGGGTTGGGACATCGCCAAAGGGGCCATCGCCAGCGACCTCTACTCGGTGGTGGTGCTCGACGAGCTCAACCCGGTGCTGGATCTGGGCCTGCTTGATGTCGAAGATGTGGCCCGCACCCTGGCGGCCAAACCCGACGGCATGGAGGTGATCTGCACAGGTCGCGGTGCGCCCCGCCAGCTGGTGCAACTGGCCGACCTGCACTCAGAAATGCGCGCCCACCAGGGCCCCGGCGGCCTGGAAGGCGTCGAGATTTACACCGGTGAAGGCAAGGGGAAATCCACCAGCGCCCTGGGCAAGGGGCTGCAGGCGATCGGCCGTGGCATCAGCCAGGACAAAAGCCACCGAGTACTGATCCTGCAGTGGCTCAAAGGTGGCGCTGGCTATACCGAAGATGCCGCCATCGCCGCTCTGCGCGAGAGCTATCCCCACCTGGTGGATCACCTGCGCTCCGGGCGCGATGCAATCGTGTGGCGCGGCCAGCAGCAGCCGATCGACTATGTGGAAGCTGAGCGGGCCTGGGAGATCGCCCGGGCCGCCATCTCTAGCGGCCTCTACAAAACGGTGATCCTCGATGAGATCAACCCGACAGTGGATCTGGAGTTACTGCCGGTGGAGCCGATCGTGCAAACCCTGCTGCGCAAGCCCGCTGAAACTGAAGTAATCCTCACCGGCCGCTGTAAAAACCGCCCCGCCTATTTCGACCTGGCTTCGGTGCACTCCGAGATGGTGTGCCACAAGCATTACGCCGAGCGCGGCGTGGATCTCAAACGGGGCGTGGATTACTGAGGCTGGATTACTTACTGAGACCAGGCCTCAGTAGCGCATCACACTCGGATCAACTTCCTGGCTCCAGGCGTCAATGCCTCCGGCCACGTTGATCCCCTCGATGCCGTGGCGTTTCAGGGCAATCAGGGCCTTGGCACTGCGGCCCCCAAGCTTGCAATGAACATAGAGCTGCTTGCCTGCTGCCAGCTGCCGAATGCGTTCCACTGCAGTGCCGTTCTCTATCTGATCGAGAGGAATTAGCTCGGCCCCGGGGATCACTGCAATCTCCGCCTCAGGCGGGTTGCGCACGTCGATCAGCACCAACCCGGAGGTGTCGCCATCGAGCAGCGTTTTGAGCTCGCCCACGCTGATGCTCTCTACAGCACCAGATTCTTCCTGCCCAGGAGCCGTACCGCCGACGCCGCAAAACTCCTGATAGTCGATCAGCTTCTCGATCACAGGGCGTTCGGGGTTGGGCCGCAGCTTCAGCTCCCTGAACTTCATGGCAAGAGCATCGAACAGCAGCAGTCGGCCGCTGAGGGTGGTGCCGATGCCGGTGATGATCTTCACCGCCTCGGTGGCCTGGATCACACCGATGATTCCGGGCAACACCCCCACCACTCCGCCCTCGGCGCAGGAGGGCACCATGCCCGGCGGCGGCGGCTCAGGGAACAGGTCCCGGTAGTTGGGGCTGGCTGCATCCAGGTTGAACACCGTGGCCTGACCTTCAAAGCGGAAGATCGAGCCGTAGACATTTGGCTTACCCAGCAGCACGCAGGCGTCGTTCACCAGGTAGCGGGTGGGGAAGTTGTCCGTGCCGTCGCAGACCAGGTCGTAGCCAGAGATGATCTCCAGGGCATTTTCGCTGGTGAGGGCCGTCTCGTAGAGATCCACCTGGCAGTGGGGATTGAGCTCCAGGATGCGGGCCTTGGCCGATTCGATCTTGGGCTTGCCAACCCAGCTGGTGCCATGGATTACCTGGCGCTGGAGGTTGGAGTGGTCGACCACATCGAAATCGACGATGCCGAGCCGGCCTACGCCGGCAGCCGCTAGATAAAGGAGCAAGGGCGAGCCCAGCCCACCGGTGCCCACGCACAGAACAGAAGCAGCCTTGAGCCGCTTTTGCCCCTCCATACCCACCTCTGGCAGGATCAGGTGCCGGGCAAAGCGAGCCACCTCATCGGGGCTGAGCTGGACGCCGCTGGTGTCGGGAGGAAGCATGGCCTCTTGGATCAGGTCACCATTCTCCATGGCAGGCGCTGGGGCGCGGCCGGAGCTTCCTGTAGCCACCAGGCAACCAACTCGCCCCCAAGGGTTTGGGCCCCGAGGATCACCATCAAAGTGGACATTCCACAGAGACTGCGATCGGTGTCAGAAGGCAAGGCCCCACTGGTGGGGTGGCTGTGGGCCGAGCCCAGCAGCTCCAGCCCCTGCGCCCTGCCCCACTTCTGCGCCTGCAGCTGCTCCCTTGGATCAATCGCAAAGCGACGGCAGCGTTGCTGAGGCTGGGGCCAGACGTTGCAACACGGCCAGATCAGGCGCAGTTGCCAGTCGAAGTCCAAGCGTTCGCCCAGCAGCAGGGCACAGCCCTCCTCCGGTTCGGCGCTGGCAAGGATGGAGCGCAAAACGGTGAGCAGGTGCAGATCTGCCCTGATTTGCTCTGGCGCATGGGAGAACACACCGATACCTTATGAATCATTCCAAACATTCGCCTTCCAACCGGTCCATGAGCGATACCACCACCGACGCGGTTGAGCAGGGCACTGCCACTGAAGTGGAGACTGAAGCCACCTCCGGTGCCGCCGAAGTCAGCTTCAGTGCGCGTTACGGCGACATACTCGACAAAGTAAACGGCACCCTGGACCAGGTGGACTGGAGCCAAATGGGGCGGATCGGCAAAGCCAGCGGCGTGATTCTGGCTGTGATAGTCGCTCAGATCCTGATCAAAGGGGTACTCGATGCAATCAACCTGTTGCCCGTGGTTCCTGGCCTGCTTGAGCTGCTTGGCTTGGTGATTGTCGGCCAGTGGAGTTGGCACAACCTCACCACCAGCGAAAAGCGTGGTGCGGTGGTGACCAAGGTCCAAAACCTCCGCAAGGAATATCTGGGCTAATCAGCAGTAATTAAGTAGCAGCTGATCAATGCTGGTTTGAGCCTGGCGTCCCCAGCCGCCTCCAAACAAGTTGGCGTGATTCAAAAGGTGATACAGGTTGTAGAGAGCGACCCGACCTTTGGCCCCGGGCTCTAGCGGCCATACATCTTTGTAGCCGCTAAAAAAAGCTTTCGGGAAACCGCCGAATAGCTGGGCCATCGCCAGATCCACTTCCCGATCTCCCCAGAAACAGGCGGGATCGAAAATTGTGCTGCAGCCATTGCTCAGCAGGCCCGCATTGCCGCACCAAAGATCCCCGTGCACCAGCGCCGGCTCACAGTGATGGCCGCTCAGCCATGGCGGCACGAGCTCCAGCAACTCCCGTGCTCCCCACAGCGGCTCTCCCCGGCTAGCGGCCCAGGCCAGCTGGGGCGCCAAGCGGCACTCCGCAAAAAACACCCCCCAATCGGAGCGCCAGCCGTTGGGCTGGGGGGCTGATCCAATGAAGTTGTCTGCTGCAGCGCCGTAGCCCTGGGCTGGTGCCGAGCCGGCACTGCTGCGGTGCAGCTGGGCCAAGGCCTGGCCGCATTGAAACCAACCACTTTCAGCTGCGGCACCAAGTGAGCCTGCCAACTGCAACCAGCTGAGCAGCAGCACGGCGCGATCGCCGGCCACTCCCCATGCCAGGGGTTCTGGAATCACCAGAGCCGCAGGCGCATGGTGGGCCAACTGCTGCAGGCCGTTCAGTTCCGCCTCAAACATGGCCAGGGCGGCGGCCGCCTTGGTCTTGGCAAACACGCTGCGACCATCGGCCAACTCCAACCGCCAGGCCTGGTGGATACAACCACCCCCCAGCGGCGCCTGGCTCACCACGGCGCCGCCGAGCTGCTGCTCTACCCAGGCCTGCATCGCGCGCCCGCGCACTTGGTTGCCAGCATGGCGCCATGGAGAAGCGCCTCGATGTGGTGGTGGTGGGCGCCGGCATCGCCGGCCTCACCACCGCAGCCCTGCTGGCCCGGGAGGGACTAACGGTGGAACTGCTGGAAGCCCACCAGCAGAGCGGCGGCTGCGCCGGCACCTTCCGCCGCGGTCCCTACACCTTTGATGTAGGCGCCACCCAGGTGGCAGGCCTGGAACCGGGCGGCAGCCACCAGCGCCTGCTGGCCCACTTGGGTCTGCCCCTACCGCAGGCCACCCCCCTGGATCCGGCCTGCGTGGTGGATCTGGCCGATGGCCGGCCGCCGGTGCGGATCTGGCGCGATCCAGCGCGCTGGAAAGCCGAGCGGGAGCAGCAGTTTCCCGGCAGCGGCCGCTTCTGGCAGCTCTGCGCCACCCTGCATGGTGCCAACTGGGCTTTTGCAAGCCGCGATCCGGTGCTGCCGCCGCGCAGCCTCTGGGACCTGGGCCAGCTGCTGCCGGCCCTGAGGCCCGCCAACCTGGCCAGTGGCCTACTCGCTGCCGCCAGCGTGGCTGATCTGCTCACGCTCACGGGCTGTGGCGCCGATCCACGCCTGCGCCGCTTCCTGGATCTGCAGCTACGCCTGTACTCCCAGGAGCCAGCAGAGCGCACCGCCGCCCTCTATGGCGCCACCGTGCTGGCCATGGGCCAGGCACCGCTTGGGCTCTGGCACCTGCAGGGTTCAATGCAGGTGCTCAGCCAGCAGCTGGAGCAGGCCCTGACTGCCAGCGGCGGCCAGCTGCGACTGCGTCACCGGGTGAGCGCCCTGGAGCGCAGCAACGAGCCTGGAGGCGGAGCGGGCTGGCGGGTACGGGGCGAGCGCTTCGAACGGCAGGCCGCCGATGTGGTGCTGGCGCTGCCGGTGCAGAGCCTGCCCGCTCTGCTGGGCGAGCAGCTACCCGCGGGCTACCGGCAACGGCTGGCCCAGCTCCCCGATCCCTCCGGCGCGTTGGTGTTCTATGGCGCAGTGGAGCGAGTCCTGCTGCCTGCCAACTGCCCCGCCCACCTACAACTCGATTGGGCCGATCCGGGCACCTTGTTTGTGTCGGTGAGCCACGAGGGCGACGGCCGGGCACCGGCGGGCCTGGCCACGGTGATCGCCAGCGTGTTCACACCAGCGAAGCCCTGGTTTGGCCTCGAAGCCACCGCCTACGACCAAGCCAAGGCGGAAACGCTGGCCGCCATGCAGCGGGGGTTGGAGTCGCTGCTGGGCATCAGCCCAGAAAAGTGGCGCCACGCGGAGCTAGCCACACCCCGGGGTTTTGAGCGCTGGACCGGGCGGCCCTTTGGCTTTGTGGGCGGCCTGGGACAGCACCCCAGCCGCTTCGGGCCCTTCGGCCTGGCGAGCCGCACCCCCCTACCAGGCCTGTGGCTGTGCGGCGATTCGATCCACCCCGGCGAGGGCACCGCCGCCGTGGGCCTCTCAGCCCTGATGGCCTGCCGGCAGCTGCTGGCAGAGCGGGGCCAAACCCTGAACCTCAGCGCCCTCAACACTTAGCCGTGTCAGGGGAATCAGAGAAACTGCGGCCGCAACTCCTGGCTGCGATCTAGCTCCTGCCGCAAGCCCTGCCAATCCCCCTGGCTCACCTGCTGCTCGAGGGCTTCCAGCCGCTGCCGGTAGAGCGCCAGCGCCACCAGCAGCGGCTCGCGGTTGCAGCGGGCCATCAGGGTGCCCAACTCCGGATTGCCGCCGCCCACCCGGCTGGTGTCGGCAAAGCCGCTCGAAGCCAGGACGCGCACTAGGCCAGCTAGATCCCCGGCGCCCGCAGCGCCCGCCCGATCAGCCGTCTGCAGCAGGGCGGCACCCACCAACACCGGCAGGTGGGAGATCAGGGCCACCGCTTGGTCGTGCTCAGCGGCGCCGCAACTGAGCCAGTGGGCCCCCACAGCCTGGGCCAAGCCCTGAACCAACGCCAGCGCCTGCGGATCGGTGGCGGCAGCGGGGGTCGCCACCCAAGGGCGCCCATGAAACAACCCCTGCTGCCCCGCCTCCACGCCAGCCTCAGCCGTACCGGCCATCGGATGACTGGCGACAAAACGGGGATGCAGGCCCTGCCAGAGCTCCAGCACCGGCGCCTTCACCGAACCCACATCGGTAATCACCGCCTGGGGTGGCAACGCCGCCAACAACTCCTGCGGCGGCTCCAGCAGCCGGTCTAGGGGCAGAGCCAGCACCACCAGGCTGCAGCCGGCCAGCACGGCGGGGTTGGTGCCCACCTCGGTGGCCAGGAGCCGCTGCCGGGCTCGCTCGGCGGTGGCCTCACGGTGCACTAAGGCACGCACCTCCACGCCTTGGTGCTGCAGATCCAGCCCCAGGGAGCCGCCAATCAATCCCAAGCCCACGATCCCCACGGGCCCCTGCCGCCACGGATTGGCAGTGCTGTGAGCACGAGCCTGGGGGCTGGGCAAGGAATCGGGAGTCATCGGGGCGCAGGAGCCATGACGCCAGCTTCCTACGCTTTTGATCTGTTGGTTGGCTGGGAATGCTCGAAGCCCGCGCCCATCAGCAACTCAAAGCCCTGCTGCGCCAGGAGGGCACTGCTCCCTGGCCCCACCACCTCAGCCTTAGCCGCTTGGTGGCCCGCAGCCTGCGCCGCGGCGACCACACCCTGGTTCGATTAGCACCAGGCAGCGAGCCCAGCTGGTGGATCAGCCTGCTGGTACCCCTATCCCTGAGCGAGTGCCCCCTGGCCATAGTGGTGGGCGAGGCCCAACGCCAACGGCTGCTGCAGGTGGAGCTGCCCAGGCTCTCAAAGGCCGAACCAAGCATGGCCCTGGCCTGCTTCGAGGGCGACCAAGCACCAGAAGCTGCCCGCGTCTGGCTGCTTAGTCATCAGCAGCTGGTCGCGGCCTGGCAACAGGGGTGGCTGGGGGAGCGGCAACTGGTGATCCCGGAGGCTGAACAGCTCGACGCCCTGCTGCGCCAAGCCCTGGAGGTGGTGGTCACACCCCAGCACTGGGATCAACTGCGGCGGGCCCAGCCCGCGGCCGAGTCCAGCCTGCTGAGCCTGCACCAACGGCTCAATCGCCGGGTGCTCAGCGCCCCCCGCCGTCCCAACCAGCTGGTGGCCTTGGCCCCAGACGACGAAGCTCCCCTGCGCCATCTGCTGCAGCTACTAAGCCCCCTACCCGCGCCATGGCCCGACTGGCTGGCCGCCAAGGGCGACGGCTGGACCAGCTGGGCCCAGCTGAATCCCCAACTGCTGCAATGGCAACTGCACCGCCACCCCCTCGAGCCCTTGGCGGTGCTGCGCGGTCTGCTGGAGGGGCGGGGTGCGGTGCTGCTGGGCCAACTTGCGCCGGGGAGTGAATTGGGGCTGCAGCCGGTTGTGGACCTAAATCTTGGCGATGCGCCCCTTGCCGACCCCCTGCCCCTATTTGCGCCGATGCGCCAACCGCTGCCGAATAGCCCGAACTACGGACAGCACCTGCTCGAGCAAAGCCGGCGCCTGATCCTTGGCCAAGCTGGGCTAACAATCGTGCTGATCGATGACGACGCCCTGCGATTGGGACTTACCAGTGGGCTAGCAGCGGAATTCGGCAGTCGCGTAGGGCACGAGAGCACCGCGCCCGAGGGCAATGGGGTGATTTGTGGCCGCTGGTGCTGGTGGCTCGAGCAGCAGGCCCGGTTGCCGCTTCCAAGCCAGATCGTGATCGCCCTGCTGCCGATCGCCAGCCTCGAAGATCCACTCACCGCTGCGCGAGTAATGGCCCTGCGCCAGGAGGGCCGCGATTGGTTCCGAGAGGGCCTGCTGCCAGATGCCCTAACCCGTTTACAGCTCGGTGTAGCGGGGCTTAGGCGCGAGGGCGCTGGCCGACTGGCCGTACTGGATGGGCGGCTGCGGGGGCGGAGCTGGGGCCGCCAGGTGCTCGCAGCCCTGGAACCCTGGATCAACCTCACCCGCCTACTGCCTCACTGACGTGGGATCCTGACTTCACCATCCAAGTAGCGGAGGCCATGGGGGAAGCCAAGCGTCGCAGCATTCAGGGTCTGCCACCCAAGCTGGTTAAGCCGAAACGGCCCAAGGAAATTGACACCTCCCCACGAATCGCAGCCTGGCTGCCTCTGACGCGCAACCAGGCTGATCGCTTCGTCACCCTCACCACAAAAGGGGCCTGGATAGGCATCGGCGCCCTGGTGCTGTTCTGGCTGACAGTGCGTTTTGTCGGCCCCGCCGCCGGCTGGTGGAACCTGTCCGACGGCTAACCCGCCAAATCCTGAAGAAAAGATTAGAATCTTCTTGAATCCGCCGGGTCGTCGTGTTCCCACGCTTAGCCGAGCAGTACAGATCTGTGGTTCACGACCTGGTGATGAGTCTTCAGGCTCTCGCCAAAAGCCTTCAAGGCCGAGGCATTGCTGCCACTTGCTATGTGTGCGGTGATGGCCGGGATGGTCACGGGGCCTCCTTCGTCGCCAACCTCGACGCGAATCACATGGTTAGGTTTTTGGTTTCCGATTTCGGCATCAGCTGGGTGGAATCCCGCGATGGCCATGAACTGGTGAAACTGGAAGGAGCCGAAGCCATCCAGGAGCTGCAGCGAGTCGCCCAGGTGCTCCAAAGCCCCGAGGCAGCAAAAGGATCGCGAGCCCAATCCTCAGCCCACCTGCCTAACCCCAACCAGCTCAAGGGAGCATTCACTCTCCCTTGAGCTGGGGCAAGTCCCTTGAGCTGGGGCCAGCCGCTCAGCTAGCCACCGAAAACTCTTCGAGGCCATCGCCCGCTTCAGCGGGCCCTGATGCTGCAACAGCCGCCTTAGCAGCCGCGGCGAGGGGCTTCATGGAATTGGCGGTGACCTCTGAGCCCTCCTTCAGCTTTTGCCGAGTGAGTTGCTCAATCACCTCAGCCTGGGCTGGGTTTTGCTCCAGCCAGGTGATCGTATTATCCCGACCCTGACCAATGTTGTCGCCCTCATAGCTGTACCAGGCACCTTTGCGGACCACCACACCGGTCTCCTCGGCCAGGTCGAGCAAACAGCCCAGGGTGCTGATGCCACGGCCAAACAAGATGTCGAATTCAGCGATCCGGAAGGGCGGGGCGACTTTGTTTTTAGCCACCTTTACCTTGGCGCGGATGCCGTACTCCTCGGTGCCCCGCTTAAGGGTCTGAATCCGGCGAATATCTAAGCGCACCGATGCATAGAACTTGAGGGCGTTACCACCAGTGGTGGTTTCCGGATTGCCGTAGGTGACACCGATCTTCTGGCGCAGCTGGTTGAGGAAGATCACGGTGCAGCCGGATTTACCGATGTTGCCGGTGATCTTGCGCATGGCCTGGCTCATCAGGCGAGCCTGGGCACCCACCGCCAGGTCCCCCATTTCGCCTTCAATTTCAGCGCGGGGGGTCAAGGCCGCCACCGAGTCGATCACCACGATGTCCACGGCGGCTGAACGAACCAGCTGGTCGACAATCTCCAGGGCCATCTCACCGGTATCCGGTTGGGAGACCAGCAGATTTTCAATGTCAACGCCAAGAGCCGCTGCATAGACGGGGTCGAGGGCATGCTCCGCGTCCACAAAAGCGGCCACACCACCTCGCTTCTGCACCTCGGCAATGGCATGCAGCGTGAGGGTGGTCTTACCGGAACTCTCCGGCCCATAGACCTCCACTACGCGTCCCTTGGGATAGCCCCCACCCAGGGCCAGATCCAGGGTGAGGGCGCCGGTGCCGATGGTTTCCACCCGCATGCGGGACGCATCCCCCAGGCGCATGATCGAACCCTTGCCGAAATTGCGCTCGATCTGATTCAAGACAAGCCCCAAGGCCTTGTCGCGCTCGGCCGCTGCCCGACTGTCTGCAGTCGAATTGTTAGCTGAAGAGGCAGAAGCCAAAGAATTAGTAGCTGAAGAGGTGGTAGCCGCAGAAGTGGCAGAAGCCGAAGCAGAACTGGCTGAGGCGCGGGAAGCAGGGGGCACGGAAGAGCTGGAGGGGGAGTTAGGGGTAGCGGGCATAACAGCAATCAAATGCGAAGGAACAGGCCACAAAGACGAAAGCAGGGCGGGAGCGAGCCGTAAATCGGCATGACCCGCAGGTACGGCCTCCAGACAAACCCGAAGACGGCCATCCTGCGACCTCTAAACAGCAAGTGCCCCCAAAACGGGCCGGCGTATCAATTGCTTGTAGTACGAGCGTACTCTAGCTCACTGGGGCCATTGCGCCAGGGGGGCAGCAAATTGCTCCGGCGTCAGCCAGGCGATGTCAGCCGGCAAAGCCTCAGCGTCCTGGGGACCCAAATACCCCCAACTCACCAAAAAACAACGCACCGCTGCCAAGCGGGAATCAGCTCGCACCGTTGCCAGCGTGGGGCGTCGGTCTTCGACAAACCAAAGCGGGCGCCCCTGATCCAGCAGCTGGTGCAGCACCTCGGGCTTGCTGCCGTGCTCGTGGCCATAGAGGGCTGAAGGCTCTAGAGCCGCAGCCGCCAACAGCCTGGCCGCAAAAGCGGCGCCCTTGGTGGTGAGCACCACCCAGTCGGCCCCTTCCTGCCCCAAGCGCTGTAATCGCTCCTTCACCCCCGGGTAAATCCTGTGGCGGGAAAGCCAGGCAGCAGGCGCTTCAGCGATGGCGGCATTGCGCACCTGCTCGAGCTGGCGCTGCAGCCGCTCCGGCTGCCACCCCCAACGGGCCAAAGCGACAGGTAAGGCCCCGTCGTAATCGGCGAGCAACAACTCCAGATTGAGATCCGGGCGGCCCAGCTCCGCCGCCATCAGCACCATCTCCCAACCCTTGTGAATCAGGGGCCGCAAGCGGGCGAAGCCTTGCGGTGCCTGCTCTGAGAGCACCAGCCCTGGAGCCAGCTGCAGGGCCGCCGCCCGGGCCGACCACCAGTATTCGGGCATGCCGTCCATCAGCACCCCGTCGAAATCAAAAACGATCAGGGGACTAGATCTAGCCCAAAAGCCAGTCGCAGCAGGGGGAGCGAAAGACATGGATCAAAACTGGGTCGCTAGGATTCGAACCTAGGAATGGCGGTACCAAAAACCGCTGCCTTACCGCTTGGCGACGACCCAATGGCGCTCTGAAAGAGCTTGAGCCAAACCTAACGGATGGGCTCAACCGGAATTTCCGGTACCCATATAGTTATCCATAGCGCCCGGTCCTTCGTCAACCGCAGCAGCCACCGGCTCCAAGCTCAAGCAGGAAATAGCCGCAGCCGCTGCTCCACACCGCGGCCAAATACGGCGGTACGTAGCCGATAGCGATCAGCTAATTCCGCCTGCATCAGCCGCACCCTCTCGCTGCGGGGCAGCAGCTCTACGGGCTGGCCGTGGGGCAACACCACCTGTTCAACCGCCAGCCGACATTCCTCCAACCCGGCGAGCGCGTCATCGGCCTGGGCGCTGCAGGCAGCCACTGCAACTGGATCCTTTTGCGCCTGACCCTCACGATGACGCTGGAGCAGCCGCTCTAGGGCGCGCTGCAGCTGGGGCGGGGCCGCCGACTTGAGGACCAAAATCGGCAGGCCCAGCTCCTGAGCCTGACGGCGCACCTGGGGATCACGGCCGAGATGTTGGCGCAGGCTGAGTACCGCGTCAGCCAGCTCAACACTGCCCACCAGCTCCACGGGCAACTGACGGGCCCGCACCACCTGCTCCAGCGGCCCAAGGCTGAGGCCCGCTCCGTACACCCGCAACATCGCTGCAGCGGCTTCAACCGCTGGGCGCTCTGACGCCCCGTCAGCGTCCTCCAACTCAGGCAGGGGTGCGGCCGCCAGCCGTGGTCGTCCGTGGGGCCGCGGCGCCACCGCCTCCCTGGCGGCTGGGGCAGGCGCTGACTCCTGTTGCCGCTGCAACTGCCCATCAGCGCCGAGCTCCCGGATCTCGGGGCGCCCCCCCTGGCCCCGCAACAGCATGTCCACCGTGCGGGCCACATCCCTGTGCACGTGCCAACGATGGCGGCTGTGCATCTCCACCGCCATGGCGAAAGTGGGCTCGGCAGCCCTCTCCAACACGGTTTTCTGCGTGCGGCGGCGGCGGGCCTCCTCATCGCCGAGCGTCACCGCCTGAATGCCACCCACCAGATCGGAGAGGGTGGGGTTTTTGATCAAGTTTTCAATGGAATTGCCATGGGCCGTGGCCACGAGCATCACGCCACGCTCGGCAATGGTGCGAGCCGCCTGGGCTTCCAGCTCGGTGCCGATCTCGTCAATAACGATTACCTCGGGCATGTGGTTTTCCACGGCCTCGATCATCACCTGATGCTGAAGCTCCGGCCTGGCTACCTGCATGCGCCGGGCCCCGCCGATAGCGGGATGGGGAATGTCACCATCCCCGGCGATTTCATTGCTGGTGTCAATCACCACCACCCGCTTGCCCAGGTCGTCGGCCAGCACCCGAGCGATCTCTCGCAGGGCCGTGGTCTTGCCCACACCAGGGCGCCCCATCAACAACAGCGACTCGCCGACGTCGAGCAGGTCGCGCACCATGGCCACCGTGCCGAACACTGCTCTGCCCACACGGCAGGTGAGTCCCACGATCGTGCCGCTGCGATTGCGGATCGCACTGATGCGATGCAAGGTGCGCTCAATGCCGGCACGGTTGTCGCCGCCGAAGCTGCCGAGTCGCTCCACCACTGCAGCCAGGTCGGCGCGCTCCAGGGGCTGATTGCCCAGGGCGCTTACCTGGCCCGGGTAGCGGGCCTCGGGCACCCGGCCCAGGTCCAGCACAACCTCCAGCAAATGCTCACGCGACTCGGCGGTCGCCAGGGCCGCCTGCACCAGCTCAGGCAGTAGGGCCAGTAGGCGATCGAGGTCGTCGGTGACGCGCTGGGGGGCGATCAAAGCAGGGCTGGACACCGAATCGCATGGCACTACGTACGTTCTAGCCAGGGATTAACAAGCTCCCGAGCCAGCCCCAGGGCAAGGGGGAAAAGCTCGGCATCGGCCAGCAAAGAGCGTCCCCGCCCCTGGGCCTCAAGTAGCAGGGGCTGCAACAGCCGGCGAGCCACGCCACCAAAGGCGACGCCAGCGATTAGATGCTGCAAGGGATAGCTCCTCAACTGCGGCAGCGTGTGGGCGTTGGTGCCCCCAGCCAGCTGCACCGGGCCGGGGGGAGACTGGGGGAGCACGGCCGCAACCAACTTGACGGCGGCACGAGCCGTACCCGCCCCCAGATCACCACTCATCGGCCGGCCATCGAGCTGCCAGAGGGGACGAAAGCCGGCGCCGCGCAGCAGGGCGAAGCGCTGCCATAGCTCCGCCACCAGCGCAGGGGGCGACTGGGCTGTGCCCTCAAGACCCGCACTCACCGCCAGCCGCCGCAGCTGCACGCCACTGGCCCGCAGCTGGCCAACCCGCTCTGCAAAGGCCACGCCTCGACCGGGGTGGGTGTGCAGTTCCACCGCATCAGGGCGCAACTGGGCAAGCAGGAGAAGCACATCAACCCCTGCCAGCACCTGACTCCGCTCCTCAATCAGTCCATGGGGACAGGCCGGCAAACAGCGGCCACAGCCGTAGCAGCGCTCCGCCAATACTCCTGGAGCGCCTGTAGCGGCCAGCCCGATGGCCAAGGCCGGACAAACCCTCTCACAGGGGCGGGGGCAGGCCGGCGGGCAGCAAGCGGGGTCGAACCAAGCCTTGCGGAAATGGGGATCGTCGCCATCGCTGAGGCTCAACATCAGCCAGGGGCGGCTGGCTCCACGGGCTTCGGCCCAATCAATCCCGCGGCGGATCGCGGCCACCACAGCCGCATCTACCGCGCCATCTATGCAGTGCACCCCGGCCAGAGAAAAGATGCCGCAGAGGTCTTCGATCGCGGCCAGATCCTGGTTGCTAGCCCCACAGATCAACTTGACCCAGCGCCCTGAGGCGAGAGCCTCCTCAGGCGTCAAGCAGCTGCTCAAGGGGCTGCCAGCGCAGTTCCCGGGAACCGCCCATCTCCACCACAAGCTTGAGCCGGGGCTCACGCTGGCAGAGGGCAATCAGGGAGCCCAATTCAGCTTGAGATAGGACCTGCCCCTCCAACAACCACAGCAGGATCGGCTGCGTGCCCTCGAGCAAAGCCCCCAATTGGGGCATCACCCGCTGCACCTCGCCCACGGCTGCACCCCTGCCCACGCTCTGGTGACCCAGGTGGGGCGGACGCACCCCGTGCAACTGCAAAAGAAAGGCCTCAGGATCACCAAGCCCCCGTGCCGAGGTGAGCTGGGCGCGATAACCAACGGCCCGCATCCGTCTCATCAAGCGAGTCTCTGCGCCACCTTCAAGGGGGGCAAATAGGGCCAGAGCACCAGCGCGCTCAAGGTCCTGGCGGAAACCGCGACCGGAGAGCAGCAGGGGCATTACGGGTAATCGCTAGCTAGGCACCACTTTGACAGCCCAGGACCGGTTAGGTGGTGGGGTATGTTAATTAACTGTGCCATTGATATGTGCCCGACCGCTAGCCGGGCCTCCAGATCACGGCACACGATCACCAGTGGTGGTGATCGTCCTCGGCCAGCACGGTTCCAGCAGCTTTAAAAGGTTGTAGGTCCCGTCGGGAAACTGCCAGAACGCACTGTTCTCACTTCTGTTGAGTCCCGTCCGGTTCCGATAAGTCCCAGCCGCGCTGATCCGAATCAGATCAGCCTCGCTAGCCCTTGGAAATCGCAATCCGTTGCTGGAGGCCCATGCTTCCGCGGCGAAGAGCGGCCCCTCGGCCGAGCCAGGCAACATCCTGACCGCTTCAGTTTCACCGTCCTGCATGAGCTCCCTGCTCACTGCGCTCGGTGGTCCAGCTGGCGTTGTTTACCCTCCTATGTCTATCGGCATTCTTGGGAAGAAATTGGGCATGTCCCAGTTCTTCAACGACGAGGGCAAGTCCATCCCGGTCACCTTGATCGAGGCGGGTCCTTGCCGCATCACCCAACTCAAAAGCACCAGCACCGACGGCTACAACGCCGTTCAGCTTGGTTTTGGCGACATTCGCGAAAAGCTCGTGAACAAGCCAGCCAAGGGGCACCTAGCCAAATCTGGTGATGAGGTCCTGCGCCACCTGAAGGAATATCGGGTCGACAGCGTGGATGGCCTTGAGCTGGGTGGCTCCGTCTCCGTGACGGCGTTTGAGCCTGGTCAAAAGGTTGATGTGAGCGGCGACACCATGGGCCGTGGCTTTTCCGGCCTCCAAAAGCGCCACGGCTTCAGCCGGGGCCCCATGACCCACGGTTCCAAGAACCACCGTGAGCCTGGCTCGATCGGCGCCGGCACCACGCCGGGCCGCGTCTACCCCGGCAAGCGCATGGCGGGCCGCTACGGCGGCAAACAAATCACCACCCGCGGCCTCGTCATCCTCAAAGTGGATGTGGAGCGCAACCTGCTGGTAGTGAAGGGTTCGGTGCCCGGCAAACCTGGCGCCCTGCTCAACATCCGCCCGGCGAACCGGGTGGGCGCCAAAGCCGGGAACTGAGGAGAAAACCAATGGCTAATTGTGTAATTCGCGACTGGCAAGGCAAGGAGGCCGGCAAGGCTGCCCTTGAGCTCAAAGTCGCTAAGGAATCGTCTGCCACAGACTTGGTGCATCGCGCCGTGGTGCGTCAGCTGGCCAATGCCCGTCAGGGCACAGCCAGCACGCTTACCCGCGCTGAAGTTGCCGGTGGCGGCCGCAAGCCCTACAAGCAAAAGGGCACAGGTCGGGCCCGCCAAGGCTCGATTCGAACCCCGCTCCGCCCCGGCGGTGGCGTGGTGTTTGGTCCCAAGCCCCGCAGCTACACCGTGGCGATGAACCGCAAGGAGCGTCGCCTGGCCCTGCGCACCGCCCTGATGAGTCGCATCGACGACATCACTGTGGTCAAGGGCTTTGGCGTTGGGCTCGATACCCCCAAAACCAAGGAAATCACCGCCGGCCTGGGCCGGCTTGGTATCGAAGCCGGCACCAAGGTGCTGGTGGTGCTCGACGGAGCCTCCGAGGCCGTACGCCGCTCGGTGCGCAACCTCGAGAAGGTCAAGCTGATCGCTGCGGATCAGCTCAACGTGTTTGATTTGCTCCACGCCAACAAGTTGGTGGTGAGCGAGGAAGCACTCGCGAAGATTCAGGAGGTCTACGGCGATGGCTGAACGTTTTTCGAGCCGGCTTGCGGATGTGATCCGTCGGCCGCTCATCACTGAGAAGGCCACCAGGGCCCTCGAGCAGAACCAGTACACCTTTGAGGTGGACCCTCGGGCTGCAAAACCCGACATCAAGGCTGCCGTTGAACAGCTGTTCGACGTCAAAGTCATCGGCATCAGCACCATGAATCCCCCTCGCCGCTCCAGGCGGGTGGGCCGCTTCGCCGGCAAACGTGCCCAAGTGAAGAAAGCAGTGGTGCGCCTCGCCGAAGGCAATGCCATCCAGCTGTTCCCTGAGTCCTGAGGGGTCTGAAAAGTAATGGCTATCCGTAAATACCGACCGATCACCCCCGGCACCCGTACCCGTGTCGCCAGTGACTTCTCCGAAGTAACTGGCCGCGAACGGGAGCGAGGCTTGGTGGTCGCCAAACACCGCCGCAAAGGCCGCAACAACCGTGGCGTGATCACCTGCCGCCACCGCGGCGGTGGTCACAAGCGCCTCTACCGCATCGTCGACTTCCGCCGCGACAAGCTCGGAGTCGTCGCCAAAGTGGCGGCCATTCACTACGACCCGCACCGCAACGCCCGCCTAGCTCTGCTCTTCTACGTCGATGGCGAGAAGCGCTACATCCTGGCTCCGGCTGGCATTGAGATCGGGCAACAGGTGATCTCCGGACCCGAGTCGCCGATTGAAACGGGCAATGCCCTGCCTCTATCTGCCATTCCCCTCGGCTCCAGCGTCCACAACGTTGAGCTTTATGCCGGGCGGGGCGGCCAGATGGTCCGCACCGCTGGTGCCAGTGCCCAAGTGGTTGCAAAAGAGGGCGACTACGTAGCCCTCAAGCTGCCTTCCACCGAGGTGCGCCTGGTGCGCCGTGAGTGCTACGCCACCCTTGGTGAAGTTGGCAACTCCGAAGTGCGCAACACCAGCTTGGGCAAGGCTGGTCGCAAGCGCTGGCTTGGTCGCCGGCCTGAAGTGCGCGGCTCGGTGATGAACCCCTGCGACCACCCTCACGGTGGTGGTGAGGGCCGCGCCCCGATCGGCCGCGCCGGTCCGGTCACCCCCTGGGGCAAGCCAGCCCTTGGCTACAAAACCCGTAAGCGGAACAAACCCAGCAATCGGTTTGTGCTCCGGAAACGTCGCCGTACCTCCAAACGGAGCCGTGGCGGACGCGATTCCTGATGATCAACACCGCTTTGCTGTTCGCTTAATCAACCATGGGACGTTCGCTCAAAAAAGGACCGTTTGTTGCCGACAGCCTGCTTCGCAAGGTTGAAAAGCAAAACGGCGCAGATGACAAGTCCGTGATCAAAACCTGGTCACGTGCTTCCACCATCCTGCCGATGATGATCGGCCACACCATTGCTGTTCACAACGGCAAATCCCATGTTCCCGTCTATGTGACGGAACAGATGGTGGGCCACAAACTCGGGGAATTTGCCCCCACCCGCACCTTCCGGGGCCACATCAAGGATAAGAAAGGAGGCCGCTGACGCTATGGCAAACACACCTTCCAACCAGGCTCTCGCCCACGGCCGCTTCATCCGCGGTTCCGTATCCAAGGTGCGAAGAGTTCTCGACCAGATCCGTGGCCGCAGCTATCGCGAGGCCCTGATCATGCTCGAGTTCATGCCTTACCGCTCCACCGGCCCCATCACCAAGGTGTTGCGCTCGGCTGTGGCTAACGCCGAGAACAATCTCGGCCTGGACCCCTCGACATTGGTGATCGCTTCAGCGATCGCCGACATGGGTCCCTGCCTGAAGCGCTTCCGCCCCCGCGCCCAGGGTCGTGCCTTCGCGATCAAAAAACAAACCTGCCACATCAGCATTGCTGTGGCTCCTTCCACCTAACCCCCGAGGACACCGAAAGATGGGACACAAGATCCATCCAACCGGCCTGCGCCTGGGGATTACCCAGGATCACCGCTCGCGTTGGTACGCCCCCAGTAAGACCTATCCAATCCTGCTTCAAGAAGACGACCGCATTCGCAAGTTCGTCCACAAGAAGTACGGCGCCGCAGGCATCAGCGATGTGCTGATTGCTCGCAAGGCCGATCAACTGGAAGTTGAACTCAAGACTGCTCGTCCCGGCGTGCTTGTTGGCCGTCAGGGCAGCGGCATTGAAGAGCTGCGCACCGGTATTCAGAAAACCCTCGGTGATGCCAACCGTCAGGTGCGCATCAACGTGGTGGAGGTCGAGCGGGTCGATGCCGACTCGTTCCTGCTGGCCGAGTACATCGCTCAGCAACTGGAGAAGCGCGTTGCCTTCCGCCGCGTCATCCGCATGGCCGTGCAACGAGCCCAGCGGGCTGGCGTGCTCGGCCTGAAAATCATGGTGGCCGGCCGCCTCAACGGCGCCGAGATCGCCCGGACCGAATGGACCCGGGAAGGTCGCGTGCCCCTGCACACCCTGCGTGCCGACATCGACTACGCAACCAAGCTGGCCAGCACCACCTATGGAGTGCTGGGAATCAAGGTGTGGATTTTCAAAGGCGAGGTGCTGCCTGGCCAGAAAGAGCAGCTGCCCGTGGGCGCTGCGCCCCGCCGCCGGACCAGCCGGCAGCCGCAACAGTTTGAAGACCGCTCTAACAAAGAGTGATCCGGAGCCCTGAACCATGCTGAGTCCAAGACGCGTCAAATTCCGCAAACAACAGCGAGGCCGCATGCGCGGTGTCGCTACCCGGGGCAACACGATTGCCTTCGGGGAGTTTGCACTGCAGGCCCAGGAATGTGGCTGGATCACCTCCCGCCAGATTGAAGCCAGCCGCCGAGCCATGACCCGCCACGTCAAACGCGGCGGCAAGATCTGGATCCGGATCTTCCCTGACAAACCAGTCACCATGCGCGCCGCCGAAACCCGTATGGGTTCCGGTAAGGGCAACCCGGAATTCTGGGTGGCCGTTATCAAACCGGGGCGCATTCTGTTTGAAATGGGTGGTGCTGAAATCACCCCCGAGATCGCCAAGGAAGCTATGCGCCTGGCGCAGTTCAAGCTTCCTCTCAAGACCAAATTCCTGAGCCTGGCAGATCAGGAAACTGCAGCTCCAGTGGAGGCCTGACCGATGGCAAAACCCAACATCGCCGATGTGCGCAAGCTCACCGGTGAACAGATCAACGAACAGGTCAACGCCACCCGGCGTGAACTGTTTGAGTTGCGCTTCCAGCAAGCCACCCGCCGGCTGGAAAATACTCACCGCTTCAAGGAGGCTCGCATCAAGCTGGCCCACCTGATGACGGTGCAGCAGGAGCAGCAACGCTCCGCCGCCACGGCTGCTTCAGCCTCCTGATACCCCCTCGATCCCCATGGCACTCAAGGAAAGGGTCGGCACCGTCGTCAGCGACAAGATGGACAAAACGGTGGTGGTGGCGGTGGAAAACCGCTTCCCCCATCCCATCTATCAAAAGACGGTCAGCCGCACCACCCGATACAAAGCCCACGATGAAGCGAACAGCTGCAAAGTGGGTGACCGGGTTCGCATCACCGAGACCCGCCCGCTCAGTCGCACCAAGCGCTGGACCGTGGCCGAAGTTCTCACCAACAGCACCGCCGGTTGAGGAGAACTCCTAATGATCCAACAAGAAACCTACCTAAACGTCGCTGATAACAGCGGCGCCAAGCGTATCCAATGCATCCGGGTGCTCGGCACCAACCGTCGCTACGCCCACGTGGGCGACGTGATCGTGGCAGCCGTCAAGGATGCCATGCCCAACATGGGTGTCAAAAAATCGGATGTGGTCAAGGCCGTAGTGGTGCGCACCAAAGCCACCCTGCGCCGTGACACCGGCAATTCAATCCGGTTTGACGACAACGCAGCCGTGATCTTGGGTAACGACAACAACCCCAAGGGAACCCGAGTTTTCGGCCCGGTTGCCCGTGAACTGCGCGAGCGCAACTTCACCAAGATCGTTTCCCTCGCTCCGGAGGTCATCTGAAATGGCGACCGCAACTCCCAAGGCAAAACCCGCTGAGCGCATCAAGATGCGCCTCAAAAAGGGTGACACCGTCCAGCTGATCTCCGGCAAGGACAAGGGCAAAACCGGAGAGGTGCTACGCACCCTTCCCTATGAAAATCGTGTCGTAGTGCAGGGAATCAACCTGCGCACTCGCCACGTCAAGCCCACCCAGGAAGGCGAGAGCGGCCGCATCGTCACCGAGGAAGCCTCTGTGCACGCCTCGAATGTGATGCTCTACTCCAGCACTAAACAGGTGGCAAGCCGCGTCGAAATCGTGGTGGAGAAAGACGGCACTAAAAAGCGTCGCCTCAAGAAGACAGGAGAAATCCTCGATTGAGCTCCAGAAGCGTGCCTCGCGATCGCTCGCACAGGCCCCGCCAACTTCAACTCCAGTCCCTGTCAGCCTTCTGACCCAGACCAGAAGCGCACCCCCCTCTCCCCGTCATGTCACTGAAAAAGCGCTACCGGGAGTCGATTCAGCCCAAACTCCTCAAGGACCTGAATCTCTCCAATATTCACGAAGTTCCCAAGGTGGTGAAAGTCACCATCAACAGGGGCCTCGGTGAAGCCGCCCAGAATGCCAAAGCCCTCGAGGCCTCAATCACCGAACTGGCCACAATCACTGGCCAAAAGGTGGTGGTGACTCGAGCCAAAAAGGCAATCGCCGGCTTCAAAATTCGCCAGGGGATGCCAATCGGTGTCGCCGTCACCCTTCGTGGTGAGCGGATGTATGCCTTCCTGGAGCGCCTGATCAATCTTGCTCTGCCCCGCATCCGCGACTTCCGCGGTGTGAGCCCCAAGAGCTTTGACGGCCGGGGGAACTACACCCTGGGGATCCGCGAACAAATCATTTTCCCTGAGATCTCCTTCGACAAAATCGATGCGATCCGGGGGATGGACGTCACGATTGTGACCAACGCCCGTAACGACGAAGAGGGCAGGGCCCTCCTCCGCGAGATGGGAATGCCGTTCCGCAGCAACTGAGCCCTCTTCGGACCCGACCATGGCCAATCACGACCCAATTTCAGACATGCTCACCCGCATTCGCAATGCGAGTGAGAAGCGCCACGAGACCACCAAGATTCCTGCATCCCGACTGGTGCGTAACGTCGCCAATGTGCTGCAGCAGGAAGGCTTCATTGCCGCAATCACCGAAGAAGGTGAAGGCGTCATGAAGCACTTGGTGCTTGAGCTCAAGTACAGCGGCAAGCATCGCCAGCCCACGATTCGCTCTGTCCAGCGAGTCAGCAAGCCAGGCCTGCGCATTTACAAGAACAATCGCCAGCTGCCCAAAGTTTTGGGCGGCCTGGGAGTTGCCATCATCTCTACGTCGAAAGGGGTGATGAGCGACCGCGATGCCCGTAAGCAGGGCGTCGGTGGCGAAGTGCTTTGCTACGTCTACTGAATCTGGGAGATTGATCCATGTCTCGTATTGGTAAAGCGCCGATTCCCCTCCCCGACAAGGTGAGTGTCAGCCTCAATGGCTTGGCTGTCACCGTGAAGGGTCCTAAGGGCGAACTCAGCCGCACCCTGCCCGAAGGGGTGCAGATCTCCCAGGACGGCAACACCCTGGTGGTGAGCCCCAGCAGCGAAAACCGTCGCTCCCGCGAGCGCCACGGTCTCTGCCGCACGCTTGTCGCCAACATGGTGGAAGGCGTCAGCCAGGGATACACCCGCAAGCTGGAAATCATTGGCGTGGGCTACCGCGCCGCCGTCCAAGGCACAAAGCTTGTCGTCTCAGCTGGCTACAGCCACCAGGTGGAGATGATGCCCCCCGAGGGCGTCACCTTCGCCGTAGAGGGAAACACCACCGTGTTTGTCTCCGGTGCCAACAAGGAATTGGTGGGCAACGAAGCTGCCAAGGTGCGTGCCATTCGTCCGCCTGAGCCTTACAAGGGCAAGGGCATCAAATACGAGGGTGAGCGCATCCTGCGCAAGGCCGGTAAGACCGGTAAGAAATGAGGTCTGCCTGAGCGTCGTTACCCTGTATCGCAATGTCATCCATCTCCCGCAAACAGCAGACCCAGAAGCGTCACCGCCGCCTGCGTCGTCAGCTCACTGGTACGTCCTCCCGTCCCCGGTTGGCCGTGTTCCGCTCCAACAACCACATCTACGCCCAAGTCATCGACGACGACGCCCAGAACACCCTCTGTGCGGCTTCGACCCTCGACAAGGACCTGCGCACCAACCTCGACGCCAGCTCTACCTGTGATGCATCCGTGGCGGTAGGCGAGCTGGTAGCCAAACGGGCACTCGCCCAGGGCATCCAGCAGGTGGTCTTCGATCGAGGCGGCAACCTGTACCACGGCCGGGTCAAGGCCCTGGCTGACGCCGCCCGGGAAGCGGGCCTTCAGTTCTGATCCCTGCTCTCACCATGACCGAAACCAACGATCAAGTTCAGTCCAACGACATCCCGGCCGCCTCGGATGTACCTGCTGCTGCCGAAGGCCAGCAGGATCGTCGCGGTGGTCGGGCTGAAGGCCGAGGCGGCGATAGCCGTCGCGGTGGCGGCCGCGGGCGCGACAACCGTCGCGGCCAGGAGCGCGACTCCGAATGGCAGGAGCGGGTGGTGCAAATCCGCCGCGTCTCCAAGACCGTTAAAGGCGGCAAGAAGATGAGCTTCCGGGCCATCGTTGTCGTTGGCAACGAGAAGGGCCAAGTAGGTGTGGGCGTCGGCAAGGCCGGCGACGTGATCGGCGCAGTCCGCAAGGGCGTAGCCGATGGCAAGAAGCACCTGGTCAAGGTGCCACTCACCCGTCACAGCTCCATCCCTACCCTCAGCAACGGTCGCGACGGAGCCGCCAGCGTGCTGATCCGCCCGGCAGCGCCCGGAACCGGGGTGATTGCTGGCGGCTCGATCCGCACGGTGCTCGAACTGGCCGGCATCAAAAATGTGCTGGCCAAGCGCCTCGGGTCCAAGACCCCCCTCAACAACGCCCGCGCTGCGATGGAGGCTTTGGCCGGCCTTCGCACCCATAAGGAGACCGCCAAGGAGCGGGGCATCTCCCTAGAGCAGATCTACTCCTAAGGCCTCGCTATGACGTTCAATCTCCAGTCCCTCAAACCCAACCCTGGCGCCCGGCGCCGCAAGCTCCGCAAGGGTCGCGGCATTGCTGCAGGCCAGGGAGCCAGCTGCGGTTTCGGCATGCGCGGCCAGAAGTCCCGCTCGGGTCGTCCGACCCGTCCTGGCTTCGAGGGTGGCCAAATGCCTCTCTACCGCCGCATCCCCAAGCTCAAGCACTTTGAGCTGGTCAACCAGAAGGAGTTCACGATCATCAACGTGGCCAAGCTCGCCGACTGCAAAGCCGGCAGCACTATCAGCCTCGATTCCCTGGTGAAGGAAGGTCTCGTGACCAGCCCCAAGCATCCCCTCAAGGTGCTGGGCA
>JBIKWZ010000048.1:0-16473 GCA_044356035.1 Cyanobium sp. | reverse complement strand
CTCGTAGCGTGTCCTTGCCTTGTTTGTCGCGACAAGATCATTGTAGGGAAAGGTATTGAGCGGATACTTGTAGAGGTAACGCATGTAGGAATGCGTTGGCGTTGAGTCCAGGTAGTAATAATATTCTTTGACATCTTCGCCGTGGTTCCCTTCGCTGTTGGTGAGGCCAAAGAGGCGTTCCTTAATGATCGGGTCTTTGCCATTCCAGAGTGCTAAGGCGAAGCAAAGCAGCTGGCGGTCATCGCTGATGCCTGCCAGGCCATCCTCTCCCCACTGGTAGGCGCGGGATCTTGCCTGATCGTGACTGAAGGATTCCCAGGCATCGCCATCGGGGCTGTCGTCTTCGCGCACCGTGCCCCACTGCCTTTCGCTCAGGTAGGGACCCCACGCTCTCCACGGCTTTTGGCCCTGGTCGGCCTCCGCTAGGCGCTGGTGCTCAGGGGAGAGGGCTTCTGAGGATTGGGCCTGGGACACCGGCATGGTGGATGAACGCTTCAGAAATCTGGTGCATGGACCCTAGGAGTGGGCTGTTCAGGCTGCCACTTCATGTGGGTGGGGGTGACCCCATGAGCGGCTGGATAAGTGACTACTGCGCATCGGCAAGTTCATCACGGCGCACCTGGATCAACCGGCTTCAAGGCCGTGAAAGGTTTGCCAGCGCTGAAGGTGCGAAGTCCCATCAGGTTGTTCAGTGGCCGACAAAATGATATGAAGGCCGCAAATGATTGAGCATTAGGTCAACCAATCGGTTGATCAAACGCACATAAGGGGCGAGATCCGCGCCAGTGCCAATGGCACGGGATTTGCCTTCTCGCTGCCGAAGAGAGATTTCAATCATCACCCTGCGGTGTTTCAACGATCCGTTGCTGACCAGAGTTCATCATCTCTGTGTAGGAAAGAGCCCTTGGCCGCTCCGGTTCAAAGGGAATAGTCCTTAGGTCTTCTCTTTGAGCCCTAGGTTTCCCTGTAATGAGTTTTCCAACCATCCAATCCACGGACAAGGAGGCAACAAGAGCAACAAGGGCTGTCATGAGCTCTCCGCAGACCTTGCCTTCCAAATTATTCGGTAGAAACGGGTGCTACCTGAAATACACAGAGCCAAGATCACCACCACCAGCGTCTGTGGATCGCCTGAGGTCACCAACAAGGCGGCTGTGCATGCGACACCCTTCGGGTGAGCAACCAAACCGGCCCGGAAAACTGGAGCAACTGGCGCCTGCCGCTATCGCAGCAGAAGAGGTACGCCACCGCCAAACACTTACTAGTCCAAACCCAGGCGCCCTAGGTGTCCCCCTGGGCTCGCCCAGCCAAAAGCCAGATGCCAAGGACCAGCAGCAACCAGGGCAAAAAGCTGAGCTGCATCAAGTCGGACAACACCTGCAGCAAGGGCTCCATAGCCCAATAAAACACCGCTACCGAGACCGCCACCACAACAATCAGAGCCCCCATGCCTACGCGCTCCTAAATGCCTGGGGGCAGTAGAGCACCGGCCCGCAATACCCGCCAGCCTCCCTCAGCGCGCCAAGCCACAACCGTGCTGGCCTGACCTGCAGCGAGAGGCCAGGGGATCGGTGCCAGAAGCGGCACCCCTGGGAATTGCTGGGCAGCCTCCTGAGCTGTACATGCGGCCGGACAGCCTGAAATGTTGGCGCTGGTTGTAGCCAAGGGGCCACTGAGCTGCAGCAAGGCCTGGGCTTCCGCACTGGCCGGCAGCCGCAGGCCCAGGCTCGACCCACCGGGATTGAGGGCCTCTGCCACCACTCCAACAGCAGGCAGCACCAAAGTGACCGCCCCAGGCCAGGCCCAAGCAGCCATCTCCAACCACTCAGAGCGCGGCGCTATGCCGAGGCAAACAAACAGAGCTTCGGAGCTGGCCGCCATCAAGATCAAAGGCTTGTCTGCCGGGCGTTGTTTGAGGCGCCAAAGCTGGTTGGCCTGGCCCGGTGAAGCCGCCAGGGCTGGCAAGGTATCTGTAGGGAACAGGGCAGCCGAACCCTCCAGGAGCCGTGCCGCCAGATCTGGCGGCTCCAAGGCTGGAGATGGAACCGGCAACAATCCAGGCTTAATTCTCATGGCAATCCCCGCCCGATCCTGACCAGCGAGCTGACGCAAATCGCTCTACACCCTCGAGATCCCCATGGGCCCGCACCTCGGCATATCCGGCAGCAATGAGTAGATCGATCACCGCATGGCTCTGATCGAAGTGATGCTCCATCAGCAGCAGACCACCAGGCGCAAGGGCCGCCGCCCCACCCGCCACTATTAGGCGCAGGGCATCGAGTCCATCGAATCCGCCATCGAGGGCAATTACCGGCTCATGCACCCTCACCCCGGGCTCCAAATCAGCCCATACCGCAGTCGGTATGTAGGGGGGATTGCTCACCACCAGCTCAAACTGTCCCCACCAGGGGCTCAACGGCTGCCACCAACTGCCCTCCAGCAATTGCACCCGATCGGCAACGCCACCTGCCGCCAGATTGAGGGCCGCCTGGCGAAGAGCCCCTGGACTGCAGTCGACGGCCCAGCCGCGACTGGACTGCCAGGCCAGGGCCAAGGCCAGGGCCATACAGCCAGAGCCGGTGCCGAGATCGGCCCAATAGCCCGGGGCGGAAGGGGCCAGCTCCAGGGCCAGCTCCACCAGTAATTCCGTTTCCTGTCTAGGGATCAGCACTCCTGGGGCCACGCTGATTTCCAGGTCACGCCAGGGGCAGCGCCCCACAAGGTATTGAAGCGGCTCGGCTGTATCGAGATGGCAGCGCCACATCGCCTCCAATTGGATGAGATCACAGGCCAGTTGAACCGGCAACTGAGGCTGAAGCCGCAGCTGCTGTTGAACCCGCCAGGGCAGGCCTCCCGCCAGATCAAGCAGCCAGTCGAGATCACCAGGGCTACCGCCCAGGGCTAATTGCTGTCGCCGCCAGGCCAACAACTGCTCCCCATCGAGCTGCCCATTCACCATGGCTTCAGGTTAGGCCGGACGCCAGCAAAGCCCAGGCTCAGCCTGCACCAGCCCCTGAAGCTCTAAGGCCAGCAAACGGGAGGCAAGGGAGGATGCCGGCTGCTCCAGCATCAGGCAGAGCTGCTCAAGCGAAGCTCCGTGCCCCAAGGCTTCTAGCAGCGCGGGATCGGCCGATCGCAGTAGCCCGTGGGCGGCCGCAAGAGTAGCGGGATCTGGCGAGGCCAGGGGGCCAGGCCCTAGCTGGCGAATTAAATCTGCGGGCTCAAGCAGCACCGTGGCATCTTGGGCGAGCAGACGATTGCTACCGGCAGCCGATGCCTTGCCCGCATCAGCCGGCACGGCCCAGACCGGCAACTCCTGCTGCATGGCGAGGGTGGCCGACTGGAGAGCCCCACT
This sequence comes from Cyanobium sp., assembly GCA_044356035.1. Taxonomy (GTDB): domain Bacteria; phylum Cyanobacteriota; class Cyanobacteriia; order PCC-6307; family Cyanobiaceae; genus Cyanobium_A. The sequence continues at coordinate 13,118 of JBIKWZ010000048.1, read as the reverse complement.
GCGCATAGGGCACTCGACCACCACCACCCCTCGAGCCAGGCCGACCTGCAGCCGGTTGCGAGCCGCAAAATGGCCTGCCTGCACAGCAGTGCCCGCCGGCAACTCGCTTACCAGCAGCCCCCCGGCACCCACCTCAGCCTGCAGCTGCTGATGGTGCCTGGGATAAACCCGCTCAATGGGAGTGCCCAACACCCCGACAGGCCGGCCGCCCTTGGACAAGCAGCCCCGGTGTGCGGCGCCGTCGATCCCTTCTGCCAGGCCACTCACCACCGGCCAACCCGCCTGGGCAAGGGCCGCACCGATCGCCTCAGCCATGGCCAACCCATGCAGGGAGGGCCGGCGCGTGCCCACGACCGCAATGGCCTGGCGGCGCCGAAGCAGGGGCCACAACCAGCCTTTACCCCGCCAATACAGACGCAGAGGCGGCCGCTCCAAGGCGAGCAATTCGGGCGGAAAGGCCGGATCAGCTGGCACCAACACCCCCTTGCCGCCGCGCAGCTCTTGGCAGAAACGGGGCAAGGGATCGGGACCCCAGCGATCGCGATAACCCTGCAGCTGGCGGCAGCCCACCGCACCAAAACCGGCAAGGGCCGCAAAGGCCTCGAGCGGAGCGCCCCAGGCTGCCGCCCAGCCACAAAAGTTGTCCCGAATGGCAACCAGCCGCTGGGCGCCAATTCCCGGACAACCCGACCACAGCAGCCACCAAAGCCGCTGCTCCTGATTCCAACCGGCGCCATCGGCGCTCCGCAGCAGCCCCTGAATCGCCATACCACCTTCAGTACAGATGTACTGATCCTAATGCGGTCCCCGCGCCAGGGCCGCAACCGCGGCCTCCAGATCAGCGGGCAAGCGGCGCACCAGCCGGCGCTGATCCAGCCCAGGGGCGCTCTCAACCAGCACAAGCTCAACCCTTGCCTCAGCCGCCAGCTTTCCGCTTGCAGCTACAAAACGGCTGCGCCAGGGCAACTTCAGGCCACAGCGCGGCAGCACCTCGCTCCACAGCTGCACAGCATCGCCGTGAAACAGGGGCTGCTTGTAGTCAATGGTCAAACTCACCACCGGCAGCTCCAAGCCCCGAACGGAAAGATCGCTGTAGGCGATACCAGCTGCAGCCAGGGCCTCCACCCGCGCCTCCTCAAGCCAAGCCACGTAAGCGCCGTGCCACATCACGCCGGCGTGATCCGTGTGCTGGGGCAGCACACGGCGCTCCAGCAACCAGCCTTCAGACACTCTCTTCACCACAGCCGGGCCAGCTTGGCCGGAGCGGGATGGTTGCGGTGTAGCGGGCAGATGGTTTGCACTTGCAGATCGGCCATAGGCTGACAGGCAGCCTGCTACTTCGAGTCTTCTCAGTGTTTCGCAACGTTCTAATCGCCGATTCCGGCAAAGGCCACGTGGAAGAGATGGTGCGCATGCTGCGCGACATCCCGGCGGTGCGTGCAGCCCGCATCAACCTGCTGCACGTGGTGCCTGAGCAGGCTGGTGAGAGCTTCGCGGAGCACTCCCAAAAAGCGGCGGCTATCGCCGCCGAAGCGGTGCAACGGCTCGGGCTCAACCCCAGCGAGGTGAACACGATCATTCGGCAGGGAGACACCAAGCAAACGGTGCTGAAGGTGGCCGACGAACTCAACAGCGACCTGATCGTGATGGGCTCCAGAGGCCTGGGCCGCCTCCAGTCGATCCTCAGCAACAGCGCCAGCCAATACGTATTCCAGCTCTCGACCAGGCCGATGCTGCTGGTGCGCGACGACCTTTACATCCGCCACATCAACCGGGTAATGGTGACCATCGATGGCACCGGGGTAGGAGACGATGCACTGAAACTGGCCTGCGAGCTTGTGCGGGAGATTCCTGGCGGCAGCCTCACCGGCGTGCATGTCACCCGCCAAGACATCACCCCTTCTCGGGGCGGCAAATCCCCAGCCGATGTAGTACTCGAAAAAGCCAGCCAGCGAGCCCGTGGCTACGGAGTGGAGCTCAAGGCAGTGCATCGCAGCGGCGATGTCGGCCGCAGCGTGTGCGCCGCCGCCGAGGATCTAAAAGCCGACCTGCTGGTGATCGCTTCCCAGGATCGGCGCCCGGTGGTTGCTCGAGGACTCGTCGACATCGACCGGCTACTGGGCAGCTCGGTGAGCGACTACATCCGCGTTCATGCCCCAGCCCCTGTGTTGCTGGTGCGGGAGCCTGAAGGGAGGAACTAGCCCCCCTGGCGGCTGTTGGTTTGAATGTAAAGAATGATCAAAAAGACCGCGGGAACCAACACGAACAAAAGGCTGGCAACAAAGCCGAGATCGTTGGTTTCCATGGCTGAAGGGGAAGTGAGGGGAGGGTATCACCGCCAAATGGGCGCTTTTCAGGAGGCTTCACCGCTCGTTGCGGTTGGGGCCTGTTCATCGCCCTGGCTCTGACCTTCACCCCCATCCTCTAAATCCTCCTCGCCTTCCTGTACCGGAGGGGCAGGCCAGGCTGTGGGGCCGCTAGGGAGGGGTTTGGCCTGGGCCTCCGCCACCAAATTTTCCTGGTCGGCCATGCCCACCTGGGGCCGAGTCAAAACCAAAACAGACTCCTGGACCATGGCTTGACAGGCAAGCCTCCAGGTTTGGGGGCGCCGGCGCAGTTTTTGGTCTTCCACGGCGGTACGGCCGCTCAGCACCTGGGCACCGGTGCCCTCCGGAATTGCCACAAAGCAGGTGATGCATTGGCCGCAGCCGCCGCAATTGCCTAGGGCACCCTTGAGGCCGTAGAGCTGAATGCCCTCTCGCAAAGCCACTTCTCGCAGGTTTTCGCCGGGGTAGCACTCAATGTCGCGACCCTCGCGAACAAATCGGATCACAGGCATGAAACCTTTTTGCAGAGGTCTTCATTCTGAGCCAGGCCGTTGCGGTCCGTTACCAGGAGCGCACCGCGGCCGGAGCGCCCCTTACGATCGCCCAACCCACCCAGAACTACCCCCATGGGATTGCCCTGGTATCGGGTGCACACGGTCGTCATTAACGACCCGGGCCGATTGCTCGCAGTGCACCTCATGCACACCGCCCTGGTTGCCGGCTGGGCCGGCTCCATGGCGCTCTATGAGCTCGCAATTTTTGATCCGTCCGACGCGGTACTCAACCCGATGTGGCGCCAGGGCATGTTTGTCATGCCTTTCATGGCCCGACTCGGCGTAACCGGCAGCTGGGGCGGCTGGAGCATCACCGGCGAGACCGGTGTTGACCCTGGATTCTGGAGCTTTGAAGGTGTGGCTGCAGCCCACATCATCTTCAGCGGCCTGCTCTTCCTAGCCGCCATCTGGCATTGGACTTATTGGGATCTAGAGATCTGGCAGGACCCACGCACCGGCGAACCTGCCCTCGATCTGCCCAAAATCTTTGGCATCCACCTGCTACTTGCCGGCCTTGGTTGCTTCGGATTCGGGGCTTTTCACCTCACCGGGGTCTTCGGACCTGGCATGTGGGTCAGTGATCCATATGGAATTACGGGACATTTAGAGCCAGTCCAACCATCCTGGGGCCCAGAAGGATTCAATCCCTTCAACCCTGGCGGCATCGTGGCCCACCACATTGCTGCTGGCATCGTTGGAATCATTGCTGGCATCTTCCACATCACCACTCGCCCGCCGGAGCGCCTCTACAAGGCCTTGCGCATGGGCAACATCGAAACGGTGCTGGCCTCGGCCATCGCAGCTGTCTTCTTTGCGGCTTTCATTGTTGCCGGCACGATGTGGTATGGCGCTGCAGCAACCCCTGTAGAGCTGTTTGGCCCCACCCGCTATCAGTGGGACCAGAGCTACTTCAAGACGGAAATCAATCGTCGCGTCCAAACCGCCCTCGACAACGGAGCCACCAAGGAACAGGCCTATGCCTCGATTCCTGAAAAGCTGGCCTTCTATGACTACGTCGGCAACAGTCCTGCCAAGGGCGGCCTGTTCCGGGTTGGTCCGATGGTGAATGGCGACGGCCTCCCCACCGGCTGGATTGGCCACATCTCCTTCACTGACAAAGATGGCCGGGACCTTGAGGTGCGCCGCCTGCCCAACTTCTTCGAGAACTTCCCCGTAGTTCTCCAGGATCAAGAAGGCATCGTTCGCGCCGACATTCCCTTCCGTCGTGCTGAGGCCAAGTATTCCTTTGAGCAGACCGGTGTGACGGCTACCGTCTACGGCGGCGCCCTCAACGGCCAGGTCTTCACTGATCCTGCCGATGTAAAGCGCCTGGCCCGCAAGGCCCAGCTCGGCGAAGCCTTCGAGTTTGACCGCGAGACTTATCACTCAGACGGTGTCTTCCGTAGCTCGCCCCGCGGCTGGTTCACCTTCGGACACGCCACCTTCGCCCTTCTGTTCTTCTTCGGCCACATCTGGCACGGTGCTCGCACCCTGTATCGCGATGTGTTTGCCGGTATTGATCCTGACCTCGGCGAACAAGTGGAATTCGGTCTCTTCCAGAAATTGGGAGACCGCTCGACCCGTCGTCTGCCCGAGGGCTACGTGCCCCCGGCAGGCAGTCCCCTCAGCTGACCGCCAGCACCCCCGAGGACATCCATGGAAAGCTTCGCTTACATCCTGATCCTGGCCCTGGCCATCTCCACGCTCTTCTTTGCAATCGCCTTCCGCGATCCCCCCAAGATCGGCAAATAATCAGCCAGAGCCCTTTAAAGCCCCTGCTTCGGCAGGGGCTTTTTTGTTGTGCAATAGGCGAATGCAGGCCTTTCCAAATGAAAAAGTGCTGCTTACACTTGAAAGACACGCCCGGATGCCAGGGATGCAATGTCCCTCATGCCAACACACCGACAGCCGGGTGCTCGAATCTCGAGCGGCCGACAGTGGTCGCAGCGTGAGGCGGCGGCGCGAATGTCTCAACTGCGAATTCCGCTTCACTACCTATGAGCGGGTAGAGACCGTGCCCATCACTGTGGTGAAGCGCAACTCCTCGCGGGAAACCTTCAATCGCGTCAAGTTGCTGCACGGGCTGCTGCGCGCTTGTGAAAAAACAGGCCTAGAGCCGGCCAGGCTCGAAGGGGTGGTGGATGAAATCGAACTCCAGCTGCAGCAGCGCAGCGGACGGGAGGTGAGCAGTGCTGAAATCGGTGAACTTGTGCTTCAGCAGCTCAGCGAAATGAGTGAGGTTGCCTACGTGCGCTTTGCCTCTGTCTATCGCCAGTTCCAGGGCGTAAGCGATTTTGTGGCCACCTTGGAAGGACTGCACAAGCGCAGTAGTGGACGCTTACGCAAAGCCAGCTTGGCCACTGTCGGCTGAACCAGATCTGCTGGATCAGATCAAAAAAACGTAGAGACGCTGCTGTCGCATTGGTACAGTGATAGATCGGGTTTGCTCTGCTGGCGGGCAGATCACCCGTTCCTTTCCTACTGCTTCAGGCAGACCGCCACCTATCCATGACCGTGACCCCTTCCGATACCAGCACTGAAGCGCTCAACCAAGACGCGACCAGTGCCGAGGCCGAGCTCGATTTCGCCGCCGCCATGGGCGATGACCTCGATCTAGCCATTCCGGAAGAGGTCCCCACTGCCGACGATCCCAGCAGTCGCGCTGCATCCCGCAACGACGCTGATGGCGTGGGTTTCACCCTGGATGAGTTTGCGTCGCTACTGAGCAAGTACGACTACAACTTCAAACCGGGTGACGTTGTCAACGGCACCGTGTTTGCCCTGGAATCGAAGGGCGCCATGATCGACATCGGCGCCAAAACAGCGGCGTTCATGCCCGTTCAGGAGGTGTCAATCAACCGGGTTGAAGGCCTCAGCGACGTCCTCGTGCCAGGCGAGATCCGCGAGTTCTTCATCATGAGTGAGGAGAACGAAGACGGCCAGCTCTCGCTTTCCATCCGCCGCATCGAGTATCAGCGTGCCTGGGAACGGGTGCGCCAGCTGCAGAAAGAAGACGCGACCATCTACAGCGAAGTGTTTGCCACCAACCGTGGTGGCGCCCTCGTGCGGGTTGAAGGATTGCGCGGCTTCATTCCCGGCAGCCATATCAGCACCCGCAAAGCCAAAGAAGAGCTGGTGGCCGACTTCCTGCCCCTCAAGTTCCTTGAGGTGGACGAGGAGCGCAACCGCCTGGTGCTCAGCCATCGCCGCGCCCTGGTGGAACGCAAGATGAATCGCCTCGAAGTGGGCGAAGTGGTGCTCGGCACCGTGCGCGGCATCAAGCCCTACGGCGCCTTCATCGACATCGGTGGGGTCAGCGGCCTACTGCACATCTCCGAAATCAGCCACGAGCACATCGAGACACCGCACACGGTGCTCAATGTCAACGACCAGATGAAGGTGATGATCATCGACCTGGATGCCGAGCGGGGCCGGATCTCCCTCTCGACCAAGGCCCTCGAGCCCGAGCCCGGCGACATGCTCACCGATCCCCAGAAAGTGTTCGATAAAGCTGAGGAAATGGCCGCCCGCTACAAGCAAATGCTGCTTGAGCAGGCCGAAGACAACGAACCAATGGGCGTCACCCTCGACTGAGCCAGGCCCAACTACGAGCCCTCCATGGCTGAGCTGTTTCTGCGGGGACTACCCCTGGCCGATGCCACGGGAACACCATTCCCAATCGAAGCGGTGTTGTTCGACAAGGACGGCACCCTTTGCATCAGCGAACCCATGCTCCAAACCCTGGCCGAGGCCAGGGTTTTTCATGCCTGCGAGCTATTTCTGCTGCGCCACCCAGAGCTACCCGCCAGCCGAGGCGACGAGCTGGCTCAGCTACTACAGCGGGCCTACGGGCTCCGCAATAGCGCCATCCATCCGGCCGGCGCCACGGCCGTCGGCTCCCGCAGCCACAACCTGATCTCCACCGCCACAGCGTTGGCCCAGGTTGGCCTTGGCTGGCCAGAAGCCCTAGAACTCAGCGAAAGCGTATTTAAGGCCACCGATGGCCTGCATGGCCAAGGGAGTGAGCACCGGCCCATCGCCACCGCCGGACTCCACGATTTGATGCAAGCACTGCAGGAAGCAGGAGTGGTATGCGCCGTGATCAGCAACGATGACGAGGCTGGCATCGAAGCTTTTCTGGCCAGCCAAAACCTCAGGTCCAGGTTTCAAGGCCTGTGGAGTGCCGACCACAACCCGCGCAAGCCAGACCCGGCGGCGGTGCACGCACTCTGCGCCCAACTCGGAATACAGCCCAACCGTTGTGCCCTGATCGGAGATGCCAATAGCGACCTGCGCATGGCCCAGCAGGCGGGGGTGTCCGTGGTGCTCGGCTATGGGGCGGGCTGGAGCATCGCCCCGCCACTAGATCCCCGCTTCCCTTGCCTGCAACATTGGCGCGAGCTCCAGGTAAACGCAGGCCAGCACATAGGCTGAGTTCAGTTGAATTAAGGCTGCATGAGCCGCTACGTCTTCACCTCCGAGTCGGTAACAGAAGGCCATCCCGACAAGATCTGTGACCAGGTGAGCGATGCGGTGCTCGATGCCCTGCTGGCCCAGGACCCGGCTTCTCGAGTTGCCTGCGAGACCGTGGTCAACACCGGTCTTTGCCTGATCACTGGTGAAGTAACAACCACCGCCCGGGTTGACTTCAACACCCTGGTGCGTGGCGTGATCAACCAGATCGGTTACGCCGGTGCCCGCGCCGGCGGCTTCGATGCTCACAGCTGCGCCGTTCTGGTGGCCCTAGACCAGCAGTCCCCCGATATTGCCCAGGGAGTAAATGAGGCCGACGACCACGACGGCGACCCCCTAGATCTGGTGGGAGCAGGCGACCAAGGGATCATGTTTGGCTACGCCTGCAACGAGACGCCAGAGCTAATGCCTCTGCCGATCAGCCTGGCCCATCGCCTGGCGAGGCGGCTGGCGGAGGTGCGTCACAACGGCAGCCTCGGCTATTTGCTGCCCGACGGCAAAACCCAGGTGAGCGTCGTCTACGAAAACGAAGTGCCCGTGTCGATAGACACGATCTTGATCTCCACCCAGCACACAGCTGAGATCGATGGCATCTCGGACGAAAAAGCGATTCGGGAGCGCATTGCCGCCGACCTCTGGAGCCACGTGGTGGAGCCCGCCACCGCCGATCTAGCCCTCAAGCCCTCCCAGGCAGATACTCGCTTCCTGGTGAACCCCACCGGCAAATTTGTGGTGGGTGGCCCCCAGGGTGACGCCGGTCTGACGGGCCGAAAAATCATCGTCGATACCTACGGCGGCTATGCCCGCCATGGCGGTGGCGCCTTCTCGGGCAAGGACCCCACCAAGGTGGATCGCTCAGCCGCCTACGCCGCCCGCTACGTGGCTAAAGCCCTGGTGGCCTCAGGTCTGGCTCGCAAGTGCGAAGTGCAGCTCAGCTACGCCATCGGCGTGGCCAAACCAGTGAGCATCCTGGTGGAAAGCTTCGGCACGGGCGCCATCAGCAACGCCGACCTCACCACCCTGGTGCAGGAGCAGTTCGACCTGCGCCCCGGGGCCATTATCGCCACCTTCGGCTTACGGGAGCTGCCCCAACAACGCGGCGGCCGCTTCTATCAAGATGTGGCTGCTTACGGCCATTTCGGCCGCACCGACCTGGATCTGCCCTGGGAAAACGTGGACGCCATCTCTGCCACGCTCAAGCAGGTCACCGCAGCGCAGGTCAACGCCTGAACTGCCGGCCCGGCGGGTGAACACGGCACTTGCCCTTGGAGTGGATCTGGGCAGTAGTGGCCTGCGGATTGCCCTGATAGGGCCAGACGGCGAGCAGCTGATCGCAGAGTCCAGCCCCTATCCATCCTGCCTGGAGGAGCCTTTGGGGTGGGCTGAGGGCCTAACAAGCCTCTGCGGGCTGCTGCCAGCAGCTACCCGCAAGCAGGTTGGGGCCCTGGCGGTGGATGGCACCTCCGGCACCCTGCTGCTGTGCCGTCCCGACGGCCAGCCCGGCCCTGGCTGCCTAGGGAAAGCCCTGGCGTATCACTTCGCTTGCCGTGAGCAGGCCCCTATTGCTGCAGCCATGGCGGGTTCAGGCCCAGCCGCCAGTGCCAACGGCAGCCTGGCCCGGGCCCTCCACCTGCTGGCTCAGGCCCAAGAAATAGGAGCGGGCGGCCCCTGGCTGCTGCGTCACCAGGCCGACTGGCTAACCGGCTGGTTGCTTGGTGACTGGAGCTGGGGAGAAGAGGGCAACAACCTGCGCCTCGGCTGGGACCTGCAACGGCAGTGCTGGACTGGCTCGATCGCGCGCCAGCCGTGGGCCACAGCCTTGCCAGCGATTCGCCCCAGCGGCGCGGTGCTGGGGCGAATCGCTGCTACAGCCGCCCAAAAGCTGGGACTGGCGCCTGGCTGCCAGGTAGTTGCAGGCAGCACCGACGCCAACGCCGGGGTGCTAGCCGCCCAGCCAGGCAAAGGCGATGGCGTCACCGTGCTGGGCACCACCCTGGTGCTCAAACAGTTCAGCCCCAGACCGATCGAAGGGCCAGGCATCAGCTGTCACCGAGTGGCAGGCAGCTGGCTGGTGGGTGGCGCCTCCAATGCCGGAGCCGGCATCCTGAGGCGCTTCTTCAGTGACAGCCAGATCGAAGAGTTGAGCCGCCAGATCGATCCTCGCCAGCCCACGGGCCTGCAGCTGCGGCCGCTGCCAGCCCGTGGGGAGCGCTTTCCCGTGGACGATCCTGAGCTCGAGCCGCTGCTAGGCCCGCGCCCGATCAGCGACGTCCGCTACCTGCAAGCCCTGCTGGAGGGCCTCACAGCCCTCGAAAAACAGGGCTGGCAGCGGTTGCAAGCGGCCGGCGCCCCCGGCCTGGAGCGGGTGATCACCCTGGGGGGCGGGGCCCGCAACCCCCAATGGCGGCGGCTGCGCCAGCAGAGCCTCGGCATACCGGTGCTGAATCGACCGGGGTACACAGCTGCCCTTGGCATGGCCAGACTGGCCGCAACAGCCCTGCAAAAACCATGAACGACCGCCTGCGCTCTGTGATCTCCATGGCGGTGTTTGTGGTGCTGGCTGGCTATGTGGGCTTCAGTGCCCTGCGTCTTGGCCTGTTGTTGTGGCAGCGCTTCGGCGCTGCCTAACCCATTAGCAGCTTCGTCCGAGCCAGAATCACTCCCACCGCCGCGCATCACCATGGCCGCCGACCCCCTCACCCCCGCCGTGAGCGCTCGGATTTGCCGACACATGAATGACGACCATGCCGAGGCGGTGCTGGCCTATGCCCGTCACTACGGCGGCCTAGGCGCAGCCGAAAAGGCAAGCCTGGTAGCAGTCCGAGCCGAGGCCATGGAGCTTGAGGTGGATGGAGCCAAGGTCACAGTGCCCTTCGACCACTGCCTTAGTGACAGTGAAGATGCCCATCGCACCCTGGTGGCGATGTTGCGGGCCCTGCCCCGCTGAAGCCGGCGGCGTGGGAACCCTGCGGGAAACCTGCAAACCCTTCCATGGCCGCCTGGCCCCCTGGCCCAACTCCCCTAACGGCAGGGCTGTTAAAGCTGCTGCCCCTGGACTGGATCGCCAAACCACCAAGCCTGAACACGGATCTGGCGGCGGAATTACCCGAGGGGGGACGCCAGGGCAGTGATCCCATCCACTGGTGGGCCGCTGGCATGTACTCAGGGCGGCTGCGCCGGCAGCTTCTTTATCTGCGCACCCATCCGAATCCAGCAATGGTGGCAGTTCTGGTACAGCAACTAGCCGCAAGACTGGGCGCCGAACCTTGGGCCAAACCACCCCTGCTGGTTGCGATCCCCAGCTGGAAGCGGCGAGCCAACCCTCTGCCCGGCCTGCTGGGCAGAGCTCTTAGCTGGCAACTGGGCTGGCGCCAAGTACCCCTCCTGCAACGCAGTCGGGCAGTGCTGGGCCAGCACCATCTAGGCCGCGAGCTCCGCTGGGCTAACCAGGCAGGAGCCTTTCGCTGCTCCGCGCCTGGGCAGCAAAAGCACCCCCGGGATAAACCAGCGGTGGTGCTTTTGGACGACATCCTCACGACGGGTGCTACAGCCTGCGCCGCCGCTGACACCCTGCGCGACCAGGGCTGGCAGGTGGCTGGCATGGCCTGCCTGGCTCGAACCCCGTGGCAGGGCCGTGATCTAAGATTGCCTGGTCGCTTAGGCGACGGGCCGGGATAGCTCAGTTGGTAGAGCAGGCGATTGAAAATCGCCGTGTCCCCAGTTCAAATCTGGGTCCTGGCATTCTCGTCCCACTACTTCCCTGCCGCGAAAAGCCTGCCAAGGTTTGGAATGGCTCAACTAGAAACGGCACAATATTGCGGCGCCATGCGTGAACATCCACTGAACTCCAACCGGATGTTCAATAACGCCGACAGCTTTGCTCAGGCTTTCGATGAAGCCTGGCAAAAACATGAGCAGCTCGACCCCCACCACGGCCTCGATCCAGCCGCCAAGGTCGACCTGATTCTGGAAGGGCTTGGCGAGCACCCCTTTCTGCAAAACCAACCAGAACTGGCTAAGCAAGTAGCCACTTTTCGCCTCCGCCTCCTGGGGTTGGCCGGGCCCAGCCAGTAGCGTCATCCTCACAGCCGTGAACTGGCGTGATGGCGAGCTCCTTGGAGCGATTGGTGCGGATGTTGAGCGGTGGCTTCAGCAACCAGGAGCAGGCTTTTGAGAATCCACCCCTCTACGCCCACATCCTGGTCAAATTACGTCCCCTCCCCCAGCTGGCACCGGGCTCCCTGCTGCTGGAGCAAAGCTATGCAATCAACCCGGCAGCTCCCTACCGAATTCGGGTATTGAGGGCGGAAGCACAGAACGGCCAGCTGACGATCGTCAACCAGGCGCTGGCAGACGATCAACGCTTCTGGGGAGCGGTTGAGGACAGCGAACTCCGTGGCCGGATTCAAACCAGTGACCTATTGCCCCTCAATGGCTGCTCCTACGTGGTGAGCGAAGAGAGCGAAGGATTCGTGGGGGAAGTGGAGCCTGGATGTCGCTGTCTGGTGGAGCGCAAGGGAGCCACCTCCTACCTGGTGAGCCGGCTGGAGCTAAACCCAGCTGGCATGCGCACGATCGACAGGGGCCACGATCCCATCACCCACGAACATCTCTGGGGATCGCTGGCGGGTGCGTTTGAATTTGCCCGAACCGACGACTACAGCGACGAGATACCAGCCCATTGGTTTGAGCAGTGGCGCGACTGAGTGGCGTGATTGAGTGTCAGGCGCTGAGCTCATCGAGGAAGGGTTGCTCCTCTTCATCAAGGAAGGGCTCCTCGGCCAGGCTGTCATCTATAAAGCTGTCCTGTAGAGCCTCCTGGGCATGGGCCAGCTGGGGGGCAACAACTGGACGCAGGTGACGGCCTACCCCTTGATTCTCGATACCTTTTAGCAAGCCTTCAAGACGAGCCAGTCGGTCTTCGGTGTCATCGAGTCGTAGCTCCGTTTCATCAGACAACGCGCCCTGGCTACGTGCCTGGCCCTCAAGCAGCGGTTCGAGCCTCAACTCCTGAGCGGCAAGCCGCTCCTCCAGTTCAAGCAGGCGGAAGGTGATCGCTTCAGCAACTTCCGAGAGGGTCTGCAGCTGGTCAGCCAGCCGCTGGGTGCAGTCTGCAACCTTTAGCTCAACAGCCATAACCAGTGCCGATGGAATGGGCGGATGGTATCGGCGCAGCCCGGAAGCGCCAGGGGTTGGCGCCCCAGTGCCTGCAGCGCAGCGTTTGTAACGATTCCAAAAGCCTTGTGAACCAATCAAAACAGCCCATATGGAAGTGCGAAGGACAAGCGGTGCTTGCCAACCAATAAGCAATGGCCAGGGAACGCCTCAAGAGCTCGAGTCATCGCTCAATCGCAAGTTGTGGATGGCCAAGTTTTTTGAAAACCGCCCCACCCACCGCATTGTCGAGCTCAAAATGAGGGACTTGCCGTGGCCCCCCGCACCGAGCAAAGCCCTCCAGGCCTTGGGGCAGTGACCGTTTGTTAAGGGAGCAGTAGGCAAGCAGGCATCTTGATGAGAATGGGCGAACCAAGTTGACAACAGCCAGGTTGCTGCTCCCTGCCCACAAGGGGCACTGCGCAGCCCTGGGCCCTGACCAGCCTGGAACCCCTATCCACCCTTCCGACTATTCGTCGCGACTAGGAGCCTCCCAATGTTCGACGCCTTCACCAAGGTTGTAGCCCAGGCTGATGCCCGTGGCGAATTCATCAACGCCGGTCAAATCGACGCGCTTGCGGCGATGGTTTCCGAGAGCAACAAGCGTATG
>JBIKWZ010000011.1:0-50662 GCA_044356035.1 Cyanobium sp. | reverse complement strand
CGGCGACCTAGTGCGCAGCTACCTGCGGGACATCGGCCGAGTGCCGCTGCTGTCCCATGAGCAGGAGATCACGCTGGGTCGCCAGGTGCAGGAGCTGGTGGGTTTGGAGGAGCTGGAGCAGGAGCTGGAGGTGCAGCTGGGTAACAAGCCAAGCCAGGCGGAATTGGCCCAGGCCGCTGGTCTGAGCGCGCCGTTGCTCAAGAAGCGCTTGCAGGCGGGCCGTCGGGCGAAGGAGCGGATGGTGGCTGCGAATTTGCGGCTAGTGGTGAGCGTGGCGAAGAAGTACACGCGGCGGAATATGGAGCTGCTGGACCTGATCCAGGAGGGCACGATCGGCTTGGTGCGCGGCGTTGAGAAGTTCGACCCAACCCGTGGCTACAAGTTTTCAACCTATGCCTATTGGTGGATTCGGCAGGGGATCACGCGGGCGATTGCGGAGAAGAGCCGGACGATCCGGTTGCCAATCCACATCACCGAAACGCTGAACAAGCTCAAGAAGGGCCAGCGTGAACTGAGCCAGCTGCTGGGCCGCACGCCAACGGTGACGGAGCTGGCAGAAGCGGTGGAACTGCCGGAAGAGGAGGTGAAGGATTTGCTGTGCCGTGCGCGTCAACCGGTGAGCCTGGAGACGAAGGTGGGCGATGGCGATGACACCGAACTGCTGGACCTGCTGGCAGGAGATGCGGAGCTGCCAGAGGAGCGTGTTGATGGCGAGTGCCTGAAGGGCGACCTGCGAGCGCTGCTGGAGCAACTGCCGGAGCTGCAGGGGCGGGTGCTGAAGATGCGCTATGGCATTCCTTGCTCCGACAACCCCGAGGGTGGCGAGCCGATGAGCCTCACCGGTATCGGCCGCATCCTCGGCATCAGCCGTGATCGGGTGCGCAACCTGGAGCGTGACGGGTTGGCCGGCTTGCGCCGCATCAGTGATGCGGTTGAGGCTTACGTAGCCGGTTGAGCCTGGGTTGCTGCGATCAGGCAGTAGGCAAGCGACATGGCACCGGGGTCTGGATGTCCCAGGCTGCGGCTGCCATGGGGGCGTGCTCGCCCCAGTTTTGGCAACAGTTCTGCGGTTGCTTGTGCCGCCAGTAGGCAAATTGCCGCAGCGTTCTGCAGGGCTTGATCGAGGGCCACGCCGGCCTCCAGCTCAGAGCGCAGCTTCAGGCAGTAGGGCTGGAGGGCATCCACCATGGTTTTGTCGCCGGGAGCCGCCTTACCGAGGCCGACTACGGCTTGCAGGGCGGCGTCGAAAGCTGCCGCAATTTCTGTAGCTCCTACTTCGCTGGCTTGAGCTATTGAATTGCCAGCTGCCAGTAGGGCCCCACCCCACAGGGCTCCGGAGGTGCCGCCGCCTTGGTCAGACCAGGCTTCTCCCGCCTCCATTAGCACCTCCCCTGTGTTGCAGCCCCTGGTGCAGGCGTGGATGGCGCTCTGCCGGGCGCCCCGAATGCCCCGCAGCATTCCCAGGCCATGGTCACCATCGCCGGCCACGGCATCGAGAGCCCCGAGTTCCTCAACCCGCTGCTCCAAGGCCTTTTCCACAGCCTCGAAGCGGCCCAGTAGGGCGTGTTGGGCCTGCGGGAGTGGGCTAAGGGCGCCGCGGCGGTAGGCAGCACTGTCGGCGGGGGCGCTCCAAAAGCCTTCCAACTCCGCATCCAACCAGCAGAGGCTGAGGGACACCCCGGCCATATCCAGGCTGGTGACCAGCTCGCCGCACTCACAGTCGGCCAGCACCACGCCCCTGGCCAGGAGCTCCTGGTTCACGGCCCCGAAGAGCACGAACATTTCCTCGTATTTGAAGCTGCCCAGCCCGTTCAGCAGCACCACCAGCCGTTGCTGGTCCTCGGGCACATCCGCCGGCCGCTCGGCCAGCAGCCTTTCCACTAGCAGTGCCGCCAGGTTGTCGGCATCGCTGAGGGGCCCTTCCGACAGACCCGGTTCGCCGTGCAGCCCCATGCCGATGGCCATGCGGCCGCTGGGCACATCAAATAACGGCTGGCTAGCGCCCGGCAGGGTGCAGCCACTGAAGGCGACCCCCAGGGAGCGGATGCGGCCATTGGCTTTGCGCGCAAGCCGCTCCACCTCGTCGAGGGGCAGTCCGGCTTCGGCGGCGGCACCTGCCACCTTGTAGACAACTAAGCCACCGGCGATACCACGCCTCAATTCCGGTTGGTCGATGGGGGCGCTGGCGATGTCGTCGGTGACCGTCACGATGCGCACGTCGATTCCCTGGCGGCGCAGCCTTTCGGCTCCGAGCGTGAAGTGCAACACGTCGCCGGCGTAGTTGCCGAAGCTCAGCAGCAGGCCTGCTCCGCGTTCCACGGCCGATCCCACCCGCAGCACCTGACCTGCCGAGGGCGAAGCAAAAATGTTGCCGCAAACGGCGCCGGCGGCTAACCCCCGGCCCACCAGGCCGGCAAAGGCCGGATAGTGGCCGGAGCCGCCGCCCACCACAACACCCACCTGGCCGCTGGGTATCGGCGCTAAGCGGATCACGCCGCCATCGATACGCTGAACGTGGCGGGGATGGGCAGCCACAAAGCCGTCGATGGCCTTGCTGGCGAAGTCGGAGGCGTCTGTAGGCAGGTAGCTCATGGCTCCAAAATATTCGTGCTCAATTGGCCGTGCCACAAACGTTTACGGGGCGCTGTCTACGCTGCCGCTGATGCCGCTGCCACTCCGTGATGGATGCCCCCAGCGAGTTGCCGTTCCAGGTGATCGGTGTGGGGGTGGTGCACAACGGCGCCGGGGAGGTGCTGATCGATCAGCGGCTCAATGAGGGTTTGCTGGGGGGGTTGTGGGAATTCCCCGGCGGCAAGCAGGAGCCCGGTGAGCCGATCGTTGCAACGATCCGCCGTGAGTTGGAGGAGGAGCTTGCGATTGAGGTGGAGGTGGGCGCGGAGCTGATCGTGGTGGAGCACACCTACAGCCATAAGAGGTTGCGCTTTGTGGTGCATCTCTGCACCTGGTTGAGCGGCGAGCCCCAGCCGCTGGCTTCCCAGCAGGTGCGCTGGGTGCGGCCTGAGCAGTTGGGCGAATATCCCTTCCCGGCCGCCAACACCCAGATCATTGCTGCGCTGTTGGGGGCGGGCACTTCATTCGCGGCAGCAAACTAAGCCAAGACTTAGCTAACTAAATAAAACAGCAGACTGCCCCAGCCAGCCAGCCAGCCAGCCAGCCAGCCAGCCAGCAAATCAGCTCGGCGAACGCACCTCAATTAGGCGTCCAGCTTCTGGGTTAGAGGGGTCGATCAAGCTGAGCTGGATCTGCCAGCAGCCGGCCGGTGGGCGGCTGAGTCGCTCGGGCCACTCCACCGCTAGCAGGGCGCCTAGGGCTCTGGCTTCCTCCTCCTCCTGGGCAAACAATTCATCGGCGGCGGCGGCCAGCTCCAGCCGGTAGAGGTCCAGGTGCACCAGGCCGCCGGCAGGCTGCAGCGGGTAGTGCTGGGCGAGGGCGAAGGTGGGGCTGGTGATTGGTTCGTCGATGCCGAGGCCGGCGGCCAGGCCCTGCACCAGGCAGGTTTTGCCGGCCCCCAGGTCGCCTTCCAGCAACAGGATGCTGCCAGTGGGTAGACGCAGCGCTAGTTGCCGCCCGAAGGCCTGAGTGGCGGCGGCATCTCTCAGGGCTTGCATCACAGGGCTTGCATCACGAGGATTGCGTCACGAGGAATGAGGGGCTCCTTGTAGATTGCATTTTCAGCGAGCCCGAAGCCTCGGCGTCTCCGCAGATATTTCCAAACCACGCCCTCCCAGCCGGGAGCGAGCAGTACCCCAAACAAAACCCATGGTGGCTTCACCCGCCTCAACGGCTTCCGCGCCCGTGCTGCAAAGCACTAATACCTACGTGATTGCCGATCTCGGCTTAGCCGATTTTGGTCGCAAGGAGATTGCAATTGCCGAAACGGAGATGCCTGGCCTGATGGCCCTGCGCTCCAGGTTCGGCGCTGAGCAGCCCCTCAAGGGCGCCCGCATTGCGGGTTCCCTGCACATGACGATTCAGACTGCGGTCCTGATTGAAACTTTGGTCGCTCTTGGCGCCGAAGTGCGCTGGGCCAGCTGCAACATCTTCTCAACCCAGGATCACGCCGCCGCCGCGATTGCAGCGGCCAACGTGCCGGTGTTTGCTTACAAGGGCGAAACCCTTGATGAGTATTGGGCCTTCACCCACCGCATCCTTGAGTGGGGCGATGGCGGCACACCCAACATGATTCTCGACGACGGTGGAGATGCCACTGGACTCGTGGTGCTGGGTACCAAGGCTGAGAGCGATTCTTCAGTTCTAGATAACCCCTCCAACGAAGAGGAAACCGCCCTCTTCAACAGCATCCGCCAAAAACTGGCCGCCCAGCCTGGCTTCTACTCTCGCATCTACGCCGAAATACAGGGTGTTACCGAGGAGACCACTACCGGTGTGGCCCGTCTCTATCAAATGCAGAAGAGCGGTGAGCTGCCATTCCCTGCGATCAATGTTAACGATTCAGTCACCAAGAGCAAGTTCGACAACCTTTATGGTTGCCGCGAATCCCTGGTGGACAGCATCAAGCGCGCCACTGATGTGATGGTGGCCGGCAAGGTTGCCTTGGTGCTTGGTTACGGCGATGTGGGCAAGGGCTCAGCCCAGTCGCTGCGTGGACTTGGCGCCACGGTGATGATCGCCGAAGTTGACCCCATCTGCGCCCTGCAGGCTGCGATGGAGGGCTATCGCGTCGTGCGTCTTGACGACGTGGTGGGCGATGTGGACATCTTCGTGACTGCCACTGGCAACTTCAAGGTGATCCGTCACGAGCACCTGATTCAGATGAAGGATCAGGCGATCGTTTGCAACATCGGTCACTTCGATAATGAGATCGATGTGGCGTCCCTCAAGCAGTACACCTGGGACAACATCAAACCTCAGGTTGATCACATTGTGCTGCCCAGCGGCAACAAAATCATCCTGCTAGCTGAGGGCCGTTTGGTGAATTTGGGTTGCGCTACAGGCCATCCCAGTTTTGTGATGAGCGCCTCCTTCACCAACCAGGTGCTGGCTCAAATTGAGCTGTTCACCAAGGGCGACCAGTACGCCAAGCAGGTGTATGTGCTGCCTAAGCACCTTGACGAGATGGTGGCTCGCTTCCACCTCGACAAGATCGGCGCCAAGCTCACCGAGCTCTCCCAGGAGCAGGCCGATTACATCAACGTGCCGGTAGCCGGGCCCTACAAGCTCGACCACTACCGCTACTGAGACGAGCCCAATGGGGATTGGCGAACTGGTGCAACAGCTGCCTCAGCTGATCGGTGCGGCAGTGGAGGCCAATCCCTGGCTTGGCTATGGAGCGATTTTTGCGGCGATGTTCCTTGAGAACCTCTTCCCGCCGATCCCCTCCGAATTGATCATGCCCCTCGGGGGCTTTTATGTGCAGCAGGGCCAATTGGCTCTGCTGCCAGTAGTTGTGGCGGGGCTGCTCGGCACGGTGCTGGGGGCTTTGCCTTGGTATGGCATCGGCCGCCTGATCAACGAGCAGCGCCTTGAGAAATGGCTGGCGCGCCACGGCCGCTGGATTGGCATCAGCCCTAAGGAGCTGCACCGCAGCCGCGACTGGTTTGCCAAATACGGCACCGCTTTGGTGTTTTGGGGCCGGCTGGTGCCTGGCATTCGCACCTTGATATCGGTGCCTGCGGGTATCGAGATGATGCCCATCGCGCCGTTCCTGCTCTGGACCACGGCCGGCAGCCTTATCTGGACCCTGCTGCTCACCTTGGCGGGCCTGGCACTTGGTGAGGGCTACACAAACGTGGAGAACTGGATAGAGCCGGTGGCCAAGGCTGTGAAGCTGCTGCTGGTGCTGGCGCTCGCCGCCGGCGCCGTCTGGCTGGGGCTGCGCATCTGGAAGAAGCGCAGCGATTCCCACTGAGCCAGATCAGGCCCGCCGCCATCTGGCTTCAGAAGGGCACTTCCTCCTCGCTTGGGGAGCCACCACCGAAGCTTCCTCCCATGCCTGCTCCCATGCCACCGCCCCCTTCGCCGTCGCGCTTGGAGCCGAGCAGCTCCAGCCGGTCGACCCGGATCACAGGCTTGGTGCGCTCCTCACCGCTGGCCCGGTCGGTCCAGCGGTCAAGCTTGAAGCTGCCGATGATGCCCACCAGGGCTCCTTTGCGGACATAGTCAGCGGCTACCTGAGCTTGTTTGCCCCAGATTTCGAGGTTGAACCAGTCGGGCTCGTCGTCACGGCTGCGGCGGTTGACGGCGAGGGTGAGGTTGGCGACCACACTGCCTGACTCGAAATAGCGGACTTCGGGGTCGCGGCCGGCCCGGCCGACAAGGGTGATGGAATTCACGCCCATGGTTGATGTCTCCTGTTGCTGATGGATCAATGATGCGGCACCCGGTTCGGCTGCCACCTTTCATTAGTTCCACCGTTAGAGCCGTCTGTAACACCCTCGTATGATTCGGCCCTTGCAGGCCGGGCGTCCGTGTTTTTCCGTCGTTTCCAGTTTTCGCGCGATATCGGTATTGATCTGGGCACCGCCAACACGCTGATCTTCGTGTCTGGCAAAGGCATCGTGCTCCAAGAGCCTTCCGTGGTGGCCATGGATCTGGAGCGGGGCGTGCCCCTGGCCGTGGGCGATGAGGCCAAGATGATGCTGGGCCGCACCCCCGGCAACATTCGCGCCGTGCGGCCCCTGCGTGACGGCGTGATCGCCGACTTCGACGCCGCCGAGCAGATGATCAAAACCTTCATTCGCAAGGCCAATGAAGGCCGCGGCATCGTGGCGCCCCGGCTGGTGATCGGCATCCCCAGTGGAGTTACAGGTGTGGAGCGCCGTGCCGTGCGGGAAGCCGGCCTGGCCGGCGCCCGCGAGGTGCACCTAATTGATGAGCCGGTGGCGGCCGCCATCGGCGCGGGTCTGCCCGTCACCGAGGCGGTGGGCACCATGATTGTTGATATCGGCGGCGGCACCACTGAAGTGGCGGTGCTCAGCCTGGGCGGCACCGTGATTAGTGAGTCGGTGCGCGTCGCTGGCGACGAACTAAGCGACGCCATCGGCCTCTACCTCAAGAAGGTGCACAACCTGGTGGTGGGTGAGCGCACCGCCGAAGACATCAAAATCCGAATTGGTTCCGCCTTCCCAGACGACGCCCACGACAACACCTCTATGGACGTGCGCGGCCTGCACCTGCTCTCCGGCCTGCCCCGCACCATCAACGTCCGCGCCGGTGATATTCGCGAGGCGATGGCCGAACCCCTCAACGTGATCGTGGAAGCCGTTAAGCGCACATTGGAGCGCACGCCGCCTGAACTGGCCGCCGACATCGTCGATCGCGGCATCATGCTGGCCGGCGGCGGTGCTCAGGTGCGGGGCATCACCGACCTGATTAGCCATGAGACCGGCATCCTTACCCATGTGGCAGAAGACCCCCTGCTGTGCGTGGTGAATGGCTGCGGCATGGTGCTTGAGGACTACAAGCGGCTGCAGCGCGTGCTCGACACCCCTGACTTCGTGCGTCAGCACTCTTAATCCTGATGCCGGCCGGCCGCAGGCTTCGCCTTCCCGCCCTGGGCGCTGTGGTTCAGGCCTGGCCCTGGGCCTTGCTGCTGCTGGCCCTGCTGGCCGTGCGGCTGAGCAAAGGAGCGGGTTTCACCGATGTCTATGCCCTGTTGAGTCGTCCTTTCTGGCCCGGCAGCGCCCAGGGTGAGTGGGTGCGCAGCGGCCAGGCTCTCAGCGATCAAACCCGCTTGCGCCAGCTGGATGCCGACAACCGCCGGCTGCGCAGCTTGCTGGAGCTGCAGGGGCGCGGTGGCCGCGAATTGGCGGCAGCGGTGATCTCGCGTCAGGAAGGGGGCTGGTGGCAGCAGCTCGTGATTGGCCGCGGCGAGCTGCAGGGCCTGCGGCCCGGCATGGCGGTGACGGCGCCGGGAGGCCTGATTGGCAGGATTGCCAGCGTCACTCCCACCACCGCCAGCGTCACCCTGCTCACCGATCCCGGCAGCCGGGTTGGCGTCTGGGTGGGACGGGTTCGGCGCCATGGCCTGCTCACGGGCATCGGCACCAGCCGCCCCTTGCTGCGCTTTCTGGAGAAGGATCCAGGCGTGCGCCCGGGGGATGTGGTCGTCACCTCGCCCGCCAGCACCCTGGTGCTTCCCAACCTCACGGTGGGTGTGATCCAGTCGGTCGATGACCGGGCCGTGCCGGCCACCGAGGCCGTGGTGCAGCTGAGTGCCCCGGTTGAGGCGGTCGACTGGGTGCAGGTGCGGTTGCCATGAGTCGGCTGGCCCGTCACGGCTGGTGTGTGGCTACGGCCTTAGTAGTGCCCTGGCTTGTGCTGGCTGCGCCCGGGCCCCTGAAGTTGGCGGGCATTCCCCCGGCTTGGTCCGTGCTTTGGCTGCTGCCCTGGGCCCTGGCCGATGGACCCCTCTCCGGCGCCCTGGCGGGGGCCGGGCTGGGCTTGTTGCTCGATGCTTTGCACCCCGGGTCGATTACGCAGATCCCTGCCCTGGCCCTGCTGGGCTGGTGGTGGGGTCGGCTGGGCCGCCAGGGGCCGCCGATCGAGCGCAGCTTCAGTCTTGGCCTGCTGGCCCTGCTGGGTGCGGCCCTGCTGGGCGGCAGCTTGATTTTGCAGAGCCGGCTGCTGGGCCCATGGCCCCTGGAGCCCGCTTTGCACACTTGGCTGGCCCAAACCCTGCTCACGGCCCTGCTGGCACCGCTGCTTTGCTCCCTGCAGCTGCTGCTCTGGCGCCAGCAGATCCAGGGCGGGCGAGGCTGAGTAGATGGCATTGATCCAGAGCCGGCGGCGTTTCCTTGAGCTTCTTGGCGGCGGCTCCGCGGCTGCCCTGCTGGCAGCGGGCCTGGGCAGTTGTGGCAGGGCTGGTCCGGGGGCTGATTCAGCGGCGGCCAAGGTGCTGAATTTCTGGACCCTGGACCTGGCCCCCAAGTTCAACGGCTATCTGCGGGAGCTGATCGCAGCCTGGGAGGGCCAGAACCCCGCCCTGCAGGTGCGTTGGACAGACGTGCCCTGGAGCTCGGTGGAGCGCAAGTTGCTGGCGGCGGTGTTTGCCCGCACCGCCCCGGACCTGGTGAATCTCAACCCCCCCTTCGCGGCCAATCTGGCCAGCAAGGGGGGGCTGCGGGATCTCACCGCCGTGCTGCCCGCCGGTGCGGCGGACGCCTATCTGCCAGCAATCTGGGAGGCGGGCCGCCAAGGCGCGGAGCAGTTCGCCATCCCTTGGTATTTGACCGCCCGGATCACCATGGCCAACCGCCGGCTGCTGGAGCGCGCCGGCTACAGCTCCCCCCCGAGTGCCTGGGATCAGGTGCCGGCCTTTGCGGAGGCGGTGCGCCGCCGCACGGGCCGCTACGCCTTGTTTGTCACCGTGGTGCCCGACGACTCCGCCGAGCTGCTCGAGACCCTGGTGCAGATGGGGGTGAAGTTGCTGGATGGGGAGCAACGGGCTGCCTTCAATAGCCCCGCGGGGCGGCGGGCCTTTGCTTTCTGGAGTGACCTCTACCGCCGCGGCCTGTTGCCGCGGGAGGTGGTGAGCCAGGGCTACCGCAGAGCCATCGAGCTCTACCAAGCGGGCGACCTGGCCCAGGTGGCAACGGGCCCCGACTTCCTGCGCAACCTGCAGACCAATGCTCCCGGCATTGCAGCGGTTACGGCGCCGTTTGCGCCGCTTACGGGCGCCAGCGCTGAGGCCAACGTGGCGGTGATGAATCTGGTGGTGCCTAAGCAGAGCGCCCTGGCGGCCGAGGCGGCTCGCTTCGCCCTATTCCTCACCAATGGCCCCAACCAGCTGGCCTTCGCCGAGCAGGCGCGGGTGCTGCCCTCCAACCGGCAAGCCTTGCAGCAGCTGGAGGCCAGCCTGGCGGCTGCTCCTGTCCCTGGGGCTGGGGCGCAGGAGGCTCTGGTGCAGCGGGCCCGGTTGCTGTCGGCCCAGACCCTTCGCCAGGCCAGGGTGCTGGTGCCTGCGAGCCCGGGGGTGAAACGACTTCAGGCGATTGTGTATACCCAGCTGCAGCGCGCCATGCTCGGCCAGGTGGGCAGTGATGCGGCCCTGGCTGCTGCAGCTGACGAGTGGAACCGCTACTCCCGGGCCCGTTGGGGGTGACCCAAGGGAGCATCGAGCGTTATGGTTGCGATTCTTCATCCAGGCGCACCGCCCATGCCTTCGGAGGACAGGCCCATTTCAGACGCCTTCTCCGATTCCCTGGGGCCTGCCCCGGTTGAGCCCAAAGCCACCGTGATGGTGGTGGACGACGAAGCCGCCGTGCGTCGGGTGCTGGTGATGCGCTTGCAGCTGGCTGGCTACCGGGTGATTTGCGCTGAAGACGGCGAGGAAGCCCTCAGCCTTTTTCACCAAGAGCAGCCCGATCTCGTCGTGCTCGACGTGATGCTGCCCAAGCTGGACGGCTTTGCGGTTTGCCGCCGGCTGCGGGCTGAATCCTGCGTGCCGATCATTTTCCTTTCTGCCCTTGATGCGATCGCCGAGCGGGTTTCGGGCCTAGATCTGGGCGCTGACGACTACCTGCCCAAGCCCTTCAGCCCCAAGGAGCTCGAAGCCCGCATCGCCACAATCCTGCGAAGGGTTGGCCGCGGTTCAGCTGCTACTGAGCCCCGCGAGGTGCCCAGTGGCAGCGGTGTGCTGCGGGTGGGGGATCTGGTGGTGGACACCAACCGCCGCCAGGTGACCCGCGACAGCGAGCGCATCGGGCTTACCTACACCGAATTCAGCCTGCTGGAGCTGCTGTTTCGGGAACCGGGTCGGGTGGTGCCCCGGGCCGAAATCCTCGAGCAGCTTTGGGGCTATCCCCCCCGCCGCGCCGCCGACTTGCGGGTGGTTGACGTGTATGTAGCTCGCTTGCGCGGCAAACTCGAGCCCGACCCTCGCAATCCGGAGCTGATCCTCACGGTGCGCGGCACTGGCTACGCCTCCCAGCGGATGGCTGAAGCAAGCCTGGCTGCTAACGGCTAGCGCTCCTGCAGGATGGGCCGATTAAGCCCCCTGTCTGCCTTGTCGGATCTGCGCGAGACCCGTCTGGAGAAAGCCGCCGCTCTAGCCGCCCTCGGCCAGGGTCCCTACGGCCTGCGCTTTGAGCCCAGCCACCGCACGGCGGCTTTGCAGCAGGACCATGCCGACTTGGCCAACGGTGAGGAGCGGCAACTGGAAGTGGCCGTGGCAGGCCGGGTGATGACTCGCCGTGTGATGGGCAGGCTCGCCTTCTTCACCCTGGCAGATGAAACCGGTCCGATTCAGTTGTTTATTGAGAAGGCCACCCTCGAGGCATCCATGCCGGAGGATCCCGAGGCTTTCGCCCACCTCACCTCCTTGGTGGATGCCGGCGATCTGATCGGTGTGCAGGGCAGCCTGCGCCGCACCGATCGCGGTGAGCTTTCAGTGAAGGTGAAGGGCTGGACCATGCTCTGCAAGAGCCTGCAGCCCCTGCCCGACAAGTGGCACGGCCTGGCGGATGTGGAGAAGCGCTACCGCCAGCGCTATCTCGATTTGATCGTGTCGCCCCACACCCGCGAAACCTTCCGGCGCCGGGCCGTGGCGGTGAGCGCCATGCGCCGCTGGCTCGATGAGCGCGAGTTTCTGGAGATCGAAACGCCGGTGCTTCAGAGCGTGCCCGGTGGCGCTGACGCCCGGCCGTTTGAAACCCACCACAACGCCCTTGACCTGCCCCTCACCCTGCGAATTGCCACCGAGCTGCACCTCAAGCGGCTGGTGGTGGGCGGCTTCGAGCGGGTGTATGAGCTGGGACGTATCTTCCGCAACGAGGGCATCAGCACCCGCCACAACCCCGAGTTCACCTCGGTGGAGATCTACCAGGCTTATGCCGACTACACAGACATGATGGTGCTCACCGAGCAGCTGATTGCTCACGTGTGCCAGCAGGTGTGCGGCAGCACCCAGATCAGCTATCAGGGCACTGAGATCGATCTGGCGCCCCCTTGGCGGCGGGCCACCATGCACGAGTTGGTGCAAGCCGCCACCGGCCTTGATTTCAATTGTTTTGATAGTCGCGAGGCAGCTGCTGCAGCCATGGCAGCCCAGGGGCTGGAGGTGCCAGCTCTGGCCGATTCCGTCGGCCGGTTGTTGGTGGAGGCCTTCGAGCAGCGGGTTGAGGCTGAGCTGATCCAGCCCACTTTCGTGGTCGATTACCCGGTGGAGAACTCACCCTTGGCTCGGGCCCATCGCAGCAAGCCCGGCATGGTGGAGCGCTTCGAGCTGTTCATCGTGGGCCGTGAAACCGCCAACGCCTTCAGCGAGTTGATTGATCCGGTGGATCAGCGCCAGCGGCTTGAGGCGCAGCAGGAGCGCCGTGCTGCCGGCGACGACGAGGCCCAGGGCGTTGACGAGGACTTCATCCAAGCCCTGGAGGTGGGTATGCCCCCCACGGGCGGCCTGGGCATTGGCATTGATCGGCTGGTGATGCTGCTCACCGACAGCCCCTCGATCCGTGATGTGATCGCCTTCCCGCTCTTGCGTCCTGAGGCTCGTCCGGAGTCTCGTTAGGAGGCGGGGCCGGGCGCAATGGGATAATCCCTCTAGTAGGCAATCTCCCCCATCCGGGGTCAGCGATTCCATGAGTGGCGAGCGCGTTGGTTTTCGCTTCAAACACGCGGATGCTGTGGTGAAGCGCAACCCCCAGGGTCGCTCGCGCCGGGGCTGGGTAATGGAGCCTGTGGAGCAGACCACCAGCCGCGGCACCAAGATGCCCGCTTACCGAATCCGTTGGCGGGACAGTGAACGTCCCGAGATCGTGCTGCAGCACATGCTGATCGCCGATCCCGACCCCACCCCGCCGCCAGAAGGCGTCAGCCTGGTGCCGCCTTCTCCCAAGGCTTGATTGTTATCAGGACTGGTTTTCATCAAGCCTGATCAGCTCCAGCCCCGCAGGCGGTACGCCGCCAGCCCCAAATGCTCCTTTAGGGCCACGGTGCTTAGGTAGAGCGCTTCGGCGTCGGGCAACAAACTCTTGAGCGTGTTGCCCAAGGTGGGTTGGCCGTAGTGGGCACGATCCGGCAGCTGGTAGTCGCAGGCGACCGGCACCACCGTCAGGCCGCTGCGCTGCTGGAAGGTGGCCATTGAGCGGGGCATGTGAAAGGCACTGGTGACCAGCAGAACTCGGGTCCAGCCCCGCCGCCGGCCCAGGGCGCCGATGTCGCGAGCCTCCTCGGCGGTGGTGCGGGAGCCGGGGTTGATGAGGATTCGATCCGCAGGCAACCCCAGCTCTAGGGCCAGATCCCTTGCCCAGATTGCTTCTGCTGGGGCCGGATCGTTGCTGGTGAAACTTACCCGGCCGCCGCTGGTCACCAGCAGGGGCGCCAAGCCTCGGCGCACCAGCTGCATGCCGCGCAGCAGCCGATCACCCCCCTCAGCCACCTCAACTCCTTGGCGGGGCGGCAGGGCCGGCCGCAGCCCGCCGCCTAGCACCACCACCGCATCGGCATGGGGCAGCTGTCGCGGGGTGAGCAGCGCTGCCTGGTCCTCTAGTCCCCAAATCAGCTGGCGGCTGATGAGCGGCATGGCGAACAGCCAGATCAAGCCGATACCGGTGCCACTCAAGAAAAGATGACGCCTGCCGTGACGGGCCGCGCCGAGAGCCACAAGTTGCAGCACCAGGCCCAGGCCCAGCGGGTAGAGCAACAGCGGCAGCAATTTGGACAGTAGAAAGCCCAAGGCGGCCGTGGATTATGAGATTTCTCAGATTTTGGGTGTCTACCGGATTCTGTACAGCCTTACAACGTCAATGACACAACATCGGTAAGACAGCTTTGACAGCGGCCGCTCAGTCCTGGTTCCGCCGCAGCTGCTCTAGGGCCTGTTCGGCTTCGAAGCTGGCCCAGTCCTGCTCGAGGCTGGAGGCCCGTGGCTGGCGGGGACGGCTCTCCAGTTCGCCCAGGTCGCGCTCCACGGCCGCGAAGCTCACCCCCAGTTCACCGAGGCGTTGCCAGCGCAGCCGGCCCTGTTCCATCAGGCCCAGTTGGTGGGCTTGAGCCCGCTCAGCAAGGGCTGTGGCGCCAGCGGCGCGGGCCTTGACCAGCCGTTCCTGCCAGCAGCGGATTTCAGCCGCCAATTGCAGCAGGGCCTGGCGCTCCTGTTCCGCCTGCCTTTGCAACTGGCGCCGCTGCCCCACCAGTTGGGCCTGGCGATCCCGAGCTTCCTGCTCACCAAGTAGGGCTTCCTGGCTGGGGTTGGAGGCGAGAAAGGCCGCCAGCTGCTGCTCAAGCCGCGCCTCCAGCTCGTCGAGCCAGCTCATGGGGTGGGCTGCCCGGCGGGCGTGGTGATTAACGGCGCCTCGATCTCTTGCTGTAGCGGTGTGATCGCCGCTTCGCGAGAGCGCAGCAGCAGCTGGGTGAGTCGGGCGATTGCCCCCTCGCCTAGATCTTGGCTGCCGATGCGATCAAAGGCGCCCCGATACAGCTCCTCCAGCTGGGCGATCAGGCCCTCCCGCACCTGACGCATGGCAGCCCGTTGCTCCTCTCGACCCATGGCTTTGTTGCCTCTGCTTAGGAGTCTGCCGTCACCAGCAGGTGCAGGGATAGGTCGCCGGCGGGATCGCTC
Source organism: Cyanobium sp. (assembly GCA_044356035.1). Taxonomy (GTDB): domain Bacteria; phylum Cyanobacteriota; class Cyanobacteriia; order PCC-6307; family Cyanobiaceae; genus Cyanobium_A. Next base: position 36,117 of record JBIKWZ010000011.1, on the reverse strand, counting down.
CAACTCTCCAGCGGGCGCCAGCCGGCCCGTTGCGCCAGGGCGGCGAATTCCGCTGGGCCGTATTTGACGCTGTATTCGGTGATCAGCGGCTCCCCTGCGGCGAAATTCCAGATTTCGCCCCCCAGCTGCACCGACTGGGCCTGGCGGCTCACCAGGGCCATGGCAACGCGGCTGTGTTCCGGCTGCCAGCGGGCGCTGTAGGCGAAGGCTTCGGGTTCGAAGTTGCCCGCCAGGTCGCGGTTTAGGCGCACCAGCAGGTTGCGGGCAAAGGCGGCTGAAACTCCGGCGGCATCGTTGTAGGCGGCCTCCAGCCGCTCCACGGCTTTGGGCTGGTCGGTGCCGATCAGCAGCCTGGCGCCGGGGCCCAGCAGCTGGCCCAGCTGCAGCAGCAGCGCCTGCGCTTCCTCGGGGCTGAAGTTGCCGATTGAGCTGCCGGGATAGAAACCCAGGCGCCGCTGGCCGCTGAGTAAGGGGTGCTCGGGCAGCTGCTGTAGGGCGCTGTAGTCGCAGCAGATGCCGAGCACGGGCACAGCGGGGTGGCGGGCCTGCAGGGCCACGCAGCTTTGCTGGAGATGGTCGGCGCTGATGTCGAGGGCCACATAGGCCGGTGGCTGCAGCGCCTCGAGCAGGGGGCCCACCTTGCGGGCATTGCCGGCGCCAAACTCCACCAGCACCCCTGGTCCCAGCGCTGCTGCCAGCTCAGGCGCCCGCGCTTCCAGCAGGGTCGTTTCGGTGCGGGTGAGCCCGTATTCCGGCTGCTCGCAGATCGCCTCAAACAGCCGTGAGCCTTCGGCGTCGTACAGCAGCCAGGCCGGCAGCTGACGCGGTTGCTGGGCCATGCCTTCGATAACCAGCCGCCGCATGTCGGCCGGTTCGGGGTGGAGGTCGATCAGTTGCATGTCAGCCGCCATCGCGGGCTAGGCGTAGGCCGGTGGCTAGCCAGCGGCTCGCCGGTGGATAGAAGTTGCGGTAGGTGAGCCGTTCGTGGCCTGGCGGGGTGAGGAAGCAGCTGCCGCGCAACACCATCTGGGAACTCATGAACTTGCCGTTGTATTCCCCCACCGCCCCGGCTGCCGGCGCAAAGCCCGGATAGGGCCGGTAGGGGCTGGCGCTCCACTGCCAGAGCACCCCGAAGGCCTGTTCAAGTTGGGGTGCCAGCAGCTCCCATTCGGCTTCGCCCGGCAGTCGGGCATCGGCCCAGCGGGCGTAGGCATCGGCTTCAAACCAGCTCAGGTGCCGCACCGGCAGCTCGGAGCGCCACGGCTGACGCCCCGCCAGCGAAAATTCCTCCCCGTCGCGCCAATAGCGCGGCCCCTGCCAGCCCCGGGTTTGCGCCACCGCCCAGCCCTCGCTCATCCACAGCTCCGGCCGCTTGTAGCCGCCATCGGCAATGAAGGCTGCATATTCGCCGTTGCTCACCAAACGGGAGCTGAGCGCAAAGGGTTCGAGCCACTGGCGGTGCCTGGGTGCCTCGTTGTCGAAATGAAAGCTGCCACCTGGATGGCCGATCTCCACCAGCCCCCCCTCGTGCTGCAGCCAGGTGGGCTCTTGGGTAAGGCTCGCCTGATAGGCAGCCTCCGGCTCTGGGCCATATGCCGGCTCGAGCGGGTTGCGGCTGAAGCCATCCAGCAGGTCAATTAGCAGCAGCTCCTGGTGCTGCTGCTCGTGCTGCAGCCCCAGTTCCACCAGCTCCAGCCGGGGATCGCCGGGCTCCAGCTGCTCCAACAGGCTGAGCAGGGCTCCATCCAGCCGATGCCGCCAGGCCCGCACCTCGGCCAGGCTCGGCCGGCTGAGCAGGCCCCGCTGGGGCCGGGGGTGGCGGGCTCCTACTGAGTCGTAATAGCTGTTGAAAAGAAAGCCCCAGGCGTCCGGCGACACTGGGCTACGCAGCACAAACTGCTCAAAAAACCAGGTGGTGTGGCCCAGGTGCCACTTGGGCGGGCTGGCATCTGCCATGCCCTGCAGACAGACGTCTTCGGGCTGCAGGGGAGCCACCAGCTCGAGGCTGCGTTGGCGCACCTGCGCGTAGCGCGCCTTCAGCTCCTGCCCCATGCCGCTGCCGCCAATCTGGGGCTAATTCAGGCCTGACCTTAGGGACCTTGCCTACGATCCCGCCACGCATCGCACGCGGATATGGCCGGCATCACTTCAGGGTTCGTGGGCGCCGTTGGCAACACGCCCCTGATCCGGCTCAATGCCCTGAGCGAGCAAACGGGCTGCGAGATCCTCGGCAAGGCCGAGTTCATGAATCCTGGGGGGTCGGTCAAGGACCGGGCGGCCCTGGGCATCCTGCTGGAGGCGGAGGAGCAGGGGCTGCTGCACCCTGGAGGCACGGTGGTGGAAGGCACCGCTGGCAATACCGGTATTGGCCTCACCCACCTCTGCAATGCCCGCGGCTACCGGGCCCTGATAGTGATCCCCGACACCCAGTCGGCCGAAAAGATCGGCCTGCTGCGCAGCCTCGGCGCCGAGGTGCGCACGGTGCCGGCGGTGCCTTACCGCGACCCCAACAACTACGTGCGGCTTTCGGGCCGTATCGCCGCCGAAACGCCTGGGGCCGTGTGGGCCAACCAGTTCGACAACCTGGCCAACCGCCGCGCCCATTTCAACTCCACCGCTCCGGAGATCTGGCAGCAAACCGCTGGGGCGGTGGACGCCTGGGTGGCGGCCACTGGCACCGGCGGCACCTATGCCGGGGTCGCCCTGTATTTGAAGCAGCAAAAACCCGCCGTGCGCTGCGTGCTGGCCGACCCCCACGGCAGCGCCTTGCACAGCTGGGCCAGCCGGGGTGAGCTGGTCAGTGAGGGAAGTTCGATTACCGAGGGGATTGGCAACAGCCGCGTTACCGCCAACCTGGAGGGTGCTCCCATCGATGATGCCGTGCGCATCGACGACCAGACCGCGCTCGAGACGATCTATCAGCTGCTGTGGCAGGAGGGGCTGTTTTTGGGCGGCTCAGTGGGCATCAATGTGGCCGCGGCGGTGGAAACGGCCCGGCGGCTTGGTCCTGGCCACACGATCGTGACCGTGTTGTGCGACAGCGGTGATCGCTACCGATCGCGGCTCTATGACGCCGAGTGGCTGGCGGCAAAAGGGTTGCACCAACCCCTGCGGCCCTTGCTGGGGGTGGGCTGATGGAGGTGAAGGTGGGTCAGTTGATCGGCGAGCGCTACCGGCTCGAACAACGCCTTAGCTCCGCTCCGCCGGGGGAGGCTGCCCAGGGGGAACTCTGGCGGGCTAGCGATCAGCTAGCCGCTGAGGCGCCGATGGCCCTGCGGCTGCTCGGCCCAGCCATCGATCCGGCTCGGGCGCGCCTGCTCTGGGGCCGGCTGCAAGGGCTGCTCCATCCCCAGGTGCCCCGGCTCGGGGCGGCCATTGAGGCCCAGGAGGGTTTGTGGCTGGTGCGCGAATGGCAGGCTGGCCGCACCTACCAACTGCTGCTACAGGCCCGTGCCGAGCGCCAGTTGGTCTTCGGTGCCGGCGAGGTGCTGCTGCTGCTGCGCCAGCTGCTGCCGGTGCTGGCCGTATTGCATAGCCAGGAGCTGGTGCACGGCGACATCAGCCCCGCCAACCTGTTGCGCCGCGACAGCGACGGGCTGCCGGTGTTGCTCGATTTCGGCCTGGTGGCAGGCACGGCCGCCGCCACCCCGGGCTACGCCCCACCCGAGCGGGTTCGGGTCGCCGAGCCCTGGATGGATCTGCATGCCCTCGCGGTGGTGGCCCTGGTGCTGCTCAGCGGCGAGGATCCCGCTCGGCTACTGGATCCGGTCACCATGGCCTGGCGCTGGCCGGCGGCCCTCACTGCTGAACCGGCCTTGCAGGCTCAAATCAGCCGCCTGCTGGAGCGCCAGCCCGGCGAGCGCTTTGCTTCCGCCTCCCAGGCCCTGGCTGCCTTTCAGGCCATACCCATGCCGGAGAGCACCGGTCCGGTGCCCCGCGCCGACCGCACCGTCGCCCTGGTGCCCCCACCACCTCCAGCACCTCCAGCACCTGCTGAACCTGTTTCGGAGCCGCCCCAGCCGCCCCCACCCGCCCTGCGTAGCCGCTTGGAGGAGCGCGAGGAGGTCGCTGAAGGCGGCGTCTGGCCGGTGGTGATTGCCCTGGTGCTGTCGGCCGTTGTGGGCACCGCCCTGGGCTGGTGGTGGCTGAGCCGCGGTCGCCTGACCCTGCCCACCCCTGATGCGGCCCTGCAGTTGCCCAACAGCCTGCCGCCGGCGGAGGTGGATCAGCGCCAGCAGCTGCTCAACCGGCTGCGGGCCATGCAGGTGGATCGGGGCTGGTTCTTGAAGTTGGTGGATGCCAGCCTGCTGGCGCAGTTTCCGGAGCGGGGCGGCCGCCTGCCCAGCGATTCCCTTGACGATGCTCCCCTGCGCAAGGTTTGGAATGAGCTTGCAGAGGAGTGGCTAGCTCGGGTGGAGCAGCTACCCCTCGAGATTCGGCGCCGCTTGGGTTCCTACACAAACGGCGACTGGGAAAGGCGTCAGCAGGCCTTGGTGAGTCAGGGACTCAGCTCAGCGGTGTTGCGCCAGCTGGTGTCGGGCAGTGCCCAGAGCCTGCTGCCCGGCCGCCCCGGCGCTGACATCCCGGCCGAGCCCTTTCGCCAGCTGTGGTTTGCCGCGGCGGAGCAGGGCCTGGCCAACGTGCAGATCGAGGCGATTCAGGCCCAGGCCCAGGCAACCCAGGTGATTTCAGCCCAGGTGGAGGCTGGTGGTGCCCGGCTGTTTCCGGTGCGGTTGCCGCCGGGTTATCGCCTGGTGCTGGGCGTGAACGGCTCGCCCTTGATGCAGATGAGTGTGTTTAGTGCCGATGGCGAGCTGCTGGAAGCCAAGGGCCCACTGCGGGTGGTCAGTTTGGGGGTGCAGAAGAACTCCCCAGTGCAGTTGCTGGTGACCAACGAGGGCGTGGCGCCGGCCCTGATCACCCTTTCGTTGCGGGCCGATCCTCCCCCTGTCGAGATGGCGCCGGTAGCCGTCCCCGAGCCTTCACCGCAGGCGCCAGCGGCCCAGCTAGAGCCTCCCCAGCCCGCCGCCGATCCCCTGCCGCCCGTGCCACCGCCAGTGAACTGACTCCAGCCGGGGGTGAACAGATACTCGCAATACAACCTGTATGAAATCAGAGGCGGGCGATTGCGGCCTTGGCGTCCTTGATGTCCTGCTTGCGCCGTTCCTCGTGACGCTTGTCGTGCAGCTTGCGGCCTTTGGCCAAACCGATTGTCAGCTTGATCCAGGAGCCCTTGAGGTGCAGGTTCAGGGGGATCAAGGTGAGGCCTTTTTGATCTAAGGCAATCCGCATTTTGTCAATTTCGCGGCGGTGGGCCAGCAATTTGCGCACCCGCAACGGCTCGTGGTTGAAAAAGGCGCTGGCATGGCTGTGGGGCGAAATGTGCACGTTGTGCAGCTGCAGTTCTCCCTTGCGAATCAGGCAGAAGCCATCGCGCAGATTTGATTGCCCGGCCCGGATCGACTTCACCTCGGTGCCAAATAGCTCCAGGCCGCACTCCAGGGTTTCCAGGATTTCGTATTGATGCCGGGCAAAGCGGTTGTCGGCCAGCAGCTTGTTGGCGGCATCGCGCTGGGCCTTAGCGCTCTTCTTGCCCCCGGCCTTGGCCATCGCTGCTCCGCAACCGTCCCCTTGATCTACCGACCCTAGGGAGCCCCCGGTACCCTCGCTGCATGGCCATTGTCTCCTCGGGTTCCTCGGCGCCCCGCGGCCGCCCCAGCCGCGACGAGCCACCAACACGCCTTGTGGACCCCGCTCCCGTGCTCGAGGAGGTCCCCGCCGCGGCCATTGGCCTGCACCGGGAAGACAGCCTGCGCCCCAAGCGCCTTGCCGATTACATCGGCCAGAGCGAGCTCAAGCAGGTGCTGGCCATCGCTGTGGAGGCTACCCGCGCCCGCCAGGAGGCCCTCGACCACGTGCTGCTCTATGGCCCACCGGGCCTGGGCAAAACCACCATGGCTTTGGTGCTGGCCGAGGAGTTGGGCGTGCGCTGCCGCATCACCAGCGCCCCGGCCCTAGAGCGCCCCCGCGACATCGTTGGCCTGCTGGTCAACCTGCAGCCCCATGAGCTGCTGTTCATCGACGAGATTCATCGGCTCAACCGGGTGGCCGAGGAAATTCTTTATCCAGCGATGGAGGATTACCGACTCGATCTCACCGTGGGTAAGGGCACGACGGCCCGCACCCGCAGCTTGGATCTGCCACCTTTCACCCTTGTTGGCGCCACCACCCGGGCCGGATCGCTGAGTTCGCCGCTGCGGGATCGCTTCGGCCTGATTCAGCGGCTTGAGTTTTACGGGCTCGATGAACTTCAGCAAATTGTGGAGCGGGCGGCTGGCCTGCTGAAGATCAAGCTGGATGGTGGGGCTGCCCTGGAGGTTGCCCGCCGCTGTCGCGGCACCCCCCGCATCGCCAATCGCCTGCTTCGTAGGGTGCGTGATGTGGCTTCGGTGCGGGGCCATGGCCGCATCGGCGCCCCCCTGGTGGCTGAGGCCCTCAGCCTGCACCGCGTCGACGACCGGGGCCTCGATGCCAGTGACCGGCGCTTGCTGACTCTGATGCTCGAGGGCTACGGCGGCGGCCCCGTGGGCATCGACACCTTGGCCGCCGGCCTCGGCGAAGATTCCGCCACCCTCGAAGCTGTGGTGGAGCCCTACCTGTTGCAGTTGGGTTTTCTGCAGCGCACCCCCCGGGGACGGCTGGTTACCCCGGCGGGCCGCAACCACCTGGGCTGGCCGGCTAAGGCGGCCGCATGACCAGCAGCCAACCATGATTCCTACGTTGTTTTCCTTGCTGCTGGGCCTGCAGCTGCTGCTGCCCCAGCTATTTGATCAGGCCCTCAGCGCCAGTCGGCAGGGGCGCTTTGATGAGGCTCTACCCCTCTGGAACCAGGTGCTGGAGGTGGCCCCGGACGATGCGGCGGCCTGGAGCAATCGCGGCAATGTGCAGCTGGCTCTGGGTGATCCCCGCGCCGCCATCGTTGACCAGACCAAGGCGATGCAGCTCGACGGCGAGAGCCCCGATCCCCACCTCAATCGCGGCACAGCCGAGGAGGCCTTGGGCCAGTGGGCTGCCGCCGAAGCCGACTACCGCTGGATCCTGGATCGCGCCCCGCAGGACGCGGGTGAACCGCGCGCCTCGGCCCTCTACAACCTCGGCAACGTGCAGGGCTCCTTGGGGGACTGGCAGGAGGCGCGAAGTTGTTTTGAGGCCGCTTCCCTGGCTAGGCCAGGCTTCGCCATGGCCCGCTCCAGTGCTGCTCTGGCGTCCTTCCAGCTGGGCGATCGCGCCGAGGCCGAGCGGCAGCTGCGCAACCTGATCCGCCGTTATCCCCTGTTTGCTGATGCTCGAGCTGGTCTCACGGCGCTGCTCTGGCAGAAGGGGGCTCGCGGTGAGGCCGAAAGCAACTGGGCGGCCGCCTCTGGCCTCGATCCCCGCTACCGGCAGCAAGAATGGTTGCTTTCGACGCGGCGCTGGCCCCCCGAGCCGGTGGAAGCTTTGGCGCAATTCCTCGCTTTGGCCCCCTGAACGATGGCCCTCGAATGACGGCAACACCCTGCAGCTTGAATTGGCAGGCCCTGGGGCTTGAGCAGGCCCTGGCCGAGGTGCTGCCGGAGTTGATCCAGTTGCGGCGTCATATCCATCGCCACCCGGAGCTCAGTGGCCATGAGCAGCAGACCGCTGCCCTGGTGGCAGGTGAGCTGCGGCGCTGGGGTTGGCAGGTGCGCGAGGGCGTCGGTCGTACCGGCGTGCTGGCGGAGCTGGGGCCAGAGCAGGGGCCTGATGGCTTGCCCGCCCCCCTGGTGGCTCTGCGGGTAGATATGGATGCCCTGCCGGTGGAGGAGCGCACCGGACTCGACTACGCCTCCACCCACCAGGGCTTGATGCATGCCTGCGGTCACGACCTGCACACCGCCGTGGGACTGGGGGTGGCCTACCTGCTGGCGGGGCTTGCCGAGCGCCACCCCGAGCTGCTCACGGCCCGGGTGCGGCTGTTGTTTCAGCCCGCTGAGGAAACGGCCCAGGGGGCGGCCTGGATGAAGGCCGATGGCGCCATGGACGGCGTGGCAGCCTTGTTTGGTGTGCACGTGTTTCCCAGCCTGGCGGCGGGCACGATTGGCGTGCGCAGCGGCAGCCTTACGGCGGCGGCCGGTGAGCTGGAGGTGGAGGTGCTGGGCGAGGGCGGCCACGGCGCCCGGCCCCACCAGAGCACTGACGCCATTTGGATTGCGGCGCGGGTGGTGAGTGGTCTGCAGGAGGCGATCAGCCGCCGCCTGGATGCCCTGCATCCGGTGGTGGTGAGTTTCGGGCGTATCGAGGGCGGCAAGGCTTTCAATGTGATCGCCGACCATGTGCGCCTGCTCGGCACGGTGCGCTGCCTAGACACCGAAGTGCACGCCCAGCTGCCGGGCTGGATTGAAGACACGGTGCAGGCCCTTTGCCGCGGCCATGGCGGCGAGGCCCGGGTGCGCTATCGGGTGATTTCACCGCCTGTACACAACGACCCTGCCCTCACCGAGCTGGTGGCTGAAGCTGGGGTGGAATTGCTTGGTCGCCAGCAGGTGCAGTGGCTCGAGCAGCCGTCTTTGGGAGCAGAGGATTTTGCCGAACTGCTCGATGGCACCCGCGGCACCATGTTTCGATTGGGGGTGGCGGGGCCTCAGGGCTGCACGCCTTTGCACAGCAACAGCTTTGCTCCCGACGAAGCGTCCCTGCCGGTGGGGATTGGCGTGCTCACCTTGAGCCTGCTGCGCTGGATGGAGCGGTGCCCGTGAGGCAAAGGCCCTGGCTGCGGGGGTTGCTGGCCCTCTCCTCGCCCCTGTTGATCCTGCTGGCGCTGCTGGTGCTGCTGCAGCGCCGCGGCGTCGATCGGATTCCAGCCTTGCCAGCTCTGCTGATCGGCACGGGCCTGCTTGTCACCAGTGCTGTGGGGTGGCGGCTGCGGCGGCGTGAGCTGCTGGCGGCCCTGCGCCACGATGGGGATGTATGACCAATCCCTCCCCCGATCTTGCGGCCCTGCGTGAGGCCATTCTTTGCGGAGACCCCAGCCGGGCCATGCCGGCCCTGGTGGGTTTGCGGGAGGTGCCGCTGGAGCAGGCTGTGCCCTTACTGCTGCTCGGGCTGGAGCAGAGCATGTTCATGGTGCGCTCGCTCAGCTGCGCCGGCCTTGGGGTGAAGCAAAACGAGGCCGGCTGGCAGGCGCTGGTGGCCGCGATGCAGGGCGATGAGGACGCCAATGTGCGAGCCGAAGCTGCCAACTCCCTAGTGAGCCACTGCCTTGAGCGGGCCTGGCCCCTGCTGCGTGATGTGTTTGCATCCGATCAGCAGTGGCTGGTGCGCTGCAGCATCCTTTCTGCTCTAGCTGAGCAGCCAGCTATTGATCCGGCCTGGTTGCTGGAACTGGCTTCGATGGCGATCACAGACGCAGATGGCACGGTGCGGGTGGGCGGCGCCGAAATCCTGGCTCGCCTGGTGCGGGAGCAGGGCGATGCCGAGGCCCGCGCCTTGCTGCAGCAGCTCCAGGCCGACCCCGACCACCGGGTGGTGGCCGCGGCGCTCAATGGTCTGCAGAGCTGAGGGTTGGGGACGCATTCCTGGATATGTACAGAGTCTGTACAGATGTACAAACTCTGTACACGGCGCCAGCACCCTGATGGTGCCTGCTCTTGCTAGCTTTCACTTGTCACTAGGGGTGCCCCGCTGCATTACTGCAGCTTCGGGCTGAGATCACACCCTCCGAACCTGATCCGGGTCATGCCGGCGCAGGGAAGTGGAATTGGATTGTGAAACCACTCTCAGGCTGCGCCCCGCCCTATCTGCAGCCTCAAATGCGTAGCGCCTGGATTGAGAAGCGTCGCGGCACCGCGAACTATTCCCAGATGTATTACGCCCGCCAGGGCGTAGTGACTGAGGAGATGGCCTATGTGGCTAAGCGGGAAAACCTGCCCGAGTCGCTGGTGATGGAGGAGGTGGCTCGGGGCCGCATGATCATCCCGGCCAACATCAACCACCTCAATTTGGAGCCGATGGCGATTGGCATCGCCAGCCGCTGCAAGGTGAACGCCAATATCGGCGCCTCCCCTAATGCTTCCGATCTCGATGAGGAGGTGGCCAAGCTGCGCCTAGCGGTGAAATACGGCGCCGACACGGTGATGGATCTCTCCACCGGCGGCGTCAACCTCGATGAGGTGCGCACGGCGATCATTAACGCCTCCCCGGTGCCGATCGGCACGGTGCCCGTTTATCAGGCGCTCGAGAGCGTGCATGGCTCGATCGAGAAGCTCGACGCCGACGACTTCCTGCACATAATCGAGAAGCACTGCCAGCAGGGGGTCGATTACCAGACGATCCACGCCGGTCTGCTGATTGAGCACCTGCCCCTAGTGAAGGGTCGCCTTACCGGCATCGTTAGCCGCGGTGGCGGGATCTTGGCCCAGTGGATGCTTTATCACCACAAGCAGAACCCTCTGTTTACCCGTTTCGATGACATTATCGAAATCTTCAAGCGCTACGACTGCAGCTTCTCCCTTGGAGATTCCCTGCGGCCGGGTTGCCAGCACGACGCCTCCGACGCCGCCCAGTTGGCTGAGCTCAAAACCCTCGGCCAGCTCACCCGCCGCGCCTGGGAGCACGACATCCAGGTGATGGTGGAGGGTCCGGGCCATGTGCCGATGGATCAGATCGAATTCAACGTCAAAAAGCAGATGGAGGAGTGCAGCGAGGCCCCCTTCTATGTGCTCGGCCCCCTGGTCACCGACATTGCCCCCGGTTACGACCACATCACCAGCGCCATCGGCGCGGCGATGGCCGGCTGGTACGGCACGGCCATGCTCTGTTACGTGACCCCCAAGGAACACCTGGGCCTGCCTAATGCCGAAGATGTGCGCGAGGGCCTGATCGCCTACAAGATTGCTGCCCACGCCGCCGACATCGCCCGCCACCGGCCCGGTGCCCGCGACCGCGACGACGAACTCAGCCGCGCCCGCTACGCCTTCGACTGGAACAAGCAGTTTGATCTCTCGCTTGATCCTGAGCGAGCTCGTGAGTATCACGACGAAACTCTTCCGGCTGATATCTATAAACAGGCCGAGTTTTGCTCTATGTGCGGCCCCAAGCACTGCCCGATGCAAACCAAGATCACCGATGAGGATCTAGCTGGCCTGGAGCAGGTGCTGGCGGAGCAGAAAGCAGGAGTTGAGGCTGGGGCTGCCGCAGTGGTGTGAGATAGCCTTGCCTTTGGATTCACGGTTCCGTGAGTTGACATAAAAAAGCCCCGCCGTTAGGCGGGGCTTTTCAGTCTCTGTTGAATCAGTCCAGCGCCTTGGCAGTGGCAACCACGTTGTCGACGGTGAAGCCAAACTTCTCGAGGCACACCGGACCGGGAGCGGATGCGCCGAAGCGGTCGATCGAGATGCAGGCGCCATCGAAGCCGGTGTACTTGTGCCAGCCGAAGGAGCTCGATGCCTCCACCACAACCCGCTTGCGCACGGCGGCGGGCAGCACGCTTTCGCGGTAAGCGGCATCCTGCTCCTCGAACAGCTCGATGCAGGGCATCGAAACCACCCGCACATTTTTGCCCTCGGCGCGCAGCTGGGCTGCAGCTTTGGTGCAGAGCTCCAGCTCGGTGCCGGTGCCGATCAGGATTAGTTCCGGGGTGCCATTGCTGTCTTCCAGGATGTAGCCGCCCTTGGCCACATGGGCTGCAGCCGAACCGGGCTGGTTGGCCATGGCCTGGCGGCTCAGGGCCAGCACGGTGGGGCGCTTGCGGTTGGTGACAGCCACCTGATAAGCACCCATGGTCTCGTTGCCATCGCCGGGGCGCATCACCAGCAGGTTGGGGATGGCGCGCAGGTTGGCGAGGGTTTCCACCGGCTGGTGGGTGGGTCCGTCTTCGCCCAGACCGATCGAGTCGTGGGTGAGCACGTAGATCACGCCCAGCTCGCTCAGGGCTGAAAGGCGCATGGCGCCGATCATGTAGCCGGCGAAAACTAGGAAGGTGCCGCCGTAGGGGATCAGGCCGCTGCCGTGATAAGCGATGCCATTCATGATCGCTGCCATGGCGTGCTCCCGCACACCGAAGTGCAGATAGCGGTTGGCCTCACCACCCTTCTGGAAGCTGGCCTCGCCCTTGATATCGGTGAGGTTGGAGTGGGTGAGGTCGGCGGAGCCGCCGATCAGCTCGGGCAGGTTGGGGCCGAAGGCGTTAAGGGCGTTGTAGGAGTGCATGCGGGTGGCCAAACCCTTGTCTTCGGGGCTGAAGCTCGGCAGGGAAGCGTCCCAACCCTGGGGCAGCTCGCCGCGCAGTTGGCGCTCGAATTCAGCGGCTTCGGTGGGATACTGGCTGCGATAGGTGGCCAGGCTGGCGTTCCAGGCAGCTTCGAGGGCTTCACCGCGGCTGATGGCCTGGCGCCAATGGTCGTAAGCGTCTTGCGGAACCTCAAAGTCGCCGTAGCTCCAGTCGAGGGCTTTGCGGGTGAGTTCGGCTTCATCGGCGCCGAGGGCGGCCCCGTGCACACCGGCGGTGTTGGCCTTGTTGGGGGAGCCGTAGCCGATGGTGGTGGTCACCTTGATCAGGCTGGGCTTGTCGGTCACGGCCTTGGCGGCCTCGATCGCCCGGGCGATCGAGGCCACGTCGGTGTTGCCATCCGCAACGTGCTGGACGTGCCAGCCGTAGGCCTCATAGCGCTTCAGCACGTCCTCGGTGAAGGACACCGAGGTGTTGCCGTCGATGGTGATGTGGTTGTCGTCGTAGAGGGCAATCAGCTTGCCCAAGCCCAGGTGGCCGGCCAGGGAGGCGGCTTCACCGCTCACTCCTTCTTGGTTGCAGCCGTCGCCCATGATCACGTAGGTGTAGTGATCGACGATCTCGCAGCCGGGCTTGTTGAATTTTGCAGCCAGGTGCGCTTCGGCGATCGCCAGGCCCACGGCGTTGGAGATGCCCTGGCCCAAAGGTCCGGTAGTGACCTCAACTCCTGGGGTTTCGAAGGTTTCAGGGTGACCAGGGGTGCGGCTGCCCCACTGGCGGAACTGCTTGATGTCTTCGATGGTCACCGAGTCGTAGCCGGTGAGGTGCAGCAGCGCGTAAAGCAACATGCAGCCGTGGCCAGCCGAGAGCACGAAGCGGTCCCTGTTGAACCACTTGGGGTTCTTGGGGTTGTGCTTGAGCAGCTTGTCCCACAGGGCGAATGCCATGGGGGCGCAGCCCATGGGCAGGCCGGGGTGGCCCGAATTGCTCTTATTGATCGCGTCAATCGCTAGGAAGCGGATGCTGTTGACGCAGAGCGATTCGACGGATGTGGAGGGAGCGGCGACCATGGCTAAGGCAGGTGGGGGAGTGGGAAGAGGAGGCTCACGCCATGCGGCGGAACGCCAGGCAGACGTTGTGACCGCCAAATCCGAAGGAATTGGAGAGCACCACGTTGAGGGTGTGTTCCCTGGCCTGGTTGGGAACCACATCCAGATCGCAGGCCGGATCCGGATTTTGGTAGTTGATGGTAGGTGGCACCAGGTTGTGCTTAATAGCCAGCACCGCTGCCACCGCCTCAATGCCGCCACTGCCGCCGAGCAAATGGCCCGTCATCGATTTGGTGGAGCTAACCGGAATCCGGTAGGCCCAGTCGCCGAGGGCGCTCTTGATGGCGGAGGTTTCGTTGCTGTCGTTGGCCTGGGTGCTGGTGCCGTGGGCATTGACGTAGTCGACGGCTTCTGGCTCAAGCCGGGCATCTTTGAGGGCAAGACGCATGGCTTCTGCACCGCCGACCCCTCCAGGGGTGGGTGAGGTGATGTGGTGGGCGTCGCAGGTCATGCCGTAGCCCACCACCTCGGCCAGGATCTGGGCACCGCGGGCTTTGGCGTGCTCCAGGCTCTCGAGCACGATTACGCCGGCGCCTTCGCCGATCACAAAGCCATTGCGTTCGGCGTCGAAGGGGCGACTGGCCGTGCTGGGGTCGTCGTTGCGGAAGGACAGCGCCTTGGCGCTGGCAAATCCCGCTACTCCCAAAGGGGTAATGGCCGATTCGGCACCACCAGCGACCATTACGTCAGCTAATCCCATCTGGATCAACCGGTAGGCATCACCGATGGCATTGGAGCCGGCGGCGCAGGCGGTGGCTACCGCACTGCTGGGTCCCTTGGCGCCAAGGGCAATCGCCGTTAGGCCAGTGGCCATATTGGGGATCATCATCGGCACGCAGAACGGACTCACCCGATCCGGGCCCCGATCCTTGAGCACGTGGGCCTGGGTTTCCATCATCAGCAAGCCGCCAACGCCGGAGCCGATGGCTGTGCCAACCCGATGTTGGTTGGACTCATCAATGGTGAGTCCCGCATGGGTAACTGCTTGCTTGGCGGCGATCACTCCAAACTGGCAAAAGCGATCCCAGCGCTTGGATTCCTTGGGCTCTAGCCAGCCGGAGGGATCAAAATCTTTAACTTCAGCTGCGAAGCGACAGGCGTGACGACTGGCATCAAAAAGAGTGATGCCCGCCACGCCGTTGCGCGCCGTGCTCAGACCCTCCCAGTAGCTGGAGACGTCGTTACCGATCGGTGTGATCGCGCCGAGACCGGTGACGACGACGCGCTGGAGACCCTGCACCATGGGGTGGCTCAGGCCTGCTTGTCCTGAATGAACTTGACGGCATCGCCAACGGTGGTGATGCCTTCGGCAGCTTCATCAGGAATTTCGATGTCGAAGGCCTCTTCCAGAGCCATCACCAACTCGACGGTGTCTAGGGAATCGGCACCCAGATCATTCTGAAAGTTTGATTCGGGCTTCACTTCCCCAGCGTCAACGCTGAGCTGCTCGGCAACGATCGAGCGCACTTTCTCGTAGATCGCTTCCTGGGACATGGCCGCTGTGAGAGTCGATGCACTCTACGGGTCACCCCGCTGGGCCCCCACCGGCGTATGAACAAGGGTGACGGGCTGCGGGCTCCTTTGCTGCGGGTCCGGAGGCAGTGGGTACGTTGGGCTCCACGCCGTTTGTTCCCGGCTCAGGCCCATGTCCCACGCCGTCAAGATCTACGACACCTGCATCGGTTGCACCCAATGTGTGCGCGCCTGCCCCCTCGATGTGCTCGAGATGGTGCCCTGGGATGGCTGCAAAGCCGGCCAGATTGCATCCTCTCCCCGCACTGAAGATTGCGTTGGCTGTAAGCGCTGTGAAACCGCTTGCCCCACCGACTTCCTCAGCATTCGCGTCTACTTGGGCGACGAAACCAGTCGCTCGATGGGCTTGTCCTACTGAAAATCATTGGCGCTATTGCCAATAAGCTCAAGCCCGGCCCTTCGCCGGGCTTTTTTGTTGCGCTCTTCGCTGGCCCAGGCCTATGTGCGGCATTGTTGCCCTGATTGGATCGCGGGAGGCGGCTCCCCAGCTGCTGGAGGGTCTGCGCCAGCTGGAATATCGCGGCTACGACTCCGCCGGTATTGCCACGGTTGATGGGGCAGGGCTCCATTGCCTCAAGGCAGAGGGCAAGCTTGTAAATCTCACGACCCGGTTTGAAGTCCAGGGTGCCCCGGGCCAGTGCGGCATTGGCCATACCCGCTGGGCCACCCACGGCAAGCCGGAGGAGCGCAACGCCCACCCCCATCTCGACGTCTCTGGCCGTTTGGCGGTGGTGCAAAACGGCATCATCGAGAACTACCGCGGCTTGAGGGAGGAGCTGCAATCGCAAGGGGTGCTGTTCCGCTCCGAGACCGATACGGAGGTAATTCCGCACCTGCTGGCTCGGGAGCTGGAGCGCCGCCGGGCGGCAGGTGAGCAGGCTTCAGCGGCTCTGCTACTTGCTGCTTTGCAGTCGGTGTTGCCGTTGCTGCAGGGGGCCTACGCCCTGGCGGTGGTGTGGGCAGAAGCCCCTGGAGCTCTGGTGGTGGCCCGTAAGGCGGCGCCCCTGTTGATCGGGCTGGGGGAGGGGGAGTTTCTTTGCGCCAGCGACACCCCGGCCCTGGCGGGCTTCACCCGCACGATTTTGCCGATGGAAGACGGCGAGGTGGCCCTGCTCACCCCGTTGGGCATCGAGCTTTATGACGCCACGGGCCAGCGGGTGCAGCGCAGCCCCAGCCTGCTTAGCGGCACCGAGCACGTGGCGGATAAGCGCAGCTTCCGCCATTTCATGCTTAAGGAGATCCACGAGCAGCCTGAAACTGCCGCTCTTTGGGTGGCCCGGCACCTGCCCGAAGTTGTGGCAGGGGAAGCGACTCCACTGGTGGCTCTGCCTCTGGCGGCTGAGGTGTTTGAGGGTGTGGAGCGGATCCAGATCCTGGCCTGCGGCACCAGCCGCCACGCCGCCCAGGTGGGTGCCTATCTGCTGGAGCAGCTGGCCGGTATCCCCACAAGCGTTTTTTATGCCAGTGAATTTCGGTACGCGCCGCCGCCGCTGAGCCCCCACACGCTCACGATTGGCGTCACCCAGTCTGGGGAAACCGCCGACACCCTGGCGGCCCTGGCGATGGAGCAGGAGCGTCGCCGGCTGGTGGCTGATCCGGCCTACCGGCCGCGGCTGCTGGGCATCACCAACCGGGCCGAAAGCTCCCTGGCCCGGATGGTGGACCACATTCTTGATATCGGCGCCGGCATTGAGGTGGGTGTGGCGGCCACCAAAACCTTCATTGGCCAATTGCTGGCTTTCTATGGGTTGTCCCTGGCATTTGCGGAGCGGCGATTGGGCCAGCGGCAGGGCGGCGTTAGCTCGGGCCGTAGCCGCGAGGAGCTCAAGGCGCTGGTGGCCGCGTTGCGGCTGCTGCCTCAGCAACTGGAGGCCCTAGTGGCAGACCACGACCAGCGCTGCGCCGCCCTAGCCCATCGCTTTGAGGGCACCCAGGATGTGATCTTCCTGGGCCGTGGCATCAACTATCCGATCGCCCTGGAGGGTGCGCTCAAGCTCAAGGAGATCAGCTACATCCACGCCGAGGGCTATCCGGCCGGCGAGATGAAGCACGGGCCGATCGCCCTGCTCGATGCCAAGGTGCCGGTGGTGTCAATCGCCATGCCAGGCACGGTGTTCGACAAGGTGCTCAGCAATGCCCAGGAGGCCAAGGCCCGCGATGCCCAGCTGATTGGTGTGGCACCCGAATGCCCAGATGCGGAGTTGTTTGATGTCTTGCTGCCGGTGCCGGCGGTAGACGAGCTAATCAGCCCGCTGCTAACGGTGATCCCCATGCAGCTGCTCAGCTATCACATCGCCGCTCACCGGGGATTGGATGTGGACCAACCCCGCAACCTGGCCAAGAGCGTCACTGTGGAGTGAGGGTCGGAGTGAGGCTGGCGTCGCTGCGTCCGTAGCGATCTTCAAAGCGGACGATGTCGTCTTCGCCTAGGTAGGGGCCGCTCTGCACCTCGATCAGCTCCACTGGAATCTTGCCCGGGTTGGAGAGCCGGTGGCGGCAACCAAGGGGGATATAGGTGCTCTGGTTTTCGCTGACCATCTCCTGGCGACCGTCTTTCTCCACCAGAGCTGATCCCTGCACCACGATCCAGTGCTCGGCGCGGTGGTGGTGCATCTGCAGCGACAAGCTGGCACCGGGGTTGACCACGATGCGCTTCACCTGCCAGCGCTCACCCTCGGTGACGCCGTCATAGGAGCCCCAGGGGCGGTAGATCTTGCGGTGGGCCTTGCTCTCTGGTGCCCCCTCCCTCTCCAGCAGCCCCACTATTGCTTTGACCTCCTGGGCCTGGTCGCGGTGGGCTACCAGCACGACGTCATCGGTTTCCACCACCACCAGATCCTCCACACCGAGCCCCACCACCAGCCGATGCTCGCTGCGTAGATAGCAATTGCGGCTCCCCTCGCTGATCACCCGGCCCCGCAGCACGTTGCCGTCGCTGTCTTGATCGGCGGTTTCCCACAGGGCGCTCCAGCTGCCCACATCACTCCAACCTGCCTCCAGGGGTAACACGGCGCCGCGGTCGGTGCGCTCCATCACCGCCACATCCAACGCCACGCTTGGGCAGCTGGCAAAGGCCTCCCGCTCCAGCCGCAGAAAGTCGAGATCGGCGCTCTCGTGCTCCAGCGAGGAACGGCAGGCGCTCACAACCTCAGGAGCCAGCCGCTCTAATTCCGCCAGGATCGCGCTGGCTTTGAACAGGAACATGCCGCTGTTCCAGGTGAAGCGCCCCGTGGCAAGAAATTGCTCGGCGGTGGCCCGATCCGGCTTCTCGACAAACCGGGCGATCGGTACCGGCACGTTGGCACCCAGCAGCGACTGGGCGGCTTCGATGTAGCCGTAGCCGGTTTCTGGCGCCGTGGGCACGATTCCAAAGGTGACCAGCTGGCCTGCCTCAGCTGCTGCCATCCCCGCTGCCACCGTGGCGCGGAAGGTGGCAGCATCGCGAATCACGTGGTCTGCCGCGAGCACCAGCAGCAGGGGATCTTCCCCATGGGCGGTGGCCTGCAGCGCTGCTACCGCCACCGCCGGGGCGGTATTGCGGCCGATCGGCTCCAGCAGGATCGCTTGTGGCTCCACGCCGATCTGGCGCAATTGCTCGGCCACGATGAAGCGGTGGTCTTCATTGCAGATCAGCAGGGGTGCGCCGAGGCCCGGCAAGCCCTTCAGGCGCTGCTGGGTCTGTTGCAGCAGGGTGTCTTCTCCCGTGCCTGCCAGGGGCCAATACTGCTTGGGGTAGCTAGCTCTCGACAGGGGCCACAGCCTCGTGCCGGTGCCGCCGCACAGGATCACCGGCACGAGTGCACTGCTTGGCGAGCTAGGGCTATTTGCCATGGACCGGACTGGGTTGCGCCCATTCAAGGCCACCTTTGGCTAACCAGCCAACGGCTGCCTTCTGAGAGTCGCCTAAAGCTCCAGCAGTCCGGGGGGCGGGGTGATGCCGATCCAGCCTTCCTCGAGATGGACTTCCGGCACGATCGCAGTCACGAAGGGGATCAGCAGTCGTCGCGGGCCAGCGGGGGTTTCCTGCTCCACCTCCAGCAGGTCGTTGCCAGCGTGGATCAGGTCGCGAACCCGGCCAATGGGCCGTTGGTCCGCCAGCAGCCGCACTTCCGTGCCCACCAGGTCAAGCAGGTGAAATTCGCCTTTGGCCAGCTTGGGACGGTCGGCTAGGGGCACCAGCAGCTGGTCACCCACAAGGGCTTCGGCCGCTTCCCGGCTGTCGATGGCGGCGAGCCGCACCACAAACAACTCCTTGCCGGGCAGTTGCCTGCCGCTCAGCAGCTCCACCTGGCGCGGCGCCTCCTCCCGCCGCTGCAACCAGCGCCGGCCGGCCCGGGTGAACCGCTCCGGGAAATCGCTCATGGGCAGCACCCTCAGCTCGCCCTGCAGCCCTTGGGCTGACACCACTTTGCCGACCACAAGTAGATCGTCGGGGGCAGGAGTGGCGATCTCGCTGCTGCTGGTTTGATCGGCCATGGCCAGCTACTTCCCGCGTCCCCCGATAATGGCCTTACGCCTCGCCTAAATCATGGCCGACCTGCCGATCCTGCCGGGCTCCACCGTGGTGGTGCGTGACGGCCGCTCGATTTACAACGGCTACCGGGGCTTTGTGCAGCGGATCAGCGGCCAGCAGGCCGCCGTGCTGTTTGAGGGCGGCAACTGGGACAAGCTCGTAACCATGCCGCTCAAGCTCCTCGAGCAGGCTTGATCACAGCTAGGGCGGCTCGGGCGGCCTCCTGTTCGGCGCCGCGCCTTGAAGGCCCCCAGCCCGTATGGCTTGCCTGGCCCGCAATCGTCACACTGCAATGAAAGCGGCGCGGGTCAGCGTGGACTTTGCTGCGCTCCTGGCAGTCGTAGTGCGGCAGGCCCAACCCGGCCGCCTGGGTCCACTCCTGCAGGGCCGATTTCCAGTTGTGGAGTTCTGGATCGGCCAGCAATTCGCTGCTGCTGCGCTGCCAGTGGGGATTGAGCCAGCGGTGCACCGGCTCCAGTCCGCCCTGGCCGGCGCCCCAGGCTTCATAGAGGCCGCCAAGCAGGGCTTCACAGCATTCCGCCCGCACCGTGGCCCGTCCGGCTTGGTCGCCGCTGGCCATTGGGCCGAGGTGCAGCACGGATTCGATCTTGCAGTGCTCGCCCAGTTCGGCCAGCCAGCGGTCGCTAACTAGTTGGGCTCGCAGGGCAGAGCAGCGCCCCACGCTGAGGTTTGGATAGTGCCTTTGCAAGAACTCGGCTGCGGCTAGGCGCAGCACGGCGTCGCCCAGGAATTCCAGGCGCTCGTGGTTGCGGGCCAGGCCCG
Source organism: Cyanobium sp. (assembly GCA_044356035.1). GTDB lineage: Bacteria > Cyanobacteriota > Cyanobacteriia > PCC-6307 > Cyanobiaceae > Cyanobium_A. The sequence goes on along the minus strand of JBIKWZ010000011.1, from coordinate 15,935 downwards.
CTGAGGTGTGGCTGAGGGCCTCTTCTATGGGGGCAAGGTCGCGGTCGCCAACCTCCAGGCCCAGGGAGCGCAGGAAGGCAACCAGCTGCTGGTGGCGTTCGGGCCTCATGGGCTGGCGGGGAAAAGGGGTGAAAGCAGGACGTAAGCCGGGTTCTGTTCTCCCACCAGCGAGCCGGTGGGGGGTGATCATCTGTCTGGGACCGCCGTTGCCGGCGGCCTCGAGCGGCGCACTTGAAACGGGACGGGTGTCATGGCCAACCGTTGTCCCTGGGCCTTGCTCCTAGCTGGGGTTTACCTAGCCAGCACCTCTCGATGCTGCTGGTGCGCTCTTACCGCACCCTTGCACCCTTGCCTGTGCGGGGGGCGCGAGCCTCCTGCCATCGGCGGTGTGTTTCTGTGGCACTGTCCTCACGGTCACCCGCACTGGGCGTTACCCAGCAAGCCTGGCCATTGGGGAGCCCGGACTTTCCTCAACCAAGCGCTCCAGCTACCTCCGTGGAGGTGCTGCAGCCCTGATCGCGATCACCTCGCCTGCTTTCGCATTCCATAATGCCGCGATGGGGCTGTAGCTCAGCCGGATAGAGCGACGGTTTCCTAAACCGTAGGTCGTGGGTTCGAGTCCCGCCAGCCCCGTTCTTTAAAAGCCCAGTCACGCGATAAAGCTTCGCCAAGGCACCCCTTCACGAGTAGGGGTAGCGAGCGCTACAGGTGGTGCCCTACCCATTCGCAGCACCGGGGCTAGCGTGGCCCAAGTCGTTTGACCGCGATGACCCAGCTTCACGATCTGCGTCTGCGTCTGCTGGTGCAGCAGGAGAGCGAACGCATCGCCGATAGCCAGCCCGATGATCTCGACCTATCGGTGGTTCAAGCCCGCTGCCTTTGCTGGCTGGCCCTGCTAGCTGAGGCTCACGAGGAGCAGGCCACCGACGCTGAGCGGAGTGGTGATACCGAGCAAGCCATGGGCTGGTTTGCCGATTCGATGCGGCTGCGCGACGTAATCAACGTGGTGACCTCGATCGAGATCCCCTTGGCGGCGTGAGTGCCATGATGGGGACTGAGATCCAAAGGGAGTGCGGTGCCAGAAGAGCCCTGCCAATGCCCTGATTGCCAGCGGTTCTATCGGGAACATGACCGATTGATCCGTGAAAATCCCACCCTGCGTCAGCAGCAGGAGCTCAATTGGGCTGCGCTGCAATCTTTTCGCACCCTGGCAGGCCGGGTGATGGAAGAGTTACAGAAGCAGCAGGAGGCAACTGAAGCTGCCGCCAGTCAGACCAATGCCGCTCCTGGCGGCCAAGGGACAGGTACAGGAGCTGTTGAGGATCAGGGCGCTGAGCCCGATGCCTTCCAGCAGGCCATGGCGGACCTGGAAAACATCAATGCCCACCTCTTCTCCATAGAGGCGCTGATGGAGCGCATTTTTGACGTGCGGGTGCCCGACGAGGTGGAGCAAAAGTTTCGGGAAGTGGCCGGTGAGCTGGCCCCAGATCCGCTTAATGCCGATCGCCTAAGGCTGAATCGGCTGCTTCACCAAACTCCAGACCTGCCCGGTTAAGCCATCTCCCCGGTCAGTCCAATTCGCAGGTGATCGTGACCGGGAAGCTTTCGGCTTTCCAGATCCGATCTGCGTAGTCGCGGATTGAGCGATCTGAAGAGAAGAAGCCACTGCGGGCTGAATTCAGCAACGACATGCGGTTCCAACGCCCCCTATCGGCCCAGGCCAGGTCGACCTCGGCTTGGGCTCGCAGATAGTCGTTGAAGTCGGCCAGCACGAAGAAGGGATCCCGGCCGGTGAGGTTTTCCAGCAGCGGCCTAAATAGGTCGCCATCCCCATTACTGAAGTGGCCCTGCTCCACCAGTCGCAGAATTTCGGCCAACTCGGGCATCCCGCCGATCAGCTCCCAGGGGCGATAACCCGACCGGGACAGCTCGGAGATCTCTTCGGCTGTCTTGCCAAACAGGAAGAAGTTCTCAGCACCCACCTGTTCGCGGATTTCCACGTTGGCGCCATCGAGAGTGCCGATGGTGAGGGCCCCATTCATGGCGAACTTCATGTTGCCGGTGCCGGAGGCTTCCTTGCCGGCGGTGGAGATCTGCTCGGACAGGTCGGAGGCGGGATAAACCCGCTCACCCAACTTGACGTTGTAGTCGGCCAGGAAGATCACCCGCAGCCGTCCCTCCATCTCGGGGTCGGCATTGATCGTTTCGGCGATGCCGTTGATGAAGCGAATAATGAGCTTGGCCATGTAATAGCCCGGTGCCGCCTTGCCGCCGAAGATCACCGTGCGAGGGGCCATGCCCTCAGCCTGCCCATTCTTGATGCGCAGGTACTGGGCCACCACCTGCAGGGCATTGAGGTGCTGGCGCTTGTATTCGTGGATCCGCTTCACCTGCACATCGAACAGGGAGGTGGGATCGACCAGCACACCCGTGTGGCGATGGATGTAATTACTCAGCTGGCCCTTAACGCCCAGCTTGGTGGCCTCCCAGCGCTCGAGGAAGCTGCTGTCGTCGACGAACTGCTCCAGGCGGCGCAGCTCATCGAGATGGTTAATCCAGCCGGTGCCAATCGATTCATTCAGCAGGGCCGAGAGCTGGGGATTGGCCAGGGCCACCCAGCGCCTCGGGGTGACGCCGTTGGTGACATTGGTGAATTTTTCGGGCCATAGGGCCGCGAATTCAGGAAACAGCTCGGTTTTGACCAGTTCGCTGTGCAGGGCTGCTACTCCGTTGACGTGGTGGGAAGCAACGGTGGCCAGATTGGCCATGCGGACTGCCTTATCGCCCTCCTCATCGATGATCGAGACCTTGCGCAGGATCTGCTCGTTGCCCGGATATTTCAGGCGCACCTGTTGCAAGAAGCGGCGGTTGATTTCGTAGATCAGCTCCAGGTGGCGGGGTAGCAGGGAGCCAAATAGCCCCAAGCCCCACTTCTCGAGGGCTTCCGGCAGCAGGGTGTGATTGGTGTAAGAAAGAGAGCGACTGGTGATGTTCCAGGCGACCTCCCAGTCCAGGCGCTTGTCATCGAGTAGCAGGCGCATAAGCTCTGCCACGGCGATGGCCGGGTGGGTGTCGTTTAGCTGCACCGCCCAGTGATCGGGGAAATCCGTGATTGGGATGCCGCGGGCATCGAGGTTGCGGATCATGTCCTGCAGGGAGCAGCTCACGAAGAAGTGCTGCTGCTTCAGGCGCAGACGCCGACCCTCATCAGTGCCGTCGTTGGGATAGAGCACCTTGGAGAGGGTCTCGGAGCCCACCTTCTCTTCAACGGCGCCGTAGTAGTCGCCGCTGTTGAAGGCGTAGAAGTCAAAGGATTCGGCGGCATCGGCTCGCCACAACCTCAGCCGGTCGCAGGTGTTGACCCGATAGCCCAGCACCGGCACGTCGTGGGGAATGCCGATGGCGTGCTCTGCCGGAATCCAGCGCACCCGGTAGGTGCCGTGCTCATCGCGATAGCCCTCGGTGTGGCCGCCAAAGCCCACGAAGCAGGCTTGATCGGGATGGGGCAGCTCCCAGGGCCAGCCGCTTTTGAGCCACTTATCGGTGATCTCCACCTGCCAGCCATCGCGGATCAGCTGGTCAAAAATGCCGAATTCGTAGCGGATGCCGTAGCCGGTGGCTGGGATTTCCAGCGAGGCCAGGGATTCCAGGAAGCAGGCCGCCAGTCGACCCAGGCCTCCGTTGCCCAGGCCAGGTTCCTCCTCAACATCGAGGATCTCGTTGATGTCGTTGATGCCGAAACGGCGCAGGGCTTCTGCCGCTTCCTGCTGGATACCCAGCATCAACAGGTTGTTGCCCAGTTGGGGCCCGATAAGAAATTCAGCGGAGAGATAGGCCACCACTCGAGTCGGGGTGGCACTCAGCGCCTCAATGCCAGCCAGGTATCGGGTCATCAGCCGGTCGCGCACCGCGTAGCTGAGGGCCATGTAGAGGTCGTGGCGGCTGGCCGTGGGGGCGAGCTTGCCGAGCGTGTAAAAAAGGTGCTCGGTCATGCCGTCGAACACGTTTTCCGCGGTCAGGCCACTGCGATCTGGGTCGGCGTAGCAGCCCGGGGTGGGCAGACGCAGGTTGCTGGGTTGGAGTTCGCTCATTGGCGTAATTCTCCCGCATGGGCCGCTGCAGGCAGTGGGTTCCATCGCCAGTTGGTGACATCCTCCGCATCCATGCCGTGCTCATGGGCGTGGGCCCGGTTGGCCAAAATTGCCTCCTTCATGCGCTCCTTGACGTGGGCAGCGCGGGAGCCCAGGCCTGCAACCCGGTCAATCACATCAATAACCAAGTTGAAACGGTCGATCTGATTGTTCATCGCCAGCTCCAGAGGGGTGTTGATGTTGCCTTTCTCCTTATATCCGCGCACATGGAAGTTGACGTGGTTGGTGCGGTGGTAGGTGAGTCGGTGGATTAGCCACGGGTAGCCGTGAAAATTGAAGATCACCGGTCGATTAGTGGTGAACAGGCTGTCGAAGTCTCGATCGCTTAGGCCGTGGGGGTGTTCGCCCGGAGTGGTGAGAGCAAATAGCTTCACCACATTGAGCACTCGGATTTTTAGGCTCGGGATTTCACGCTGCAGAATTTCAACTGCGGCCAGGGTTTCCTTAGTAGGGATGTCGCCCGCGCAGGCCATCACCACATCAGGCTCATTTGGTTCGGTGCCGCACTCGTCGTTGCTCGCCCAACTCCATAGGCCGATGCCCTTGGCCACGTGGGCCCTGGCCTGCTCCAGAGTTAGATATTGCAGGTGTTTCTGTTTGTCAGAAACGATGATGTTGCACACGTTCGTTTCCTGTAGCGCCTGTTCAGCTACCGCCAGCAGGCTGTTGGCATCGGCCGGCAGGTAGACGCGCACCACCTCGCCACTTTTGTTGCCGGCGAGATCGATGAAGCCAGGGTCTTGGTGGGTGAAGCCGTTGTGGTCTTGGCGCCACACGGTGCTGGAGATTAGGCAGTTCCAGGGGGAAATAGGTGCGCGCCAGGGGGCGTGGTGAATGCAGGATTCCAGCCACTTGGCGTGTTGGTTGAACATCGAGGCAATCACATGGGCGAAGGCCTCATAGGTGTGGAAAAAACCATGGCGGCCGGTGAGTAGGTAGCCCTCCATCATGCCCACCAAGGTGTGTTCGCTCAACATCTCGACAACGCGGCCGCTGCGGCAGAGCTCGCTGCCGTTGAGGTCTTCCGGCAGAAATTCCTCCATCCACACCTTTTTGCTGACCTCGTAGATGGCTTGCAGCCGGTTGGAGGCGGTTTCATCCGGTCCGAACACCCGCACGGAGTCTGGGTTGAGGGCAATGGCATCGCGCAGCAGCTCCCCGAGGGGAGCGGTGTTTTCGGCCTCGTGCTGGCCGGGTTGCTCGACGGGCACGGCGTAGTTAGTGACCGGCGGCAGGTGCAAGCGGCGGCGCAGCAGTCCACCATTGGCATGGGGATTGGAGCCCATGCGGCGCTGGCCGCTGGGCGAGAGGGCCCTCAGCTCGGCGATCAGGCTGCCCTGGCCATCAAAGAGTTCGCCGGGGCGGTAGCTACGCAGCCAGGCTTCGAGTTGCTCTAGCTGGGCCGGGTCTCGCTTGGGGTCGGGCAGGGGCACTTGGTGGCTGCGCCAGAAGCCTTCCAGCTTTTTGCCATTCAGCTCCGCCGGCCCTGTCCAGCCCTTGGGAGATCGCAAAACGATCATGGGCCAACGGGGCCGGTTGACGTTGCTGGGATCGCCGCTGCGGCGGGCCTCCGCCTGCACCTCTTGGATGCGGTTTATGGCGCTGTCCATGGCGGCTGCCATGGCTTGGTGCATCGCCATCGGCTCGCTGCCTTCAACAAACAGGGGCTCCCAGCCGTAGCCCCGCATCAAGCTGGCGAGCTCCTCCCTGGGGATGCGGGCCAGCAGGGTGGGGTTGGCGATTTTGTAGCCGTTGAGGTGCAGCACCGGCAGCACGGTGCCGTCGGATGCGGGGTTGAGGAACTTGTTGATGTGCCAGCTGGTGGCCAAGGGCCCGGTTTCCGCTTCGCCATCGCCGACGCAGGCCAGGGCGATCAGGCTGGGGTTGTCGAATACCGCCCCGCAGGCGTGGGAGAGCACGTAGCCGAGCTCGCCGCCCTCATGGATCGAGCCAGGGGTTTCGGGGGTGCAGTGGCTACCGATGTGGCCGGGGAAGGAAAACTGCTTAAGGAAGCGCTGCATGCCGGCAGCATCAGTCGACTTGTCGGGATAGATCTCGCTGTAGGAGCCATCGAGGTAAGTGGGCGCCAGCACCCCAGGGGCGCCATGGCCCGGGCCCGACAGATAAATCATGTCGAGGTCGTGGGACCGGATCACCCGGTTGGCATGGGCCCAGATGAAGGATTGACCCGGGCTCGAGCCCCAATGCCCCAGCAGCCGGCTTTTGATGTGAGCGGGCTGCAGCGGTTCGGCCAGCAGGGGATTGTCCTGCAGGTAGATCATCCCCACCGCTAAGTAATTGGCTGCCCGCCACCAGGCATCAAGACGCTGCAGTTGCTCTGCCATTGCCCGCGTCATCTACTCAATATTCAGACCGTAGCGATGGTTGCCAAATCCAAACCCCACGGCCGAATAGAGATCAGGGTCCAAACACCTTGGCGCGGGCGGCTTTAAGGTCGCGCCTCCCACTACCGCGCACCCACCTTTCCATGGTTCTGCCTGCGCTTTTGCTTGAAATCGGCAGTCACCAAGCCGAAGTTGCTGAAACCCTTATTTCGGTGGGCGAGTTTCTGGTGATCTTCGTGGCGGCCAGGCTGCTGGCGGAGCTGATGGTGCGGGTGCAGCTGCCCACAATTTTGGGCGAGCTGGTAGCTGGCGTTCTGATTGGCGTTTCCGGCCTGCATTTGATCGTGCCGCCCGAAACCCAGGTCCAACTCAGCAGTTGGGGCTTGGGCTTGCTCAGTTCTCTGGCCGATCTCTCACCGGAAAAGGTGCAGGAGATCTACGCGGAGACCTTCCCGAATCTGCAGGCGGTCTCCCAGATCGGCCTGTTTGCCCTTTTGTTTCTCACTGGACTGGAAAGCGAGCTCGATGAGCTTGTAGCGGTGGGTGCCCAGGCCACCACCGTTGCCGTAACTGGGGTGGTGCTTCCCTTTGCCCTAGGCACTGCGGGCCTTTATTACATCTTCCATGTGCCCTTGATTCCGGCGATCTTCGCCGGTGCGGCGATGACTGCCACCAGCATCGGCATCACCGCCAGTGTGTTTGGTGAGTTGAAGTTTCTGCGCACCCGCGAGGGTCAGACGGTGATCGGCGCGGCCGTACTCGACGACATTCTCGGCATCGTCATTTTGGCAGTGGTGGTGAGCCTGGCTGGCGGCGAGGGCTTCAGCCTTGGCCCGATCCTGAAGTTGGTTGCGGCGGCAGGAGTGTTTGTGGCGGCGGCCCTATTCCTGAGCCGCACTGCTGCTCCTGGGTTCGACTGGCTGCTCGATCAGCTCAAGGCCCCTGGCGAAGTTGTGGTGGCGGCCTTCGTGGTGTTGTCGCTCTGCTGCTTTGTGGCCCAGGCGATCGGCCTGGAAGCAGCTCTTGGCGCTTTCGCTGCAGGCTTGATTCTTAGCTCTTCTAAGCACACCCATGCGATCCAGGACACCGTTAAGCCCCTGGTTGCCCTGTTTGCCACGATCTTCTTTGTGCTGATTGGCACGGGCATGGATCTGTCGGTGCTTAATCCGCTGAACCCTGAGAACCGGGAGGGATTGATCGTGGCGGCCTTCCTGCTCACGGTGGCGATTGCCGGCAAGGTGGCAACCGGCTGGAGCTATTTCAGCAAGGAGAAAACCAACCGCTTGGTGGTGGGTTTGGGGATGATGCCCCGCGGCGAGGTGGGTTTGATTTTTCTTGGCCTGGGTACCCAGGCTGGTCTGCTGACCAAGCCGCTGGAGGCCGCAATCTTGCTGATGGTGATCGGCACCACCTTCCTGGCGCCGATCCTGCTCAGACTGGTGCTGGGTGGCAGCGCTGGAGGTCCGGATCTTGATCCACTTGCCGAAATTCCAACCTGAACGCTGGGGCCTGAGTTGGGGGGGCTGGCTAGACAACCGCCACGGTGAGTGGTGGCTGCTCGCCCAGCTGGCCCTGATTGCCGCCCACCTGCTGCCGCCCTGGCCTGCCCCCGGCGCCTGGGGCTACGCCTGGCCCCTGCCCCTGGCCTTGGCCGGCGCCATTTTGCTGCTGCTGGGTCTTGTGCTGGCTGCTCAGGCGTTCTGGGGGCTGGGCTCCAGCCTTACGCCCCTGCCTGATCCGATTCCTGGCGCCCCATTGGTGACAAGCGGGGCCTACGGCCGTTGCCGTCACCCCCTTTATCAAGCGGTGCTGCTTTGTTCGCTAGGGGTGAGCTTGGCCCTGGGCAGCCTGCTGCATCTGGCCTTGCTGCTTGCCCTGGTGGCTGTGCTGGGCCGTAAGGCGCGCCGCGAGGAGCGGGCCCTTGAGCTTGCCCATCCCGATTACGCCACCTACCGGGCCCGCACACCAGCAATCATTCCCCGTCTTCCCTGGCTCGACTGGCGAGCGCTGTGAATAGCCCCCAGCCTGCGGCGATCAGGCCGAGGCTGCTGGCCCAGTCGGGGCCCAGGGCCCAGCTCAGGCCCAGGTCGGCCAGCACCCCTATGGCCAGGGCCAGCAGCAGGCTGCTAATCACCAACATCACCTGCTGGACAGCGCTCGGCAGGGAGCCTGCGGCAAGGGCTTCCTCCAGGCGCCCCAGGGGGCCGCTCAAGGGGAGGTAAAGGGCCAGGGCCCACAGGGCGATCCCCGGCAGGAAGGGGCTCCAGTCAGGGCTGGTGAGGGGCAATGGCGCGCCGCAGATCTCCCTAGCATCAACCACCCTGGACACATCAAGGTGGCTTCCTTGTCTGTACCCCAGCCCTGGAGCTACGCCGGCCATCCAGTGCACGCCATCGCAGCGGCGCCGGCTGAGCCCGAGGGCCCGGCGATCCTGTTGGTGCATGGCTTTGGTGCTTCCACGGACCACTGGCGCCACAACATTCCCGTGTTGGCCCAGCGCCATGAGGTGCACGCCATCGACCTGCTGGGCTTTGGTCGCAGCGCCAAGCCGGCCGAGCTTGCCTACGGCGGCCCCCTCTGGCGCGACCAGCTGGCCGCCTATGTGCACGAGCGCATCGGCCGGCCGACGGTGCTGGTGGGCAATTCCCTTGGCGGTTTCTCAGCCCTAGCGGCTGGCGCTGCCCTGGGGGACCAGGCGGCCGGGGTGGTGCTGCTGAATGCGGCAGGGCCGTTCAGCGATGAGCAGGCGCCGCCTAAGGGCTGGGGAGCGATCACCCGCCAGACCATTGCGGGAGCTCTGCTCAAAAGTCCGGTGCTGCAGAGGTTGTTGTTTGAAAATTTGCGCCGGCCGGCCACTATTCGCCGCACCCTCAACCAGGTGTATGTCGACAAGACCAACGTCGATGAAGCCTTGGTGGAGGCGATCCGTCGGCCATCGCTGGATCCGGGTGCCTTCGGTGTTTTCCGCACCGTGTTTGATATCCCCCGCGGCCAGCCCCTCGATGAGTTGTTTGTCCAGCTGACATGCCCGTTGCTGTTGCTCTGGGGTATCCGCGACCCCTGGATCAACGCCGTGGGCCGGCGGGCTGCTTTCCAGCGCCATGCTCCGGTAGGCACCAGCGAAGTGGTGCTCGAAGCCGGTCACTGTCCCCACGATGAAGTGCCAGATCAGGTAAACGCTGCCCTGCTCGACTGGATCGCCGGCCTCAGCTCCGGGGCGGCTCCACTCCCGGCAGATTCACTCCAGGCAGACGACCGCGAGACAGTTGCTGCTTCGGGTCAAACTGCCGCTTGATCGCTTCGATCAGGGACCGCGATGGGGCATCTAGCCATGCCGGCAGTTTGCTGCTGGCCGGCTGGCGTAGCACCGTCAGGTAGCCGCCAGCCTGCTGGCAATGGCGCCTGAGCGCCTCCACCTTGTAGGTCGGTAGGGCTGAGGCAGTTGCCCAGGCGATACCTAGGCCACTGCCAGCCCCCAGGACTACCGGCAAGCCGGCCAGGGCTGGATCGGCGAGCAGGGCAGTCGCCTGGTTGGGGCGCACCGCCAGCCGCAGCAACCAGTCGCTGGACCCAGTTTCAGACCCTTGGCTTTGGCCTACCAGGCTTGCGAGTTCGGCAGGTTCAAGAGTTTGGGCCGTAATTGCCAAGGGAGCAGCCTTGGCCGCAATGCAGCCGATTTGCTCATCAAGGGTGTGGGCGTTGATGCTGGCCAGGCTGATCAGCAGCCCGGTGTCGTCTTCCTGGCGGGCAGGGGGGCGCCACCAGTCGATCCGCTCCGGGCTGAGGCTTGAGCCCAGCAGCCAGGCGGCCAGTTGGCCGAGGGCTTCGAGCGGCCCCGCCAGCTTTAGGCCGCGCCGCTGGGGTGGCTCCGGCATGGTGCGCAGCGTGAGGCTGCTGATCAGGCCTAAGGACCCCCAGCTGCCCGCCATCAAGCGCATCAGGTCGTAGCCGGCCACGTTTTTCACCACCTTGCCCCCGGCCCGGGCGCAGGTGCCGTCGCTGCGGATCAATTCCAGGCCAATGATCTGGTCGCGCACGCCCAGATAGCGTTGTCGCAGCCCGCCGGCCAGGCCCCTGGCCACCAGGCCGCCCAGGCTGCCGCTGGCTTGGCCGCCCATGCCACTGCCCCAGGGCCAGTCAACGGCTAGCCATTGCCTATGGCGGGCCAGTTCGGCTTGCAATTCGACCAGGGGCGTGCCTGCTAGGGCCGTCACAGTGAAATCGCCAGGACTGTGCTCAACGATGCCGCTCAGCCGCCTACAGCTCACGGTGGCGCTGGCGCCCATAACTGGCGGCCCCCAGTTGAGTCGGCTGCCCAGGCCGGCGGGTTGCCAGGGCGCAGCCTGCTGGTGCAGCTCGCGCACCAGCTCCTGCAGCTCCCTGGGCTCCGGAGTCATCACGGCACGATGGTGCCATGGCCGCCTCCTCCAAAATCATCGTCATCGACGATGACCCCACCGGCTCCCAGACGGTGCACAGCTGCCCGCTGCTGCTCCGCTGGGATGCCGCCACCCTGGCGGCGGGGCTGCGGCACCCTTCGCCGCTGCTGTTTCTGCTGGCAAACACCCGGGCCCTGGCGCCGGAAGCTGCTGCGGAGCGTGTGCGCCAGATCTGCCGGGCCCTGGCCGCGGCCCTGCCCTTGGCAGGCATTGAGCGTTGGTGGCTGGTGAGTCGCGGCGACTCCACCCTGCGGGGCCATTTCCCACTGGAGGTGGAGGTGATCGCGGCCGAGCTCGGCCCCTTTGCGGCCACCTTGTTGATCCCGGCCTTTTTTGAGGGGGGCCGCACCACCGTGGAGGGGGTCCATCGCCTGCACGGCCAGCCCGTGCATGAAACCGCCTTCGCCCGCGACCGCCTGTTTGGCTACGCCAGCAGCGATCTACCGGTTTGGGTGGAGGAAAAAAGTGGGGGCCGTATTGCCGCTCACCAGGTGCAGCGTCTGACGGGCGCCGAGTTGGATTACGCCGATGGCGATGGCGGCCAGGCCCTGGCGGAGCGATTGGCGGCCCTAGATGGCGGGCCCGTGGTGGCCGTTGACGGGGAGCGACCTGAGCAACTGGCCGCCCTGGCCCAGGTGGTGCGCCAGGCCTGGCCCCGGGCGGTGCTTTCCCAGTCGGCGGCCAGTTGGATCCAGGCCTTAGCGGCTTTGCCGCCCCAGCCCCTGGCTGGAGCTGCCCTGGCCCGGTTGCGCCGCTCTGAGCCAGGTCTGGTGCTGGTGGGCTCCCATGTGCCTTTGGCTGATGCCCAGCTCACCCAGCTGCTGACGGAGCCCCGCTGCGTGGGGCTGGAGCTGCCTGTCGCCAAGCTGGCGCGGCTGCTGGAAGGCCCCGTGCCGGAGCCCCTGCTGGCTTCTCTGGAGGCCGACTGGCTGGTTCAGTTGCGGCGGGTGCTGGCCCAGGGGCAAACGCCTGTGCTGTACACCAGCCGGGGTGAGCTCCAGTGCTCATCAGTGGCGCAGCGCCGCCGCTTAGGGAACGCTCTGGCGGCGCTGATGGCCCGGCTGGCTGCTGCCCTGGCGCCCCAGCTTGGTTACCTGATTAGCAAGGGGGGCATCACCACCCATACCCTGCTGGCCGATGGTTTGGCTCTGGCGGCGGTGGAATTGCAAGGCCAGCTGCTGCCAGGGCTTTCCTTGGTGCTGGCTGATCTGCCAGAGCCACTGCCGGTGCTCACCTTCCCCGGCAACCTCGGTGATGGGGACACGCTGCGGCTGGCCTGGCGCTGGATGGAGGGTTTCGAAGGCGCGGATTAACTCGTCTCCTCGCCCATGGCCACCGCCGTATTCCTCCACGGCACCGGCCAAGCCAAAACCCACTCCCAGAATGTCCTCGGGGATTGGTTGGCTCAACCTCTGTAGCTCTGCTCTAGCAACTGCATCGGATGCAGCACCGGGATCGGCTGGGGCAGCTCCTGCAGGTGGCGCCGGATCTGCAGGCTGCAGCCGATGTTGGCGCTAACAGCCAGCTCGGCACCGGTGCCGGCTAGGTCTTTGGCCTTGAGCTGCCCAAGGGCGGCGGCTTCCTCAGGCTGCACCAGGTTGTAGATGCCGGCGCTGCCGCAACACACTCCCGCTTCCGTCGCTTCGCGTAGCTGGATGTGGGGGATGGCATTGAGTAGGGCCCGGGGCTGGCTGCTGATGCCCTGGCCGTGCAGCATGTGGCAGGCGTCGTGATAAGCCAGTTGGAGCGGGCGTTTGGCGCTGGCCGGCTCGCCGTCAGCGTGGCTAAGGGGCTTGAGGGCGGCGAGGAATGGCTGGCTTAGGCCGAGCTCGGCGAGAAACTCCTGAATATCCGCGACCGGGGCGGAGAAGCTGCTGCCGGTGAGCCGCCTGTAGGCCTTCATGGTGTGGCCGCAACCGGAAGCTGCCACCAATACGGCGTCTAGAGGCCCGGCCCCGGCGGGCTTGCCTGGGCCCACTACGGCCTCGAAGCTTTGGATCAGGGCCTGGGCCAGCTGGTGGGTTTGGTCCAGTTCACCCTGGTGGTGGGTCACGGCGCCGCAGCAGCCCTGGGCTGGCGGGATCACCACCTCGATGCCGTTGGCGCTCAGCACCTGCACGGCGGCTTGATTCACGGCTGGATCAAATAGACGCTGCACACAACCCAGCACCAGCCCCACCCGGGCTCGGCGAGGGCCTTGGGCTGGCACTACCAGGGGGAAGTCGTCGCGGAAGCCGGCTGGCGCTAAGGGAGGTAGCAACTGATCGAGGGCCTCCAGCTGGGGGCCGAACAGGCGGGTGAGCCCACTGCGGCGCGCCAGGGCCTGCAGGGGGGTGCCGGCGTAGAGGCGCAGCGGCGTGAGCAGGGCCCGAAGTCGCGCAGGGTAGGGAAGCAGGGCAAACAGCAGCTTGCGAAATGCCTGCTGGGCGGAGCTGCGCAGTTCCGGGGCGTTGAGCTGGGGGCGCGTCGCCTCGATCAGTTGGTCGTAGCGCACCCCTGACGGGCAGGCGGTCACGCAGGCGAGACAGCCCAGACAACTGTCGAAGTGTTTCGCCACGGTGGCATCGAGGCTTAGTTCACCGTTGGCGATCGCCTTGAGGGTGTAGATGCGGCCCCGAGGTGAATCCATCTCCGTTCCCAGCACCCGGTAGCTGGCGCAGCTGGGCAGGCAGAAGCCGCAGTGCACGCAGGGGTCGGTGTTCATCCGCCGAAGTGGCGGATCACAGCATCAGCAAAGCCGCTGCAGCTCACCGGCTCCGCGGGTGGCTCCATCAGCCGGGCCAGGTCGTAGGTCACCTCGCCATTGGCGATGGCGGCGCTCAGGCCCGCGGTGATCAGGTCGGCGGCTTCCTGCCAGCCCATGAATTCGAGCATCATTACGCCGCTGAGGATCACCGAGCCGGGGTTGATGCGATCGAGGCCGGCGTGCTTCGGCGCGGTGCCGTGGGTGGCCTCGAAGATGGCGGCGTTGTCGCCAATGTTGGCGCCGGGGGCCATGCCCAGGCCGCCCACCACGGCTGCGGCGGCATCGGAGATGTAGTCGCCGTTGAGGTTGAGGGTGGCGAGGATCGAGTAGTCGGCGGGGCGGGTCTGGATCTGCTGGAAGATGCTGTCGGCGATGCGGTCGTCGACAAGCACCATCTGCTTCCACTTGCCACCGCCGTGGCTGGCGCCGATGGCATCGAGTACGCCCTGCACCTCGGCATCAATGGCGGCTTTCTTTTCGGGGGTGAGGCTGTCGTAGCCGGGCTCGATCATGCGGGCATTGGCCTCGATGCTCAGGCCGGGATCCTTTTCGAGGTTGCCGAGGATCCAGCTCTCCCGCTCGGTGATGCAGACATCGCGGAATTCGGTGCTGGCAAGTTCGTAGCCCCAGTCGCGGAATGCTCCCTCGGTGAACTTCATGATGTTGCCCTTGTGCACCAGGGTCACGTGGCGCTTTTCGCCCTCTAGGCGCAGGGCGTGCTGGATCGCCTTGCGGATGTGCCGCTGGCTGCCGTGCTTGCTCACGGGCTTGATGCCTATGCCAGAGCCCGCTGGGATCTGGCGCTGGCCCAGCTTGCCGTTGGCTGGGATCACCACCTCATTGAGGTGCTTGATTAGATCGAGGCACACCGGATCGTTGGCTTCCCACTCGATCCCCATATAAATGTCTTCGGTGTTTTCGCGATAGACGATCACATCCAGGTCTCGAGGGCGCTTGTGGGGGCTGGGGGTGCCCTCGTAGTAGCGGCAGGGGCGCACGCAGCAGTAAAGATCGAAGATCTGTCGCAGGGCCACGTTGAGGGAGCGGATGCCGCCGCCGATCGGCGTGGTGAGCGGGCCCTTGATGGCCACGCCGTACTGCTTGATGGCGCTCAGGGTGTCTTCCGGCAGGTACTGGTAGGTGCCGTAGAGGTCGCAGGCCTCGTCGCCGGCGTACACCTTGAACCACTCGATCCGGCGCTCACCGCCGTAGGCCTTAGCTACCGCTGCATCCAACACTTTCTGGGTGGCGGGCCAGATGTCCACGCCCGTGCCATCCCCGCGGATGAAGGGAACAATCGGATCGTTGGGCACGATCGGCTGACCATTTTCGAAGCGAATTGCGGTGCCGCTGGCAGGGGCGGTGAGCTTCTCAAAGCTGGCGGCGCTAGGGGTTGCCATGGGCTGTTACTGACCTGTTCGGCCTGAGCGGTGTGGCGAGCCTAGGTTTCAGGCATGTTGCGGTTCTGCTCAGGGGAAACGGCATGAATGCCGCCGATCAGGCCCGATCCCTGGAACTTGCCCAGGCAATCGCTGCGGCGGCGAGTTTGTTTCGCGTCCACTTCCCCGATGCCCGAGCCAACCTCACCCCCTGGCGCGACGACGCGCTGACCCGTGCCTTTGCCGAGCAAGAGAGCCTGGATCTCTCCTTTCATCTACCGGGTTGGAGTCCGCGCAGCCAGTGCCGCTCCTTTCTGGTGCAGCTGCGGCTGGAGGAGGCTCCGGGAGCGTCGGTCGGCCAGAGCCGGAGCGAGCGGCCGCGGCTGCTGGGGGTGACCATTCGGGGCCTCACCTACGAGAGCGAGCGCTGGCGGCTGGCCACCGTGGGCGACTGGCAGCCGTCGGGCAGTCATCTGCCCCAGGCCGAGGTGGCGCAGAAGTTGCAGCAGTTTTCCCGGGAGCTGTTTGATCTGTTCGGTGGCGCCGAGCAGGCCGATCAGAATCTGGCGGCGTAACCCTTCGCAACCTTGCCAGGCGCCCTGGTAAAACTCCCGCCTAACTTGGCGCCTCGCCCGTACAACGCCCCCTTCAGATGGCCGTCGCCCTTGCTTCCCAACTGCGTGAAGGCACCAAAAAGGCCCACACGATGGCGGAGAACACCGGCTTCGTGAGCTGCTTTCTCAAGGGCGTGGTGGATAAGGCCAGCTACCGCACCCTGGTGGCCGACCTTTATTTCGTGTACTCCGCCATGGAGGAGGAGTTTGGCCGGCTTAGGGAGCATCCGGTGGTGGGCCCGGTGGCCTTTCCTGAGCTGA
>JBIKWZ010000009.1:0-50973 GCA_044356035.1 Cyanobium sp. | reverse complement strand
ATCAGCCGCATCGCCGAAATCCACAAGGCCATCCCCAACACCCACCTGGTGATGCACGGCTCCTCCTCGGTACCCCAGGAGTGGCTCGACATGATCAACAAGTTTGGCGGCGCCATTCCCGAGACCTACGGCGTCCCCGTGGAAGAGATCCAGGAGGGCATCCGCAATGGTGTGCGCAAGGTGAACATCGACACCGATAACCGCCTGGCCTTCACCGCAGCTGTTCGGGAAGCGGCCTTCAAAGATCCCGCCAACTTCGATCCCCGCCACTTCAACAAGCCTGCCCGCCAGTACATGAAGCAGGTGTGCCTGGATCGCTATCAGCAGTTCTGGTGTGCCGGCAACGCCAGCAAGATCAAGCAGCGCGACATCAACTACTACGCCGGCCTCTACGCCAAGGGCGCCCTCGACCCCAAGGCAGCTGTCGCAGCCTGATCTGGCCGTTTCTAATTAGTGCTCCAGCCATGGAGATCACCGGGCCCCGTAAGGGGCCTTTTTCATAAGCCGGATCGATTGGCTGGGCCGGGCGCCAACAGGGAAGCAATCGCCCGGTCCAGGGTGGTTTCCATCGCCACCCTGGTGCCATCGCTTACCACCACGCGGGTCAGAGTAGGCAACCCACCGTTGCGGGCCTTGAGATAAACGGGCTCCACATAAAGCAGGGCCTCGCCCACCGGTACCACCAGCAGATTGCCCTGAATCACCTCCGATCCGGCCCGATCCCAGAGACCAAACTGCTGGCTGATGCGCGGGTTCTGGTTAATCAAGGCCTGAACCTGCTCCGGACCGAAGATTGGCGTCTGGGTTGGGAAGCGCAGCAACACCAATTCGCCGTAGTTGGGGGCGTCGCTGCGGGCCGCCAACCAGGCGGCCAGATTGGGGCGGGCCAAGGGCGTGAGCGGCTGCAGCAGCAGGAATTCAGGCGGCAACTCTGGGGTGAGCTGAGCACTGATGTGATAAGGCTTCACCGGAATCTGGCTGCGCCCGTAGAGCTCCTTGGGTACCTGCCACACGTCATCACCGCTGTAGAAAACGCGCGGATCGGTGACGTGATAACGCAGTAGCTGAGAGGTCTGGAGCTCGAACTGGCGCTGGGGATAGCGAATATGGGCCTGCAGGGGCTTAGGCATCGCCGCTAGCGGCTGAAAAAGATCCGGAAACAAGCGCTGCCAACCAGCGATGATTGGATCATCCGGTTCGGCCACATAGAGCACGGCCGTGCCGTTGTAAGCGTCTACTACCGCCTTCACTGAATTGCGTAGATAGCGGATATCGGCGTCGCCAGGCACGGCAGCGCTGTATGGATAGCTGCGGCTGGTGGTAAAGCCCTCCACAATCCAAAACTGGTGTTGATCGCGGGCAAAGGGACCGGGCTTATCGAGTTGCACCGACACCAAATAGGGATCGCCTTCGAAGCGCACAAACGGGGCCATGCTGCTCAGGCGCTGGCGAACCTCCCTGCGCAGTAGCATTCGAGTTTGGGGGGTAATCGCCCCCTGCATAAGCAACTTCGGCTCTCGCAGATATGTGGCCGCGGCCAGCCGGCCCCAAGCAGAGCCGATCGGCACACCCGCTGATCCGCCATAGTGCGTATAGATATTTTCATCCCCCTGGGGATAGTCAAACTCCTGCACCTTGGTGGGAGCGAGGGCATAGGGCGACACCAGGGCCCCGAAATAGAGACTGGGCTTGCCGATGGGGATGCCGGCACGCACTTGGGCGGTGGTGATGCCCAGCTGGGCATTTCCCTGCACCCTGGTTGATGCGCCCAGGTCGCTGATGAAGTAATCGGGCAGGCCATCAGGACTGCTGGTATTTACCGGCGAAACCGTGAAGCCGTAGCCATGTGTAA
This sequence comes from Cyanobium sp., assembly GCA_044356035.1. GTDB lineage: Bacteria > Cyanobacteriota > Cyanobacteriia > PCC-6307 > Cyanobiaceae > Cyanobium_A. The sequence continues at coordinate 49,121 of JBIKWZ010000009.1, read as the reverse complement.
ACACCAAATGGGTGTTGAGCCAGGTGCGAGCTGCGGGGGGCAGGGAGGCCTGATCGAGCTCCCGCGCCGTGATGATCAACAGCTGGCGGCCCAACCCCTGGTTTGCCGCCAGGTTGTAGCGGTCCACCGCAGCGGTAGAGAAACGGTAATAAACCCGGAGCTGCTGCAGCTGGCGGTTGGTGGAGAGCAGGGGCTGACTATCCCAAAGGCGAATGTTGCGCAGGGTGGCCTGACCAGCCTGCACATCAGCGCGGGTGAGGCTTCGTCGTGGCTTAACGAAACGAGTGCTGATGCCATCAAGTTGGAAGGCTGCCCGGGTAGCCCGGATTGAACGCGCCAGATAGGTGGTTTCCAGCTGCAGCTCCCGCGGTTTAACCAGCAGCAGCTGCAGCACGGGAGTGAGCGCGACCTCAAGCAAGGGCACCAGCAGCAGCGAGAGTGAGACAGCCCCAAGTAAGCGTCCCCGAATGCCCCGGCGTGGCAGCGGCAGCAGCAGGGCGACAGCCGTGAGCAGTGCCACCAATGCAGCCAGGGTGCGCAGGGGCAACACCAGATGGACATCAAGCCATCCGGCACCGGGCACGCTGCCGGCGGTGCTGAGCAGCAGCTGGTGGCGGCCAAGCCAAAAACTGCCGGCTACCAGCAGGGCCAGCGAACCGAGCGGCCAGCGTAACTGCACCAACTGGGCTGGGGTGAAACCGTGGAAACGGCCATCGCTTAGCTGGGGGGGGCGGGCCAGCAGGGCCCAGAGCCCCGCCGCCAGGTGGCAGGTACCAAGGGCAAGCAGCAGGGTTAGCCCCAGGGCCAGGGCGGGGAAACGCACCAGGCCGAAGCTGATATCGGCCGAGAGCATCGGCTCCCGCACGCCACTGTCAGGAGCGAGCAATGCCAGCGACCACACCCCCCAAGCCCGGCCCAGCACCGTGGCCGTTGCCAAAGAGGCCAGCGCCGCCACCAGCCGGGGCGCCCGCCGCGGCCAGGCCAGCAGGGCCGCCAGCAGACCGGCCAGCAGCAGCAGCAAGGAAAACGGCAGGCCATTGAGCAGGGTCAAACCATGCAGCCGCCGGGGATCGAAGGGGGTCAGCACCAGGCGCTGGGCCAGGCGCAAAAGCAGAGCCAGCGGCACCAGCTGGGCCAGGGCGAGCAGCCCCAGGGCGGCGGCATAGCCAGCTGGGGCCAGGCCAAAGCGCCGCTCGCCGGGGTCGGCCGAGCCTGAACGCCAAAACCGGCTCAGCCAGCCCTGCAGCCCCAGGCCCAGGCCCAAACCCAGGCCCATCAGGCCAACCTGCAGCAGCCATCGGCGCAGCAGTACCGGGCCTTTGGCAAATTGCTCAAACCAGCTCCACTCCACCCAGAGGCGGGCCCCCAGCACGCCTAGTCCCAACAAAAAAGCCAGGCCCAGGGTCACGCTGACCGCCGCACGCAGGGAGGCAGACAAGGGGCGCCTTGGCATCAGAAGTCGGTGCAGAAGCAGAGGCTAGGAAGCCCTGGCCCATCAGCAAGCCCAAGGCTCAAATAAATACCCGATCTCTCTAGTCGGAATTAGATCAGCACCTCGGCCAACGCTGTTAGCCTCAGGCGACTGCTGGGCGTGACTGTGACTGCCACCCTCTCCCGCTCCACCTTCACCGGATTGCGCTGCAAGGAATGCGGCCATCCCTACGAAGCGAGCGCTCGCCACGTCTGCGAAGACGTCTGCTTCGGACCGCTCGAAGTTGTCTACGACTACGAGGCGATCAAAAATCGGGTGAGCCGGGCCACGATCGAGGCGGGCCCCGCATCCATCTGGCGCTACCGAGAATTCCTGCCGATTGAAGGCGATCCCATTGATGTAGGCACGGGCTTTACGCCACTGCTCAAGGCCGGCAACCTGGCCAAGCGGCTCGGCCTCAAGAGCCTCTACATCAAGAACGACGGCGTCAACATGCCGACGCTTTCGTTTAAGGACCGCGTGGTGAGTGTGGCCCTCACCCGCGCCCGGGAGCTGGGCTTCACCACGGTAAGTTGCGCCTCCACCGGCAACCTAGCCAACTCCACCGCAGCAATCGCCGCCCACGCCGGCCTCGACTGCTGCGTGTTCATCCCCAGCGATCTGGAATTGGGCAAGGTGCTGGGCACCTTGATCTACAACCCCACCTTGATGGCGGTGCATGGCAACTACGACCAGGTGAATCGCCTCTGCTCCGAGGTGGCAAACACCTTCGGCTGGGGCTTCGTCAACATCAACCTGCGCCCCTATTACTCCGAGGGCTCAAAAACCCTGGGCTACGAGGTGATCGAGCAACTGGGCTGGCAACTGCCAGACCACATCGTGGCGCCCCTGGCCTCGGGCTCCCTGTTCACCAAGATTCGCAAGGGTTTTGATGAATTCATCAAGGTGGGGCTGGTAGAGGAAAAGCACGTGCGCTTCAGCGGCGCCCAGGCCGAGGGCTGCTCCCCGATCGCCCAGGCATTCGCGGAAGGCCGGGACTTCATCACTCCGGTGAAGCCCAACACGATCGCCAAGTCGATTGCCATCGGCAACCCGGCAGACGGTCCCTACGCCATCGACATCGCCAACAAAACCAACGGCAGCATCGCCGCCGTAAGCGACCCCGAAATCATCGAGGGCATCAAGCTGCTGGCTGAAACCGAGGGCGTTTTCACCGAAACCGCAGGCGGAACAACCATTGCCGTGCTGAAGAAGCTGGTGGAGCAGGGCAAGATCAATCCTGACGAAACCACCGTGGCTTACATCACCGGTAACGGTCTGAAGACGACAGAGGCGATCGCCTCCTCCATCGGCGAGCCCTACCTGATTGAAGCCCAGCTCGACAGCTTCAAAGCGGCCTGGGCAAAAGCGCAAGCCTCCCAGCAACGCTGATTACCCCACCCATTCCCCACGCCCCTCCAATCCCCGCCATGGCAGTTCAGGTTCTGATCCCCACCCCCCTGCAGAAGTTCACCAACGAGGAGGCCAGCGTGGATCTCGATGCCTCCAGCGTGGATGGCCTGATCGATGCCCTCGAGGGCCGCTATCCGGGGATCAAGGGTCGGTTGTGCGATGAGGCCGGCAAATTGCGCCGCTTCCTCAACGTCTACGTAAACAGTGAGGACATCCGCTTCCTCGACAACCAGACCACCAGCCTCAGCGACGGCGATGAGGTTTCGATTGTTCCTGCCGTGGCCGGCGGCTGATCGAAGCCTCTAGGAGCAAGCCAAGTCCTAATAGTGTTCAGATCCCACGAGGTGCCAGAGCAATGACCCAGGCCCCGATCCAGTCGATCTCCACTACCGGCTCCGCCCAGTGGCAAGCCAAGGCCGAGTTGTTCGACTACCGCCAGGCTGCCAATCCGGTGCGAGCTGGGCTAACAGAACCGATACCCCTGCGCCAATGGGACCCAGCCCTGCACCAGTCAGGGCCCACGGCGGTGCTTCCTCTCGATATCAGCAGTGAGCTCGGCTGTAGCGCCCCGGCCACCAGCCCCGCCCTAGCGGCCAACTTTTTGCGCATCGAAGCTGGTGAAGGCCTCAAGGCAGCGGCAAACGCCACCAGCTTGCTGTTTTATGTATTGCAAGGATCGGGCAGCCTCGAGCGTGCTGGCACGCCGCAGCTTGGCTGGAGCGCTGGAGATCTATTTGTATTGCCAGCTGGCGAGCCCCCCCTGCTAATTGCAGAGGCCACCAGCGTTCTCTACTGGGTGCACGACGGCCCCCTGCTCAGCCACCTGGGCGTTGAGCCCAACATCGCCCGCTTCGAGCCAACCCACTACCCCGCCGCCCTGCTACAGCGCGAACTAGACCTGCTCCTCGCCGATCCCAGCTCTGCACGCAGCAACCGGCTGAGCCTGCTGCTGGCTAACAGCGATCTGCCCCAAAGCCGCACCGTGACCCACACCCTTTGGGCCATGCTCGGTGTGGTTCCTGCTGGTGCCATCCAGCCACCGCACCGGCACCAGTCGGTTGCCCTTGATCTAATCATCGATTGCGACCCGGGCTGTTACACCCTGGTGGGCACGGAGCTCGATGCCAGCGGCGCCATCGCCAATCCCCGACGCATCGACTGGCAGTCCGGTGGGGCCTTCATCACACCGCCGGGCTACTGGCACGCCCATGTCAACAGCAGCGAGCGGATGTCCCGGTTGCTGCCGATTCAGGATTCGGGCCTACACACCTACTTGCGCAGCCTCGACATCCGCTTTTCCGGTGGCCTGCAGGGCAACGGCTGAGCCAGTCAGCTGCGGATGGGCCGCCTCATGGCTTGTCACCACCGCTCTGAAAGCCTCACCTTCGATGGTTTCATCTCGGATCAGCATTTCGACCAGCTCATCCATCAGGGCTCGGCGTGGCTGCAGCAAGGCCACTGCCTGATCGAGGGCTGAGCTAGCCAGTTCGCGCACCAAGGCATCGATGCGATTGCCGGTTTCACGCGAATAGGGCCGCTCGGAGCGCAACCAGTCGCGGCCGAGGAAAACCTCAGCCCCATCACCCTCCAAAGCCACCGGGCCAAGACTGGAGAAGCCATAGCGGGTCACCATCTCCCTGCAGATGCGGGTGACCATATCCAAATCACCACTGGCACCTTGGGTCACCTCAGCGGGACCAAAAACAACCAGCTCAGCTGCGCGGCCACCCAAAGCAACCACAAGCCTGGCTTGCAGGTAGGCCTTGCTAATCAACCCGGAGTCGAGGATCTCCTCGTCCGGCATCATTCGAGCAAAGCCGCCAACTCCTCCTGAGCGCGGCAGCAGGGTCACCTTGTCGAGGGGATCTGCCTTTGGCACCAAGGTGGTGAGTAGGGCGTGGCCCACCTCGTGATATCCAATCAACCGCTTTTTGGCACTGTCCTGCAGCGGTGCCGCCGTCAGGCCCATGGTGATGCGTTCGAGAGCACCAGCTAGGGCGCCGTCGTCGATCTCGGTCTGGTGATGGCGTGCCGTGAGGATGGCTGCCTCGTTGAGCAGGTTGGCCAGATCGGCCCCAGAAAAGCCCGGGGTGCGGCTGGCCCAGGCCGAAAGCGACACCGCCCCAGCCAGGGGGCGGCTGCGGGCATGCACAGCAAGGATCGCCTCGCGGCCGCGACGATCCGGCAAGTCAATGGTGATGCGGCGGTCGAAGCGGCCGGGCCGCATCAAGGCGCTATCGAGCACATCAGGTCGGTTTGTGGCCGCCAGCAGAATTACGCCGGAGTTGTCTGCAAAACCATCCATCTCGGTGAGCAGCTGGTTGAGGGTCTGCTCCCGCTCATCGTTGCCGCCACCGATACCAGCCCCTCGCTGGCGACCGACCGCATCTACTTCGTCGATGAAAATGATGCAGGGCGCTTTGGCTTTGGCCTTGCGAAATAGGTCTCGCACCCGACTAGCACCTACCCCCACGAACATCTCAACGAATTCGGAGGCGGCCATCGAGAAAAACGGCACGCCCGCCTCGCCGGCAATGGCGCGGGCCAAAAGGGTTTTGCCAGTGCCTGGTGGGCCCACCAGCAGCACCCCCTTGGGGATCTTGGCGCCAACGGCGGTGAAGCGTTCCGGCTCCTTCAAGAAGGTGACCACCTCCTGCAGCTCCTCCTTGGCCTCACCGATACCAGCCACATCCTCAAAGCGCACCGCCACGCCGCCCTCCTCCTGCAACCGGGGCTTACTGCTGCCGAAGCCCATGGCCCGGTTGGCCACCTGGGCCGAGCGACGGATCAGGAGGGCAAGTCCAGCCAACAGCAACAGCACCAACAAGCCGTTAGCCACCAGGCCAGCCGTGGCGCCATCAGCCCGGTCATCGCGCACGTTGAGGGGCACCTTCGCCTGCTCGGCGGTGCGCAACAGCAGCTGGTCGTTACTGAATACCGGCACCGTGGCCTGGCGTCCGTCGTCGAAGCGCACCCGCACTTCCCGCTGCCGCAACGACAACTCCAGATCCTTGACCTTGCCTACCCCCAGATCCTTCAGCAACTGGCTGTAGGAGGGAGCTGGGTCGCGAGGCGATAGTCCGTTCAACCGCATGGATTGCCCAATTGGAGGAATGCTGTCGCTCACTAGGTTCTTTCTTTGCACTGAGCTTAGCGATTTGACGAAAGGCCAGGCGACAACGGAAGATCTTGGTTTGATGTAGTGGGCCTGAATGGCTGTTCCTAAGAAGAAAACTTCCCAGGGCAAGCGCAATCAGCGCCATGCCACCTGGAAGGGCAAGGCGGCTGTGGCAGCTCAGAAAGCTCTCTCCATCGGTAAGGCAGTGCTGAGCGGCAAGGCACAAGGCTTCATTTATCCGGTGGATGAGGAGGGCGACGACGGCGAGAGCTGATCGTCCCAAATACTCAATTACGACTCTGAGCTAATGCAGCTGCCGCCAATGCAGCTGCCATCAATCCAGCGACGGCGGCTGTCCAGTACTGCGTAACCGCTGGCTAGCTCAAGCAGGGGATCTTGATAGAGCGATGGGGGTAGGCAACAAAGGCTGGCGCGCACCACGCGATCCAGCTCAGTCGCTGGCAACCAGGCTTCGCCGCGGCGGCGCTGTTTTGCCTCCGCCTGCAGGCGCCAACGGCGCGGCGATTGCCAGCTTTGGGGGCGCAGTAGCCACAATTGGGAGCAGCGCTGCCAAAGCGGCTGATAAGCCTCAAGAGCTTGGTCCCAGTGGGGAAGCCAGACCAGCTCCTCGGAGCTGAGCCCGGCCGGAGGCTGAATATTGGCCAGGGCTTCCCTGCCCAGGGAGCGGCAACCGAGCAGCCAGCCCTCCAGCAGCAACACCTCCGCTTCCACCAGCTCCTCAGCAGAGCGGTCACCCAGGCCATCCCGCAGGGTCTTGTCAAAGCGAGGCAGCCGCAGGGCGCCGCCGGCCTGCCAGACCTCGAGACAATGCAGCGCTAGGGCAACGTCATGACTGCCCGGCGGCACCCTGGATACGCCAAAAGGGTTGCCTTCAAGCGCTCGTTGCCGCTGCTCCCAGGGCAGGTAAAAGTCGTCGATTGAGGCCACCGCAAGCCCCAGCCCTAGGCCGGCGGCCCGTTGCTGCAGCATTCGAGCCATGGTGGATTTACCAGCGCCCACCGGCCCATTGAGGGCCAGCACCGCGCGCTGGCCCCTGCGGCCCAGCATCTGCAACTGGGCCAGCAGGGGTTCCACAAACCTGCGCTCTAGCTGGGAATCCATCAGGTGCCGAGCTTGAAAGCCTCAATCACTACTGCATACACAATGCCAATGCGCAGGTTGTCGACCAGCACCCAGCCGAGTCCAGGCGTGGCTCGAACCAATCGGCCGCGCACGCGCACGACCAGCTCCACCAGCAGCACCATTGTCAGCACTGCCATCGGGCGCCCTCCGGGGATCTGCAGCAGCACGTATGCCGTGACATTGCTGCCGGCGTAGAAACCCAGCAGCAGGGCCAAAACCACGCTGCTGCGGTGGCGCCAATTGCCACGAAGATTGCCCAGCAGCTGGGCTCCTAGCCGCTCGATAGCCCGATTGAAGCGGGTGGGCTGCAGGTTCGAACGCGTCAAGTGGGCGAATCCTCCAGCAAGGCCTGGACATAGGAGAGCGTGATCTGCCCGCCCTGACAAGCGGGCCCCCGCAGCACGGCCGCCCCAGCGCCCAACTGATCCACCACCGCCCGCGCCCGCCCAAAGCGCTGCGGCGGCTCCGCACTGCCGTAGTGACTAAGGGTGAGCAGGCAAGCCAGTCCGGCGCTGGCGGCGGCCGCAAGACCATTGCCGGAATCTTCAAGGGCTAGGGCCGTGCTGGCGGGGTAGCCCAGCTGCTGCAGGGCCAGCCGGTAGGCCTCCGGATCGGGCTTCTTGCGAGCAACATCTTCGCCGCACACCCAGAAGGCGAAGTGCTGGCAGAGCACCCCCAGCAGCTGCTCCGCCAGGGCCGCCACCGCGGCGCGACCGCTGGTGGTCACGATCACCTGGCTCAGGCCAGCCGAGCCAGCCGCAGCGATCAGCTCAGCCACCCCGGGGCGCAGCCGCAACTCGCCAGCGGCCACCAAAGCTCCGTAATGGTCTTGCTTGCGGGCCTGCAGCTCAGCGACCAACTCTGGCGGCGGCGGCTCGCCCAGCAGCTCCGCGAGGGCAGCAGTGATCCGCTCCCGGCCACCGCTTATGGCCAGCAGCTCGCCATAGCGGGCAGCATCCCAATGCAGGGGCACACCAACGTCGGCAAAGGCCCGGTTGAAGGCCAAGCGATGGCCATCCCGCTCGGTCTCCGCCAGGGTGCCATCCACATCCCAGAGCAGGGCTTGCAGGGCCATCAGCTGCTCGGACCAGGGCGTCTCAGGCTAGAGGGCGTCTCAGGCTAGAGCTGACCGCTTCTGGGGGATGCGGTCTAGCAGCAGGTCCCGCACAATGACCAGGTATTGGTTGTTGTGTCATTGCTTTGCTGCCAGCCCTCCATGAGCAACGCTGGCACCTGCCCACTCCCTTGGCGCCTGGCGCCCTGCAGGCAGCGCCGGCCACCGATCCCCTACCTGAACCGCTGCTGGCGCTGCTGAGCCGCCGCGGCTTCACCAGCCCTCAGGCCATCGCGGCCCTGCTGGATCCGGAGGCGGCACCGGCGGCCGGGCGCCACTTCCCCGACCTGGCCAAGGCCGTAGCGCGGCTGAAGCGCGCCTGCAGCCAGGGGGAAGCGGTGGCGATCTGCGGCGACTACGACGCCGACGGGATGACCAGCACGGCCCTGCTGGTGGGGGTGTTGCAGCGCCTTGGCGCCAGGCCGATCGCGGCGATCCCCAGCCGCATGGATGACGGCTACGGCCTCAACGCCGCCATGGTGGAGAAGCTGGCGGAGCAGGGGGTCGCTCTGCTGGTGACCGTCGACAACGGCGTGTCTGCCCTGGAGGCCCTGGAGCGGGCCGAAGCCCTTGGCGTCGAGGCGATCCTCACCGACCACCACACGATTCCCGATCCGCTGCCGCCGCACCTGGCCCTGCTGCATCCCCAGCGCACCCCACCCGGATCCCCCTATAGGGGCCTGGCGGGGGTGGGGCTGGCCTACGTGCTGGCGGCGGCGCTCTGCCAAAGCCTGCGGCACACCGACGGCCAGCAGATTGCCCTCAATCTGTTTTGTATCGGCACGATCGCCGACATGGCCCCGCTGGTGGGGGTGAACCGGCGCTGGCTGATCGACGGCCTGCCCGAGCTGGGCCGCAGCCCCCTGGTGGGGCTCCAGGCCCTGCAACAGCTTGCTGGCCTCGACGAGAGGCCCCTCGATGCCCAGGCGGTGGGCTTCCAGATCGCACCGCGGATCAACGCCGTGGGCCGGCTTGGTGATCCCCAGCTGGTGGTGGAGTTGCTTACCACCGAAGATCCAAGCCGGGCCCTGGCCCTGGCCCGCGATTGCGAGGCGCTCAACCGCCAGCGCCGCGACCTCTGCACCGCCATCGAAGCCGAGGCCCTGGCCCTGCTCGAGGCCGATGGTCCCCAGCGCCCGGCCTTCCTGCTGCTGGCCCAGAACCACTGGCACCACGGCGTAATCGGCATCGTGGCCGCCCGGCTGGTGGAGCGCTTCGGCCTGCCCGCCGCCCTGCTCGCTGGCGAGGGCAACGGCCGCCTGCGGGCCTCGGTGCGGGCGCCCCGGGGCTTTGCGGTGGACGGGGCCCTGCAGCAGTGCGCGCCCCTACTGGAGCGCTTCGGCGGCCACCCCGCCGCCGGGGGCTTCACCGTGCGCGCCGAGCAGGTGGCCGCCCTGCACGAGCAGCTCAACCAACTAGCCCAAACCTGGCTGTTGCAGGCAGGCCATGGCACCCCGGTAGAACCGGAAGCCCTGCTCAGCTTCGAGCAGATCAACCGCAGCTTTTACCGCCAGCTGCAACGGCTCGAGCCCTTCGGCATCGGCCACCCCCAGCCCGTGTTCTGGAGCCAGGGCTGCCAGGTGGCGGCCCAGAAGCTGCTGCGCGGAGGCCACCTGCAACTGGAGCTGCGCCAGGGCGAGGCGAGCCTGCGGGCCATGGGCTGGCGCTGGCAGGGTGAAACCAACCTGCCGGCCTTAGTGGATGTGGCCTACCACCTGCGGCTCGACTCCTGGCAGGGGGAGGAGCGGCTCCAGCTGGAGCTGGTGGGCTTGCGAGCCAGTGCTGGTGGAGCCATTGATGGTGGGGAGGTGGTGTTGCAACACCACAACCGCACCTACTGGTGTCGCCGCGAGGGGGCTGGGCTGGTGGTGCGCAATGCGGCCGGCGACGAACTCACCAGCGCCGAGGGAGCCAGCCACGACCACCCCTACGTGCGCGCCCTAATGCAAGAGGCAGCCCTGGCCCTGGGACTGGTCGCCTGAGATGGCCTTGCTCCTAAACCGCGGCCAGCTCTACTTCCTGTTGCAGCTCCTGCTGTTAGGGCTGCTGGTGGGCTTGGCTTGCTGGCCCCTGAATCTGGTGGACCACGTCCAGGATCTGCTGCTGCAGCACCTGCCCAGCTTTGCCGGCGGGGCTTGGACGCTGCAGGGCCTGGCGATCGCCCTGGCGCCGGTGCTGGTGGTGCCAGCCCTGCTTTGGCTTCAGGCCGGCCCCTTGGCCCGGGGTGCGGGCTCGGGCATACCCCAAACGATCGAGAGCCTCGAGAATCCCGAGCAGGCCGCCGCTTTGATGGCACCGTTCGCCACCCTGGCGCGGCTCTGCCTCTGGTCGGCGGCCAGCCTGGCCCTGCTGCCCCTCGGCCGCGAGGGCCCCGTAGTGCAGTTGGGTGCGGCAGTGGCCCACGGCCTGCGGCAACGCTTCCCCCGCTTGCTGGCCAAACTCAGCACCCAGAGCCTGATGGCAATCGGCGCCGGCGCCGGCCTAGCGGGGGGCTTTAACAGCCCGCTGATGGGAGCTGTTTTTGTGATGGAGGAACTCACCGGACGCTTCCAAACAGCCGTGCTCTGGCCGGCAGTAGTGGTCTGCTCAGCGGCAGCCCTGGTGAGCAACCTCGCTGGCACACCACTTTTCACCCTGGGCATGGTTCAAAGCACCCAGCCGGAATGGCAACAACTGCTGTGGGCCCTGCCCGTCGGGGTGGGTGGCGGCCTGCTGGGCGGCCTGTTCAGCCGCATCCTCTGGCGGAGCTCTGCTCTGCTGCGCCAGCGACTACAGCAACGGCCCCTGGCCTGGGGGCTGGGACTGGGCCTAGCCCTTGGCCTGATCGCCGTGGCCAGTGGGGGCTGGAGCGGTGGCGATGGCGAAGCGCTGATGGCTCAGCTGCTAGAAGGTCGCGGCAGCTTGCCGGTGCCCGGCTCGCCCCTCAGCGTCATCGGCTGGCTGCTGCTGGTGGCAACCCGACTGGTGGCGCCTATTTTGGCCTTGGCAGCGGGAATACCGGGCGGCCTGATTGATCCAGCCTTCGCCATTGGTGCCCTGTTTGGCAGCGGCAGCCTCGAGCTCCTGGGGGGCAGCAGCGAGCTTGGCCTGGCCCTAGGCATGGCGGCAGCCCTAGCCGGGGCTACCCAGTTGCCCATGATGACGGTGCTGTTTGCCCTCCGCATGGGAGGGGATCAGCAGTGGCTCTTCGGCATCCTGCTGAGCGCCGTAGTGGGTGCCTATGTGGGCCGCCAGATCCAGCCTGAGCCGATTTATCACGCCCTCTGGAACCTCGGCCGAAGTGGCGATCAGAGGGCGCCGCGGCGGTAGAAGAGCACGAAGATCACGGCAGGACCGGCCAGGGTGATCAGCGCCAGGGCCGCAAAATTGGCGATCAGGTGGAAGTCGATACCCATGGAGATTGCTGCCGCAGAGCAGTAGTCGCTGTGGGCACAGGTTAGGGGTCGATCCCAGCGGCCCATGCCTCCCGGCGGGCTCTGTGACGGCTTGTCACAGCAGCAGCTGCGCCTTGGCCTATGGCTGAATGGAGTTAATCGCTGCAGGGGGATGGCCAGGGACGATCGGGCCCATTGGGGATGCATCAGCGGCTGCGGAGCCTGCTGCCGGCTGGATCCCAGTCTGCGTCAGGAAGCAATCGAGGCGCTCAGCCCAGAGCAGCAGGAGCAGTATCTGGCCATGGTGGGCCCCGATGGCTGGTGCATCAACTTCAACACCGGCTCCCGTAGCTGCCGCATCTATGCGGACCGGCCTGACTTCTGCAACGTGGCCAACCTGGTGCAGCTATTTGGCACGGTTGATGATCCAGGCGCCGGCGACCGCCTGGCTATCGGCTGCTGCCTGCAGCAAATTCGCAGCGAATACGGGGGCCGTGGCAGGGTGATGAAGCGCTTTAGGCGTGCCATACGGAAGCGTTTATGAGCAGCGAACCCGATCCCAGCGCCAGCCGGGCAGGCAGTTGGGGTGCCGCCTTCCTGACCACCTTCACCACGGTCTTCCTGGCTGAGCTTGGGGACAAGACCCAGCTCGCCGCCCTCCTGCTCTCTGCCCAATCAGGCAGGCCAGTTGTCGTGTTTGTTGGTGCCTCCCTGGCCCTGATCAGCTCCAGCCTGGTGGGGGTGTTACTGGGCCGCTGGCTGGCCAAGGTGATGCCGCCGCAGCAGTTGGAGCGCCTGGCGGGAATCCTGATGGTGGCCCTGGGCCTGTGGCTGGGCCGGCAAGCCGTACTGGGCCTGGTACCCAGCCCCTCCGACCTTCCCCTCTCCTAACCGCAGCGCTACGCCATGCCCTTCGCCCTGCTCGCTTCCACCTTCGCCACTGTGTTTTTGGCTGAGCTGGGAGACAAAACCCAGCTGGCCATCGTGACCATCAGTGGAACCTCAAGCCGCCCAGGAGCCGTGTTTGCCGGCAGTTCCGCTGCCCTGGTGCTGGCCAGCCTGCTGGGCGCAGCCGCCGGCGGCTCCCTTTCCGCCGTAATCCCCACCAATGCCCTGCAGCTGGCAGCCTCCGTTGGCTTTCTGGTGATCGGCGTACGCCTGATCCAGCGATCGAGCAGCCCGGAAGCCGAAGAATCGTCAGCTGACTAATATCACGACATGAAGGCCTTGGCGGCCGTGGGCATCGCTCCGAGTCCAGTCCGCCATCAACCGGCTTCAGTCCAGCCAGCCCTCCCATAGATGAAGTTCACGGTCGCCGACCTGCTCGACCAGCTGCCCGCCCAGGAAGCCCTGCCGCTGACAAAGCTGGAAAAAGCCCTGGGCATTAGCCAAAAAGCTGAAAAGCAGCAGCTTCAGATCGGCCTCGACGGCCTCAGCCGCCTTGGCCTGCTGGAGGTCAGTGAGGCCGGCATCACCCGCCGCGAAGACCCTGAACTGATCGCCGCACGGCTGCGTTGCTCCAGTAAAGGCTTCTGCTTTGCCCTGCGCGAAGACGGTGGCGAAGACATCTACATCCGCGATCACCAGCTCAACCACGCCTGGAACGGCGATCGGGTGCTGGTGAAGGTGACCCGCGAGGGCGGACGCCGTCGCTCTCCTGAGGGCGGGGTGCAGTGCGTTCTTGAGCGCCACACCACCTCCCTGCTGGCCCAAGTCGAGCAGCAGGATGAGCGTCTGGTCGCCACCCCCCTGGACGACCGCCTGCTTACGGCGGTTGAGCTGCCAGCTGGTGACGCCGCCCATCTCAATGCCGAACAGGCCTCGGTGGTGGAAGTGCTGGTGGACCGCTACCCGGTGGGGCAGTTCGCCCCCCAGGGCCACGTGGCGCGCAGCCTGCCTGTCAACGGGGGGGAAGCAGCCGACCTCGACCTGCTGCTGACCAAGCACCGGCTCCACAGCCGCCCCCAACCACCCCGGGCAACCCTTAAAGCGCTAGCCGCCAAGGAGCGCACCGACCTCACCGCCCAAGCCGCCCTGCTGCTGGAACCCTGGAGCGGCAAGGAAGCCCCCGCTCTGCCAGCCCTGACCATTGAGGAGCGCGACGGCGGCTGGACCCTGTGGGTGCACACCCCGGCCATCGCTGAGCGCTTCAGCGCCGGCAGCACCCTGGACACCTGGCTTCGCAACCAGGCTGACGCTTACTGCACCGGAAACCAGTGGCTACCGCTACTGAGTCCAGCCCTGGCCAAGGCCAGTGCCTTCAAGGTGGGCGAGGTGCAGGCAGCCCTGTCGGTGGCCCTGGAGCTGGGCGCTGACGGCAGCCTTGAGCACTACCGCTTCAGCCGCAGCCAGATCAATCCCGTGGCGGCAGTCGGTTTGGAGGCACTGAATGCCCTGGCGGAGCGCAAACCCAAGAGCCGCACCGTGCCAGCGGCGCTCAAGGGGCTGAAGGAGCAGCTGGGCCCGCTGGAGCAGCTCATCGCTATCACCGGCCTGCTGCGCCAAGGGCGGCAAGCGGCGGGGTCCCTCGACCTCAGCCTGCCCCTGCCCGCCATCGACAGCCTGGGAGATCTGGCGGTGCCCGGCCCCGACAGCGCCCTGGCTGGCTGGCTCGTGAGCCTGGAGCCCCACCACCCCCTGGCCCTGCTGCGCGAAGCGGTGCTGCTGGCCGATCAGGCCTTAGGCCAGCACCTGGCAACCTTGGAACTGCCGGCGATCTATGCCACCAATGCCCTGGCGGACCCCAGCGACCTCAACGACGTTGCCCGGGCTGCTCTGGCCCTCGACATCCCGCTTGAGCTGAGCGAAGAGGGCAATGCCAGTGCGGCCGAATTGGCCGCCGCCTTCGCTGGCACCGACCGCAGCCGGGCCCTGCAGCAGCAACTGCAGGCCATCCTCAAACCGATCCAGCTCAGCACCAGCCCCGGCCCCCATGCCCTGGCGGGCCTGCTGGAAGAGGGGGCAGCCCTTGCTCCCTGGTGCTGCCCAACCCTGCACTACGCCGACCTCTGGAACCAGCAACTGCTAGTGCTGCTGCTCACAGAGGGCAAGGACCGCCCCAGCGTGCGCCACAAAACCACCGTCGACCTGGCCTCCGATGCCTGCCACGGCGCCATCGACTGGCCGCTGCTGGCCCCCAGCCAGCTGACCCCATACCTGGAAGTTCAGGAGCACGGGCTGGTGCAGCGTCTCAATGGCCGGCGCCGCTTTTTATCTGAACTGCAGGCCGACCTGCTGGCCATGCTCCAGGCCCGCCAGGCCGAGCCCTTAGTGGGGCAGGTGCTTCCTGGGGTAATCAGTGGTGTGCAGAGCTACGGCTTCTTCGTGGAGGTGCCCCCTTCCCAGGTGGAAGGCCTGGTACACGTCAGCTCCCTCAAGGACGACTGGTACGAATACCGCTCCCGCCAAAACCGCCTGGTGGGACGCAAAAATCGTCGCACCTACATGCTGGGTGACCAGGTGGAGGTTGAGATCCAGAAGGTCGATGCCCTGCGCCACCAGATCGACCTGGCCGTGGTGCTGCCCGAGGGCTACGAGAGCGAGACGGCCGACTCCTATCCCCAAAACCAGGACCAGGACCAGGACCAGGACCAGGACCATGACGACATCGACCCCTTCGCACCCATAGCGGTGCTGAGCGAGGTCTGAGCCATGGTTCGGCCATCCGGAACCAGATCCGGAACCGGGCCGGTGGTGCTCGCCGTTTCTGGCGCCTCGGCCCAGCCCCTCGCCCAGCGGGCCCTGCAATTGCTGCTGGAGGCGGGAGAAGCCGTGGAGCTGGTCACCTCGCGCGGAGCCATTGGCGTCTGGCAGGCCGAACTGGGACTGAGGGTGCCCTCAGAACCTGATGCCCAGGAAGCCTTTTGGCGAGAGCGCACCGCTGTCAGCACCGGGCAGCTGCGCTGCCACCGCTGGAACGATCAGGCCGCTGGCATTGCCAGTGGCAGCTTTAAAACCCGCGGCATGGTGATCCTGCCGGCCTCCATGGGCACCGTGGGGCGCATCGCTTCGGGGGTGGCCCTGGATCTGGTGGAGCGGGCCGCCGACGTTCACCTCAAGGAGGGGCGCCCCCTGGTGATCTGCCCGAGGGAAACCCCTTGGAGCCTGGTGCACCTGCGCAACCTCACGGCCTTAGCCGAGGCTGGTGCCCGCATCGCCCCGCCGGTGCCTGCCTGGTACCACCAACCCCAATCGATCGAAGACATGGTGGATTTTCTGGTAATCCGCGTCTTTGACGTGCTCGGCTACGAGCTCGGCAACCTGCGCCGTTGGCAGGGGCCGCCGCACCAGCCAGGATCCCCTGGGGCACCAGTCGCCGGGACGACTTCCCCCTAGGCCGCCCTCCTCACCCCAGTCGATCCATTGGCCCTGCTGCAACGCCTGCTGCTGCTCCCCCTGCTGGCTCCCCTGCTGCTGGTGCTGCTGGTAGGCGCCCTCAACCCCAGACCCAATGCGGCCCTGCGCCTACTGGTTTGGACCAGCCCGGCCCTGCCAATTGGAGCCTGGATAGCCCTGGCCGCCAGCGCGGGAGCCGGGCTGAGCGCCGCCGGAGCCGCCCTAGCCCTGCGCACTGGCCCGATCAACCTGCGCCGTCAAGTGCGCCGCGGCGCCAGTGACCCCGAGGCGAACTGGAGGCAGCCGCAGCAGCAAAACCCAAGCGAACCAGCAAGGACCGCAGCTCGAGCCGCCGCCGGGCCGCCGAGACCCCCTGGCGAACCAGCCCCAACCGTTGCCGTGCCATTCCGGGTGATTCGCAAAGGCAGCAACCCAGCTCCACCAGGCGAACCGGGGGTGGCCCAGGCCGCTGCCGTGGGTGATGGCTGGGACAACCCCAGCAGCGACGACTGGTGAGCGAGCTGCCGGGCAACCCAGCGCCTGGCAACCTGCGTAAAGTCCAAGGACGATGCCGAAAGGGGCCTGCACCGGTGAGCGAATCCGCCCAGCCAGCTGCCAAAGATCAGCCCGCAAAGGCCAAACCGCCTGCAGTGGAAGACCAGCCGTTTGAGATCTTTGTGCCCCAGCTCCTGATCCCGGCCCTGGCCAAGGAGATCCAGGGCTACGGAGGAGCTGCTGCCGAACTGGCCTTTGTGCAAGGGGCCATGCCCGTGGTGGGGTCGGAGTGCTGGATGGTTCAAGGGGAGCTGCCTGGTCGGCGTCGCTTCTGGCTGTGCTTCACCCAACCAGATATCAGTTCAGCCAAAACGGTGGCATTGGCAGAGGCAGGCGGCCAGCCAAGCCTGCTGGAGTCGTTTCTGATCGACGAGAAGAAGATGAGCCTGGCGCTGCTGGTATCGCGGCTGGTGCAGCGGCTCAACGGTCAGAAATGGCTCGGCCCGAACTGACGGCCACGCCCTCTACGATGCGGGTACTGCCGTAAGCCGCAAGCCTCGATGGTGCCTCCCGCCGCAACTGCCAGCGCTACCACCAGCCCCAGTCAAGCCTCTGTGGGCTCGCCCGGTGCACCAGCCGTCAAAGATCCGGCCAAGGACACGATCCTGACGCCGCGCTTCTACACCACGGATTTCGCCGCCATGGCGGCGATGGATCTGCGGCCAAATGAGGTGGAGCTTGAGGCTATTTGCGAGGAGTTCCGCAAGGATTACAACCGCCACCACTTCGTGCGCAACGGTGAGTTTGATGGGGCAGCGGAGAAGCTAGATCCTGATACCCGCAGGGTTTTCGTTGAGTTTCTTGAGCAGAGCTGCACCTCTGAATTTTCAGGCTTCCTGCTCTACAAGGAGCTCAGCCGCCGCATCAAAACCAAAAACCCACTTCTTGCCGAGTGCTTTGCCCACATGGCGCGCGATGAGGCCCGCCATGCAGGGTTCCTCAATAAAGCCATGGGAGATTTTGGGCTGCAACTGGACTTGGGCTTCTTGACCGCAAGCAAATCCTATACCTTCTTCAAGCCTAAATTCATCTTCTACGCCACTTATTTGAGCGAGAAGATTGGCTACTGGCGCTACATAGCCATCTATCGCCACCTGGAGCAACATCCAGAAAGCAAGATCTTCCCGATCTTTAACTTCTTCGAGAATTGGTGCCAAGACGAGAATCGCCACGGCGATTTCTTTGACGCCTTGATGAAGGCTCAGCCAGACACCGTGCGCGGCTTCACCGCCCGGCTTTGGTGCCGCTTCTTCCTCCTGGCAGTGTTTGCCACCATGTACGTCCGCGACGTTGCTCGCAAAGAGTTCTACGAAGCCCTAGGCCTCGATGCTCGTGAATACGACAAGGTCGTGATTGCTAAAACAAACGAGACCTCCGCCAGAGTGTTCCCGGTTGTGCTGAATGTTGACCATCCCAAGTTCTACACTCGCCTAGAGCGCCTGGTTAGCAACAACGCCAAGCTCAGCGAGGCCGACGCAAGCAGTGCTCCGGGAGCTATAAAAGTTTTGCGCAAACTGCCCTATTGGCTCGCCAATGGCGCAGAAATGGCCAAGCTTTATTTCACCCCTGCTATCCGTAGCGAGCAATTCCAGCCTTCGGTGCGCTGATTTTTTTAGATGCTCTGAGCATTTCTATACGCACTGAGCATTTTATTAGACCTGGCCTGCCTTTGCCAGGCCCGCAGTTACATCATTCCTTCGCTGAGTTCTTTTGGTTGCCTCCAAACCGGTTGTTCTCCAGTCGGCTGCAGCCCAGTCGGCAGGGGTAGTGGCAGATGCATTTGATCAAAGCTGGATGCTGCGGCTGGAGGCCTTACTCGCGAGTGGCAGGGCAGCTGGTGCCGATTTGGTGGAGATTTTCCTGGAGCGCACCGACCACCTCGGCGTCTTAGCCGAGCAGGACACCATCACGAACGTCAGCCCCGCCTTCGGCATGGGCGCTGGTATCCGGGTGTTCCTGGGCGACCGCGATGGCTTTGTTAGTACCAACGACCTGAGTGATCGCGGCTTGATGCAGGCCCTTGAGCAAGCCCTCGGCATGCTCGGCCTGAGCCGCAGCAGCAACACCAGCCCCTTCGAAGGCCTGCAGGTGATGCGCGATTTCGCCGCCGCCAAGCTGGATTGGCTTGATAGCTGCCCCTCCCTGGCTGAAGCCACCTTGAAGCTGCTGGAGGGCACCGGCCGCCTCGAGCACCACGGCCGCCACCTACAAGCCAGGCGCGGCAGCTACTCCCGCGACTGGCAGTCGGTGCTGGTTGCGGCCAGTGATGGTACCTTTGCCCGCGATATCCGCCTGCACCAGTCCCTCGGCTTAAACGTGCTTGCCGCCGACGGCGACCACCGCGCCGGCCTCGGCCGCCGCTACGGCACCTCCGATCGCCCCGATGACCTGCGCCAATGGGACGCCGACGCCGCCGCCCAGGACGTGTGCTCCAGTGTGGGCACCATGCTCTACGCCGATTACGTCGAAGCCGGCCAGATGCCAGCGGTGCTGGCCAACCGCTTTGGCGGCGTAATTTTTCATGAGGCCTGCGGCCACCTGCTGGAAACCACCCAGGTAGAGCGGGGCACCACCCCCTTTGCCGAAATGGTCGGCCAATCCATTGCCCACGAAGCCGTCACGGCCATCGATGAAGGCCTCAGCGACGGCGCCTTCGGCTCACTTTCCATGGACGACGAAGGCATGGAACCCCAGCGCACCGTGCTGATCGAAAACGGCGTTCTCAAGCGCTTCCTCAGCGATCGAGCCGGCGAGCTGCGCACCGGCCACAGCCGCACGGGCAGCGGCCGGCGCCAGGGCCATACCTTTGCCGCCGCCAGCCGCATGCGCAACACCTTCATCGCCGCCGGCCCCCACACCCCCGAGCAGCTGATCGGCTCCGTCGATAAGGGGCTCTATTGCAAATCGATGGGCGGCGGCAGCGTCGGCCCCACCGGCCAGTTCAACTTCGCCGTGGAGGAGGGCTACTTGATTGAAAACGGTCAGCTCACCAAACCGGTAAAGGGGGCCACCCTGATTGGCGAAGCCAAGGAGGTGATGCCGCGCATTTCGATGTGCGCCAACGACCTGGAATTAGCAGCGGGCTTCTGTGGCTCGGTGAGCGGCAGCATCTTCGTGACCGTTGGCCAGCCCCACATCAAGGTGGATTCGATCACAGTGGGAGGACGCTGACCATGACCCAGCCCACCATCCAGACCTTGAACGCCGAGGCCCTCAGCGGCCGTCTCCAGCAACTCGCCCAAGGCGCCGGCATCCAGCAATGGGATCTCGGCGCCTCCTGCAGCACCGACACCTCCGTGCAGGTAGACCGTGGCGAAGCCAAACAGATGAAAGGTGCCCAACGCAGCGCCATCACCTTGCGGGTGTGGAACAGCGACGGCCTAGTAGGCATTACCAGCACCTCAGACCTCAGCGATTCCGGACTGGCCCGGGCCCTGAGCGGCGCCCGCGACGCCAGCGCCTTTGGCAATGCGGAGGAAACCCCGGCGTTCTCGCCCCTGGCCACCGCACCCCTGGCCCCACTTGATCAACCGCTGCATCAACCCCAGCCGATCCTCAGCCTGCTGGACACCCTCAAGCAGGCCGAACGGCAACTGCTTGATCGCCACATAGCCATCGGCACCGTCCCCTACAACGGCCTGGCCCAGCGCAGCAGCGAGCGCCTCTATCTCAATAGCGAAGGGGCCTGCCGCCACCAGACCCTGACCACAGCCAGCCTCTACCTCTACGCCAGGGCAGAGGAAACCGGTCGCAAACCGCGCAGTTCCGGTGCCGTGCGCTTGGCCTACGGCACCGCCGAGCTCGACATCGCCGGCTGCATCGAAGAGGCCGCCGAGCGCACGATCGCCCACCTTGACTACGCACCGATCGAAACCGGCTACTACACCTGTGTTTTCAGCCCGGAAGCCTTCCTCGACCTAATCGGGGCCTTCAGCAGCCTGTTTAATGCCCGGGCCGTGCTCGATGGGGTGAGCCTCAGCCACCGCGACTCCCTCGGCGACATTGTAGCCGTGCCCTTTCTGAGCATTCGCGATAACGGCCTGCACCCCGGCAATGTGGGCGCCTCTGCCTTTGATGGCGAGGGCACCCCGACCGCTCCCCTAGATCTAGTGGCTGGCGGCGTGCTGAAAAACTTCCTGCACTCGGAGGCCACGGCCCGAGCATTTGGGGTGGCGCCCACCGGCCATGCCGGCATGGGAGCAAAGGTGTCGGTGGGGGCCGATTGGTTCGAGATTGGCGTTACCCCTGGCAGCGGCGGCGGCCAGCAGGGTTTAGATCGCTTAAACCATGCCGGCCCCGTTGTGGTGATCGACTCCCTATCGGCCCTGCATGCTGGAGTTAAAGCCAGCCAGGGCTCCTTCTCCTTGCCCTTTGACGGATGGTTGGTTGAGGGTGGCGTCAGCCGCTCGATCGAAGCCGCCACCGTCGCCGGCGACATCCGCACCGTGATGAAGGCGATCATCGGCTTTGAAGGCCTGGCCAAGATCACCCCAGATGGCCTCTGCCCTTACGTCTGGGTGGAAGGGCTCTCGATCACCGGCGAGGCCTGATCATCTGGCCTTGAAGATCCTGTTTTGGGGCACCCCCGCCTACGCGGTGCCCAGCCTTGATGCCCTGGTGGAGGCAGGGCACGAGCTGGTGGGGGTGGTCAGCCAGCCAGATCGCCGGCGGGGGCGGGGCAAGGATTTACTGCCAAGTCCTGTTAAGGCTCGGGCCCTGGAGCTAGGCCTGCCGGTATTCACGCCGGAACGTATCCGGCGCGAGCCCGAGCTTCAGGCCCAGCTTGGGGCCCTTGGCGCCGATGTATTCGTGGTGGTGGCATTTGGCCAGATCCTGCCGCCAGAGGTGCTGGCCCAGCCCTCCCTGGGCTGCTGGAACGCCCACGGCTCCCTACTGCCCCGCTGGCGTGGCGCCGGACCGATCCAGTGGTGCCTGCTGCAGGGCGACAGCAGCACCGGCGTAGGAATCATGGCCATGGAGGAGGGCCTTGATACCGGGCCAGTATTGCTGGAGCAATCCCTTGAGATCGGCCTGCTGGAGAACGCCGAGCAGCTGGGGCAGCGGCTGGCCCAGCTCAGCGCCGAGCTGCTGGTAGAGGCCCTGCCGCGCATCGAAGCGGCCGGAACGGGACCGGAAGCCGAACGGCTAGCCCGGCTCGGGGTTCGTGTCCAGGGAGAAGTGGGCCTCAGCTACGCCCGCATGCTCACCAAAGGCGACTTGGTAGTCGAATGGAACCAGTCGGCTCTGGAAATTCATCGTCGGGTCATGGGCCTGTACCCCGGCGCCTTTACTCAGTGGCAGGGCAAGCGGCTGAAACTTCTAGCCAGCGAACCACTGGTCGCCAGGCTCGCTTCTCAACTGAGCCCAGAAGCCCGCTGCTTACTCGCAGAGCCAGGAGTGTTGTCGAAAGGAGCGTTGTCGGCAGCAGCGGCACCCGGAACCGTGCTGGCGCTTGCTGGGGATGCGGGACTAGTGGTTGGCACTGCTGGTTGCCCATTGCTGGTACGAGCAGCCCAACTGGAGGGCAAGTCACTTGCCCAAGGCCAGAGCTTGCTGCAACAACTGGGCTGCATACCAGGAGATCGCCTATGCCACCTGTCACGGTTTTGAAATGGGGCGGCAGAACAGCGGGCTCCTAGCTGCCCAGGCAGCTGGTTGATTCTCAAGGCTCGCCCGCAGCCAGGGGAGCGGCAACTGCTGCCTTGCGGTGGATAGCGTGCAGCCCCTCAAGTTGGTTGTGCACAGACAACAGCTGGTCGCGGATGTGCTGGCTGTTGTCGATGCGCACCAGGGCCAGCAGCATCGACTCAATCTGAACCTTGCAGTCGATAAGGACGCGGCATTCAGGGGATCCGGGCTCGTAGGGCATAGGGGGTACTTCAGCCTCTCCATCCGAGCGGAGACAACCCTTAGCCGGTGTGTCGATTGCTGCCGTTAGGGCTAGATCAGCGCCCAGAGCTGTAGCGACCGCGGCGGCCCCCATCGCTGCCGCTGCGGGAGGGTCCTGCTGGCGGTCCACCCCGGCGAGCACCACCGCCCCTGCCCTTACCCCGACCACCACTGAGATCCAGGGGTGGAGCTGAGAGCACCTTGGGTTCAAAACCCGGCACCTCCTGCCGCGGCAGACGGGTGCCGATCATGCGCTCAATGGCCCGCAGCAGCTCACTTTCCTCTGCTGCCACCAGGGAAATGGCATGGCCGTTGTGGCCGGCCCTGCCGGTGCGGCCGATCCGGTGTACGTAGTCCTCGGCCTGGTTCGGCAGGTCCAGGTTGACCACGTGGGGCAGCTGGTGAATATCAATGCCCCGGGCCGCCAGGTCGGTTGCCACCAGCACCCGCAAAGAACCGGCCTTGAAGTCGGCCAGGGCTCGAGTGCGAGCTCCCTGGCTCTTGTTGCCATGGATAGCCGAAGCCGACATCCCCTCGCGGGTGAGTCGCTCGGCCATGCGGTTGGCACCGTGCTTGGTGCGTGAAAACACCAGCACCTGCTGCCAGTTGTTGCTGCTGATCAGGTGGCTGAGCAGATCAGCCTTGCGATCCATGTCGCAGGGATGCAACAGGTGCTCCACCGTCGGAGCGGTGCGGTTTTCGGGAGTGGCCTGGAGCTGCACGGGGTTGTGCAGCAGACCGGTGGCGAGGCGGCGAATATCCCCGGAAAAGGTGGCTGAGAAGAGCAGGTTTTGACGCTTAGGCGGCAGCAGGGCAAGGATTTTCTGGATATCGCGGATAAAGCCCATATCCAGCATCCGGTCGGCCTCATCGAGCACCAGGATCTCGACCCGGTCGAGCCGCAGGGCTTTCTGCTGGTAGAGGTCCATCAGCCGGCCCGGGGTGGCCACCAGCACGTCAGTACCGCGCTGCAATCTGGAAATCTGGGGATTCACCTTGACCCCGCCGAACACCACGTCGCTGCGCAGATCGAGGTAGCGGCCGTAGGCCCGCACGCTTTCGCCCACCTGGGCAGCCAGCTCCCGGGTGGGGGTGAGCACCAGGGAGCGCACAATGCCGGCGCGGGCGTGGGGGCCGTGGCGCAGCCGCTCCAGCATCGGCAGGGTGAAACCGGCGGTCTTGCCCGTGCCGGTCTGGGCCGCTGCCATCACGTCGTGACCAGCCAGTACCGCCGGGATGCACTGGCCCTGGATCGGTGAGGGCTTGGTGTAACCCTTTTCGGCTACCGCCTTCAAGATCGGCTCACCCAGCCCAAACGATGCAAAGTCGAGCAGCTCAGGAGCATCGCTGCTGAGCGCAGCAGGGTCTACCGCCGCCGGACTGGAATCGGCAATCGTGGTGCCGGATCTTGGAGAGGGCTGACGGATTGCAGGTGTTGCGTGATCCCCCACCCTAGGGACCGGCGAAGTGGCTACAGCGCTCGCATGGGCCATCGGGAAGCACGGCACAGCGCAGCAGCGGGCTGCGGGCGTTGAAACGGCAATCGGGGTTCCCGATCACCCACTGGTTTTGCCACCATCGGGCATCGGTGGGCTGGCGCTGGGGCTTCACCTGCAGAGCGACGCTGGCAAGTTCGTAGCAGCCATTGCGCAATTGATAGCGGTGGCGCCGCTGCAGCACCAGAAAACTGCGGCCGCCTGCCTCAAGCCAGCGACCCGGATGGGGCACCTCAGCCAGCTCGGGCACCTCAAGCCAATCGAGCAGGCGATCGCTGCCGATCTGGCGCAGCTCCACCCTCATGGCTTCAGCGGTTTCGGCGCCATAGGCAGGCGCACCGAAAAGCCCCATACAAACAAGGCAGCCACCAGCAGCAGCAGCAGCCACTCCGGCGGCACCACCTGGGGCAGGCCCAGGCGCAGCAGCAGCCGAATGCCCACCAGACCCACCGCCAGATAGCCGGCCGTTTCCAGGTGCTTGTAAACCTCAAGCCAACGAATAAACAGTTCGGCGGTGAGTCGCAGGGCGATAACACCGATCACCCCACCGGCCATCACCAGCCACAGCCGATCACTCACTGCCACCGCTGCGGCAACGCTGTCAAGCGAAAAAGCCAGATCGGTAAGGGCCAAGGTGGCCACAATTGAGCCAAGCCCGGCGTGGTGCAGGGAGCCGGGCTTGGCGCCAGCAGAGGCGGCGCCATCGACTGCAGCGGCCTCGCCTGCCGCCTCTTCGGGCTCAGACCACACCAGCAGCAGGTGGCGTCCGCACAGCCATAGCAAATAGGACGCCGCCGCCAGTTGCAGCGGCCAGAAATTGAGCACCCAGCGGGCAGCCACGATCAACCCAAGCCGAAACACCAGGGCCAGGGCCAGGCCGAGATTGAGGGCCTGGCGCTGCCGGGCCGGATCCTCCAGACCCCGGGCGATCGCCGCCAGGGCAATGGCGTTGTCGGCGGAGAGCACCGCCTCTAGGGCCACCAACAGGGGCAGCAACAACAGCACCTCACGCCACTGGTCTGCCTGGTTGAGCAGGGGGGTGAGGGATTGGATCGACTCCGCTTCCACGGGCTGCAGCGGGTCAAGATGGGATTCACTCTAGAAAGCTGGGTTGGAGTATCCGTTAGGCGAGCTGCAGTTCAACGTCCAGCTGCTCCATGCCGAAGCAGGTAGCCGGGTGGTGCTGGTCCAAATAAGCCGTGCTGGCCAGGTTATCGACGCGGCACTGGGCGAAGCGTCGACCGCCGAGGCAGCAGAAGACCGAGCACGCCAACGGCTGGGAGAGCACCTTCCAGTGGCCGCACCCCCCACTTCGAGCGCACCCACGCCTATCCGAGTTAATAGTGCGCCCGCCCAGGTTGAGCCCAAACCCCAAGCCGAGCGCCCAGCGGCGCACAGCCCCCAGCCAGCCCAGGCGATTGAAGAACCGCCGGCCGACCCGGAGGATTGGAGCAGCGAGTTGGCCCGACTGGATTTACAGCTGCAGCGGCTCGGCTGGGATCGCGAGCAGGAGGCCGTCTATTTGGATCGGGTATTCGGCCACCCCAACCGCAACCGCCTCACCAGCTACGGGGACCTGCTGGCCTACCTACAGGCCCTGGAGGGCTTTGCTGATGGCAGCGACCCCGCCAGCACACCACCCCCCTTACGACGCAAGGAGCTGCTTAGCCAGTGTGAGGAGCTCCTTAGCCAGTTGCAGTGGGATCCTGGCCAGGGCCGTGCCTTCCTCGAGCAGCACTTTGCATTAGCCAGTCGCCAACTACTTAGCGACAGCCAACTACTGCAATTTAATATGTTGCTGGAAAGTGAGTGGCTCGCCCGGAATGATGCGCCGGGGCGTCACCTTGAAAGTGACGACACTTAAATCAGCAATGGCGGCGCACCAACTGGGCCCCCAGGCTCAAGCGGGTTTTATTGGCATAGGCCTCCCGCTCCAGATGCCGCTCCTGCTCCGATGCCTTGCTGTATACGGATTCATTGAGCACAGCAGTTAGGTGATCGGGCAAGGCCGAGGGCAGGCCCAGGGGGCGAGGGCGAGAACGCAGTCCCCGGTTGCTGCAGCTCTGGGCAACGTGAATCGCCTCATGGTTGAGCACCCTGGCAAACTCCACACTGCCATTCCCCACCACCCGGCGCTGGCCCAGCTCCAGCCGCACCCCAGCTTTGGCCAGCACCGTGAGCAGCTCACCAATCGCCAGGCGCTCGACCCCAAAGCTGGGCGGGTTGGCGATCAGAGCCCGAAGCTCCGCCACAGACAGCTTGGGTTCGTTGGCGCGGCGGCGGTAGTGATATCTCACCTCACCACTGGGCAGGATTTCAGCCCGCGTCAGCCACTGACGATCAGCTGTAGCCAGTTGCTGCAGCAAGGCCTCCTCCTGTTCAGGCAGCAGACCTAACGCCTGAGCCGTTGGCCGCGCAGGCACGCTTCCAAGCAAGCCCCCAGCAGCGCCAGCAAGCCGCCCAGAGCCTACACAGCTGGCGCCTTAGCCAAGCTCTTGGTCCTGAACAGCTTCCTGGTGTTGAACAGGCAGTGAAGTCGAAGCAGAAGTTGGCGGCGACCAACACCACTCTGGTGCCAGTTGCGAAGATCGGAGCCATCTGAGATTCGCTATCCCCATGCCCCTCACCGCCCTGGTGCGCCAGCTGCAGCAGGTGCCCCTCACCGGCGAGGTATTGCTGCGTCTGCAGCGGGCCGACCGCCTGCGGCTCAGTGGGGCGGGGCGCAGTGCGCGGGCCCTGGTCAGCAGCGCCCTGGCTGGTGCTGCCGAGGCGCCCTTGCTGGTGCTGGTTCCCACCTTGGAGGAAGCGGGCCGCTGGGCAGCGCTGCTGGAGCTAATGGGGTGGAACAGCTGCCAGCTCTACCCCACCAGCGAGGGCAGCCCCTACGAGCCCTTTGACCCCACCAGCGAAATCACTTGGGGGCAATTGCAGGTGCTCAGCGAGCTGCTGGATGCCCCCCGCCGCCTGGCAATCGTGGCCACCGAGAGGGCCCTTCAGCCGCACCTGCCGCCCCCCGCAACCCTGCAGGCCCAGTGCCTGAGCCTGCGCAAGGGCGACACCATCGACCTTGAACAGCTCGCCACCACCCTCAGCCGGCTGGGCTACGAACGGGTAGCCACCATCGAGCAGGAGGGCAGCTGGAGCCGGCGCGGCGACATCGTTGATGTGTTTCCAGTTAGTGCCGAGCTGCCTGTGCGGCTGGAGCTGTTTGGCGAAGAACTGGAGAAACTGCGGGAATTCGATCCCGCCTCCCAGCGCTCCCTAGACGCCATCGAGGTTGTGCGGCTCACACCCACCGGCTACGGCCCCCTGATCGCCGATGCCCTGCGCGATTCCATGCCGGATGGGCTCGAGCAAATGCTCAGCCCAGAGGCCCTCGAGCAGCTACTCGAAGGGGGCACACCAGAGGGCATGCGGCGGCTGATGGGCCTGGCCTGGCAGCAGCCGGCCTCCCTGCTGGATTATTTGCCGGCCCACACCCTGATCGCCATCGATGAGCGGCGCCACTGTCTCTCCCATGGCAAGCAGTGGTTTGACCATGCCTGCGACCACTACGCCGACGTCGTGAACGAGCTGGAGCTTGACAACAGCGTGGCGGCAACCATCCTGCCGCCGCTCCTACATCGCCCCGCGACAGACGCCCTTGAGCAGGCAGAGGTGTTTGCCGGTTTCGATCTGGCCGAGCTGCACGAAACCGACCAGCACCCCAACAGCTTTGACCTGGCCTCCCGCTCGGTGCCGGCCTACCCCAATGCCTTCGGCAAACTGGCGGGGCTGGTGAAGGGCTTTGTTGCCGAGAAAGCCACGGTCTGGCTGCTGTCGGCCCAGCCCTCGCGGGCGGTAGCCCTGCTGGAGGAACACGACTGCGTCACCCGCTTCGTGCCCAATCCCGCCGACTTTCCCGCCATCGACCGACTGGTGGAGCAGGCCACTCCGGTGGCCCTGAAAACCAAGGGCACCGCCGAGCTCGAAGGGCTGCAGCTACCGGCCTGGCGGCTGGTGCTGATCACCGACCGGGAGTTCTTTGGCCAGCACGCCCTGGCCGCCAGCGGCTACGTGCGCCGGCGCCGCAAGGCAGCTAGCCGCACCGTGGATCCGGGCAAGATGCAGCCGGGCGATTTCGTGGTGCATCGCAACCACGGCGTCGGCAAGTTTCTGAAGCTGGAAAAGCTGGCGATCGGCGGCGAATCCCGCGACTACCTGGTGGTGCAATACGCCGACGGCCTATTGCGGGTGGCCGCCGACCAACTGGGCAGCCTCGGCCGGTACCGCGCCAGCACCGATGCGCCTCCAGACCTAAACCGCATGGGCGGCACGGCCTGGGCCAAGGCCAAGGAGCGCGCCAAAAAGGCCGTGCGCAAGGTGGCGGTGGATCTGGTCAAGCTCTACGCCGAGCGCCACCAGGCCCCGGGCTTCGCCTTCCCCGCCGACGGCCCCTGGCAGCACGAGCTCGAAGACTCCTTCCCCTACGAGCCCACCCCCGACCAGGTGAAGGCCATCGCCGATGTCAAGCGGGATATGGAGCAGCCCCAGCCGATGGACCGACTGGTGTGCGGCGACGTGGGCTTCGGCAAAACCGAGGTGGCGATCCGGGCCATCTTCAAGGCGGTCACGGCGGGCAAGCAGGTGGCGATGCTGGCCCCCACCACGGTGCTAGCGCAGCAGCACTGGCGCTCCCTTTCGGAGCGCTTTGCTCCCTACCCAATGAAGGTGAGCCTGCTAAACCGCTTCCGCACCACCGCCGAACGCAAAACAATCCTGGAAGGATTGGGCGCAGGCACGGTCGATGTGGTGGTGGGCACCCACCAGCTGCTCTCCAAAAGCACCGGCTTCAAGCAGCTGGGTCTGCTGGTAGTTGATGAGGAGCAGCGCTTTGGCGTCAACCAGAAAGAAAAGATCAAGGCGCTGAGAAAAGACGTAGACGTGCTGACCCTTTCGGCCACGCCTATCCCCCGCACCCTCTACATGAGCCTCTCCGGCGTGCGGGAGATGAGCCTGATCACCACACCACCGCCGCTGCGCCGGCCGATCAAGACCCACCTGGCCGCCCTCGACGAGGAGGCGGTGCGCAGCGCCATTCGCCAGGAGCTCGACCGCGGCGGCCAGATCTTTTACGTGGTGCCGCGGGTAGATGGAATTGAGGATGTGGCCTCCGGCCTGCGGCTAATGATCCCTGGCCTGCGGTTGCTGGTCGCCCACGGTCAGATGGCCGAAGGTGAGCTGGAGAGCGCCATGGTGGCCTTCAACGCAGGCGAAGCCGACCTGATGCTCTGCACCACGATCGTGGAGAGCGGCCTCGACATCCCGCGGGTGAACACGATCCTGATCGAGGACGCCCACAAGTTCGGCCTGGCCCAGCTTTATCAGCTGCGGGGCCGGGTGGGCCGCAGCGGTATCCAGGCCCATGCCTGGCTGTTTTATCCCGGCAATGCCTCCCTAAGCGAAGCGGCACGGCAACGGCTGCGGGCGATTCAGGAATTCGCCCAGCTGGGTTCTGGCTACCAGCTGGCCATGCGCGATATGGAGATCCGCGGCGTCGGCAACCTGCTGGGGGTGGAGCAGAGCGGCCAGATGGAAACCATCGGCTTCGACCTTTATATGGAGATGCTGCAGGAGTCGCTGGCTGAAATCCAGGGCCAGGACATCCCAGTAGTGGAAGACACCCAAATCGACCTGCCAGTGACCGCCTTCATCCCAGGCGATTGGATCACGGAAAACGACGAGAAGATCGCCGCCTACCGGGCCGCCGCCGCGTGCGGCGACAAGGAGCAGTTGCTGGAGCTGGCCACCGGCTGGGTGGATCGCTACGGCGCCATTCCGGCGCCGGTGATCTCGCTGTTGCAGCTAATGGAGTTGAAGCTGGTGGCCAGGCGCTGCGGCTTCTCTCGGATCAAGCCGGAAAAACCCAACATCGCCCTGGAAACCCCCATGGAGGAGCCCGCCTTCCGGCTATTGCGCCAGGGCCTGCCCCAGCACCTCCATGGCCGCCTGGTGTTTCAGCCCGGAACGGGCGCCACGGCCAAGGTGCTGGCCCGGGGCCTGGGGGTGCTGCCTGCTGAGAAGCAGCTCGAGGAGCTGATGGACTGGCTCAACCAGATGGCGGAGCAGATCCCAGGCGCCGATGGCCTCACCGAAGCCCAGCGGCGCGGGCAGCTCAAGGCCCGCAACGAAGAGGTGTTGGCGGTCTAGGGCCCAAAAGCCCCCTCAACCCAACCAGGTTCCGCAAAAATCCGTTACATTCGTGAGAAGTTGTGTAACGACGATCCATGGGCGAAGTGATCGGGGCGGGTTCAGGCTTAGCGGGCGGGTTTAGCCTCT
Organism: Cyanobium sp.; assembly: GCA_044356035.1. Lineage (GTDB taxonomy): Bacteria > Cyanobacteriota > Cyanobacteriia > PCC-6307 > Cyanobiaceae > Cyanobium_A. Next base: position 18,895 of record JBIKWZ010000009.1, on the reverse strand, counting down.
TTTCTGGAGTGGTGAGCCTCCTGGCGATCGGAATGTATGCCCTGCTTCAACCAGGTGCCGGCAACAACAACGATGACGACGATTCCGGCCCAGGTGGTGGCCTGATGCAGCCGGTCGCCTGATTTCTTCAAGTTAGACGCTTGAAATCAAGCGCACTTCAAAATCTGTCTGATCCTTCAGCAGCCCGTAGTTCCGCCTGATACCCAGCCGGCACCACAACCAGAAACAGCAGCCACCAAGCCAGCACCCCTACAGCTACAGGCGCGGTGATCCACCAATGTTGAAGCAGCACCCAGCTCCCTGCCACCACAACTGCACCGGTGAGCAAGATGCTCCAGGGCTGGCACCACCACGGCTTCATCTCCCAAATCGACGCAGGCTGTTTCATTTGGGTTGGGGGCGAATCAAGCGGCACAGCCACCTAATTTGCATATGAATAAGCCATCCTCGCCGCTTGCTGGCCAGATGCGGCGTCAAACCCTGCTCGCCCACAACTCGGGCGATTGGCATGGCTGCTTCATTCGCTGTGATGGCCGGGGCCTGGAGCAGGAGCGCTTCAAAAGCCAGCTTTCAGTGCAAGACCAGGGCGGCAAAGTATTGGCAGCGTTGACCAACCTCAGCAGTGGCCAGGTGCGCTCAATGGATTTTGATGAGCCTCCGGCGGAAATGCAAATCAGCCCAGAGGGGCACTGGAGCTTGGGGCCCGACCGCATAGGTGCCTGGCCCTGGGTGAGCGAGCTCTGCTTGGTGTGGGGCGAGCGCCGCCGCCGCGCCGTGATTCGTCATGGCAGCGAACGGCTCGAATCGCTGGTGCTTGTAAGCGAGGCGAGGCCGGGAATGGAGGAACCATTACCTCCCGCGCCGCTGCAGGCCAGATCAAGCCCGGCCCCCACTGGCCCAGGCTTGATCTGGAGCCTGCCGGCAGCCTTAGGCGTAACGCTCCAAACGTCGTATCACCGACAGTCTGGGGTGCAAGAAGAAGTAGCCCTGTGCTGGCAGCCCGAACCGGGTATCCACCTGGAAATTCGCAGGCGCTACGGCACCTATGGCGCGCTGGAACCCTGAGGGGCCAAGGCCGCCGGCACATTGGCGCTGCGTGGGTTGTAGGCCTTCTCAACACTGTTGGCATTGCTAAGCCGTTTCACCAGCGTGGTTTCCGCAACCCGGTATTGGCTGTCCTTCTTGGTGCCGAGATCCTCGAGCTTGAGGCGCTTGGCCTCGATCTCAGTCATCCTCGCCGTCACATCAGGCTCGATGCCGTACTTGTGGATGTCGCGGCCGCTGGGGGTGAGGTATTTGGCGATGGTCACTGTCATACCGGAGCCATCGGATAGCCCCCGCACTGACTGCACCAAGCCCTTGCCGAAGGTTTTCTGACCCACCAACACCGCTCGGTTGTTGTCCTGCAGGGCGCCGGAGAGAATTTCACTGGCGCTAGCTGAACCCTCATTCACCAGCACCACCATGGGCTTGGTGGTGAGGGCGCGGCCGTTGGCGCGCTTGACATCCTGGATGCCGTCACGGGTTTTGGTGGACACGATCGTGCCCTCGTTTAGCCACTGGCGAGCAATCTCCACGCTTGCCATCAGAAGGCCGCCTGGGTTGCTGCGCAGATCGAGCACATAACCCTGGGCCCCCTTCTCTTCAAGGTCCTTCACCGCCTGGCGCATGTCCTTGGTGGCGGTGGCATTGAATTGCTTGAGGCGGATATAACCCACCTTGACGCCATCGGCACTGGTGTTGATCTGGTGGTCGACGGCATGGAGCTCGATGCGCTCCCTAGTAAGGGGCAACTCCAGGGTCTGAGCCTTGCGCTTGAGGGTGAGGGTCACCGTGGTGCCAGCCTGACCACGGATCAGCTTGACGGCATCCTCGGTGCTCATGCCCTTGGTCGACTTGCCATCGATCTCAACAATCACATCCTTGGGCTGAACGCCAGCCCGGGATGCAGGCGAACCTTCAATAGGTGACACCACCACCAGATTTCTTGTTTCCTTATCCAGGCTCAGCTGGATTCCCACCCCGGAGAGTTCTCCAGAGGTGTCGATCTGCATTTCTTTGAATTCCCTTGGATCGAGAAAACGGGTGTAAGGATCATCGAGGCTGCCGAGCATGCCCCGGATCGCTTCGTAGGCCTCCTTGGTGCTGCCGTAACTCTTGGAGAGCACGTCACGCCGCAGGCTGCGCCATTGCTCCGGCTTGTACTTGCCGTTGATATCGAGGTAGTCGCGGAAGACTATCTGCCAGGTCTGGTCGATCACTTCCTTGGGGCTGTCGCTAATGCGGGAAGAGCCACCAGGAGGAGTCACCATTTCCCTGGCCACGACCGCAGTGGCCGCACAAGCACCAATACCGACCAGCACGAGCAGGCTGGTGCGGGGGCTGGCCATCAGGAAAAGCCGTTGCGGCGCGGGAAACGTGCCTTCAAACTAGCGCCGCTGATTGGGCTTAACCGGGGCGGGTTACCAGAAGTGAGCAGGCGCTCAGGGATCAACCCAGCGCCCATCCTCCTGAATCAGGGCGATCAGAGCTGCCACTCCCTCGGCCTCCGGCACCCGCCGGATCTCGTCGCGGCCCCGGTAGAGGGAAATGGTGCCAGGGATCTTGCCCACATAGCCGTAGTCGGCATCGGCCATTTCGCCCGGCCCATTAACGATGCAACCCATCACGGCGATGTCCAGACCGGTGAGGTGGGAAGTGGCGTTGCGCACCTTGTGCAGCACCTCCTCGAGGTTGAACAGGGTGCGGCCGCAGCTGGGGCAGGCCACGTATTCCACCATCGTCTTGCGCAGGCCCAGGGACTGCAAAATCGAATAGCAGACAGGAATCTCCCGCTCGGGAGCCTCGGTGAGCGAAACCCGGATGGTGTCCCCGAGCCCCTCAGCCAGCAAGGGCGCAATACCGGCGGTACTTTTAATTCGCCCGTAATCGCCATCGCCTGCCTCGGTGACGCCCAGGTGCAGGGGGTAGGGAAAGCCCTCCGCATCCATGCGGTCGGCCATCATGCGGTAAGCGGCCATCATCACCGGCGCCCGCGAAGCCTTCATTGACACCACGATGTTGTGGAAGTCGAGCCGGTCGCAGATGCGGATGAATTCCATGGCGCTCTCCACCATGCCCAGGGGCGTGTCGCCGCAGCTGAACAACATTCGCTCAGCCAGGGAGCCATGGTTGACACCGATGCGCAGGGCCTTGTCCTGCTGCTTGAGCAATTCAACCAACGGTTCAAATGTTTCGGCGATGCGCTCACCGATGGCAGACACCTCCTCGGGGCTGAATTCGGTGCGATTTGGGTCGGGCTTGTCAAACACAAACAGACCCGGGTTGATCCGCACCTTGTCAACGTGCTGGGCCACCTCCAGGGCAATCTTCATGCCGTTGTGGTGCACGTCGGCCACCAGTGGCACCGGCTGATAGGTATCTTCTAGGCGCTGGCGAATTTCTTTTACCGCCTTGGCGTGGGCCAGGGAGGGCACCGTGAGGCGCACGATTTCGCAACCGACTTCATGCAGCCGCCGGATACCGGCCGTAGCCCCTTCGATATCAAGGGTGTCCTCGTTGATCATCGACTGCACCGCCACCGGGTGATCGCTGCCGATCCAGATATCTCCCACCCGCACGCTGCGGGTCTGGCGCCGGTGAATCACGGTGTCGTAGCGAGCCGGGGTGTCGTAGCGAGCCGGGGTGCCGGTCATGGCTGGGTGAAGCGGGGGGCCGGGAAGGGCAAAGCCTGTCACAAAAGCCGCTCAGGCGGCGATGGTGTCAAACGCATTGAGCAGTTCAGCAAAACGGGCGGGGGGCTAACCAGAAAAGGATCGGCGTACCTCCCGGAAGTCGGCTGCCGTGAGCGCTCGGGGCGATCCCGGGGCCTGCGAGTTAAAGCGCAGCAGATAGGAGGGATGCAGGACCGGCATCAGGCGCCGGCCCCGCAAAATTTCAATCTCGCTGGCGTGCCACTTGCCCCGCAGGCTGGTGATGCCGCCCTTAATACCCAGCACCCCCTCCAGCGCCGTGGCCCCCAGCAGCAGGATCACGGCCGGATTCACTAGAGCGATCTGGCGATCTAGCCAGGGGCGGCAGGCGACCAGCTCCATGGGCTTGGGCTTGCGGTTGGCGGGGGGGCGGCACTTCACCACATTGCACACGTAGGCGTCTCGGTTGCTGTCGATGCCAGCGGCAGCCAGCAGCTGATCGAGCAGCTGGCCGGAACGACCCACAAAAGGCAAGCCAGCACTGTCTTCCTGAGCGCCGGGTCCCTCGCCGATCAGCATCAGCCGGGCGGCGGGATTGCCCCGACTCACCACCACCTGCTGCCTCTCCGCGACCAGATCACAGCGGCGACAGGCGGCGCAATCGAGCAGCAACTGCCCCAGGGAATCGGGCGGTGCAGGGGGAATTGTCGTCACGGCAAAACCATCAACGTGTAACTAGCTGGCCATTTCGTGCCCCTTTGAACCGTACGCGGCAAATCCGTAAGGCAGGATGCCAGCCAGTGCTGATGCCGCGCGTCCTGATGCCGGACACAGGGATGACCGCCGCGCCCACCACCACTCCGGCCCTCTCTGCCCGGGCCCGGGCCCTCCAGCCCTCCCTCACCCTGGCCATTGCCGCCCGAGCCAAGGCCCTCAAGGCTGATGGTCAGGACATCTGCAGCCTCAGCGCCGGCGAACCTGATTTCGACACCCCGGCCTTCATCCGCCAGGCCGCCACAGCTGCATTGGAGGCAGGCCACACCCGCTACGGCCCAGCCGCCGGCGAGCCTGCCCTGCGCGATGCCATAGCCGCCAAGCTCAGCACTGAAAACGGCATACCCACCACCGCCCAACAGGTGCTGGTCACCAACGGCGGCAAGCAGGCGCTCTACAACCTGTTTCAGGTGCTGCTGGAGCCAGGCGACGAGCTGCTGCTGCCGGCGCCCTACTGGCTCAGCTATCCAGAGATCGCCAAGCTCGCCGGCGCCTCGGTGACCATGCTGCCCAGCTCAGCGGCCCAGGGCTTCCGCCTCGATCCGGCCCAACTGGAAGCAGCCATCACTCCAGCCAGCAAACTGCTTGTGCTCAACAGCCCCGGCAATCCCACCGGCATGGTGCTGAGCCGGCCGGAACTGGAGGCGATTGCCGAAGTGCTGCGCCGCCATCCCCAGGTGGCCGTGGTGTGCGATGAGATCTACGAATTCCTGCTGGCACCCGGCCACGTCCACCACAGCTTTGCCGCCGTAGCGCCAGACCTGGCCGATCGCGTCTTCACGGTGAATGGCTTCGCCAAGGGCTGGGCCATGACCGGCTGGCGCCTTGGCTGGCTGGCCGGCCCCCAGCCGGTGGTGGCCGCCGCCAGTGCCCTGCAGAGCCAGAGCACGAGCAACGTTTGCAGTTTTGCCCAGTTCGGCGCCCTGGCCGCCATCGAAGCGCCCCGCGACTGCGTCCACGCCATGGCGGCCCAGTTCAACGAGCGCCGCAGCCTGCTCAGCGCGGGGCTGATGGCCATCGAAGGATTGCAACTGCTGCCCCCCGAGGGGGCGTTCTATGCCTTCCCCGATGTCAGCGGCTTCGGCCTCGATTCAATGACCCTGTGCAACCGCCTGCTCGATGAGGTGGGCCTAGCGGTGGTGCCAGGGGTTGCCTTCGGCGACGATCGCTGCATCCGGCTTTCCTGCGCTGCCGGGCCTGCCACGATTGAGGATGGCCTGGCGCGCCTGCAGCGCTTCCTGGCCGCCCTCTGATTCCCAACCCGTCCCATGCCTACCCGAGAACGTTGGACCGCCGCTGCGGCGGGGCTTTGCCTGGCCCTGCTACCGGCGGTCCTCCCCCCCGTGCCCGCCTCCCTGCTGCCGGCGGCCGTAGCCCAGCCGGTGCTGCGCATCGGTGCCATCCCCGACCAGAACCCCGAAAAGCTGAATCGCCTTTACGGCCTGGTGGCCGATGAGCTCAGCCAGCAACTGGGGGTAAAGGTCAGCTATGTGCCCGTCACCGATTACACAGCTGCTGTGAGCGCCTTCCGCACCGGCAGTCTTGATCTGGTCTGGTTTGGCGGTCTCACCGGTGTGCAGGCCAGCCTGCAGAAACCCGGTGCCCAGATGCTTGCCCAGCGAGACATCGATGCCCAGTTTTACAGCGTGTTTATCGCCAATGCCCGCAGCGGCATCAAACCGATCCAGAACCAGAAGGGGCTAGTGGCTCTTAAAGGCAAGCGCTTCACCTTTGGCTCGGAAAGCTCCACCTCCGGCCGGCTGATGCCCCAGTACTTCCTCGCACAGGCCGGCGTCAAGTTGGCTGATTTCGCCGGCGGAGCCCCCGGCTTCAGTGGCAGCCACGACGCCACAATCGCCCTGGTACAGAGCGGCACCTACGACGCTGGCGCCGTCAACGAGCAGGTGTGGAAGAGCAACCTCCGCAGCGGCAAGGCCAACCGCAGCAAGGTGGTGCAGATCTGGCGCACCCCCAGCTACCCCGACTACCTCTGGCTGGGCCAGCCCAACCTCGACCAGCGCTTCGGCAAGGGCTTCATCGCCAAGCTGCGCCAGTCGATCATCAGCTGGCGACCCACTGACCCAGAGCAAAAGCAGATCTTGAGCCTGTTTGGTGCCCAGCAATTCACCACGGTGAAACCGGGCGAATACAAGCAGATCGAGCAGGTGGGGCGGCAAATCGGCAAGATCCGCTGATACAGGCCGGCGTTTGGGTCCAGCAGCATTCAGAATCAACTTTCTCCAGCGCCTCACATCCGTGGTCTGGTTGATTGATTTGGTGTTGCTGCTGGCCGGCTTTGTGCTCTGGCGCCGCGCCAGTAATGAAGGCGATGAGGCCTGGTCCCTTTTTCTGCGCAGCATCGCCTTTCTCGATCTGGCCTTCATCACCTTCGGCAACGGCCAACTGCTGATTGAGATTCCCGCCCTCGCCCTTGCCCTGGCCCTGCCCTCAGCGGCCAGCCTGGAACGGCGGCGCACCTGAAACGTCAATGAATCCCCGCGGCCCTGACCTAATCGAGGTGTCCCTAGTGGCTCTGATCCTGGCGCTGATCGTTTACCGCCTCACCCTGGTCTGAAGGGCGATGTCTGCACTGCTCGAACTCCAAGACATCACCGTCAATGGCCGCAGCCAGCCTCGCCTTGATCGGGTGTCTCTGCAGGTTGATGCCGGTGAACGGATTGCCCTGCTGGGTCCCAGCGGTGCTGGCAAAAGCACCCTGCTTGCCGTGGCCAATGGCTTGCTGACCCCGCAGCAGGGCAGGGTGTTTTGGCAGGGCGAACCCCGGGCCCGCAGCGGACGGGGCCGGCGACGGCAGCAGGCCCAGATAGGCACCCTCTGGCAGGACCTGCGCCTGATCGAGGAGCTCACCGTGCAGCAAAACCTCAACGCCGCCCGGCTAGCGGTCTGGGGCTGGCCGCGGGCCCTGCTCAACCTGCTCATGCCCCTAGAAACCAAGGCCTGCAGATCGATGTTGCAGCGGCTTGATCTCGATCCAGCCCTGCTCAACCAGCCCGTCTCCGCCCTCTCCGGCGGCCAGCGCCAGCGGGTGGCCTTAGCCCGGCTACTGCGACAAGAGCCCCAACTGCTGCTAGCCGATGAACCCTTAGCCAGCCTTGATCCCCGCCTGGCCGATGAACTCCTAACTCTGCTGCTGGATCTTGCCAGCCCGCCTCGGGCCTTGCTGCTGAGCCTGCACCGTCCAGATTTGCTGGCTGGTTTCGATCGGGTGCTGGGGCTGCGGGCCGGGCGCCTTGTCTTTGACCAACCCATGGCCAGCCTTGAGCCAGGCCAGCTCGAGGAGCTTTACGCCGGGACCCCAGGGGCATGAGACCAGCGGCGCCGTTGTGGGTGTTGCTGCCCGCCCTAGTTGTGCTGCCGCTGCTGGCGTTGCTGCCGGGGATCAGCCATGGCGGTGGCTGGGAGCTGGTGAGGCAATTTACTGCCGCGGCCCTGCGGCCTTCCCTGGATCCAATAGTGCTGGGCTCGGTGCTGGGCGGCCTAGCCGTCACAGCCGGCATGGCCCTGCTGGGCTGGGCCGGCAGCCTGGTGCTGGGCTTGGTGCTGGGAATCGCTAGTTCAAGGGTGGTGTGGCGCACCTGCTACGGCAGCGCCGCTCCAGCCAGCTGGATACGCCGCCTACTAGCCATACCGCGCTCGATTCACGAACTGCTCTGGGGGCTGCTGCTGCTGCAGGTGGTTGGGCTGCAACCAGTGGTGGCGGTAGTGGCAATCGCCATTCCCTTTGGAGCCCTGGTAGCCCGGGTGGTCAGCGATCTGCTGGATGCCCTGCCCACCGCCAGCCTGGAGGCCCTGCGCTGCGGCGGCAGCCCCGCCCCAACCGCCCTATTCACAGCCCTGGGGCCGCCCCTGCTGCCCCAGGTGATCAGCTACAGCGGCTACCGGCTCGAATGCGCCTTGCGCAGCGCCACCCTGCTGGGGGTTTTTGGCCTGGGCGGCCTGGGCACCGAGCTGCGCCTCACCCTGCAATCGCTGGCCTTCAACGAGCTTTGGAGCGGCCTGTGGGCGTTGCTGGCGGTGATGCTGCTGCTGGAAGCCCTTATGGGCTGGCTGCGGCGGCGCTGGGCCATGCCGGCACGGCTGGGGCTGAGCCAGCGGGGGGTGGGCAGCCAGGGCCAGGAGATGGTGGCTGCGGCAATGGCCCTGCTGCCCTTGCTGGCGCTGGTGGCCTGGCGCCTCGAGGTGCAGCCCGCCACCCTGTTGCAGTGGCAAGGCCTGCCAGCGATGGGCGACGCCGACTGGGGGGCCGTGGCCGCCCTGCCCTGGCCGAGCCTGATCGGCAACACCCTGGTGCTCACCTTGGTAGCCGCGGCCCTAGCTGTGGGGTTGGCGCCGCTGCTGCTGCTGCTTGCGACGCCCTGGCCGGCGGCGGGCGCGCTGGTGCGGGGGCTTTGGGCCCTGGGCCGGCTATGGCCGCCACCGCTGACGGCGCTGTTGCTGCTGTTTGTGCTCCAGCCCGGGGTGCTCACAGGCGCCCTTGCCCTGGGCTTCCACAACCTGGGCATTCTCGGCCGCCTGCTCCTAGAAGCCGCTGAAACCAGTGGCGGCAACCAGGAGGAGGCCCTGCTCGCCGCAGGGGTGGGTCCGCGCCTAGCCCTGCTCTACGGCCGCTTCAGCGGCCTAGCCCGTCCCTACCTGGCCTATGGCGCCTACAGGGCTGATGTGATTTTGCGCGAATCGGTGGTAGTGGGTCTGGTGGGGGCCACGGGCTTGGGCAGCCAGCTGCTGGAGGCCCTGAGTTCGTTTGCCGGCGACCAACTGCTGGCCCTGGTGCTGGCCTATGCGCTGCTGACCTTGCTGGGGGAAGATCTCAGCGACCGCGCACGCCAGTGGCTGCTGGAGACCCCCCATGGTGATGGCCATCCCCAGGAAGCTGGTGGCACTTGGCGATAGCGGCGTTTTTGGCTGGGGTGATCCCCTTGAGGGAGGCTGGTGCGAGCGGCTTCGGCGCCACTGGATGGAACTGCCGGGCGGCCCGGTGCTCTACAACCTCGGCGTGCGTGGCGATGGCCTGGAGCGACTGGCGGCCCGCTTCAGCGCTGAGGTTGGCTGCCGCGGTGAGCTACGGCGCCAGCTGCCGCAGGGGGTCCTGCTCGGCATAGGCCTCAACGACACCGCCCGGGTGGGACGGTCTGATGGGCGCCCCCAACTGGATGCGGAAGGCTTTTTGTTTGGCTTGCAGCAGCTGCTGCACAAGGCCAAGGAGATCGCTGCGGTGCATGTGATCGGGCTCACCCCGGTGGAGGAGAGCGCCATGCCCTACGCCGGGGTGCTCTGGTATTCCCTGGCAGACATCCGTCGCTACGAGGCCCTGCTGGAAGAGGCCTGCCTGGAGGCGAATGTGCCGTTCCTGCCCTTGCTGGAGGGGCTGCTGGCCGATTCCGACTGGCCCCTATGGCTGAGCAACGACGGCCTGCACCTCAACAGCGAGGGCCATCGCCGGGTATTTGAGCGGGTGCGCTCCTGGCCGGCCCTTCTGGACTGGGCCGATCTGCAGCTGCGCCAAGAGACCACCCCCTTGGCCTACTGAGCGGTTGTGTCTTATCACCCATTCGGGTGAGAGCGCTTCACCACCCTGGGGGAGGCAGCCGCATGGGCACCGCGGCGACGGTAAAAACACCGACGCCTCCGCCCCATGGCATCTGCCCACTCGAAAACATCTGCCCGCCAGCGCCGCAGCGGCCAAGCCGATCCAGCCCAGGCCGAGCTGGGCCCCTCCTTACTGCACACCCGCAACCGCAGCTGGCTTGAGGCCATGGCTGCCAGCCCCGACGCCGAAACCAAGCTCTGGTGGCGCAACGCCCTGGTGGAGCACAACCTGGCCCTGGTGCGCATGGTGGCCCAGCGCCAGAGCCAGCGAACGGGTCAACCTTTTGATGAGCTCGTCTCTGCAGGCTGCCTGGGGCTGATCCGGGCCGTGCAGGCCTTCGACCTGCGCCAAACCTGCAATCTCAGCAGCTATGCGGTGCCCTACATCCGCGGCGCCATGCTTCACGACATCCGCGACCACGGCCAGCCGCTGCATACCCCCCGGCGGCTGCGGGAGCTGCAGCAACGGGCCCGGCGGCTACAGGAGCAGCGCCGCGGCCAGGGCCTGGCACCGCTTGCCGCCGCAGAGCTGGCCTCAGAGCTCGGTTGCAGCACCGCCCAACTTGAGGAGGCCGGCGCAGTGCAGCGGGCCCTGCAGGTGCGCAGTCTCGATGCCCCGCTCAGCGGCGAAGGCGAGCAGGCGGGCACCCTGCTCGACCAGCTGGCAGCCGGTTCCGCAACCGCAACCAGCGCCAGCGACGATCCGGGCGACGATCTGAGCACCGATCAGGCCGCTAGCGAAAGGGTTTTAGAGGCCCACTGGTTGCAGACCCAGCTAAGCCGGCTGGGCGGCATCGAGCAGCGGTTGCTGCTGGGTCACTGGATCGAGGGTCTGGGCTGGTGCGAGCTGGCCCTTGAGCTCAAGCTCAGCAGCCGCCAAGCCCGGCAGCGTGGCGAGGCCCTGCTGGCCTGGCTTCAGGAGAACGCCATCGCCAGCAGCGCCGCAATCGCTGTCTGAAGCCCGTTCACCAGCTCGTTGCTGAGCCAGCCCCAACGCTGTTGGACGCTGGCTCCGATCAGGCTTTCGATCAAGGTGGCCGCCAGTCCCACCAGGGTCACAAGCAGCCAGGCGCCGCTGCCCGCCAGCAGTCCCAGGGCCAGCATCAGGGCCGCCATCAGCGCGCTGCCCGCCAGGCTGGCGGCGGTGCCCTCCAAGCTGATCGCCCCTTCAGTGCCGGGGGGAACCGGACGCAAGGTGGTGATCAGCAGCGTGTGGCGCCCCCAGCGCTTGCCGATTTCACTGCCGAATGTGTCGGCCAACTTGGCGGCGAAGCTGGCTGCAAAACCAACCAGCAGCAGCGGCGCCGCTGCCGGCGCCAGGGCGGCGGCGCCAGCCAGCAGGGCGCCAGTGGCGGCAGAGCCCCAAACGTTCTCCGGCCCTCGCAACCCGCCGCGCGCCTCCGCCAATCCCCGCGCCTGCTTGGTGCGAAAACCCAGCCGCGTCACCAGGGAACCCAGGGCCAGATAGATCACCACCGCCAGCCAGCCCCGCAGGCCGAGGCAACCCCACAGCAAGCTGCCGAGGATGCCAGCATGCACCCAGCCAGCGCGAGTGAGCAGGGGCAGGCGCTGGGCAAGGGAGATCAGCACCGCATTTAGTGCCACTGCCAGAAGCCAGTGGCTCCAGGCCTGGGGGGCGACGAGGGCGGGGGAGAGCAGGGCCGGCACTACAAGGGCCGGGGCAGGCATCAGCACAGGGCAGCAGCGGCGCCAACAAAGTGTGTTGCACAGCGCAGCAGCAGCGTCACCGGGCAGCGCAGCAACTGATAATCCCCATACGACGCTGCTGCCGTGATGGTGTTCAACCGCAAGGCCTCCTTCTTCTTAGATCTGGGCAGCGAAGGTGCCACACCAGCGCAGGTGGCAATCGCCGAGGCCAAGCCCGATCCCAGCGAAGCGGAAGCCAGCCAAGCGGCAACTTTCCAAGTAGGCGTTGGCTCGTCCAGTGCAGCCACAGCCACAGCAACAGCAACGCCAGCGAGCCCAGCTCCAGCAGGCACGGCACCCACCACTGCTGAAGCGATCGCTGCCGAATTGCGGGCCGCCCAGGAGGCCCTGCCCCCACCTAGCAACGTCACCTTCGCCCCCGACTGCCTCAACCCCGCCAACGCCCTGCCCAGCCGCCGTCGCCTAGCCGGCGCCAACCTGGCTGGTTATAAGGCGATGGCCTCTGGCATGTTCCGCAACTAACTCAGCGGGGTAAGCCAGTCTGCTGGGCACGCCAGTGGCTGAGCAGCCCTGCTGCCGTTACTGCGGCGGTGCTGCAACGCAAGATCGTGCTGGCCAAGCTCACGGCTTGCCAGCCGTGGGCCAGCGCCATGGCTTCCTCCCCTGGAGTCCAGCCCCCCTCCGGGCCAATTGCCACAGTGAGCGGCTCGCAGGCCCCAGGCGGGCCCCCTAAGCGCTCCAGCTCCTGGGCTAGCAGGGCCAGGCCCGGCCGTCTGGTGGTGCACAGCAGCCCCCTGCCTGAGCCACCGGGCGGCCGGGACCCCAGCAGCTCGGCGGCTGGCCGCAGCGATTCCAGCTGGGGTTGCCAGAGGCGCTCACACTGCTCCACCGCCTCCCGCAGGATCGCCTCTGCTCGCTCCGGCTTCAGGGAGTCGGCGGCAAAGCTGCGCTGGGCCTGGAGAGGAATGAACCGATCCACACCAAGTTCACAGGCCATGCGCAGCAACACGTCGGCATCGCGCTTGGGCAGGGCCAGCGCCAGCTGCAGTGGCGGCGCCGGTGAAGGCTCAAACGCCAGGGGGGAGCTGGGGGGCTGCTCCAGCAGAGCCTGATCGGCAGGGCCCAACAGGGCAGTCCAAAGACTGCCTGCCCCATCCACTACCGCAAAGCGATCGCCGGGGCGCAAGCGCAGTACCCGGCTGAGGTAGTGGAGCTCCTGGCGATCCAGCTCCAGCTCAGCACCAGCACTGGGGCCGGCGGGCAAGCGCCCAGGGCTAACTAGTAGACGGCGCAGGTCCCGGGTCAAGCTGCTTCCTAATCGCGGGGCTGGGGGTCTTCGCAATCTTCGCCAGCTTCACCATCGTCTTCGTCGTCTTCGTCGTCATCAAGCTCATCGAGGCCAGGGAACAGAGCATCGGGTTGCTCCTCAATCGGCCAGTCTTCGTTGAGGCCACCAATCAGCAACTCCTCAATTTCGAGCACGTCGTTGTTGAGCTGGCCTAGGGCATTGATCAACACGTCGAGGGCAAAGGCATCACTGGTGCCGAGATCCACCCAGCAGCGCGCCCATTCCTCCTGATATTCCATTGGGCCCATGTTGTGCATCAGGGCTGGCAGGGCGCCGGCCGCCGCCTCGTGGCTGTAGGCCATCCAGCCCAGCTCCGCGCCCTCCTCGTGGGACTGGAGGTTTTCGGCGTTGAAGCCACCCAACTTGCCTAGGTAAAACCAACTATCGAAGGCGGTTTCCAAGTAGCCGCGCTCACCCGAACCCACCGGGTGGGGGAAACGCATCCAGATCCAGCAGTTGAAGGGATTGAATTCGCGAAAGCGCACCTCCATGGCGGATTGGCTGCAGCACAGAACTGGCTCAATCAAACACGCCCGCCGGCATGCTGGGGTCATGCTTGAGCTCCGCAACGTCAGCTACCAACCGGCCACCGCGGAAGCACCGGTGCTCTGCGGCGTCAGCCTCACCCTGGCCGTGGGCCGCGCTTCCCTGGTGGCCGGTCGCAGTGGCAGTGGCAAAACCACCCTGCTGGAGGTGATCAGCGGCTTGGCCGAGCCCTCAGGCGGCCAGGTGCTGTGGGAAGGCCAGCAGCTCAATGGCCGCCAGCTGCGCTGGCTATGCGGCCTGGTGTTTCAATTTCCGGAGCGCCATTTCCTCGGCCTCAGCGTGGGGCAGGAGCTGAAGCTCGGTCACCGCCGGCTTACGGCAGAAGAGGCCCAGGCAGCCCTGCAGCTGGTGGGTATGGAAGGGTTGTCACTGCAGCAGGCGCCGGAGCAGCTGAGCGGCGGCCAGCAAAGGCGCCTGGCCCTGGCCGTGCAGCTGCTGCGCAACCCGCGGGTGCTGCTGCTGGATGAACCCACCGCAGGCCTCGACTGGGCCGTTCGTGGCGAAATTCTGGAGCTGTTGGCGGCCCTGTCCCAGGAACGGGCCGTGCTGGTGGTCACCCACGAGCCGGAGCTATTTCGCGGCGTGATCGCTGGCGGCTGGCGGCTGGAGCGGGGCCAGCTGGAACCCCTCGGCGCGCTGCCTACGATGGCTCCAACGATGGCCACACCCCAGGAAAACCAGCCTTGAGCGACCAACTTCTCCGGGCCACAGCCGCCGGTGGCGGCATCCGCATGGTGGCGGTCAGCACCACCCAGGCCAGCCGCATCGCGAGGGAGCGGCACCAGCTCTCTTTTCTTGCCAGTGCCCTGCTGGGCCGCGCCATGACGGCTGGGCTGCTGCTGGCCAGCTCGATGAAGGTGGCCCATGGCCGCGTCAACCTGCGCATCGCCTCAGACGGCCCCCTGAAGGGCCTGATGGTGGATGCGGGCCGCAACGGCACGGTGCGCGGCCATGTGGGCTACCCGGGCTTGGAGCTCGAGCTGGTCAAAGATCCAGAAGGCCTGGCCCACTTGGACTTCAAAACCGCCTGCGGGACTGGCTATCTGCACGTGGTGCGAGATCTGGGCGAAGGCGAGCCCTTCAGCTCAACGGTGGAGCTGGTGAGCGGCGGCATCGGCGAAGATCTGGCCTCCTATCTGCTGCACTCCGAGCAGACCCCTTCAGCGGTATTTGTGGGCGAGCAGCTCAACAACAGTGGCGTTCTTTGCAGTGGCGGCGTGCTGGTGCAGGTGATGCCAAAGGCCGCCCGCGAACCAGCCCTAGTAGCCCTTCTCGAGGAGCGCTGCCGGGAAGTGAAGCACTTCAGCCAGCGACTAGCCGACTGCGAAGGCCAGCTACACAGGCTGCTCGAAGATATTTTTCCAGACCTCGATCCCCAGCCCCTGGAAGATGCTGAGGCCTGTACGCCGGTGCGATTCCACTGCCCCTGCAGCCGTCAGCGCAGCGTCAGCGCCCTAAGGCTGCTTGGCCACGCCGAACTAAACTCGATCTTGGTCGAAGACGGCCACGCCGAACTTATCTGTCATTTTTGCAATGAGATCTACACGGTTGGGGCAGAGGAGCTTAGCGAACTAATCGCAGAGTTCGCTCCTGCTCTTTAAATAGCAAGCCATCAGTGATTAACCAGATCAACCGATCAGCAGGGCTCCAAGCAATAGCAGCAGCAGAGCCGGCAGGCTTTGCACTTGGGTCAAGCTCAATGGCAACCCGAGCGGCAAGGAGCTCGAGATAGCACCGGCCGAAATCGCGCCTACGAGCAATCCGGCGCAGAGAAGGGCGAAGCCCCAGCCAACCGCCGTTAGGAAGCGCCGGTTGCGCCACTGCAGGTTGATAACTGCCATTGCGGTAGCGAAGGCCAGCACCAGATCGGCAGGGAAGCCTGGAGCAAGCAGCAGCAGGAGCAGTAAAGCTCCAGATGTGGCCAGGGGGAACCAGAGCTCCCGACCTGTAGCTAAAGCCAAGCCAGGAAGCCTCAGCTGGGGGGCGGAAACCCTGGGCAACTGAAGCTGAGGCAGGGCCGGTACCGCCAGCTTGGGCGGCGGCGGCGCCAGTTGCTCCCGCTGGGAGGCGGACTTAGCCGCGCTACTGACGCGACCTTGCTGACGTTCTTTGAGTCGCTCCATCAAGACAGCGTCGTAGGCAGCCTCGATTCGCGAGCGCGCCATCGTGTCGTCCCCTACCTCGTCGAGCCGGGCCAATTTGGCCGCCTGCACCTCGTCGAAGCCAGCATCAGCAGGCACGCCCAGGCGCTCGTAAGGGCCAGAGGGGTCAGCAGCCGGTGATGACTGGTCGGAGCGTTGAGTCATGACAAGCCGCGGAACGGCACAGAGGGGATCACAAAACGTTCCCTTGAGTCAGCGTATCTAGGCCTGACTAAAACAGGGGCTCACAGGAGAGAAATCCAGCCTCGAGTTGCAGACGACGGCTGCAGCTCTCAGCCTCTTCAGCCCCCAAACGCTTGCGATGTTTGAGCAGGGGAAGCTGAGGTGGCAGGTGGCTACCTTCGCGCATCTCAACTGTGGTCATACCAATAGGTCCCTGGGCGGGCAGGAAACTCACGTAATCGCAGCCCCCGTCTGGGCGGGGACGCACCAGCCAAAGAGGCTTGGGCATCACTGTGATGGTTCGTTACTTAAGAGTCTGGCGCGGCCGCTCCCCTGCCGTGGGGTCGCTTGGTCCTGGAGCACGATCTGCTCAACTCCACTCACCAGCGGCGCCACGGGCTAAAGCACCAGGCAAGGGAGCAGCATGTTGGTGGTTGGTTTGGTCCACTTATCAGGATGAATCTCCTCACCCCGAGGCAAGCCGTAAGCCTTAAGGAAGCATCTCGCTTCTGGCTGCAGCTGGGCATGGTGAGCTTTGGGGGCCCCGCAGGTCAAATTGCCCTGCTGCACCGGGAGCTAGTCGATCGCCGACGCTGGCTGTCAGAGCGGCGCTTCCTGCACGCTCTTAACTACTGCATGCTCCTGCCGGGTCCGGAGGCCACCCAGCTGGCCACCTACCTGGGCTGGCTGATGCATGGAGTGCCAGGCGGCTTGATCGCCGGCGGACTGTTCCTGGCCCCAGCGGTGCTGGTGCTCACCACCTTGGCCACTGCCTATGCGCTCTGGGGCCAGCTGCCGCTGCTGACGGGTGTGTTCGTCGTGCTCAAGCCAGCCGTGCTGGCAATTGTGATTGTGGCGGCCTGGCGGCTCGGCCAGCGGGCCCTACGCACACCCCTGCTGATCAGCATTGCCGCAGCGGCGTTTGTGAGCCTGGCGGTGCTGCGTCTGCCCTATCCGCTGGTGGTGCTTGGGGCAGCTCTCAGCGGCTTGGTGGCGGGCCGCTGGCGGCCTGGACTGTTATTTGCCCCCACACCCACCAGCCCAGCCACCCAGCTGAGCGCATCGACAACAGAAAGCACTGCCCTGCAGCAGCAAGAGCCCATTCATGGCGACCACATGCCCACACCCGAGCATTGCCGCTTCTCGCGTCGCCAGTTGGCGCTCATTTTGCTGGCCTGGGGGCTAGCCCTGCTGATCCCCTTGGCCTTGCTTAGTGCCATTGGCGGCTGGAACGGCACCCTGGCCGTGATGGCTCGCTTTTTTACGCGCGTGGCCCTGCTCAGCTTTGGGGGGGCCTACGCCGTTCTGCCCTATGTGGCCCAAGGTGCCGTGGAGCAGTTCGGCTGGCTTTCCACCAGCCAGATGCTTGATGGCCTGGCCCTAGGGGAAACCACGCCAGGGCCCTTGATCATGGTGGTGGCCTTCGTGGGCTTCATGGGTGGCTGGAACCGGGGCCTCGGAGCTGGCCTCGCTGATGCGGGGGGCAGCTTGGCGCTGGCCATAGCCGCCGCCTTAGTCACCGTGTGGTTCACGTTTCTGCCGTCCTTCGGGTTGATTCTCGCTGGGGCGCCTCTAGTGGAGACCAGCCGGGGTGACCTGCGTTTCAGCGCGCCACTCACGGCGATCACCGCAGCCGTTGTCGGGGTGATAGCCAGTTTGGCGGCGTTCTTCTCGGCTCCAGTTCTCTGGCCACTGGGAGCATTCAGTCCCACAGCGGCACTAGTGGTGGCACTGGGGCTACTGGCCCAACTCAAGGGGCGCTGGAGCGTTTTGCAGGTGATTGGTACAGCGGCTGCCACCGGAGCTGGCCGGGCTGGGCTGGAGCTGCTCTTTAGCTGAAGCCCCAAAGGTGACCCCAGCGATGACGGCCAGTGCCACCCAAAGACTCAAGAAGCGCTCAAAAATTCCCATTTCAGCAACAGGGCGTAGCAGGCTGAGCGCAGCGACTGGCCAACTCCCCTAGCCAGCCGCGCAACTGCTCAATCGCATCGGTGCGCAGGCTGTAGTACACCCAGCGCCCCTCATCTCGTGCCTCAATCAAACCAGCCTCTCGCAACACCTTGAGATGGAAAGAGAGCTTCGATTGGGCCAGGCCCAGCTCAATGGTGAGCTCACAAACGCAGCGCTCACCGCCCCCCAAGGCTTCAAGCACCTGGAGCCTGAGGGGGTCTGCCATGGCCTTTAGCAGGGCCCGAGCCTTGGTGGGTTCAAGCGCCACAGGGTGATCTAGAACACTCATGCACCAATTTTAGTTGATCAATCAACTCATGTTGATTTAGGGTCTCACAACTTATGCCGCCATTGTCGGCTCTGACCCATGAAAATCGGCATCAACGGCTTTGGCCGCATCGGCCGCCTGGTGTTTAGGGCCCTGTGGGGCCGTCCCGGCATTGAGCTGGTTCACGTTAATGATTGCGGCGGTGATGCTCAAACCGCCGCCCACCTGCTCGCCTTCGACTCCGTTCATGGCCGCTGGCAACAGGCGGTGCAAGTAAATACGCGGGGCTTCTTCGTGGGTAGCCAGGCGGTGAGCTACACGCGGGAGAGCAATCCAACCTCAGTGCCCTGGAGGGAAGCCGGCGTGGAGATGGTGCTGGAGTGCAGCGGCAAGTTCAAAACAGCGGAAACGCTCCAGCCCTATTTCGACCAGGTGGGCCTCAAACGGGTGGTAGTGGCCTGCCCAGTCAAGGGTGAGATCGCCGGGGCCGAGGCTCTCAACGTTGTCTTCGGCATCAACCACCAGCTATACGACCCCGAGCAGCACCGCCTGCTAACCGCCGCCTCCTGCACAACCAACTGCCTGGCGCCGGTGGTGAAGGTGATTCACGAGAGCTTTGGCATCAAGCACGGCTCGATCACCACCCTGCACGACGTCACCAACACCCAGGTAGTGGTGGATGGTTTCAAAAGCGACCTACGCCGGGCCCGCTCCTGCA
>JBIKWZ010000008.1:0-51734 GCA_044356035.1 Cyanobium sp. | reverse complement strand
TTTTCTCGAGCACCACGTTGCGGCCCTTGGGGCCAAGGGTGACAGCAACGGCTTCAGCCAGAATGTCAATACCTCTTTCGAGAGCTCGGCGAGCGTTTTCGTTGTAAATAATGCGCTTAGCCATGGAAGGCGATGTCCTTATGGGGTTAGGTCGGATTCAGTAATCGGCCAGTCGTCAGTTGACGATGGCGAGGATGTCCTTCTCGGAAAGCAGCACAAACTCGTCGCTGCCGAGCTTGATGTCGGTACCGGCGTACTTGCTGTAGAGCACCTTGTCACCAACGCTGACCTCAGGAGCCTGGCGGCTGCCGTCGTCGTTGCGCTTGCCGGGACCGATCTGCACCACCTCGCCCACCTGGGGCTTTTCCTTGGCGGTGTCAGGCAGAAGGATGCCGCCGGCGGTCTTCTCCTCCGATTCAGACACTTTGATGAAAATGCGATCTCCGAGGGGCTTAACCGTGGAGACGCTGAGAGAAACAGCAGCCATGGATGGATTGCGAGAGCAATGACATGGCGCCTGAGACGCCACAGAACAGTGAACTGGAGTGGGCCAGAGAGGCGATTTAGCACTCGAGCTCAACGAGTGCCAACTTATGCCCAATCAAGCGGCAGTGCCCAGGCCCAAACCGTGCGGGTGACCGAACCACCAGGGTGAACAGAGGCTGAACCGGAGCCCGCGCCTATCGCGGTGGTAAGGTTGCGCCGCTTCAGGCGGGCTGATTCCCCCTGCGCTTCCCCGAAATTTCCTTACCTATGGCAGCTGCTACCGCCACCGGCACCAAAGGCACCGTCCGGCAGGTGATTGGCCCGGTTTTAGACGTTGAATTCCCGGCCGGCAAGCTGCCCAAGATTTACAACGCCCTTCGGATCGAAGCCAAAAATTCGGCCGGCCAGCTCGTCGCTCTTACTGCTGAAGTCCAACAACTGCTGGGCGATCACCGAGTCCGTGCTGTGGCCATGAGCACCACCGACGGCTTGGTGCGGGGCATGGAAGCAGTTGATACGGGCGCCCCGATCTGCGTACCGGTGGGCGAGGCCACCCTCGGTCGCATCTTCAACGTGCTCGGCGAGCCGGTGGATGAGCAGGGTCCAGTAACCACCACCGTGACCGCTTCGATCCACCGAGCCGCCCCCAGCCTGACTGAGCTGGAAACCAAGCCCAAGGTTTTTGAGACCGGCATCAAGGTCATCGACCTGCTGGCGCCCTACCGCCAAGGCGGCAAGGTTGGCCTGTTCGGCGGAGCCGGCGTTGGCAAGACCGTTCTGATCCAAGAGCTCATCAACAACATCGCCAAAGAGCACGGCGGTGTTTCCGTGTTCGCCGGCGTTGGCGAGCGCACCCGGGAAGGCAACGACCTTTACGAGGAATTCAAGGAATCGGGTGTGATCAACCCCGACGACCTTTCCAAATCGAAGGTGGCGCTCTGCTACGGCCAAATGAACGAGCCCCCCGGTGCCCGCATGCGGGTGGGCCTCTCGGCTCTCACGATGGCTGAGCACTTCCGCGACACCAACAAGCAAGACGTCTTGCTGTTCGTCGACAATATCTTCCGCTTCGTGCAGGCCGGCTCTGAGGTTTCAGCACTGCTGGGCCGTATGCCTTCCGCTGTGGGCTATCAGCCGACCCTAGGTACGGACGTGGGCATGTTGCAAGAGCGCATCACCTCCACCCTGGAAGGCTCGATCACATCGATTCAGGCCGTTTACGTACCGGCAGACGACCTCACCGACCCGGCACCTGCCACCACCTTTGCCCACCTGGACGCCACCACCGTGCTGAGCCGGGGCCTGGCATCCAAAGGCATCTATCCGGCCGTGGATCCTCTGGATTCCACCAGCACCATGCTTCAGCCAGCGGTGGTTGGTGATGAGCACTACCGAACCGCCCGCTCTGTGCAAAGCACCCTGCAGCGCTACAAAGAGCTCCAAGACATCATTGCGATTCTTGGTCTCGACGAACTCTCCGAGGACGACCGCCGCACGGTTGACCGGGCCCGCAAGATCGAGAAGTTTCTCTCCCAGCCATTCTTCGTGGCAGAGATCTTCACCGGTCAAAAGGGTGAGTACGTCAAGCTGGAGGACACGATCAAGGGCTTCAATATGATTCTGGCAGGCGAGCTTGACGACCTACCTGAAGCTGCCTTCTACCTAGTGGGCAACATCGACCAGGTGAGGGCCAAGGCCGCCAAGATTCTTGCCGACGCCAAGGGTTGATTCCTTCTTTTCCCTGAGGACCCCTACCCATGAGTCTCACCCTCCGCGTTCTGGCCCCTGATCAGAGCGTCTTTGATGGAACCGCCGAAGAGGTGATCCTGCCAAGTACCACTGGGCAGGTAGGCATCCTTCCTGGCCACGTCACCATGCTGGCAGCCCTGGATACGGGCGTAATGCGTCTGCGCTCCGGCGGCGCTTGGTCAACGATCGCCCTGATGGGTGGTTTCGCCGAAGTGGAGGCCGACGAGGTCACCGTTTTGGTCAATGCCGCTGAGCTGGGCAGCTCAATTAATGCCGCATCCGCCGAAGCGGCCTTTGAGGCCGCCCAAACGGCAGCAGCTGCATTTGAGGGCAAGCCAGCCAGCCCAGACAAGCTCAAAGCCCAACAAGCACTGGCTTCGTCGCGCGCTCGCTTCCAAGCCAGCAAGGCAATCTAATCTTTTTAAAAACCTAGATTTTCAAAAAACCTAGATTTAAACAGCCTAGATTTTTCAATAATTTCTTTCCGGATTTCAACCCGTACCGCGTACCCAGGGTTGGCTTCCGGATTTTTTATGATCTTGCCCTTAATGGGCAAAATGATGCATAAAAAAGCACTCCTCGCGGAGTGCCAATAGATATAGTTTTAACAACTACAAACAACTAAACGTCAGAATTCAGCACCGATCAGGCGGTACCGCAGAAAGTAACATCGGGGAACTTAAGCTTGGCATCGTCCAGGCTCTTGCCTTTGCCCTCTTCCTGCCAGTAGTTGATCACCTCGGTGGCCTTGTTGAGCACCTCAACGCGCTCGTTATCGGTAATCCAGCTCTTGCCTTCGAGCTCGGTCTTGAGGGTTTCCCAGGCATCTTCCCGGGGCCAGAAGAAGTAAGAAGTAAGGGGGCTTGGACCACCGCCAACAATCTGATCCACCGCTAGGGCGACGTTGTCAGGCAGCCACAGGATCTTGAGCAGGAAACGACCTTCGTCAGCCTTGGGGGTATAGCCAGAGGGAACGCCATCTTCATCAATGGTGGCGGTCGCCAGGGCAGCACTACCGCCACGCATTACCGGACGCCCCTGGGTGGTGATGTCTTCGGCAGCCGCGGCCACTTCGGCCACATCGGTTACTGCTGCGTCAGGAGCGCTCTCGATGGCTGTCATGGGGTCAGTGCTCAAGGCAACAGAGCAAAGAACTAACCTACCAGCCGCCTGGCCGCCCTCGGCCCCTGCCTGCGGCTATGGCCCTGCGCCTGTTTCTCGATTCGGCCGATCCCAAAGCTTGGCAGCAGTGGCTGCCAAGCGGGCTATTTCATGGCGTAACCACCAACCCCACCCTGCTGCGCCGGGCCGCCCAGCCCTGCAGCCTCGAGAGCCTGGCAGCCCTCAGCCGCACGGCCCTGGCCCATGGCATCGCCGAACTCCACCTGCAGGCATGGGGCGCCACCACGGCAGACATGCTGCGCTGCGGCCAGGCACTGGCCGCCCTGGCCCCCGGCCGCATCGCCGTCAAGCTGCCGGTGACCCAGCAGGGAGCAGCGGTTGCCCGGGAGCTGGTTGGCGCCGGCGTTGCCGTCACCTTCACCGCCTGCTACGAGCCCCACCAGGTGCTGATCGCCGCGGCCCTGGGAGTCGCATACATTGCCCCCTACCTGGGCCGCATCCAGGATCAGGGGCGCGATGGGGTAGCCGAAGTGGTCACCATGCAGAGCTGCCTTGCGGGTCTCGGCTCCAGCGTGCGGCTGCTGGTGGCCAGCCTGCGCCAGTCCAGCGAACTCAGCCGCCTGGCCGCTGAAGGGCTGAACACCTTCACGATCAGCCCGGCACTGGCAGCAGAACTGTTCGGCAGTGAGGCCACCGCTGCAGCCAGCGTCCAGTTTGAAAGCGATGCCCGTTCCTGAAAGCCAATCTTGATGCCCCTGTCTGCTTCACCGCCCCGGGCCGTCGTGCTGTTCGACATCGATGGCGTGATCCGCGATGTGAGCGCCAGCTACCGCCGGGCAATCGTCGAAACGGTGCACCACTTCCATGGCCAGCGTCCCGAGCCCGCCGCCATAGACGGCCTCAAAAGCAAAGGAAGCTGGAACAACGACTGGCAGGCCTCGATGGAGCTGCTGCGCCGCACCGGCCATACCCCCCTGCCGAGCTTCGAGGAGCTGGTGGCGGTGTTCGAAGGCTTCTATTTCGGCGGCGAGCCCGCCGGCGATCCGGGCCACTGGCGGGGCTTCATCGGCGACGAGCCCCTACTGGTGCAGCAAGCCTTTTTTGCCGCTCTGGAGGCTGCAGGTCTGGCCTACGGCTTCGTGAGTGGCGCTGAGCCCCCCTCCTGCCGCTATGTGCTGGAAACCCGCCTGGGGCTCGCCAATCCGCCCCTGATCGCCATGGGAGATGCGCCCGACAAGCCCGATCCCACCGGCTTGCTGCAGCTAGCCAGCCGCTTGGCCGGCGAGAGTCTGGGGGCCACCGCAGCGCCAGTGGTTTACCTGGGCGACACGGTGGCCGATGTGCTCACCGTGCAGCGCGCCCGCGCCCAGCGGCCCGCTCAGCGCTTCTTGAGCTTTGCGGTAGCGCCACCCCATCTAAACAGAGAGCCTGAGCGACGGGCTGCCTACGAAGCCAAGCTGCTGGAGGCCGGCGCCGACGCGGTGATTCCAAGCACGGCCAACCTACTGGAACTGCTGCTGCCGCTGCTGGACTGATGCTCTGCCCTGCCCTAAGCCTCAGCGCTCAAGCGCCGCCGGCGACTTCAGGGCTGCGGCGGTGAGATTTTCATGGCCGTGGCTGGTCACGGCCACATCGTCTTCGATGCGAATGCCGATGCCCTTCCAGCGCGCCTCGATCTCCGGCTGGCCCTCTGGCACCGGCAGCCGATCGCTCACGTAGAGGCCTGGCTCCACGGTGAGCACCATGCCCGGCTCCAGCTCCACGTGGTGCTCACCGAGGCGATAGGCCCCCACATCGTGAACATCAAGGCCCAGCCAGTGGCCGGTGCGGTGCATGTAGAGATGGCGGTAGGCCCCCTGCTCGATCACCCCATCGAGGGAGCCCGCCAGCAGCCCTAGGTCCAGCAGGCCCGCCACCAGCACCCGCAGGGCGGTCTCATGCACCCCTTCAGCGCTGAAGCCCGGGGCCACCGAGGCCACCGCCGCCTCCTGGGCCGCAAGCACCAGCTCGTAGAGGGCGCGCTGCTCAGCACTGAAGCGACCGTTGATCGGGAAGCTGCGGGTGATGTCGCCGTTGTAGTAATCGGCTAAGGAGCAACCGGCATCGATCAACAACAGATCGCCGTCGTTCAGCGGGGCGTTGTTGGCGATGTAGTGCAACACGCAGGCGTTGTCGCCGCCGGCCACGATCGTGCCGTAGGCAGGGCCACGGGCACCCTGCTCGAGGAAGTGCTGCTCAATCACGGCCTGCACCTGCCGCTCATTGAGGCCAGGCCGAACCACTTGACGAGCCAGCTCGTGGGCCTCGGCCGAGATTCGCGCCGCCTCGCGCATGCGCTCCAACTCCTCGGGGCCCTTGCGCAGACGCAGCTCGTGCAGCAGCGGACAGGGGGCCACCAGGCCCAGGGCGGCCCGGCCGCTGCGGGGGGCTCGGTCGAGCTGAGCGGCCCAAGCCGCCAGCACCAGCGGCTCCACCTTCGGGTGCTTGCCAACGCGAAAGGCGATGCCCTCAGCGCCCCTGAGGTAGTCGGGCAAGCGCTGCTCTAGCTCGCTGCGCGGGTGGGCTAGGTCGGCGCCAAACTCGGCCGCGGCGCCTTCCGTACCCCAACGGAAACCATTCCAAACCTCTGCACTGGCCTCGCGGGGCTGCACAAACAGCACGTAGCGCTCACCCTCGGGCCGGTGGGGCAAAAACAGGGCCACCGCCTCGGGTTCATCAAAACCAGTGAGATACCAAAAGTCGCTGTTTTGGCGGAAGGGCCACTCGCAGTCGGCGTGATGGGTCACCAGCGTTGCCGCCGGAATCACGGCAGCAGCTTCCCCGAGCTGAGCGAAGAAGCGCTGACGCCGCTGGGCGAAGGTCGACGGATCGAACATAAAAAAGCGGCCGGCGGGCCCTGCATAAGTCCAGTTTGGAGCAGGCAGCGGGACAGACGCTGGCGGAGCCGATTTAATAGGTAGATGGCGAGCGGCGAAATGGCGGAATGAACGACCTGCTCACCCTGGCGCTGCTTGTGGTGCTGGTGATCGCAGGTTCGGCCCTGTGCTCTGGAGTTGAGGCTGCCCTGCTCACCGTGAACCCGGTGCGGGTGCACGAACTTGCCGCCCGCAGCAAGCCCGTGCGCGGAGCGCAGCGACTGGAGCAGCTGCGCCAGCGGCTGGGCCGCACCCTGTCGGTGCTGGTGATCGCCAACAACGGCTTCAATATTTTTGGCAGCCTGATGCTGGGGGGCTATGCCGCCATCGTTTTCAAACGGGAGGGCATCGAGGGAATCGCCCTGCCCCTGTTTTCTGTGGGGCTCACCGTGCTGGTGATCCTGCTTGGGGAAATCCTGCCGAAGGCCCTCGGCAGCCGCCTGGCCCTGCCGGTGGCCCTGGCCAGCGCCCCTGCCTTGGCAATCCTGACCAGGCTGATGCTGCCCCTAGTGCTGCTGCTGGAGCGGCTGCTGCCGGCGATCACAGCCGAAAACGAGATCAGCACCGACGAAGAAGAGATTCGCCTGCTGGCCCGGCTCGGCTCCCAGAAGGGCCAAATCGAGGCCGATGAAGCGGCCATGATCGCCAAGGTGTTCCAGCTAAACGACCTCACCGCCCGCGATCTGATGACTCCGAGGGTGGCGGCTCCCACCCTCGATGGGGCGACCAGCCTGGAGCAGTTGCGCGAAGACCTGCTGGCGAACAACGCCGAGTGGTGGGTGGTGCTGGGTGAAGAGGTGGATGAGGTGCTGGGCGTGGCCGGCCGGGAGCGGCTCCTGACAGCCCTGCTCCAAGGTGAAGGCAATCGCACTGCCGCTTCCTTAAGCGAGCCGGTCGATTATGTGCCGGAAATGATCAGGGCCGACCGGTTGCTCACGGGCTTCCGCCGCAACAGCAGCGGCGTTCGCGTCGTGGTGGATGAATTCGGCGGCTTCGTGGGCGTGATTGGCGCTGAGGCGGTGCTGGCGGTGCTGGCGGGCTGGTGGCGCCGTCCCCAACCTGCGGGCGAAGGGATGCGGCCATGAGGCCCGAACCGTGCGCCGAACCGTTCCCCCATCAGGCGCCCGCCATCCCGGAGCGCTGCCAATCCCTGCTCGACCAGTGGCGCCGCCAACTCCAGCTCAGCGGCCGCGAGCAAAGCCAGCTGGCCGGCCAGCTGCTTGCCCTAGATCGCCAGCTAGGGCGCCTGCAGCAGCGCAGTCTGCGGGTGGCCGTGTTCGGCCGTGTGGGGGTGGGCAAGTCGAGCCTGCTCAACGCCTTGCTGGGGGAGGCGGCTTTCGCCACCGACGTGGCCCACGGCTGCACGCGCCACCAGCAGGCCCAAGCCTGGGCGCAACCCATGGCGGGGCTCAGCCGGGTGGAGCTGGTGGACACCCCTGGCATCGATGAGATCGCCGCCGCCGCCAGGGCCCGACTGGCGGCCCGAGTAGCCCTCGGCTCAGATCTGGTGCTGCTGGTGCTCGACGGCGACCTCACCAGCGTCGAGCACGATGCCCTGGCGCCACTGCTGGCCAGCGGCAAGCCGGTACTGCTGGTGCTCAACCGCTGCGACTGCTGGAGCGAGGCCGAGCAGGCCGAGCTGATCGCCAGCATCAAGCGGCGGCTGCCGGCAGCGGCACGGCAGCTGGAGTTGATCCCGGTGGCCGCCGCGCCACGCCAACCCCAGCTGCTGGCCGATGGCCGGGTGCGCAGCGTTGTTCAAGCTCCGCAGGTGGAGCCGCTGCGGCAGTCCCTGCTGCAACTGCTGGAGCAACACGGCTGCCTGTTGCTCGCCCTTAATGCCCTGGGCAGCGCGGAGCGCTTTCACCAGTCCCTGCAACGATGGCGCCTGGGGACCAGCCGCCAGGCCGCCCAAAGCCTGATCGGCCGCTTTGCCGCCCTCAAGGCCACCGGCGTGGCCGCCAACCCCCTGGTGCTGCTGGATCTGGCCGGCGGCCTGGCCTGCGACACCGCTCTGGTGCTGCAGCTCTGCCAGCTCTACGGCCTGCCGATGCATGGCGCCGGCGCCCGCCAGCTGCTGCGGCGGCTCTCCGGCCACAACGCCCTGCTGGGCGGCGCCCAGATCGGCATCCAGCTGGCCCTGGGCGCCCTACGCCAACTGCTGCTGCTGGCAGCACCGCTCACCGGCGGCCTCAGCCTCGCTCCAGCCGCCCCGGTAGCCCTGGCCCAGGCAGCCCTGGCCGTGCACACCACCAGGCTCACCGGCCGGCTCGCCGCCGCCGAACTGCTGCGGAGCGCCCAGCGGGGCGGCCAACCCGGCGCCCTGCTGAGGCGCCTGGCTATCAGCGATCCCCAGGTGCGCCTGTGGCTGGGCGAGCGCAGCGAGCCGGCCCCCAACCTGCAGGCCCTGCTGCCATGAGCAACGGGGTCGTCAAAGCCGCAGAGGGGCCGATCGCCCTGTTTGGCACCAGCGCCGACCCACCGACCCGGGGCCACCAGGCCCTGCTGGAGGGCCTGGTGCAGCTCTATCCCCAGGTCGCCACCTGGGCCAGCGACAACCCCCAAAAACACCACGGTGCCCCCCTGCAGCAACGGGCCACCCTGCTTGCCGAGCTGGTGGCAGCCATCGACAATTCGAGGCTGACCCACCGGCAGGAGCTCAGCAGCCCCTGGGCGATCACCACCCTGGAGCGGGCAGCGGACCAGTGGCCTGGCAGCGAGCTGGTGTTTGTGGTGGGCAGTGATCTGGCTGCCCAGATCCCCAGCTGGAAACAGGCCGAAGCCGTGCTCAAGGCCTGCGTGCTGGCAATCGCCCCCCGGGCCGGCTGGCCCCTGCAGCCCAAACAACTGGACCAGCTCACCCAGCTGGGGGGCCGGATCGTGATCCTGCCCCTGCAGGTTCCCGCCACCGCCAGCTCGGCGGTGCGCCAAACCCCCGACCCCGCCCAGCTGCCTGCGGCCCTGTTGCCGCTGCTGCTCGAGCAAAATCTCTACGGCCTAGCGGGCGATCCGAGCCTCAGCCAGCCACTCAAAAGCCACCTCAAAAGCCCCTGATGCGCCTCGCCCTGGCCCAACTAAATCCGCTAGTTGGCGACCTGGCGGGCAACGGCGAGCTGATCCTGGCGGCCAGTCGTCAGGCCGCCGCCCAGGGGGCCGATCTGGTGCTCACCCCCGAGCTGTCCCTTTGGGGCTACCCCCCGCGGGACCTGCTACTGCGCCCCAGCCTGATCGCGAAGCAAGGCGCCGTGCTCAACCAGCTGGCTGCGTCCCTGGCCCAAGAGCTACCCCAGCTGGCCGTGCTGGTGGGCATGGCCGAACCATCTGGCACCGCGCCGTTGCCCAACCTGTTCAACGCTGTGGCCCTCGTGGAGGCCGGCAGCTGGCGAGTGGTGGCCCGCAAGCGGCTGCTACCCACCTACGACGTCTTCGACGAGCAGCGCTACTTCTGCGCCGCCACGGGGCCCAGCGTGCTGGAGCTTGAGCGGGGCGGCCGGACCTGGCGCCTGGGGCTAACGATCTGCGAAGACCTCTGGGTTGAGGAGGAACTGCAGGGCCACCGCCTGGCCGGAGCCGATCCCGTCGCCGAGCTGCTCTCAAGCCGCATCGACCTGCTGCTCAACCTCTCGGCATCACCGTTTGGCCAGGCCAAAGTGGCCCTGCGTCAGAGCCTGGCCCGCCGCGCCGCCAGCCGGCTCGCTTGCCCGGTGGTCTACGTCAACCAGGTGGGCGGCAACGACGAGCTGGTCTTCGACGGCGCCAGCTTCGTGGTGGATTCCAGCAGCGCAGTGGTGAGCCAGCTGGCCAGTTGCAAGGAGCAGGTGAGCTGCTGGGAAGTCAACGGCGCAGGGCCAGCGGCGCCTTTGCCGGTGGCATCTTTGCCTACTGAGAGCGAGCAGTTGTTTCGGGCCCTGGTGCTGGGGGTGGCCGACTACGCCCGCAAATGCGGCTTCAGCAGCGCCCTGCTCGGCCTGAGCGGCGGCATCGATTCGGCCCTGGTGGCCGTGATCGCCGCCGCTGCCCTCGGAGGTGAGCGGGTGCAGGCACTGATGATGCCTTCCCCCTGGAGCTCGGCAGGCTCCCTAAACGATGCCGAGGCCCTGGCTGGGCGCCTGGGCCTGGACAGCAACACCGCTGAGATCGCAGCGCTGATGGCCAGCTTCGACACCGCCCTAACACCAGTGCTGGCGGGCCCGCCCAGCGGCCTGAGCGCCGAAAACCTGCAGTCGCGCATCCGCGGCACCCTGCTGATGGCTGTGGCCAACCAGCAGGGCCAGCTGCTGCTCTCCACCGGCAACAAAAGCGAGCTGGCCGTGGGCTATTGCACCCTCTACGGCGACATGAACGGCGGCCTGGCCGTGATCGGCGACCTCTACAAAACCAGCGTGTTCGAGCTCTGCGCCTGGCTCGATTCAGCCGCCGCCGGCCCCTGCCGGAGTGAGCTGGGGCTGCCAGGCGACGGCGAGCTGGTGGGGCGGACGATCCGCGATAAACCCCCCAGCGCCGAACTGCGCCCCGACCAGCTCGATAGCGATTCCCTGCCCGACTACGCCGTGCTCGACCCGATCTTGAAGGCCTACATCGAGGAGTTGGCCAGTCCGGAGCAACTGATCGCCAGCGGCACCCCAGCGGCGCTGGCCGAACGGGTGATGCAGCTGCTGCGCCGGGCCGAGTTCAAGCGGCGCCAGGCACCGCCCCTGCTCAAGATCGGCGGCCGGGCCTTCGGCAGCGGCTGGCGCATGCCGATCGCCAGCCGCTAAATCAGCCGTTAAATCGTGCATGGCGCCAATCGCCAGCCGCAGCCAACCTGGAACCACAAACAGCAGCAAATCCATGGCACCCCCCAGCTCCAGCGGCGCCACCCTGACGGCCCCGATGGCAAGCATCGGCGTGCCCGCAGAGATCAAGCGCGATGAACAGCGCGTAGCCCTCACCCCTGACGGGGTGGCCGATTTGGTGAACCAGGGCATGGAGGTGCGCATCCAGGCGGGAGCAGGTTTAGGGGCTGGCTTCAGCGATGCCGCCTTCGCCGCCGCCGGGGCCCGGCTGGTGAGCGCCGCAGAAGCCTGGGGCGCCCATTTAGTGGTGAAGGTCAAGGAGCCCCAGCCCGAGGAATTCGGCTTCCTGCGCTCCGATCTGGTGCTGTTCACCTACCTGCACCTGGCCGCCTACCCGGAGGTGGGCCGGGCCCTGCTGGAGGCTGGCACCACTGCCGTGGCCTATGAAACCGTGCAGCTCGAAGACGGCAGCCTGCCTTTGCTGGCGCCGATGAGCGAAATCGCCGGCCGGCTAGCAGCCCAGGTGGGGGCCCACCTGCTGGAGCGCCCCCACGGCGGTCGCGGCATCCTGATGGGGGGCTGCACCGGGGTGCGGCCGGCGCGGGTGGTGGTGCTGGGGGCGGGCAGTGTGGGCTGGAATGCGGCCCGGATCGCCGCCGCCATGGATGCGGAGGTATTCCTGCTGGATCGCTCGCCCGAGCGGCTGCGCAGCCTCGAGGCCCACCGCCGCGGCCGCCTGGTGAGCCTGGTGAGCAGCAGCAGTCTGATCGAGCGCCTGGTGCCGGGTGCCGATCTACTCATTGGTGCCGTGCTCACCGCCGGTGGCCGAGCCCCCACCCTGGTGGTGGAGGAGCTGGTGCGGCAAATGCAACCCGGCTCCGTGGTGGTGGATGTGGCGATCGACCAGGGGGGCTGTATTGCCACCAGCCGCGAAACCAGCCACACCGATCCGGTGCACACGCTCCACGGGGTGCAGCACTATGCCGTCGGCAACATGCCAGGGGCCGTGCCCTTCACCTCCACCGAAGCGCTGGTGAGTGTCACCCTGCCCTACATCCTCGTAATGGCAGGGCGGGGCCTGGTCGAAGCCGTCACCGACCGACCCGAACTACTCTCCGGTCTCAACACGGTGCATGGGGCGGTGTGCCATCCCGGCGTTGCCCGTGCCCTGGATGTGACTCCCCGGCACCCGATGGCCTGTCTGCGCTGACCCGGCTTGCACTGACCCGGCTTGCACTGACCCGGCTTGCACTGACCCGGCTTGCACTGAACCGGCTTGAGCTGAACCGGCTTGAGCTGATGAACCAGGGTCAGGCCAGTTCCAGCGCCTCCAGGTAGAGCCAGCCGCCGTCGAGGCTGTGGCCCTCCCGGCCGAACAGCGAGCATTCCCGCATCACACCCCGCTGGCCTGCAGCGACGTAGTGGGCCTCAAAGGTCACTGTGCCGCTGAGATCGTGCGGGCCGCCGGCCGTAACCGTGATGATCTGTAGCCGCTGCCAGCGCAGCTAGCCGATGCTGGCCGCCAGCTCCCGGCGCCGGCGCACCAGGGGCACCGGGGAGGGCTGGGTCTGCAGCAGATACTCCACCTCCCCGAGGGCATAGGCGCTGTAGCGCGAGCGCATCAGCTGCTCGGCAGTGGCCGCCTGGCATTCGCCGCGGTGCAGCGGCGCGCAGCAGCTGGAGTAGAGAAAGCCACCACAGGGGCAGGGGTTCTGCATGGATTCAGGCTGGCCCAGCCAGCGGGCGGGTCAGGGCCGCCGGATCGATCCCTTCGCGCAGGGCCAGCACCAGCCCGGCGGCTTCGGCGTAGGAGCTGGCCGGGATCGCCACCAGCCCCAGCGCCTCGGCGTTCACCTCCAGCAAGCAGGGATTTGCAACGCTGATCAGGGGGATGCCCCGCTCGGCGCAGGCCAGCACCGCCGCTCCGCCCAGGGCACCGGCGGGGGCCACCACCGCGCCCAGCTGCGCGGCGTGCAGCAGCGGAGCCGTTCCGCGCATTAATGAGTCCACCAGGGGCACCAGATCCGGCGCCCGGCTCAGTCCCACCAGCACGCAGGGCAGAAAGGTGTGACCCAGCTCTTCGGCCGCGGCACGGGGATCTAGCGCGGGATCGAGCGGCAGGGGCAGCAGCGCCGGGGCATGGGCACAGGGAATCCCCAGATGGCGCACCAGCAGGTGGCTGATCACCGCTTCGGCGCCCGCCAGGGCATCGACGCCCGATCCAGCCCGGTAGGCCGCTAGGGCTTCGCTTTCGGGATCCTCAGGGAAGCGGGCCACCACGGCGATGGCCGTCGCACCGGCCTCCACCAGCTGCTCGCCGGCGCGCAGCAGGACATCGGGGCGGGCGATCGTGCCCCAG
Organism: Cyanobium sp.; assembly: GCA_044356035.1. Taxonomy (GTDB): domain Bacteria; phylum Cyanobacteriota; class Cyanobacteriia; order PCC-6307; family Cyanobiaceae; genus Cyanobium_A. The sequence goes on along the minus strand of JBIKWZ010000008.1, from coordinate 38,328 downwards.
CTGCTGCCGCTGGCACCCTTCTGCAGACTCACCCCTAGGGGCAGCTCACTGGTCAGCACCGGCCCGATCGGGATGCCGAGGCTGGCCCGGCAGGCGTCGATCACCTGGCGGTGGCGTAGGACCAGCTCCGGCTCGATGCCGGCATCGAGCAAAACGCCCACCCGCTGCGACGCCCGCGGCGCCAGGGCCAGCTCGCCGGCTGCGAAGCGATCCAGAGCCCAGCCCTCCACGTAATGGATGCGGCGGTCGCTCCAGTAGAGGGAGGCCCCATTCATGACGTTGGGATGGGTGATCAGGCAGCCACTCGCGGCCGCCAGCAAGCGAGCGGCAGGCAGGCCATCGCCCGCATAACCACCCAGCTCACATCCAATCCCGGTGGGAATCACCAGCAAGGTAGGCAGGGGCCGGCTCGCCGTCATGCCAGCACCACCGCTTCAAGCGTTAGCAATGGGCACGATCCGGCCAGACCAGGCTCCACCGCGGTGATCGCCCAGCGCAGCGGTTGGCCGTGCGGGGCCAAAGCGGCCTCGATCTGGGCCAACAACGGACCTGGAGCACGGCGGAACTGCAGCGTTACGGGCTGCAGGCGCAGCGCCGCAGCACTCATTTCTGGTATTTACCGAACTGGGCTTCGTAGAGGGCATCCTCCATACCCGCCTGAAGCCGCAGGTCAGATTGAGGGAAGGAAACGCATAGCAGGGCATAGCCCTTTAGTTGCAGGTCCGCCTTGACCCCCATGGCATCGGGCTGCTGAACGCTGCCCTCACTGATCAGAGCCGCGCAAGTGGTGCAGACCCCAGAACAGCAAGAACTGGGCAAGGGAACCCCGGCGGCCTCGGCTGCAGACAGCACGGTTTGGTCGCTGCGGCAGGAAAAAGTGTGTTGGGTACCTTGAAACTCGGCGGTGATTGTGAAGGTCTGGGTTTCGGTCACAGGAGGGTGCCGGAGTGGGCAGCTAAAGGCCATTGTTCCAGCCCACGCGCGCAAGCCGCAGCAATCAAAGCTCCTGCCACTGGCTGGGGTGAGGCGCCAGGTATTCCGGTGGCGAGGACCCATCCCTAGCCACGGGAGCTGTTAGGGCGAAATCGATGCTGAGGGAGCAGCGCAAATCATCCGGCTCCTCGTTGGGCAACACCGCGTGATCCAGGCAGCTAGGAAAAAGCAGCAGCAGCCCTGCCTGGGGAGCCACATCCAGCCAAGGTGCGCTCCAAGGCGATGCAGCCAACGGCCCTTCGTGGCCAACGGCCATCCCAGGCACCAGCTCATTCACCTGCCGCTGCGGCCACAGGCGCAGACAACCACTGCGGCCGCTGCCATCTCCGTTGAGGTAATAGATGGCGCTGAGGTGAGCGTTGGGGTGGTGGTGGCGGCCTACCACCTGCCCCTCCTCACTAAGCACGGGCCAACAGCGCTGCAGATGCAAGGCCACCCGGCTGAAATCGAAACCCAATTGCTGCAGAAAAGCTTCTGCGTGGCTCGTCAAGACAGCAATCAGTGGCGCAAAAGCCGGCTGACGCTGCAACTGCCAGACACCATTAAGGTCACCAGTCCAGGCACAGCCAGGATCGGGGTTGGAGCTGGCTTGGCCCCGCAGCTCGTGCAGGGCCTGAAGTTGCAGTGCCGTATCCAGAGGATCAGGTGAGAGCTGCACCCTGCCAAGAGCCACAGGGAAAAGAGGCTCGATCTGCAAACCAGCCCCCAGACTCAGGACATACCGGCAGAACCGCCAACCACTTCCAGAATTTCCTGGGTAATGGCGGCTTGGCGAGCCTTGTTGTAGTCGAGCGTGAGGCTCTTAGCGAGCGCCTTGGCGTTATCACTGGCATTGTTCATTGCCGTCATCCGACTGGCCAACTCAGAAGCTGCGGCCTCCTGCAGAGAACGCAGAAGCTGGTTTTCCAGATATAGGGGCAGCAGGGCATTGAGCAGCTGATCAGGGCTCTGATCAAAGACGATGTCGGAGGGCAGCTTGGGCTGCAAATTGGCAGCCGTACCCACTTCAACTCCCAGCCGACCTTCCCGAGTAGTGAGGCGGAAGATCTCGTCTTCAGGGATAGCAATGCCCTGTGGATCGAGAGGCAGCAGGGTCTGAATTACGGGCTTGGAGCTCACCAAGTTGATGAACTTGGTGAAGATGATCTCGACACGGTCTGTGCTGCCGGAGAGAAACTCCGCCAGCACTTCGTTTGCGATACCCATCGCTTCACTGGCCTTAGGCACCTGATCAAGACCGGTAAAGGTGGCGCGAATCGTGTACTGATTAGCGCGGTTCTGGAAGTAGGTGATCGCCTTACGACCGATCAATACCAGATCTACCTTGTAGCCCTGGCCAACCAATTCAGCGGTGCGCAGTTCTGTGCGCTTGATGATGTTGGCATTGTAGCCACCGCACAATCCTCGATCACCGGTAACGGCAAGCAGGGTGATGGTGCCAACCTCGCGCTGCTCGAGCAGAGGAGCGTCGGCATCTTCAAAGCGCATGCGTGACTGAAGATTTTCCAGCACGCGGGCGAGCCGGTCAGCAAAAGGACGGCTGCGCAGCACCTGCTCCTGGGCGCGGCGCACCTTGGCGGCTGCCACCAGGCGCATGGCCTCAGTGATCTTGCGAGTGTTCTTGACCGAACCAATCCGGTCGCGGATATCTTTGAGGTTTGCCATTAGTTATGCCCCTCCTCAAACGGAGGCGAGCATGGTCGACTTCACCTCGTTGATGGCATCCTTGAGCATGGCTTCAGCTTCGTCGCTGAGCTGCTTCTCGGTCTGCACCTTGGAGATGAACTCGGCCTTGTTGCTCTTGAGGTATTCGCGCAGCTCGCGGCAGAACTGCACCACAGACTCCACAGGAACTTCGTCGATCAGGCCCTTGACGCCGGCATAAACAACAGCCACCTGCTCCGCCAGGATTAGGGGGCTGAACTGGGGCTGCTTGAGAATCTCGCGCAGGCGCTTACCCCTGCCGAGCTGCTGCTGGGTTGCGGCATCGAGGTCGGAGGCGAACTGGGAGAAGGCAGCCAGTTCATCAAACTGGGCCAGTTCAAGCTTCAAGGTGCCGGCAATCTTCTTGATCGCCTTGGTCTGGGCAGCACCGCCAACCCGACTGACCGAAATACCAACGTTGATGGCGGGGCGTAGACCGGAGTTGAACAGGTCGGAACTCAGGAACACCTGACCATCGGTGATCGAGATCACGTTGGTGGGGATGTAGGCAGATACGTCACCGGCCTGGGTTTCGATGATCGGCAGTGCGGTCATCGAGCCTTTGCCCATGGCATCGCTGAGCTTGGCGGCACGCTCAAGCAAACGGCTGTGGCAATAGAAAACGTCGCCAGGGTAGGCCTCACGACCGGGGGGGCGACGCAGCAGCAGGGACATCTGGCGATAGGCCTGGGCCTGCTTGGTGAGGTCGTCGTAAATCACCAAGGTGGCCTTGCCCTTGTACATGAACGATTCGGCCAGCGCCGCACCGGTGTAGGGAGCCAGGTATTGAAGGGCTGCAGCTTCGGAAGCACTAGCAGCTACCACGATGGTGTAATCGAGGGCTCCCTTCTCCCGCAACACTTCAACCACGTTGGCTACGGATGCGGCCTTCTGACCAATGGCCACATAAACGCAGACGACGTCTTCGCCCTTCTGGTTAATGATCGTGTCGATGGCGATAGCGGTTTTGCCCGTCTGACGGTCGCCAATAATCAGCTCGCGCTGGCCCCGGCCGATCGGAATCATGGCGTCGATGGCGGTGATGCCCGTTTGCATGGGCTCGTGCACCGACTTGCGCTGGATGATGCCAGGCGCCATCGATTCGATCAGGCGAGTTTCGGTGGTGGCGATGTCACCCTTGCCGTCGATGGGCTGGCCCAGCGAATTCACAACCCGGCCGAGCATGGCGTCGCCAACGGGCACGGCGGCGATCTTGCCGGTTGCCTTGACGGTGCTGCCCTCCTGGATGCCGCGACCTTCGCCCATCAACACCACGCCGACGTTGTCGTCTTCGAGGTTGAGGGCGATGCCTTCGGTGCCGTCCTCGAACTGCACCAGTTCACCGGCCATCACCTGCTGCAGGCCATAGACCCGGGCGATGCCATCGCCGATCTGCAGCACGGTGCCAACGTTGCTAACCGAAACCGACTTGTCGTAGTCCTCAATCTGCTGCTTGAGGATGGCGCTGATCTCGTCGGGGCGGATGGAAACCATGGGAGGAAGTCCCCACAGGGGGGCTGATGGAGGGGAAGACGGGGAAGCGGGGAGAGGGCTACCGGAGCAATAAGGGTTCCGGAAGCTTGGGCAGGCAGAGGAGCTAGCTCACCTGGGCCAGCGCCAGTCCAAGGCGGCGCACCTGGCCAGAAAGGCTGGCGTCAATGACTTGGGAGCCCATGCTGACGATGAAGCCTCCTATCAAGGAGGGGTCAACCACGAGGTCGAACTCCACTGATTTAGAGCCTGCAATCTCTTGAACCTTGCGGTTGAGCTCAGCCTGCTGCTCCTCGCTAAGGGCAGCAGCAGATGTCACCTTGGCCAAAGTGATGTTGCGCAGCTCCCGATAAAGCTCAAGGAAACGCATCAAAACAGCCTCCATCATGGGCAGGCGCTGGCGATCGGCCAAGAGCTTGAGCAGGTTTTGCACTGCAGGGGTGACCTGATCGTCGAAAAGCTTTGCCAAAGCGGCCTTCTTGGCTTCGGGTTCAAGCACGGGCGACGCCAGAGCAGCTTTGAGCTCGGGGCTCGAACTCAATACGGCCAGAAGGGCTTTTGCCTGTTCGGCAACAGCGTCAGTCTCCTTACGAGATTCAGCTACCTGCAGCAACGCTTCAGCGTAGGGAGTTGCAATCGAGTTGAGGAGTGGCATCAGGCTTTACCCAGGGTTGAAATGGACTGATCAATCAGTCGGGCCTGGGCATCTGCATTGAGCTTGCCGGGAAGGGTGGCAAGTGCTTGGGCAATAGCCCGATTGGCGGCTTCGCGGCGCAACTGGTCGGTGACGCGGGCTGCTTCGGCATTCAAATCAGCCATGGCTCCCTGTTTAAGGCGAGCCATTTCATCGATCGTGCGCTTTTCGCTTTCCAGGCGCAAAGCTTGGGCCCGGGCCAAACCATCAGCGCGAATCTGCTCAGCCTTTTGTTGCGCTGCCGACAAATCCTGCTGGGCTTGGGCTAACGAAGAGGTTGCTGCGAGAAGACGCTGCTCAGCATCTTGCAGATCGCTGAGGATGGCGGCACGACGGCGCTCAAGGATGCTGCCGAGGAAACCTGGCAAAAACTTCCAAAGGCCGGCGATAACAATCGCCAAGTTGATGATGTTGGTTTCAAACGGATTGAGGTTGAAACCAAATCCGGCGTGACTTGCAAGCAAGGAGGGGAGCAGGAAAGTCATGAGGCTGCCAGCAAGCGGGTCACGATCAGATCACCGAGCTTGTCGGCGTCCTTATTAAGCCGGGCCATCGCCTGATCTCGCTGAGAATCAATCTCACGGCGGGCCTGCTCCCGGGAAGCATTGGCATCGGCCGTAGCCGCGGCAAGGGCATCGCGATAGAGACGATCCATTTCCTGCTCGGCCTCGAGGATCAGCTTTTGGGACTGCTGACGCGCGTCCTTGAGCTGTTCCTTGAGATCGGCTTCCAGCCGCTCGGCTTGAGCCAGCTTCTGCTTGGCGTCGGCGCGGCTAGTGGAGATAAAGCTCTCACGCTCCTCCACGGCCCGTCCTACGGGGCGGAAGAACAGCGAATTCAGAATGAAAGTGAGGAGAACAACCTGAACCGCCATCAGCGGCAGGGTGGCATCGAGGTCAAAAAGACCTCCCTCAGGGACACCTGCTTCGGCGAGCAGAAGCCAGCTGGTCATTTGGGCGAGGGCGCTGGAACGATCGGTCGGGATTGAGGTTTATGAGCCTGGGAGGGCAGGAGCAACAAGCCCCAGCCCTCCTTCCACTCACAACAACGCTCAACCAGCGAAGGGGTTGGCAAACAACAGCACCAGGGCGACCACAAGGCCGTAGATGGTGAGCGCTTCCATGAAGGCCAGGGACAGCAGCAAGGTGCCGCGAATCTTGCCTTCGGCTTCAGGCTGACGTGCAATGCCTTCAACGGCGCCGCCAGCTGCGGTGCCCTGACCGATGCCGGGGCCGATGGCACCGAGGCCTACAGCCAGACCAGCGGCCAGAACAGACGCAGCGGAGGTGATGGAATCCATGGTGGAGTGGGGGATTGGGGTCGCGGTTGTGGCGCGTTATGGACCGGGAATAAAACCCTGCGCTGAGGACATCCTTTCAAGAATGGGCCCGGGATGCTTCCGGACCTGCGCGAGGGAGATTTAGCAGACCGCCGGAGCGGAGCAGCTGGCGAGGAGCTCCTAATGGTGCTCTTCGTGCACCGCCTCGCCGATGTAGTAGGCAGCGAGGGTGGCAAAAATCAGAGCCTGAATAGCACTGGTGAAAAGACCCAGGAACATTGCAGGCAGGGGCACAATCAAGGGCACCAGAAATGCCAGAACTGCGACTACCAATTCATCCGCCAAGATGTTGCCAAATAGACGGAAGGAAAGGGAAAGGGGCTTGGTGAAATCTTCAACGATCTTGAATGGAAGCATGATCGGTGTCGGCTCCACGTAGTACTCGAAGTACCTCAGCCCCTTACGGCTCAAGCCGGCATAGAAGTAGGCAAGGGATACCAACAAAGCCAAAGCAATGGTTGTGTTGATATCAGCCGTTGGTGCCCCAAGCTCGCCACTAGGCAGGTGGATCAGCTTCCAGGGCACCAGAGCTCCGCCCCAGTTGCTCACAAAGATGAACAGAAAAAGGGTGCCGATGAAGGGCATCCAATCGCGGTAAGCCTTCTCACCAATCTGTTCACGGGAGAGATCGCGTATGTAATCCCACAGGAACTCCAGCAGGTTCTGGGTGCCTCGAGGATCACGCTCAAGCTTGCGGGTGCCAACCACTACAAGGGCAAGCAAGGCACCGATAACCACCCAGGAGCTCAGGAAGACCTGGCCGTGAATCTTGAGGTTGCCAAGTTGCCAGTAGAGGTGTTTACCAACCTCCAGTTCAGCAAAGGGGAGAAGGAGAGGCATCGGAGCCAGCGAAGGGGAGTTCGGGGTCGCTAGGGCGACGGAACGGAAACGGGGTCAGGTGTCGAAGACTGCCTGAAGGATCACGGCCGGCTTGTAGAGCAGAAAGCCCAAAAGAGCCGGCAGGATCGAAAGTTGGGGGGTCCGGGCTGCGATCAGCACCAGGACGACCGGCACCAGCAGCTGAACCTTGCTAACCCGCCGGGCATTTTCTCCCAGCTTGGTGACACTGCGGCTGAGCAGCCACAGGTAGAGAAGGCCAGCTAAAGCACCCACCAACAGGCTAGAAGCCGTGGGGATGGAGCCCAAAACGGCTGTTCCTGCCACCGCCACTGCCGAAAGCAGCAAGGTTGCTAGCAAGAGCCGGCGTTGGAGCCGGAAATAACCATCCATGCCATTGCTGACATCGGCGGTTAGCGCTGGCAGTGTTGATGCACCGGTGGCATCATCCAGCTGCTCGACCACCTGACCAGCCTGAACTGCCGTTGAAACGGTGGGTTCAGAGTCGGGAAGTAGGGGGCAGGGGAGAGATACCGACAAGCGCGCTCAAATCCCTGAAAAGGCGCGCGGAATCTATCACGGTGCTGATCCCCGCCCCCTCAGAGCACCGGCAGCAAAACCCTCTGATTCAGCAGTTGGCGAGCCACGGCAAGCCGTTGCGCTGCAGGCCAATCCAAAGGCAGCTGCCCGATCGCCACAGCCGGCGCGCTCTCAACGGCAGCCATCAAAACGAGCCCCTCCTCGCTGACGTCAAGGGGCATTAGGTCTGGCCCCATCAAGCGAGTGGCTGGCCAACCCCAGAGGCAGCGGTTGATTTCACCCCGCGCTGCCAGCAAAACTTCGTCGTCGCTCCAATCGGGTGTCCTCAGCGCACCATGGCTGAGAAAAAATTCGAAATGGCTGATATCAGGATCAAGCTCCTCCACCAGGCTCCACTGCTCAAGCTGACTGAGGCCCTGGGCCCGCTCCAGCAGCTCACCCCTAAGCAAGCGCGCGGGCGACCAAACCTCCGGATTGGAAAACCCGGCAAACTCCAAACCGGCTGAGGCGACAAAAGCCAGCAGACGATCGAGGTTGTAGCTGGTCTCTTGGGGGTGCAGATACATATCCGCAAAATTGGCATCGGCTGCCGTGTCGACGATCCAGCGCCGCTCGTGATGCTGGCGCAGTCGGTTTCCCTCAGGCAACTCAGCCAACAGCTGGCGACCCAGCCTTAGCCCCTCCGCTCCTGAACCGACGGCCAGCCGTGCCAAGGCCCGCTGGGTGCGGTGAATTTCCCAGCGGCCGCCATCCGCATACAAAAAGAGATGCAGTAGCCCGCCTGGCCGCAGCAATCCGGCCAATGCCTCCAAGCCAGCCTCTGGCTCGCGCAGGTGGTGCAGCACGCCAACGGAATTGATGTAATCAAAGGGTCCCTCCCCCGCCAGATCCAGCAGGCTGCGCTGTTCGATACGCAACTCCCGCACCGCTTTTGCAGCCCCTGAACGTCGGGTGCGCTCCCGTGCCACCTCAAGCGCTCCGGCGCTGATATCTACCGCCAGCACCGAGGAACCGGGGTTGAGGTGGCAGAGGTAATCGGTGCTGACGCCGGTGCCGCAGCCGGCGTCGAGAATCCGCCAAGGCCGTTCACCTTGGTCGGAGCGCGGCGTTAGGGCTCCAGTAGCAGCAGCCCAGGCGCTATCGACGCACCAGCGCCAGTTGTATCCAGGGGGTGGGCCGTCTTGAAGGGGGTCTCCCGGGTAGGGGAAACGGTCGTAAAAGGCGCTCACCATCGGCGTGGCGGCATCACTGGCAGGCAAGGACGGATCAGCGGCAACCGGCTGAGCTTTTCACGTCCAGCGGCCCCTAGAACGAGTCAATGGGCATCAGCAAGCCAGCGAAGCTGCAAACATTTGTTCATGGCTGGGCAAAGGCCCCGAGGGCCCGCCGTAACGTGGCCCAGCCCGGTTCGCTCTCGTCAATGACCGTGACCGCCAGCAGCGGCAGCACCAGGGTTTCACCCCAGCGCTACGACACCCTGCCGCTCTCCAGCGTCCGTCAGGCGGAGCAACAGGATCGCTTCCCCGACGGCGGCGAGCTTGAAACCTTGGTGGCGTTTTTCCAGAGTGGCCAGCAGCGCTTAGAAGCTGCACGCCGCATCTCAGAAAACGCTGATTTCATCGTGGCCAAGGCGGCCAACCGGATCTTCTCCGGCGGCACGCCCCTCTCCTACCTAGATGCTCCCTTGAGCGTCGTCAGCGGTGGGTCCAGCGACGCCACCCCCTTGGCCGCTGACCAGGCCGCCTTCCAGCGTTCGGTGCAGACCTTCGCCCAGGGCACCGGCAACTCCGGCGGCAACCTGATCACTCGCTTGCTCGAAAGCTCAGGGGGCGACGCTGATGTAAGGGTTGTGCTGCCCACCGGCTTCAGCCCGATTGCAGTGGGCCGTTACGGCACCGATCGGATGCGCAAGTCGCTGCGCGACATGGGCTGGTTCCTCCGCTATGTGGGCTACGCCCTGGTGGCAGGAGACCCCAGCATCCTGGCCGTGAACACCCGCGGCCTGCGCGACATATTGGAGAAGGCCTGCTCCCTGGCGGCTACCAATGTGGCCCTGCAGGAAATGCGCGCCGCAGCCGCCGGCCTCTGCAAAGACAATCCCCAGGCCCGCGAGCTGGTGATCCAGTACTTCAACGTGCTGCTCGCCGAACTGCAGGTGGCCACACCAAGCACCCGGCAGCGCCTCGGCAGCCCTGAAAACCAGGGCCTGCAGCTGCCTGCCACCTATGCCCTAGCCGCAGACGGCAAGCAGCGCTTCATCATGCGGTCGCGCCTAAGTGGTGCCCAAAAGGCCGAAGTGATTCGAGCCGCCTACCGGCAGGTTTTCGAACGGGACATCGCCAAGGCCTACAGCCAGACGCCCTGCCCGGTAGAAGCCACCCAGGTGCGCCAGGGCCAGCTGTCGATGAGGGAATTCATCCGCTCCCTCGGCCACAGCAAGGAATACCGCCAGCAGTTTTTCGGCCGCTTCTCCAATAGCCGGGCGGTTGAGCTGGCCTTCCGCCACTTCCTCGGTCGCGGCATCAGCTCCCGCGAGGAATTCACCCGCTACTTCGACATCGTCAGCGTCCAAGGCCTGAATGGCCTAGTGGATTCCCTGATCAACACCCTGGAATACGCCCGGGTGTTCGGAGAGGAAACCGTGCCCTACCTGCGGGATCTCGGTGAAGAAGCCCAGGAGAGTGCCGGCTGGGGATCAAACCGCAAGCTATTCCGCTTCAGCGCTCCCTTTGAAGGCGCACCCCAATACGTCACCCTGTACGCCTCCTATCGCCAACCCTTCGCGGATCAGCACGTCTACGGCGGCGGCAACGACCCCCTGGCCCTCAACTACGGCGCGATTTTCCCTTCCGGCACCGCCTCAGTGGCAACCCGGCCAGCGCCCTACGGCTACGACAGCCGCCGCATCCTGATCGGCAATGGCCTGGCCCAGCCTGGCCAGATGGACAGCGTCCAGTTCCGCAAGGCCAAGCCCCGCCGGGTGGGCCCAAAGGTTGTACGCCTCCAGCAGATTGCTACCGGCGGCAGCTCCGTGCCCCGCCGTGGCGGCCAACCCAGCATCCGTGGCACTGAAGCCAGCACCCAGGCCGTTATTAATGCGGTCTATGTGCAAGTTTTAGGCACTGCTGGCTATGCCGGAGAGCGCAATAAAGTTGAGGAAATCAAGCTCGAGAACGGCGATATCAGCCTGCGGGAGTTCATCCGCCAGGTAGCCCGTTCCAAGGCCTTCCGCCGCCGTTATTGGACCGGCCTTTACATCACCAAGGCCGTCGAGGTGATGCATCGCCGGCTGCTAGGTCGCCCAACCTTCGGGAGATGGGAAATCGATGCCTACTTCGATACCGCAGCCCGCACTGGCTTCTATGGGGTAGTCGATGGCATTCTCAACAGCAGCGAATACAACGAAACCTACGGCGAAGACACAGTGCCGTACGAGCGTTTTGTCACTGCTAATGATCGAAATGCGCGTAAGGTGCCCGGCCTAAACCGCCCCTTCGACGCCTCTGCCTATGCCAATGAATTTGTCCAGGACAAACGTCCAAATGTGCCCGTTGATCAGACCATACGCACTACCGGGGATATAACCAATCGAAATCTGTCGGCCCGTCGGCAGATGGTCGTGGGGAGCTGGACAGCCCAGACCGTAGGGGGCGAAACCATGAAGGCAGCTCAGCCCCAAGAAAACTTCATCGCGGGGCCGGGCAGCATCCGCCAAGCACCTGCACCGACTCGCCGCTGGAAGTAGCCCCCTAAGCCCAGCAACGCCTCAACCGCATGCCAACCCTGCGCCTGCGTACTGCTTCAGCGACTTCGAGCCTCCCGGAGACACTCCGGGAGGTTTTTTTGATCAAGCTAACAATTGTCGCAAAAGTTGAGCCGCAAGCTGAAACAAGTGGAGCGATTAGCGAAGCAAAATTATGAATAATTGCTGCGCCAAGCCGCTATTAACAATATCGCCCAAAGCCATTGCGCTGCAGCGGGTTTTCCGAACACAAACGCCATGAAGAACTGTTACCGCCACGGGAGCAGTGAGGGGCTTTGCCGCAGAATGATTTGGCGATCGGCGCAAGTCGATCCTTTCCCTTACCCACCGGATATCGGTCTCCGTCAAGGCGGCCGCTTGTTTCGAGGCAGAACTGCATGAGCATCGTCTCCAACTCGATCATCAACGCGGACGCGGAAGCCCGCTATCTCAGCCCTGGCGAACTCGACCAGATCAAGTCCTTCGTGGGCGCTGGTCAACGTCGTATTCGCGTCGCCCAGGTTCTCGGAGAAAGCCGCGAGCGCATCGTCAAGACCGCTGGTGGCGCCCTGTTCCAGCGGCGTCCCGACGTGATTTCCCCCGGCGGCAACGCCTACGGCGAGGAGATGACCGCTTCATGTCTTCGCGACATGGACTACTACCTGCGCTTGGTGACCTACGGGATCATCGCCGGCGATGTGACCCCCATTGAAGAGGTTGGCATCATCGGAGCCAAGGAGATGTATCGCTCCCTCGGCACTCCCCTCGATGCCATGGCTGAGTCCGTGCGGGAAATGAAGAACGCCGCCATGGGCCTACTCACCGGCTCTGACGCTGAAGAAGCCGGTTTCTACTTCGACTACGTCATTGGCGCCCTCTCCTGAGGCAGCGTTCTTTTACTACTCCCCGCCACCACAGCTGGATTCATGCAAGACGCGATCACAAACGTCATTAATCAGGCCGACGTTCAGGGCCTGTACCTAGACGACTCCGCCATGGGCCGCCTGGAGCAGTACTTCACCAGTGGTGAACTGCGCGTCCGCGCCGCTGCCACCATCAGCGCCAATGGTTCGGCCATCATCAGAGAGGCCGTAGCCAAGTCGCTGCTGTATTCGGATATCACCCGTCCGGGCGGCAACATGTACACCACCCGTCGCTATGCAGCCTGCATCCGCGATCTGGATTACTACCTGCGCTACGCCACCTACGCCATGCTGGCTGGGGATACCTCCATCCTCGATGAGCGGGTGTTGAATGGTCTAAAGGAGACCTACAACTCCCTGGGTGTACCCATTGGTGCCACCGTCCAATCCATTCAGGCCATGAAGGAAACCACCGCTTCCCTGGTCGGTCCTGATGCCGGCCGTGAAATGGCCGTCTACTTCGACTACATCTGCTCCGGCTTGGGCAACTGATCCCTGCCATCGGCACACCCGAGGATCATCTCCATGCGTCTGTTCAAGATCACGGCTTGCATTCCTTGCCCGGAAAAGAGCCGCTCCCAGCGTGAGCTTCAAAACACCTATTTCACCAAATGGGTGCCCTACGACAGCTGGTTCGCTGAGCAGCAGCGGATCATGAAGCAGGGCGGCAAGATCCTCAAAGTGGAACTAGCCACTGGGCGTCGCCAACAGAACGTCGGCAACTGACTATTCAGTACCTTTCGTTTCTCCCCAAGCTCGGCAGATGCCGGGCTTTTTTATTGTTTGACTCTGGTTGGCAGGGGTCGACAACACCCCCCCACTCACGGCTCAATAGGTTGACGATGGCCCCACCTCTGCCACTCCCCAATTTCAGCCTTGGCCCGCACATCAACTCACAACCCCTACCGCGACGCAGTCAGCGGTTCTCCGAAGGCTGGGGCGCTGCTGCCGTTGCCCTGGTCCCAGTGGCCAGCAGAGGCCAGATTGCTTCTGGGCATGGTGGCGCTCTGGAGCGTGATCGGACTACTGGTGCTCACCTCCGCCAGTTGGTGGGTAGCTGAACGGGAAATGGGTGACGGCGCTTTTTATCTCAAGCGCCAGTTGATTTGGATGGTTGCCAGCTGGGGCCTGCTCTGGCTCGGCCTGCGCACCAGCCTGCGGCGCTGGTTGCACCTAGCTCCGCTGGGGTTGTGGGTTGGCATCGCTCTGGTCGCAGCCACCCTGGTGATGGGCAGCACTGTCAACGGCGCCAGTCGCTGGCTGGTGCTTGGACCGGTTCAGCTGCAGCCATCGGAATTGGTCAAGCCTTTTGTGGTGTTGCAAGGCTCTGCCCTTTTTGCCCACTGGAAGCGCATCGGCAACGACCAGAAACTGCTCTGGCTAGGGGCATTTGGGGCCCTGATCCTGCTGATCCTCAAGCAGCCAAACCTCAGCACAGCCGCCCTATCCGGTCTGCTGCTCTGGCTGATGGCCCTCGCTGGGGGCCTTTCCTTGCCCCTGCTGCTCGGGGCCGCCGGAGCGGGAGGTCTGCTTGGCAGCGCCAGCATCATGATTAATGAATACCAGCGTTTGCGGGTAGTGTCCTTTCTAGACCCCTGGCGGGATGCCCAGGGAGACGGCTATCAACTGGTGCAGAGCTTGATGGCGATCGGCTCAGGAGGCTTCCTAGGCGAGGGGTTTGGCCTTTCCACCCAGAAACTGCAATACCTTCCGATCCAAAGCACAGATTTTATTTTTGCAGTGTTTGCTGAGGAATTTGGCTTCGTGGGCTCGGTGATGCTGCTGATGTTTTTGCTGCTGTTTGGCTTTGTGGGCCTGAGGGTTGCCCTCAGCTGCCGCAGCAACCAGCAGCGCCTGATCGCCATCGGCTGCACCACCTTGCTGGTGGGCCAATCCATCCTCAATATCGCCGTAGCCAGCGGTGCAATGCCCACCACCGGCCTGCCATTGCCACTGATCAGCTACGGCGGCAACTCCCTAATGGCCAGCCTGCTTGTTTGCGGCCTATTGATCCGCTGCTCGCTGGAGGCAGGCGGTCTAGCCCCTACCCCCCGGCGCCGGCGCACCGCAGCTGCCCGATAGGCTGATTCGATGATCAGCTTTGGGCCCCAACTGGCCGATTGGGCCCGCAGCAGCGAGGCGCTGCTGCAGCACTCCCTGGCAAGCCCCACCCCCGCCACCATTGGGGTCGTGTTTGCTGGCGGCCTGCTCACGAGCCTGGGGCCCTGCTCTCTGTCGCTTTTGCCGGTCACCCTTGCCTATCTGGCTGGCTTTAGCGGCACTCCCGGCGTTAAGCCCAGCCAGGCTCCCTGGCAGCGCAGCCTGAGCTTTGCGGCCGGCATCGTGGCCTCCCTTGTGCTGCTGGGCCTGGTTAGCGGCCTACTGGGCAGGATCTACGGCCAAATCCCCGGGCTGATTCCCACGGTGGTGGCTGTGCTTGCCCTGCTGATGGGCCTAAACCTGCTGGGCCTGCTGAAGCTGCCCCTGCCCGCCGGACCCGATCCCGAAATCTGGCGTCGCCGGGTGCCAGCACCCCTGGCTCCTCTAGCCGCAGGCCTAGCTTTTGGTCTGGCCGCCACACCCTGCACCACCCCTGTGCTGGCGGTGCTGCTGGCCTGGATGGCCCAAAACGGCAAGCCACTGGTAGGCATGTTGCTGCTCACCAGCTTTGGAGCCGGTCAGGTGGTGCCGCTGCTGCTGGCCGGCACGGCGGCCGCCAGCCTGCCGGGCTTGCTGAGCCTGAGGCGGCTGGGCCAATGGGTTCCCCCGATCAGCGGCGTGGTGCTGGTGACCACCGGCGCCCTCACCCTGGTGGCCAACTGGCGATGAAAGCCTTGCTGCGGCTTGTGGGCTGGATCTCCGATCTGCGGGTGGCGATTGTGCTGCTGCTGGTGATTGCCAGCACCAGTGGCGTCGGCACGGCCATCCCCCAGCGGGAACCAGCCGAGCTCTACCACCGGCTCTACGACCCCCAGCCCTGGCTTGGACTACTTAACGCTGATGGGGTGCTGGCCCTGCAGCTCGACCATGTGTATTCCAGCGGCTGGTTCCTGGGGCTGCTGGCCTGGCTGGCCCTAGCCCTGCTGCTGTGCAGCTGGCGCCGCCAGTGGCCCGCCCTGCAGGCCGCCCTGCGCTGGATCGACTACAGCTCCCCCCGCCAGCTCAGCAAGCTGAGCGTGGCCGAAACCCTCAGCACCGACACCCCCAAGACGAGCCTCGATCGGCTGGCTGGTCTGCTGCAGAGCCAGGGCTGGCAAATTCAGCGCCACGACGACCGCCTAGCCGCCCGCAAGGGGCTGCTGGGCCGGGTCGGACCCCTGCTGGTGCACGCCGGCATGGTGGTGCTGATGCTCGGGGCCGCCTGGGGGGCACTTGGGGGGCAACGGGCTGAGCAATACCTGGCCCCGGGCCGCAGCCTGGAGCTGATGGACAGCCGGGGCAGCAGCCAACTCACCCTCGCCCTCGACCACTTTTCTATCCAGCGCGATCCCGCCGGGCGACCTGAGCAATTCACCTCCCAGTTGCGCATCTTGGAGGGCGATGGCAGCGGCGGCAGCCTGCTGAAGCAGGCCGAGATCAGCGTCAACCATCCGCTCCGCTTCCAGGGGGTCACCCTGTATCAAGCCGACTGGGCCCTGGCCACCATCAGCCTGCAACTGGGCAAAAGCCCCCTGCTGGAGCTACCGCTACAGAGCTTTCCTCAGCTAGGCGAACAGATTTGGGGCATCGTGCTGCCCACCCGTCCCGATGGCAGCGAGCCGGTGCTGCTCAGCCTGGGCAGCGAACAGGGGCCAGTGGAGATCTACGGCGCCGATGGAATCTCCCTGGCTCGCCTAGCTCCAGGCGGCCCAGCGGTGGAGGTGAAGGGGCTGCCGATACGGGTTGAAAGCGTGCTGCCCGCCAGTGGCATCCTGCTGAAGCGGGATCCAGGCGTGCCTTTGGTGTACGCAGGATTTGCGATCGCCCTGGCCGGCGGTGGGCTCAGCTTGCTTGCTACGCGTCAGCTTTGGGCCATCGCCGAGCAGCCAGCCGGCCAAGCGGGGCAGCTGCATGTGGCCGGACTCTGCAACCGCAATCTCACCGGCTTCGCTGCCGAGCTACCCCAGATGCTCGCCCAGCTCTAACAAGCCAGCCGCTTGCCGTGGCTGGCGCGCACCACGGTGTGAACGTTGCCGCGGGGGTGAAAATCAGCCTCCAGCTGCATCCACTGGGGATCGGTGGCGGCAACCAGATCATCCAAGATGCGATTGGTCACCTCTTCATGGGAAATAGAGCGGTCGCGGTAGCTGTTGACGTAGAGCTTGATCGCCTTGAGCTCCACCACCCGGGGGCCGGGCTGGTAGATCAGGCGCAACACCGCAAAATCGGGGTAGCCGGAAAATGGGCACTTACAGGTGAACTCCGGCAGCTCGATCGAAATCTCGTAGGCACGGCCAGGCCTGGGATTGTCAAAACAGATCAGCTCCGCTTCAGCGATGGCACGCTCGCCATACATAGGCGTCTGGGTGAGGGAGGAAGCGCTGGCAGAAGCTGGGCTGGAAGACATCGGAGCAAGGAAAGGGAAAGGGCCAGTGCCACTAGGCGATCTTAAGGAAAGTGGCCGCAGCCATCGGCCGCCCTGGCCGGTAGCAACCGCTACGACGACCCCCACAAAGCTCGGGCCTAATGGCATTACTCCCTACCATCGGCAGGGATTTCCTGAGAGACTTCCTACCAAGCCCGAGCTGTTCCTATGAAAAAAATTGAGGCCATCATTCGTCCCTTCAAGCTCGAGGACGTCAAGGTCGCCCTGGTCAATGCGGGGATCGTGGGCATGACCGTGAGCGAAGTGCGGGGTTTTGGCCGTCAAAAGGGCCAGGTGGAGCGCTACCGCGGCTCTGAATTCACCGTCGAATTCCTCCAGAAGCTCAAACTTGAGATCGTTGTCGATGACGACAAGGTCGACACCGTGGTGAGCGCCGTTCAAGACGCTGCCCGCACCGGCGAAATCGGCGACGGCAAGATCTTCGTCAGCACGATTGATTCGGTGATTCGAATCCGCACCGGTGATCGGGACAGCGGCGCCATCTGAGCGCTAGCTCCACTTTTGATTTTTATGCCCTGGGAGTCAGCGTGCTGGCTACCAGGGTTTTTATTTGCTGTGGGCTGATTGGCGCAGGGCGGATTGGCGCAGAGCTGAATTTTGGGTCGCTGTGGGCTGGTTCAACAAGCTGTTCAACAGGCTCAAAAGCGTCCCCTGCCCCATCAGCCATTCCGAACTGCCCATCGCAATCGGAGCGCCGCAGCCAGAGCAGGTATTCGTGGTTGCCGGCAGGGCCGGTGATTGGTGAGGCCACCAGGCCGCAGGCCACCAAGCCCAGGCCAGTGGCCGCGGTGATCACCCCTTCGATGGCATCGCAGTGGGCAAGCGGATCACGCACCACCCCGCCCTTGCCGACCCGGCCCTTGCCCACCTCAAACTGGGGTTTAACCAGCAGCAGCAGATCCACAGGTGCGTGGGGTTGCAGCAGCGCCAGCAGCGCCGGCAGCACCAAGGCCAGGGCAATGAACGACACATCGGCTACCGCTAGATCGGGCCAGGGGTCCTCGGGCCCATAGAGCTCGGCTGGGGTGAGGTGACGCAGGTTGGTGCGCTCCTTGAGCACTACCCGCTGATCACTGCGCAGGCTCCAGGCCGTCTGGCCGTAGCCCACATCAATTCCGTAAATGCGGCAGGCCCCGTGCTGAAGCAGACAATCGCTGAAGCCGCCAGTGGAGATGCCGCCATCAAGGCAAACGCGCCCCTGCACGGCGATGGGGAAGGCCTCCAGGGCCCGCACCAGCTTTTCGCCACCCCTTGATACGTAGCGGGGAAGCTGCTGCACCAGCAGCTCCGCCTCCGGCAGCACCTCGGTGCCTGGTTTATCGAGCACTTTGTCGCCATGGCGCACCCGCCCGGCCCTAATCAACTGCTGGGCCTGCTGACGGCTAGCCGCCAGGCCGCGGGCCACGAGCTCCAAATCCAGTCGTTGCTTGCGGGCCATGGCGCTCCACGTTTTGTGATCAAACCACAACGCAAACGGAACAGATTCCAAGCATCTCTGCCTCCGCACCAAAACCCAGCAGAGGATGGCTCCCAGAAGTTGAGCCGGCACCGATGGCCACCCCAATCCGGACCGCAAATGCTGCAGCCAATGTGCTGGAACTGCTCTATCCCGGCAGCTTCGTCAAACTGCGCAATCAACCCTCCGACCTACCCCCCTTCCAGCTGATCCAGTGCCGCGGCGGTCGCTGCTGGGTGCGGCAGCAGGCCTGGGGCCAGCAGGTGCATTGGGAGGTGGAGCACCAGCGCCTAACGACGGCTGCCTAAGGGGCGCACCCATACATTGGTCTGGACGTGAGCCAGACGCGGCCTTGATCGAGCGTTACACCCTGCCCGAGATGGGCAACCTCTGGAGTGAAGAGGCCAAGTTTCAGAGCTGGCTCGACGTGGAAATCGCAGCCACAGAGGCCAACTGTGAGCTGGGGCGAGTGCCTGCTGAAGCGGTTGCCACGATTAAGGCGCAGGCCAGATTTTCAGTAGAGCGAATCCTTGAGATCGAGGCCGAGGTGCGCCACGACGTGATCGCCTTCCTCACCAACGTCAACGAGCATGTGGGGGATGCGGGCCGCTACATCCACGTGGGCATGACCAGCTCCGACGTGCTCGACACGGGCCTGGCCCTGCAGATGAAGGCTTCGGTGGCCCTGTTGCGCGCCGAGCTCGACGCACTCGCCGATGCCCTCAGGGCGCTAGCCCGCCAGCACAAGGGCACGGTGATGATCGGTCGCAGCCATGCCATCCACGGCGAGCCGATCAGCTTCGGCTTCAAGCTGGCAGGCTGGCTGGCCGAGGTGGAGCGCAACCGCGAGCGGCTGGAGCGACTCGAGCGGGTGGTGAGCGTGGGCCAGATCTCAGGCGCCATGGGCACCTACGCCAACACCGACCCCCAGGTGGAAGCGATCGCCTGCGCCAATCTCGGCCTGGAGCCAGACACGGCCAGCACCCAGGTGATCGCCCGCGATCGCCACGCCGAATACGTGCAGACCCTGGCCCTGGTGGGGGCGGCCCTGGAGCGCTTCTCGACCGAGATCCGCAACCTGCAGCGCACCGACGTGCTGGAGGTGGAGGAGAACTTCGCCAAAGGGCAAAAGGGCAGCTCGGCCATGCCCCACAAGCGCAACCCAATCCGCAGCGAACGCATCAGCGGCCTGGCACGGGTGCTGCGCAGCTATGTGGTGGCGGCCCTGGAAAACTGCGCCCTCTGGCACGAGCGCGACATCAGCCACAGCTCGGTGGAGCGCATGATGCTGCCCGACTGCTCGGCCACGCTCCACTTCATGCTGCGGGAGATGACCGACGTGGTGAAGGGTCTAGGCGTCTACCCCGACAACATGGCCCGCAACATGAATGTGTACGGCGGCGTGGTGTTCAGCCAGCGGGTGCTGCTGGCCTTGGTGGAAGCCGGCATCAACCGCGAAGACGCCTACCGGATCGTGCAGCGCAACGCCCACAGCGCCTGGAACAAAGACGGTGGGAACTTCCGCGCCAACCTCGAAGCCGATGGCGAGGTGACGGGCAAGCTCAGCGCTGAGCAGCTGGCTGAGTGTTTCAGCACCGATCTACACCAGGCCAACCTGGGCGTGATCTGGCAGCGACTGGGGATTTGAGCTAGAGATTTGAGCTGGCAGACAGTTCAGGCCCAGTGCAGCCGCATCGGCACAGCCCCCTCCAGGCTCAGCTTGACCGGGCAGCTTTCACCGGCCAAACGCAGCACATCCCGCTGCTGCTCGCCGAGCCCCACCGGCAAGCTGATCCACACCTCCAATAGGGCAATGCGCCGTGGCGCCTCGGCGGTCATGGTTTTCTCCACCCGAGCGCTGGCCCCCTGCAGCGGCCAGCCGTGGCGCTCGGCAACGATCCCCAGGATCGTCAGGATGCAGGTGCTCAGAGCAGTGGCCACCAGATCGGTGGGCGAGAAGCGCTCCCCCTTGCCCTGGTTGTCGGTGGGGGCATCGGTCTCGAGCACAGAGGCCGAGGGGCCATGGCTGGAGTGGCAGCGCAGGGCTCCCTCGTAGCGGCTGTTGATTGTGGTCATCGCGGGGCGTAAGCACCACCCCAGTCAAGCGCCGGCGCGGTGATAAGGCCCGCCCTGCTGAATCGAGCTTGCCCGGTAGATCTGCTCCAGCAGCAGCAGCCGCGCCAGCTCGTGGGGAAAGGTCATAGGTGAGAGGCTCAGGCGCCAGTGAGCCCGCCCCTTGAGCGCCGGGTCGAGGCCATCGGCCCCACCGATCACAAACGCCAGCCGCTCAGAGCCAGAGCCTTCAAGCGCCTTGGCGAAGGCCAACGAGTCGTAGCTATGGCCCTCCTCGCACAGGGCCACCAACTGCTCGCCGCCGCGCAGCTCAGCGGATATGGCCACCGCCTCGCGGGCCATGCCACCGTCTCTCAGCTCCACTATCTCCAGGCCCGGGAGCCGCTTGCGGTAAAGCTCTACCCCTTGGCTCACCCAGCCCTTGCGCACCTTGCCGACGGCAATGATGCGAATACGGGCGGGATTGATCACGGGTTACTGCCCTGCAACCTCAAGACTGGGGGCGCTCGATCGCCGGATCCAACTGACCTTTGCCAGTAGCAAACAAATCCTCGATCTCGCAAACCGGGAAGCGATTGATCGATTTGAGGGCAGCACGGGCCTTGCTGCGCAGCTGCTCGCTGATCGCCTCGCAGTAAGGCACCTGGGACAGCAAATCCACGGTGCGGCGCAGGATCCGTACCACATCACCCTCGTCGAGGGAGGTGTTGGCAATCATGTCGCTCCAGCTGGCACCTTTAGCCCAGGCGTGCACCAAGCCCATCAGCTCGGGCTCCCACCAAAGCGGAAAGTTGACCTTGGCGTGTTCCTGCTGACGCTCCAGCTCGCGGCGCAGGCCACGTAGATCATGCAGGGCCTCCTCCGCGGCCGGTGGCGGCGGGTAGCCGCACCACAGATCGGGCCGGTTGACTTCGGTGGAGATGGCTTCAAACACCGCCGCCAGCTGGGGCGGATCGAGCTCATCGAGGTGGCCGCTCATCAAAGACAGTCCCAGCCACAGCTCGTTGTCGCCGCGCAGGGCGGCCACGGTGCGGCCCACCTCGGTGGGCTCCAGGCCATCAGCTCCCGCCAGAGCACCGAAAAAGCGCAACACCTCAATCAACGCCAGGAACGTATCCCAGTGGCGATTAGAGCGGAAGTGCAGCAGCTGCTGGCGCTCCTCGATCTCCAGCTGCAACTCCTCCATGCGGCGGCGGTGCTTCTTGAGCTGGCGGCGGTCGCCCCAGCGGTGGGCTGGATGCAGCTCCAGACCCTCCTCCAGCTGCTGCACCTGCTGGGCCTGGTCCTGCACCTCACCGGCCAGGTCGTACTGGGGGGTAGCCATGTCGTGGCGACTGGCCATGTGGGCAACGGCAAGGGCCAAGCCGCCGCTGGCCTGATCGCCGTGGCGCAACTCACCAAGCTGGCGCAACTCGGGGGGATCCACCTGGCTCACCTGCAGGCAACTGAGCTCGGCATGGAGGCTCACCACCCCGTGGCAGGGCAGCAACAGCCAAAGGTTCTCGTCGGTGAGGCACTTGAGCAGGGGAAACTGCCCCGGCCCCTTCACCTTCTCCACAATCACCGCCGGCGTCACCCGACCGCGCAGCTGGGGTGCCTTGAGGCTCACCAAAGTGCCCTCGCTGGCGAATTGCAGCGCCAAGGTGAGCTCGTGGGCGACGGTTTCCTCGGCCTGCTGCTGCAAGATCCGCAAAATGCGCCTCTCTTCGCGCAGGTGAGCTCGCTGCTTTTCGTAATCCTCGAAGTCGTCCCAGGGCACTTCGCCGGAGCCATCTTCAAGGCCTTCGAGCTGCTGCATCAACTGGGCGATGCGGGCCTCGTCCTCGACTAAGTCGAGGGTGGCCAGGTAGCGGCCGAAACTGCGCTCCACCAGCTCCTTGGCCTTAGCCAGGTCGTAGCGCTGCAACAGGTTGAGCACCATGCCGTAGCTGGGCATGAACTGACTGACCAGCGGATCGGCTGGCGCAGTGGCGAGCTGGCCGGCTTCACGCACCCCCTCAAAGCGGCTCTGCACGGTCACCACGTAGCCCTGGATATCAAGGCCTCGGCGGCCGGCCCGGCCCGCCATCTGCAAAAACTCACTGCCCATCAAAGGGCGGTGGCCTCGCTCGGTGCGCTTGCTCAGCGCCGAAATCACCGTGGTGCGAGCCGGCATGTTGATGCCGGCGGCCAAGGTTTCGGTGGCAAACACCACCTTGATCAGCCCCTGCTGGAACAACTCCTCGATCAGCTCCTTCCATGCCGGCAGCACGCCGGCATGGTGGGCGGCAATACCCCGCAACAGGGCCTCGGCGTGGCCGCCTTCCCTCACCGCCTCGGGGGTCGTTGCCACAAATAGATCCAGGCGGGCCTTAATGCGCGCCTGTTCAGCAGGGGTTACCAGGGCGGCCTTACCCAGCTCCTTGACGCCCTTATCGCAACCTCGGCGACTGAAGATGAAGTAGATGGCCGGCAGCATGTCGCGCTCCGCCATCTGGGCCACCACAAAACCCAGGGGCGGAGCCTCGGGCTGGGGCGGTTTCGGTGTTTTCGGGCCCTTGCGCTGGCTGCCCTTGGGGGCGCGCCACACCTTGCAGTTGGGATGGAGCCCGGTGCCCTCCTCGTTGAGCAGGGGGTGCAGCCCCTTGGCACTGCAAAAGCTGAAGGCCAGCGGCACCGGCCGGTGGTCACTGAGCACCAGCTGGGTGGGCCCATGCACTCTCTCGATCCAGTCGGTGAGCTGGCCGGCATTGGCCACCGTGGCCGAAAGCGCCACCAATTGAATCGGCAGCGGGCAGTGAATGATCGACTCCTCCCAGACGGTGCCGCGCTGGGAATCGTTCATGTAGTGGCACTCGTCGAGCACCACCGCCTCAACGCCCTCCAGCGGGTCATCTCCCGCATCGGCTGCCGCGTAAAGCATGTTGCGAAAGATCTCGGTGGTCATCACCACCACCTGGGCCTCCCGGTTGAGGCTCATATCACCGGTGAGCAGCCCCACCTTGTCGGCACCAAACTGCTCGCGGAAATCGCGCAGTTTCTGGTTAGAGAGCGCCTTCAGCGGCGTGGTGTAAAAAACTTTCTGGCCATGGGCCAGAGCGCGGTAGATGGCGTACTCACCCACCAACGTCTTACCGGAGCCCGTGGGGGCGCTCACCACTACCGAGTGGCCCTGGTTGAGCGCGTCGATCGCCTCGAGCTGGAAGTCGTCGAGCGGGAAGGGGAAAATTGTTGCAGGATCCAGCCCATTGGGCGCCATTTCAGGCACGCTGCTGTTTGAGCTGGATCATGGGGCCATCCTATGGGGGAGGAGCCTGATCCGCCTCAGGCCAGCTCTAGCCACAACAGGCCGTGGCACAAGCTCGGATTTAGCGTTTACGCAGCCCTGTGCGGTCGTTGACACAACCCGGCACTACCTCTCCCCTCTCAGGGGAAAGAGCCGCCAGCTGGCGGGATGAATTGCGGCGTCAACTCGCAGCCATCCCCGCCCAGCGCCGCCGCAGCCTGCGCAGCTTTGCCCCCGCCGCAACCGCCGCCACCCTTGATCTGGCAACTCCGCATAGCAGGAGCGCACCCCTGCTGGATCTAGCCAGCAACGACTACCTGGGCCTGAGCCGTCACCCCGAGGTGGTGGCAGCCGCCCAGGCCGCCGCGGCCAGCCTGGGACTGGGGGCCGGAGCCTCGCGGCTGGTGAGCGGCAGCCGGCCGGTGCATGGCGAGCTGGAGGCAGAGCTGGCGGCCTGGCTGGGCCGCGAGCAGGTGCTGCTATTTCCCAGCGGCTTTCAGGCAAACCTGGCGGCGGTAGGGGCCCTGGCTGATCGCCACAGCCTGGTGCTGGCCGACCGGCTGATCCACCACTCCCTGCTCACCGGGGTGCGCGCCAGCGGTGCCCGGCTGCAGCGCTTCGCCCACAACGACCTGGCCCAGCTCGACTCCCAGCTGCAAGCTGCCCGCCGGCGCGCTCCCGAGCAGCGGCTGCTGGTGCTGAGCGAGAGCCTGTTCTCGATGCAGGGAACCAGCGTGGATGTAGCGGCCCTGACGGCCCTCTGCGCCGAGCACGGAGCCGCCCTGCTGCTCGATGAGGCCCATGCCCTAGGAGTGCTCGGCCCCGACGGACGGGGGTTGGGCCACAACCAGCCCGAAATCGCCCTGATCAGCGGCACCTTCGGCAAGGCTTTTGGTGGCGGCGGGGCCTTTCTAGCCGGCGATGCGCTTGTGGGGGACTGGCTGCTGCAATCCAGCGGCGCCTTTCGTTACACCACGGCCCTGGCCCCACCTTTGGCCGCCGGCGCCCTGGCGGCCCTGGCCCTGATTCAGGCCGAACCCCGCGGCGAGGTCCTGCTGCAGCGAGCCGCCCGTTGGCGCGCCGGCCTGAAAGCTGCCGGCTGGCCGCGGCCGCCAGGCACCGGGCCGATCCTGCCGCTGCTGGTGGGCGACGATCACCGAGCCCTGGAGCTGCAACAACGCTTGGAAGCAGCCGGCCTATTAAGCGTGGCCATCCGCCCCCCCACCGTGCCTGAAGGCACGGCGCGGCTGCGGCTGGTGCTGCGCCACGACCTACCGGCGGGCACATTGGCGCGCTTGCTCACAGCGCTGGGGAGTCCTGCATGCAGCTAATCGCCATGCACGGCTGGGCCGGCGATGCCCAGGGCTGGAAACCATTCCACAGCACCTGGAGCGCCCGCGGTTGGGCGTGGCAGTGCGGCGAACGGGGCTACGGCGGGCAAGCTCCCAGGCCGGTGACCTGGCAGAGCGGCCAGGGGCTGAAGCTGGTGATCGCCCACTCGCTCGGCCCCCACCTGCTGCCCGCCACCGTGCTGGCCCAGGCCGATGCGGTAGTGCTGCTAGCCAGCTTTGGCCGCTTTGTGCCCGAGGGCCCCGGCGGCCGCCGGCTGCGCAGCGCCATGGCGGCCATGGCAAGCCAGCTGGCCGGCCCCGAAGCCAGCACCATGCTGCAAACCTTCATGGATCGCGCCGCAGCCCCCCAACCCACCAGCCTGCTGCCAGCCGGCATCGCCAACTCCCCCCTTGAGGCCCCTGGCCGCCAGAGGCTGGCGGAAGATCTAAACCTGTTGGCGGCCACGGCGGGGCTACCGCCTGGCTTCCCGCTCCAGGCGCGGGTGTTGATCGTGGAGGGCGGCAAGGATCAGATCGTGAGTCCGCAAGCCCGCCAGCAACTGCGCAGCCTCCTGCCTGCCGCCGACACCCTGGTGCTGGCGGGCGTGGGGCATTGCCTGCTCAGCCAGGTCTTAGTGCCCACCGTCTGTGGCTGGATCGAGGGCCTGCCATGAACGCAAACCCTGTACGTAAAACATTTTTGAGTGACACGCTTTTAAACGACGCAGTATTCAGCGCGCGCGTGAGCAGCCGCTTCGGCCGCCACGCCGCCGGCTATGCCCGCCATGCCCGCCTGCAGCAGGGGGTGGCCTGGCGCCTGGCCCACCTTTGCGCGCCCCTCCACCTTGCCGCCGGCCCCCGGGCCGATCTGGGCGCAGGCAGCGGGCTGGTGGGGCAAGCGCTGAGGGCTCAGGGCTGCCAGGAAGCCCTCCTACAGCTTGATATATGCCCCGAACTACTGGCCCACAACCCCCTGGCATCCGCCGGCGGCCAGCTCGGCTGGGACCTCAACCGGGGGCTGCCGCAACAACTGGGCCAGGCCTCCCTGCTCACCTCCAGCTTCGCGTTGCAGTGGCTGGAGAATCCTCCAGCCCAAGTGCAGCACTGGTGCGAGCAGTTGCGGCCAGGGGGCTGGCTTGGCCTGGCAGTGCCGACAAGCGCCAGTTTTCCCCAGTGGCACCAGGCCGCCGCAGCCGCGGGGGTGCCCTGCACAGCCCTGAGCCTGCCCGCCGCCGAAGCCCTACTGGCCGCCGCCAGCCGGGGCGGCCTGATGGCTCACTACAGCCGCCGGCTGCGCTTCAGCCGCGCCTACGGCAGCGGCATCGGCTTTTTGCAGCAGCTACAGGGCCTCGGGGCCAGCGCCAGCCGGGCCAGCCGCCTCAGTGCGGCCCAGTTGCGCCATCTGCTGCACTGCTGGCCAGCAGATGGCTGCGTCAGCTGGGAAGTATTAGTGCTGCTTGGTCAGCGACCCGGCCCATGAGCAGCTGCAGCAACGCCCTGGTGATCTGCGGCACCGACACCGACGTGGGCAAAACCGTGGTGAGCGCCCTTGTGGTGCAGGGTCTCGGGGCCACCTATTGGAAACCGGTGCAAAGCGGACTGGAGGGCGGCGGCGACTCGGGCCGCCTGCAGGCCCTGCTGCAGCTGCCAGCGGCGCGGTTGCTCCCGGAGGCCTACCGGCTGCAGACGCCGGTGTCACCCCACTGGGCCGCCGAACTAGAGGGCATCACGATCGACCCGGCCCGGCTGGCCCTGCCTGCAGTTGCCGGAGCCTTGGTGGTTGAGACCGCCGGTGGGCTGCTGGTGCCCCTGCGGCGCGACTGGCTGCAAATCGATCAGCTATCCGCCTGGGGGCTGCCGGTGCTGCTGGTAGCCCGCAGCGGCCTGGGCACCCTCAACCACACCCTTCTGTCGGTGCTGGCCCTGCGCCAGCGCTCCATTCCCCTGTTGGGCCTGGTGCTGAATGGCCCGCTCCATCCCGACAATCCCGCCACCCTGGCCGCCTTGGCCCAAGCGCCGGTGCTAGCCCAGCTGCCACCCTTAGAACCGCTCACCGCCTCCGGGCTGGCTGCCCAATGGCAGGCGCAAGACCTGGGCCCTACCCTGAAAGCAGCCATGGGCGCAGGCCCCAACCCCCATCGATGAGCAAGCAGCACTGGTTGATAAGTGGCGCCCTGGTGCTGCTCTGCAGCGGGGTGCTGGTGCTGTTCACCGACGTAGAAACCTCCCTAGTCCGCTGGGTCAACTGCGGGCCGCTCTCCAGCCCAGAGGAGAGCCAGAGCCGCATCTGCCGTTAAGGCCCCGCCAGGATCACCGCCTCGGCATCGGCCCGCGACAAGCCATAGGGAAAGTGACGCACGCACACCTGGCCGTCGCTATGCCAGCTCACTTTGAGCTCGTCCACCTCCAGCTCAATCTGGGCGCTCCATTCGGGGCGGTGCAGGTCCCAGAGGCAGGGATTGGCGCGCTCCCGCTTGGCACCCAACTGCTCCAGCCATTGCTCCAGAGCAGGCAGGGGGTGGTGATAAAGCGGTGTCTGGGAACTGGGCATCTCGGTCATGAAGCCAACCCTGTCACGTTGGTGGGGGCGCCCTCAGGCCACCAGCTCGGCCATTGCACCAATTGGGCGCCGCGCATCCAGGCCACTCCCACACCCAGAACCAAGCTCAACACCAGGGCAAAACCCAGCAGCAGCAGCGCCAGCCACTCGCCACCAGACAGATCACGCCGCACCGAAGCAGGCCGAGAAATGATGGTCGGTGGCGGTGCAACGGGGCTGCTGGGCAACGAAGCCGGGCGCAGCTGGTCGTCGTAGCGCTGGCGCAGGGCCGGGTCGCTCAGCACCCCATAGGCCTGCTGCAGCTGCTGGAAAGCCAATGCAGCCTCCCCAGCCGGCAGCACGGTGGTGTCGGGGTGATAGCGCTTGCTCAGCCCCCGGAACGCTTGGCGTAGCTCCTGGGGCGAGGCGCTCTGCTGCACTTGGAGCAACGTGTAATAACTGGGTGGGGAGCTGGCCAAGGGCAGGGCACCGGGAAAACGATCCGGTCTGCGGGATCCTAGAGATCAGAAACCCGTCGCCAAGCTGGATGGCTCGCACCCTCACCGGCAATGCCCTCTGGCAGGAGCTCGGCTGGCAGCCCAGCCCAGCCCAAGAGAAGTCGCTTAGCGACCTGCAGGAGCAGCTGCGCCAATGGAACAGCAAGCTCAACTTGACCCGCCTGGTGGAGGACGACGACTTCTGGATAGCCCAGGTGTTTGACAGCCTTTGGCCCCTGGTGCCCCTACTGCAATCGGGGGCAGCCCAGGCACCGCTGCGGCTGATCGATGTGGGCACCGGTGGTGGCTTCCCCGGCCTGGCGCTAGCGATCGCCTTTCCCCAGGCCCAGTTGACCCTGGTGGATTCGGTGGGGCGCAAGGTGGAGGCGGTGCAGGCCATGGCCGCAGCGCTGGGGCTTGGGAAGCGGGTGCAACTGCGCTGCGAACGGATCGAGCGCACCGGCCAGCAGCAGGCCTGTCGGGGCCAGTTCGACTGGGCCTTGGCCCGGGCTGTGGCCAGCGCGCCGGTGGTGGCCGAATACCTGGTGCCGCTGCTGCAACCCCAGGGGCGAGCCCTGCTTTATCGCGGCCAGTGGTCAGCCGCTGACCAACGGGACCTCAACGCCGCCCTTCTCCCCCTCAAGGCTGGCATCGACCAGTGCCTGGCCAGGGAATTACCTAGTGGCCGGGGTAGCCGCCACGCCCTGGTGGTTAAACCGCTGGCGCCCTGCCCGCGCACCTATCCCAGGGCCGTGGGGCTGCCGGCTAAGCAGCCCCTGGGCGCGGCAACGTGCGCTTGAGACGCACCGGCGAAGGCACACCAAGGGGAAGAATTTCTTGACCCTCTAGCTGCTGCTGCAACTCGGGCAACTGCTCATAAGCAACCCAATGAATGCAATCAACGGGACAGGTATCGATCGCCTCCTGTATCAGCTCGGTGGAGTCGCCGTCCTGGCGAATCGCCCGGGAGCGGCCCCAGTGGGGCTCCACCACAAAGGTGTTGACGGCCACGTGGGCGCAGTAGCGGCAGCCAATGCAGACAGCCTCGTCAACCCACACAGCCTTCTGACCCAAGGCTCCACCCAGCAGTGGTTCGTGACCACTACGCCGTGCCTCGGGGGGAAGGGCCGTGGCGGTGAATGCCAGGGAGGGATCAACCATGCCGGGATGAGCTCCCGGATCTAGGCCCAACGGGTAATCACCAATTCAATGGTGCCATCTTGCTGCTGGGCTTGCTCGCTCACCTGGAAACCCTCTTCTGCCGTGGCGGCCAGGATGCTGCGCAGGGCATAGCGCTGGTTGAGCTGGGCCAGGAAGCGCTCCACCGGCACCGGCTGATTCCAGAGGTCGAGATCGGTCACCAGCTCATAGCTGCCGGTTTCAGGATTGAGGCGAAAACCGATATCAGCGCCATTGGCCTGGGCCACAGCCAGCTGGGCCTCCACGGTTTGGCCGCGATAGCCGCGCACCATCAAGCTCCCCTGCCTAGGGCCATGGCCCAGATCCTCGAGCGCCTCAAGCAAGGACTGGCGATCACGGAGCTCTGTCTTGATGGTGCTGAAGTGCGACATCGATTTAGGGAGAAGTGATCGGTTCAGGAGAGGGACTGGACCTGGCTTTGCTGGGCCTGCTGCTCGCAGAGAAAAGCCTCAGCCGTAGACCGGCGCTGCTGCACAACTCCAAGCCTGGCCTCAATGCGCTCAGTGAGCTGCTCGCAGGCCATGCCATTCAGCCCTTCCACCAGCTCATCGACGCGCCCATCGGGGTGGATTCGATAGCGGATGGTGAGCTGTTCCATCCCACGGACTGAGAGTTTGTGAATGTTAACCAGTAAATCCTGCGCCTGGTTAGCTGAGCAACCCCTCCTCCACCAGCGTCTGCAGTCGCTCCAACACCTCCGGCTGCTCGAGCTGCTCGAGGGCCAGCCGGGCCTCATCGCGCACCCCCGATTCGAAATCGTTGAGCATGGCATGCAACAACGACTCAACCACCAGCTGCTGCCGGGGCTCCACCAGCTCGCCGTAGAGGCGACCCAGGGCCCAGGCGCTGTTGCTGCGCACCGCCGGCTCACTGTCGATGCGCAGGCTGAGCAACAGCTGGGCCGCGGCGGGATCGGCCTTCGCCGGCCCGGTGCAGCCCGCCTCAGCCAGGGAGCTGGCAGCCCAGAGGCGCACCGCGGCGATATCCACCTGCAGGGAGCGGATTAGGGGATTGAGGATGGGGGCCTCTGGGTAGTTGCCCAGGCTCCAGGCCACGGCCTTGCGCACGTAGCCGTTGTCGTCTGAAACCAGCAGGCCCAGCAGGGGCTCAACCGCCTGGGGGCTGGGGTTGCGGCCCAAGGCGTAGACCGCGCTCATCCGCAGGATCGGACAGCTCACCGTTAGCAGCGGCAGCAGCAGGGGCAGGGCTCGGGGATCGCGGTGTTCACAAAAAATGCGCAAACCCTGCATGCACTGCTCCTGGCTGCCTGCCCCTGCATCGCCCCGCAACAAGGCCAAGCCCAGATCGCACTCGGCCGCCACATCACTGGCCGTTGGATCACTGCTATCGAGGTCGTCGAGCGGATCACCGCGCAGCTCCTCAGCCAGCTCCTGAGCAAGCATCTCAGGGTCGAGGTACAGCTCCTGGGGACTGTCACCGAAGGGACTCACCCCACCGGAGGAACTCTCCCCTCCGGACGGCTGATCGGACTGGGGGGAAACGCTCACAACGTTGACTCAGCCAATCGGGGCGGGGGCCGCCATGTCACCTGGCAACCAGATGCGGGCGCTCACGGCAAACAGAGCCAGAGCAAACAACACCACAATCGCGGCCGGCAGCAGGGTGGAGCGAAAAAATTGCACAGCCTTGGCGTTTGCGGGTGCTGGCTTCCATCATCGCCCCTAGGGTTCGCCGAATAACGCCCATGTAATGGCAGATAAGAGTTCCGGCAGCTGGCGGCGCCTGACAGCTGTGACCGCCGAGGGAGTAGCCAGTGGCACCCCGCTGATGGTGGGCAGCAAGTTGCTACAGGGCTGGCTCACCGCCAGCGGCGTTCCTCTCGCCCTGATCGGCCTGATCCCGCTAGCTGAGCTGCCCTACACCCTCAAGCTTTTCTGGGCGCCGTTTTTAGACCGCTGGCCGATCGCCTGGCCCGATCGCCGCCGCGGCTGGCTGCTGCTGATGCAGCTAATCCTGGTGCCCGTGATTGCGGCAATGGCCCTGCTGCAACCCAGCACTAATCCAGCCAACCTCACCGCCATCGGCATCGCGGCCCTGGTACTGGCCGTCTGCAGTGCCACCCAGGACATCGCTGTCGACGCCTACCGCACCGACCTCCTGCCCGAAGCGGAGCGGGGGCCAGGTGCTGCCGGAGCCACCCTCGGCTACCGGGCCGCCATGCTCGCAGTGGGTGCCGGTGGATTCCTGCTGGCTGATCGCTTTGGCTGGCCGGCCGCCTTTCTTGCCGCCGCAGCTCTGCTGGCGGCCGTAGTGCCGATAACGATCTGGGCCCCGGCCCTGCAACCGGTCCAACACCCGGTCACGAGCCTGCGGCAGGCGGTGCTTGGTCCAACGCGGGAGTTCCTGTTCCGGGCGGGACCAAACCGGGCCTGGCAGTTGCTGCTGCTGGTGCTGCTCTACCGCTGGCCCGATGGCCTGCTCAACGCCATGGCCATCCCCTTCCTGAAATTGCAGGGGTTCAGCGATGCCCAGATCGGCTTGGTGCAGGGGGGCTGGGCGATTGCCGCCACCATGATCGGTACCGTGATTGGCGGCGTGCTGTTTGCCCGAATCGGCATGAACCGCTCCCTGTGGCTGTTCGCCATCGCCGGAGTCTGCGGCAACCTCAGCTACTGGGCTCTGGCCCAATTCAATTGGGGCTTCGGCGGGCTGATCGCCGCCGTGAGCCTGGAGAACCTGAGCGGAGGAATGGTGGGCGCGGTGTTTGTGGCGCTGCTGATGAGCCTCTGCAACCCACGCTTTTCGGCCACCCAGTACGCCCTGCTTTCTGGCATCTACGCCCTGAGCCGCTCGCTGCTGTCGGCCCCGGCCGGCGTGGTGGCGGGCAACGTGGGCTGGCCCATCTTTTTCCTGGCTACGGCCGCTGCATCCATACCCGCTTTTCTGCTGATGCTGCAGCTCACCCCCTGGGTGGAACAGGAAGCACGCGGTGCCTTCGATCCCAACCGCGACGCCACCTAATCGAGCTCTAGCTCAAGCCGGCTCCAGGCTGCCCTCGAGCCGGCGACGGAGTTGGCCGCAGGCGGCATCGGCATCGAGGCCGCGGCTGGCCCGCACACTCACAGCCACGTGGCGATCGATCAGAGCCTGTCGAAATGCCTCCACCGCGCCAGGCGCTGGACGCTGGAATTCCTCCTCGGCGATCGGGTTGTAGGGGATCAGATTCACATGGCTCTGGAAGCCGCGCAGGAGCCGCGCAAGGGCATCGGCATGGCGGGGCTGGTCGTTTAGCCCACCCAGCAGGATGTATTCAAAGCTCACCCGCCGGCCAGTCAGCTCAACGTAGTGGCGGCAATCGGCCAGCAGCGCTTCTAGGGGATAGGTATGGGCCGTTGGGATCAGCTCCTCCCGCAAGCGCTGGTCCGGGGCATGCAGGCTCACCGCCAGGGTGAACTGGGCCCGGCCAAGCCGCTCTAGGGCCCGCTCCGCCAAGGTGGGCAAACTCTTTGGCACTCCCACGGTGCTCACCGTGATCTGACGCTGGGCCATACCCAGATCGGTGCAGAGACAATCGATCGCTGCCAGCACCGCCTCGCTGTTGAGCAGGGGCTCACCCATACCCATAAACACCACGTGACTGGGGCGCTGGTCCATCACCTCACGCACGCTCAGCACCTGATCGACGATCTCGTGCACCGCTAGGGAGCGCTGCAGCCCCCCTTTACCGGTGGCGCAAAAGCGACAGGCCATCGGGCAGCCCACCTGGCTGCTCACACACACCGTCAGCCTGCCTTCGGCGGGGATGCCCACGGTCTCGAGGCTGAGGCCGTCGTGGGTTCCTAGTAATAGTTTTGTGGTGCCATCGCGGGCGACGCTGCGGTGCAGCTCCCGAGAGCGACCAATCCAGTCGCCGGCAGCACTGGGGGGCTGGGTGGCTAGCTGATCCCGGAAGGCCTTTGGCAGTACGGTCACCTGGTCTAGGCTGCGGGCTCCCTTGGCGTAAAGCCAATCGTGGAGCTGGCGGCCGCGGAAGGCGGCTTGACGATGGCCAACGGCCCACTGCTCCAAGGCCGCCAAACCCATCCCCAGCAGGGGAGTGGCTAGCGGCGCAGCGGGCGGTGTGCTCAAGGCCAGATCAGCAAGCCGTGGCCCAGCTTCCATTCCGCCACCAGCAGGGCGATAAAACCCAACATGGCCATGCGGCCATTGAACAGCTCGGTGTGGGTGTGGAAGCCAAAGCGGGGCAACCGGCGCTGGGGCACCGGCGTGTTCAGGCTGGTGCGGGCGGAATTACTCATCGGTGAGCAGACCCTCTTCCTGCAGACCCTCGAGGGCAGCGGGATCAGCGATCAGCTCCTCCTCCAGGCCCTCCTCAACGGATGGTCGGGTAAAGGCTGCCGTGCCGCTGGCGCTGGCTTCGATGCCATGGCGGCTGCGAGTTGCCTCAAGATCCGCATCGGAGGGATCATCCAGCACTGCCATCGACGCCGCTGGAGCAGGCATCTCGACGGTGTAATCGGGACGCAGATTCTGCATGCGGCGGTAGCCCATGGCCTCCTCCTCGAGGATGTCGGGATGGGGGCCCGCCTCAGCCCGCAGCTCCTCTTCGAAGCCGCTGAAGCCAGTACCAGCAGGGATCAGGCGGCCGATGATCACGTTCTCCTTGAGACCGCGCAGCCAGTCGCTCTTGCCTTCAATCGCCGCCTCAGTCAGCACCCGGGTGGTCTCCTGGAAGGAGGCGGCCGAGATGAAGCTGTCGGTGTTGAGCGAGGCCTTGGTGATACCCAGCAGCACCGGTGTGAACTCGGCGGGTGCGCCCCCGGTGATTGCCATGGCGCTATTGACCTGCTCCACTTGACGCAACTCGATTAGCTCACCGGGCAGCAGGGTGGTGTCCCCGGCATCCTCGATCCGCACCTTGCTGGTCATCTGGCGCACGATCACTTCGATGTGCTTGTCGCTAATCGCAACTCCCTGGCTCTTGTAGACGTTCTGCACCTCCGTGACCATCCGGAACTGCAGCTTGGAGATCGCCTCCTGGGCCGCCTCCATGGTGGGCTTGCGGCTGCGCAGATCTTCGAAGAAACACTCCAGCAACTCGTGGGGATTGATTGGGCCGTCGGTGAGCGATTCACCGGCATGCACCTGCTGGCTATCACTCACCATCACGTTGCGACCCAACAGGATTGGGTACTCGGTGATGGCATCGTCGTGCTCGATAACCGAGACGGTTATGGAGTCATCGTCATCACCCTGCTTGATCTGCACGGTGCCACTCTTGCGGCAGAGAATTGTGGATTCCCGCGGACGGCGGGCCTCCAGCAGCTCCTCAATACGGGGCAGACCCTGCACGATGTCGCCTGTCTTTTGACGTTCGAACACCAGCAGGGCTAGGGCGTCACCGCGCTGCACCAACTCCCCATCGCGCACGTGCAACACGGAGTCGGGCGAAACCATGTAGGGGCGACCGAGGCGAATCGTGAGGGTGCTGCCGTTGATGGCCTCCACCTGACCGCAGCAGGGGGCTTCGATGCCTTCCGCCAGCCGGTCCCCATCGACGATGCGCTGCTCAACCCCAACCTCACACTTAGCCGAACCAAGCTCGATGTTGCGGGTGTCGCCATCGCGCTCGACGATCAAACGGCGAATCGGCTCGCCATCGACCAGATCAGGTAGCTGAACCACTCCATCCTCCTTGCAGAGGATCTGGGTGGTGGCCACCACATCGCCGCGCTTCACCGCAATGCCGTCTTCCACCTGGAGATCGGTGTGGGTGGAGCCGTGGCTGGCATCGGAGAGGGTGTCGCGACGCACCAGCAAGGTTTCCAAAATCGTCAGCTGCAGGCGCTCGATCGTCTTGGCCCGCTTATCAGAAACCGCTTCCACATCCACCGTCATCTGGGGAGTGGTGTCGATGGTTTCAAGGATCAGCTGGGTGCGCAGCAGCTCCACACCATCGACGCTCTTGATCAGCTCGCCGTCCTTAAAGGCCAGGCGCTGGGTGGCCTTGAGGTTCAGAGAGGGGCCGCCAGACTGCTTAACCGCGCCCAATTCGGGCAGGTGGGCAGCATCTGGGATGGCGTACTCCTCAACCGGACGCAGCAGCAGGGCCCCACCGTCGGGGGTTTCAACTGCTTCCACAAACAGAATCGCCTCCGCCTTAAGACCCTTGGCGATCTCTTCGCCAGGGGTAACCATCTTGCCGTCAGCAAATTTGCTGATGGTTTTGCTATCGGAAACCAGGTGCAGAGTGCCTGAGCGCACAATGATTTCCCGAAGAATGTCGTTCTTCTGGGTCACCGTGACGATGCCGGCGGTCTGGCTGAAGATGTCCTTCACCACCTCGGTGCCGGCCTCAATCCACTGGCCGTCCTCAATCATCAACAGGGAGATGTCCTTGTTGATCTCGTGGGTTTCCTGGGGGATCCACAGCAGGGTGCCGCCCTTACTCACCTCGTAGC
Source organism: Cyanobium sp. (assembly GCA_044356035.1). Classification (GTDB taxonomy): domain Bacteria; phylum Cyanobacteriota; class Cyanobacteriia; order PCC-6307; family Cyanobiaceae; genus Cyanobium_A. The sequence continues at coordinate 2,697 of JBIKWZ010000008.1, read as the reverse complement.
CGTTCTTAGCGCTACGGGCTTTCTTGATCGACAGACCAGGGGCAAACTTGACGGTGCCGCCGGTCTGGGTGCGGAAGCGATCGTCAGCCAGCTCTGCGATCACCTCACCGTTGGCGATCTTGCTGCCAGGGGCGGTATTGAGGCGGTAGCGAATGTTGTCCTTGCCCTCCAGGTGCCAGATCTCGCCTGAGTGGGTGGATTCACCAACCAACTTGCAGTCTTTGAGGGTGAGGCTGGCGGTGACGATCTGCACCTCGCGGGAGTCGCCGGCGCTATCGCGCAGGCGCACGGCACCGCCGTACTCGCTCACCAGGCGGCTTTCGGCCAGCACTTCGCCAGTGGTGACGGCCTTGTTGCCACCCACCACGGGCAGTGCATTGGGGGGCAGGTTGTAGACGTCACCGCTGAACACCCACATCCGGCCCAGGCGCTGGGCCTTGAGAGTGATGTTGCCCTGGCGGTCGGTGACCTCCTTGGGCTGGATCGCATCCTCATAACGCACCTGACCAGCCAGGTCGCAGATCACGTCCTTGGTGGCCTTCTCAACGCTCTTCTTAACCGTCACGCCAGCGGCGATCTGGGCCAAGATCGTGTCCCCTGGAACGGTGTCGCCATCGGCGACAAAGAGGATCGAGCCGTTGACGATGTCGAGCTTTTGCAGCTTGCCCTTGCCCGTGGGCTTAACGCTGAGGGTGAAGTCTGTTTCGGCTAGCTGGGCCTCCACACCGTGGGGGGTGCGGAAGGGGCGCACCCGAGCCTTGGGGCCGAATTCAACCGTGCCATCCACCAAGGAGCGCACCACGCCGGTTTCGGCCGTGGACACACCACCGGTGTGGAAGGTCCGCATTGTCAGCTGGGTGCCGGGTTCACCGATCGACTGGGCGGCCACGATGCCGACGGCTTCGCCCAGATCCACCAGCTGGTTGTGGGCTAGGGCCCAGCCATAGCACTTACGGCACACCGAGCGGGAGGCCTCGCAGGTAAGCGGCGAGCGAACCTTCACCGTTTTCACACCACCTGCCTCGATCCGGCGCGCCAAAATCGGATCGATCTCACCATCGCGATCAACCAGGATTTCGCCGTCCTCAGCAACCACGGGCTCGGCTGCCAGGCGGCCGATCAACCTGGCGCCAAACCTGCCTTTCTCATCGGCATCGATCGGAATGCTGCGGGTTGTACCGCAGTCGTCTTCCCGCACGATCACGTCCTGGGCAACGTCTACCAAGCGACGGGTGAGGTAGCCGGAGTCGGCTGTACGCAGGGCCGTGTCCACCAGACCCTTGCGGGCGCCGTAGGAGGAGATCACGTATTCGGTGACCGTCAGACCCTCGCGGAAGTTGGTGCGAATCGGCAAGTCGATGATTTCCCCTTGGGGGTTGGCCATCAAGCCGCGCATGCCCACCAGCTGGCGCACCTGGGACATGTTGCCCCGGGCACCGGAGTTGGCCATCATCCACACCGAGTTGAGTGGATCGTTCTCGTTGAAGTTGCGGCGCACGGCCGCCACCAGGCGTTCGTTGGTTTCGGTCCAGGTGTCGATGACCTTGGTGTGGCGCTCAACCTCGGTGATCTCGCCGAGCCGATAGCGCTCTTCGGTTTCAGTGATCTGCTCCTCGGCCTCAGCCAGCAGGGCAGCTTTATCACTAGGAATGCGCAGGTCGTCGACGGAGATCGAAACGGCGGCCTGGGTGGCGTAGTGGAAGCCGAGATCCTTGAGCTCATCAGCCATGGAGGCCGTAGCCGCCGTGCCGTGGTGCTTGTAGGCCCAAGCGACCAGATTGCGCAGCGCCTTCTTGTCGATGATGCGGTTGCGGAAGGGTGGCGCCTGCTTGCTAAGGGCTTTGCTCGCCTTCAGTGCTGCTGCAGCAGCAATTTCCAGAGCGGCTGCCTCGGCGGCCTTCTTGGCGCTCTTCTTGGTGGTTTTCTTAGCTGGTGTGGCTGTCATGGCTGCGCGCAGTTAATAGACGTAAGAGGAAGGAAAACGGAAACCCGGAACCTTGAATCCGGAACGGCCGTCAGGTCGCAGCCACGGCGTCGATGATCGTGTGGTTGATCACGACACGGCCCACGGTGGTGAGCAGGTAGCGGCTGATTAGGGCGCCATCTTCATCAAAGCGATCGCGGCGGAACAGCCACTGCTCGATGCGCGTGCCGTCGCTGAGGGTTTCTTCTTTTTGGGGCTGCTTGTCCTCGTCGTCGTTCTCCACCTCGCCGCTGAAACGCACCCAAATCCAATCGTGGAGGTGAACGTGCTTCTCCTCAAAGGCATCGATCACATCGTCGAGATTGGCGAAGGTATTGGCCCGGTCGCCAAATTCAGGCTTGATAGCTCCAGGTTTTTCGGCCGTGAGGTAATAAGCGCCGAGCACCATGTCCTGGGACGGGGTGATGATCGGCTCGCCAGTGGCGGGCGAAAGGATGTTGTTGCTGGCCAGCATCAACATGCGGGCCTCGGTTTGAGCTTCGATCGCCAGCGGCACGTGCACGGCCATCTGGTCACCGTCAAAGTCGGCGTTAAAGGCCGGACACACCAGCGGGTGTAGCTGGATGGCGCGACCATCAACCAGTTTCGGCTCAAAGGCCTGAATGCCGAGACGGTGCAGGGTCGGAGCTCGGTTCAGCAGGATCGGGTGACCTTCGATCACCTCCTGAAGCACCTGCATCACCTCATCGTCGGCGCGCTGAATCAACTTCTTG
>JBIKWZ010000047.1:0-16945 GCA_044356035.1 Cyanobium sp. | reverse complement strand
GCGGTGCAGGCCCACCCAGTCGATCGGACCGTGCTGGCAGCTGAGGGCACCGCAGGTAGCGATAACCAGCTCCAACCACCTGGGCACCTGAAAAGCTCTGTGGTCCAACAGACGGTGGTAACCCAGGGTCACCCCCACACAGGCGGTAAGCCAGTACAGCCCCAATAGGACCAGCAGTGCTGTTGGGCTCCAGAAGCGTGGCAACAGAGCGACCAACGCCAGGGCATGGATCGCCACCATGAACAACACCGTTCCGGTGCTGAAGGGCAAGCGTCCAGGCATCACCTTCACCCCTTGCCTAAGGGCGGGCAGGGAAGTGGTCGCCCTCACGCGATTGCCCCAGAGGATGGCACCATCGGCTGGCTGAGCTGGCGCAACAGCAAGCCTGCAAAGCGGGCCTTCAGGCCGAGAGACTTCAGCAACCGTGCAGGGCTAGCGGGCTCCTCCGCGCTGGATTTGATAGCCCGGAACACCTCCACCAGCTGATCGCGCAGCTCGAAATAGGCGCGGCCCTCCAGATCGAACACCACCGGAAAAGCACGGCTGGCTGTGCGGTTGGTGTTGCGCATCACCTCTTCATCGAAGCTGCTGGGATCCATGCCCAGCAGCTTGTAAAAGTTGCCGCGCTCACACACCGTCAGGCTGTGGGTTAGAAAAACGCTCCACAGGAAGACGCGACTCAGCAGCCGGCCGCGCAGTCCCTGCCGCAACCCCGGCCAGCAGCGCAGAAGCATATTGAAGATGTCGCCGTGGCGGTTCTCGTCCTGACACCAGGGCTCAAAGAAATCAAACAGCGGCGCGAAGTCGTTCTCGGGGTGGGCCTTGAGGTGCCGGTCGATCAAGATGTAACGCCAGTAGCCAATCTTCTCCGATAGATACACCGAATAGAGCACCCAGCTCAGTGGAAACCAGGTGACTGGTCGCTTGCCGCTCAAAGCCGGCAGATCGATCTCAATGCCCTCGGCCACCAGTGCCCGGTTGAGAAAGCCGGCATGGCGAGCCTCATCACGGGCCATCAAATTGAAGAGGCGGCTCAACTCTGGGCGGCCTGCCTTTTGAAGCTGGCGCGAGAGCTCTTTGAACAGCAGAAAGCCGGAGAATTCCGACACGCAGCTGCGCACTAAATAGCTCTCGTAGGCTACTTTCTCCTCTGGATTCAGGGCCCGCAGCCGATCGAGGGGGGCCTTGCGATCAAAGTGATCGCGGTTGTAATCGGCCTCCATCTCGTTGAGCATTGCCTCGAAGGCAGCGCGCTGGCCCACGAGATCGGTCTTGGCGGCCTTCTCGATTTCGGTGGTGTAAAAGCGCGGGGTGAGCAGGTTTTCGCGCAGGTGGGGAGCAGAGGTGGTCATCAGAGGGAGGGGGTGAGGGCGGCAGCGCGGGCGTAGGCCAGGGCATCGGGCCCGTGGCGATGGCCGTGAAACCACTGCTGGAGTTCCATCAGCCAGGGCAGCCGCGCGTCTCGCAGGGTTTCGGCAACCTCCCAGCCGGCAGCAGCGGCAGCGACGGCCTCGCAGTGGGCGGTCCGGTGGCCAGGGCAAAGGCAGCCGCGCTGAGCGAGCCAGCGCTCCTCCAGTCGCAGGTGCAGGCGCAGCCCCCTCACCAGCAGGAGGCAGTCGCGGCGATCAGCGAGCAGCTCCAGAGCACTGCGCTCCTCGTCGGCTAGACAGTGGCGATCGACCAGATCGTCAAGCAATGCTTCGAGACGGTCGTGCTGGCGCTCCAACAGTCCCTCCCGCTGGGGCCACTGCAGCGGCCACACAGCCGGTACGGCGGCGGCGGGCAAGGGATGGGGAGGCGCGAGGGACTCAGGCGACATGGACGCAGCAACAACCAGACAATAGCTTAACGTCATAATGAGATCGTGTTACACAATTTACGCAGTAGCTGGATTCCCTGGTGATTTGCTAGCACAAGGATGAGTTAAGATTTGACCATACAGTTTTTAATCACCCCCCTCCCCAACGTCCCGATGGAAGCGCTGGCCGACTACTTCAAGGTGTTCTCCGAGCCCAACCGGCTGGCGGTGCTTGAGGCCCTGCGGGGCGGCCCCCTCAACGTGACGGCGGTGGTGGAGGCCACGGGTCTGAGTCAGGCCCTGGTGTCAAAGCACCTCAAACTGCTCACCATCGCCGGAGTGGTGCAGCGCCGGCCTGAGGGCTCTCTGGTGTTTTACGAGGTGATCGACAAAGCAGTGTTCAAGCTTCTGGGCCAAGCCGAGAAGCTGCTGCTGGCCACCCGACGCCATCAGCTCGACGCCCTCGCCGCCATCCTCTGATGGCAGGCGGCGAGGGGGCTCCGCAATCGCTGGAGGCGCTGAACAGCGCCCTGGCTTCTGGTCAGCGCCAATTTCCTGGCTTGCGGTTGCGGGATCTCGACGGGGTGGATCTGGACCTATCCAACTGCGATCTGCGCGGCAGCTGCTTCAAGGAGGCCCGCTTCGGCCGGGCGCGCTTCCACCGGTCCCAGCTCGAGGGCTGCCGCTTCCAGCAGGCCTTGCTGTGGGGGGCCGACCTCTCGGAAGCCCAGGCCCAGCGCTCCTTCTGGCATGAGGCCGACCTATCCGGCTCGCGGCTTCAGGGCATTGACTTCAACTCAGCCTTCATGCACCGCTGCTGCCTGCGCGGTGTGCTGGCCGCCGGCAGCCACTGGCACCAGGCCCGTTTGGTGGAGGCCGACTTCCGCAGCGGGCTTGACCAGCTCACCGATCTGGGCGGCGCCGATTTCCAAGGCGCCGATCTCAGCTTTGCCCTGCTGCAGGGGGCCCAGCTGCATGGCGCCGATCTGCGTGGTGCCTGCCTCTATGGCGCGGATCTGCGCCAGGCGGATCTGCAGCAGGCCGACTTGAGGGGGTGTGATCTGCGGGATAGCAGCATGGAGGGCACCCGTCTGGAGGGGGCCCAGCTGGAAGGGGCCCTGTCCAGACGCGATTCGTGCTCCTAACGGCATGGGCAGCTGCCCGGGATCCACGACCTGAGCGGAAGTGGCGAAGACGAGGTGGTAGCGCAGCGATTTCTACGTCTCACCCCCAGACCAAGCGGATTACCAAAGGTCATCAGCGCTCGTTTCATCGCATCGGTCTCGGCCGCGTCGATCCGGGCGCTCGGTTTCGCTGACGCAACGGGTGGCCAAGGTATGACGCTGCCCGCCAGTCAAAGCCGACGCTTGCTGCAGGCAGTGCCTCGTGCCGAGTTCATGCCCTGCCCATGCCGCGTTGGTAGGCCGGTCGGGCCTGGGTGGCGGCGATCGTGGCCTGCACGTTGGGGTAGGGAGTTAGATCGATCTGGGGAAAGAAGATCGGCAGATAGGCTAGATAGGCATTCACGGCGCAGTCGGCAACGCTCCAGGCTGGATCGCCCCAGGGCCCTGCCAGCAGCGAGCGGCCGCTTGCCAGCAGTCCATCGAGCACCCCCAGCAACTGTGGGAATTCCCGTTCCCGGTTGGCAGGCACAAACAGCGCCACCGCCAAGGTGGCATTGGCAAACAGGATCCACTGGTTTGCCAGGGCGCGCTGGGCTGCCACTTCAGCTGCCGTTCCAGTGAATTCGTTGGCGTGGTGATCGGCTAGATGCAGGAGGATGGCGCCGCTTTCAAACAGCTGCAGCGGTTGGCCGCCTTGTGCGCGCATGGTTTCATCCACCAGGGCTGGCAACTTGGCGAAGGGGTTGATGGCGCCAAAGGTCTCCCCCTTGTGTTCGCCTGCCTCCATCTCGAGCTGAATCCAGTCGTAGGCAATCCCCTTCTCCTCCAGATACCAGCGGGGCATGGAGGCACGGGTACGAGCACCGCCGTAGAGGGTGAGGGCCATGGCGAAGAGAGCTTCACAGGGCAGAACAGGGCCCAGCCTATGGAGGGGGCGAGGTCGGGCCCTTGCATGCCACGGAGTAGCCACCGGCGTGATCCGAGCCTGCAGAGGCGAGAATTACAGCCCACCAATCTTTGGCTGTAAATGACGATCGCCCTATTGATTGCTCTGGCAGGTTCGCTTGGTTTGATGGCCTTCATCGTGAAGCGCCTAGAGAACTCCTAAGGAGACTCTGGAAAACCAACGCCATTCACGCGACAATAGCTCTGTAATCGCAGACCAGGACTGCGGCAATGGGTGGCAAGCAGCTCGGCTTCTCCGATGACGAGCTCACCACCGCCAATCAGCAGACCAAACGGGAGAAGTTCCTCTCTTAGATGGAGGTGGTGGTGTCCTGGCAGGCGCTGATCGACTTGATCGAGCCCCACTACCCCAAGACCACCAATAAGGGCGGCAGGCCTCCCTATTCGCTGGCCAGCATGCTGCGCATCCACCTTTTGCAGCAGTGGTATTCGCTCAGCGACCCGGCCATGGAGGAGGCTCTGATCGAGGTGCCCACGATGCGCCGCTTTGCCGGCATCGAGCTGATCAGTGATCGAATCCCGGATGAGACAACGATCCTGACCTTCCGCCACCTGCAGGAGAAGCACGAGCTGGGCGAGCAGATTTTTGAAACCGTCAAAGCCCACCTCAGCGCGCGAGGGATGACGATGCGCTAAGGCACGATCGTGGATGCCACCTTGATCGCGGCGCCCAGCTCCAGCAAGAACAAATCACTTAAATACTAGCCAGATGATCCCGAAATGAGCCAGTAGTCAAGACCAGGAGGCGCGATCAGAACCCAATCCAGGGCAAAGGCAGCTTTACTGTCCTAAAAAAGTGTCACCCCCCTGTTGCCCAGAGGTTCACTAGGGCCAATGTGACGTACTCCACTATGAGCAACTTATTTATAACCAGCATTGCACCCAAAAAATTAAGCCAACCTTATTATGCGATCACCAAGGCCTCTTGAAATCGGGATTGCTGGGGCTGGCAGCTCAGGTCTTTTTCTGGCCCTTTTACTACAAAGACAGGGTCATATAGTTCGGTTGTTTGAGCGCGCATCGCAACTTCGTTGTGACGGCTGTGGTCTGCTAGTTATCCCCCAAGGTCTAAAGGCGATTTCAGCCTTTGGCGACCAAAGTCTGCTTAGTCAGCTACTTGATTCCGGCATGGAAGTGAGCCGTTATGTGATCCGTAATCTACGTGGTGCAGTTATCAACTCAAGCCCAGCTCATGTGATGCCAGGTGAATATCCGGCACTATTAATCCACCGCAAGGCGATCATGGATGCTTTAATTTCGCGACTGGATCCGGACTCTGTGATGGTTGAATCCCATCTCATCAGCTGGTTAAATTGTGGTGAAGGCATTAAAGCGCTTTTGTCTAATGGAAAAACCTGGCATGGGGATATACTGATAGGGGCAGATGGCCTTTTCTCGAGAGTTGCCCCATTGGTGGCGCCTGAGCGAAAGCTGAACTACTTGGGTGATCGGGTATGGCGCGGAGTGGTAGTAGACGATGATTTCTGCCATGGCGGTGAATTCTTTGTTTATGCCCGCGGCCGTGGTGTCTACGCCAATGCCTTTGACATTGGTGTGAACGAATGCGGTGAACCCTTAACTCACTGGGGCTTATTTCAAGAAGAGCCGCTACCGGCTACACGAGCCGAGCAAAAACGCCTTCTCACCGAACCAGTGCCTAGAGATGCTCTAACAAAAATCCCTGATGACATTGCACAGCTGATCAATTCCACTCCACCCGATGATGTTTTGGCAAGCTGGTCTTTTGACATTGATCCTCTGCCGCGTCTGGTCAAAGGTAGGGCGGTATTGATTGGTGACGCGGCCCACGCAATGAGTTCATCCCAAGCGAGCGGTATGACGACAGGTTGGGAAGATGGTGTGGTCCTCGCCCAGCAGCTGGAACGTTGCCTGACTAGTGACAAGGGGGACGTAGACCAAGCTTTAGCCGCATACAATGAATTGAGGCTGCCCGAAGTCCATCAGCGCCAGGCAAAAAGTCGTGATGTTAGTTCCAAAGTAGGTCGCCAACGTAAACCCCAGATATTGGGTGACGACTCCTGAACTAACTGGTCAGTCCCATGGAAAAACTAGGTCGCTTTCTCCTAAGGGGCTTACGAATCGGCGCAGCAGCACGATTGCAATTATCGTGCTGCTGCGCAAAGACTGGTCAGGTGGCATCAGCGCTGGTGTGGCATGGCTGGTGTTTCTGCAGGTGAAGCGGCGTTTGCCGCCCCTTGATAAGGAGCAATAGGACTGATTCGTCGATCTAATTAGTCAGTGCCCAAATGTGAAGCGGTTAGTCATGGTGACTTGCTTTATCGCGCAGGCTTGTTTGGCATTCCGCCATTGCAGAAGTTGGCCGCAATGGCCGTGCGGTCACCGCCCTTGATACTGGGACTACTGCGATCCAGCCATGCCAGCCCAGCGTCGTAGCACTTGTTCCATCGGTAGGACTGGCCAGCAATTGGACCAAGCGACAGAGCGATAGAGACTGAGCTCGCTGTGGCTACCACTGCGAGGAGGGGGAACAGGTGAGCATTGACCATCTCCCGAACACTGAGCTTGCGTCCGTCGTGATCAGCCATAAGAAAGCCAGATTGTGCTGCTTACCCATTCTGCAATCCCCCTGCCTGTCACTGACTTGAAGCCGTTTCGAGCAACAAATCGTAGCTATGATTAACTTTTACCTCACTGGGAGGTGGGACTGGACCGGTGCAATCTGCTCTCTCAAGTTAATTAGTTGCGCCTTGCGACTCCTCTTCAGCCCGGGGGGCCTCGGCCATGAGCCGCTGAACCCGATCCAATACTGATTCATTGCTCATGCGGTTGTTGAGCCGCTCCACCAGCAGCGGGAAGGCCAGAGGACCTGGCCTGGGCGTTCCCTGTAGCTGCCAGGTGCTACTAGCCAGGCGCTCGATGGCTCCTTGTAGACGCGGAAGTTCCAGCTGCTCTTCGATTACCTCGCGTCGGGCCTGCTCCAGCAGTAGGTGGCCGGGTTCGTGTTTATAAAACACATCAAATAGCAAAGCGGCGCTGATCTGCAGCTGCCTGCCTGTTTTCGCCTGGCCTGGCATCGCCTGGGTGATTAGGCCACTCACTTGGGCGATGGCGCGGAAGCGCCGCCGGCATAGTTCCGAGAGGTTCACGGCCTGTTCCAGGTCGGCGGCCAGATGTTCGCTGTCGAGTAGGTCGTCGCCGTGGAGCTCAAGCAGCTCCTCGAATGGATAGCCTCTGGGAGCCAGTAGCTCAAATCCGTAGTCGTTCACCGATACGGTGATAGTGCTAGGGCGGTGGCGGGATAGGCGCCAGGCCCAGAGAAGGCCGAGCCCCTCGTGCACGAAGCGCCCTTCAAAGGGGAAGGCGAACAGGTGGCTGCCCTCGCGGCTGCGGCAGAGCTCCACGAGAAACTCGTGCTGTTTAGGCAGGCGAGAGAGGTCGGCTTGGCGCCTTAGCAGCGGTTCCAGGGCCTGGAGTTCGGGGCTGTCGAGCTCGCCACGGGCGCAGCGGTCCAACTCTAGGCGCAGGTGCTTGCTGAGGAGATCCGATAGCGCCATCTGGCCACCTGCCCAGGCTGGTACCGCCGAACTTTTTTTGCTGGTGGCCTTCACCAGGGCGGTCATCTCCCGTAGCCGTACGAATTCCAGCTGCCGCCCGGCGAAGAAGAACACATCCCCCGGCTTGAGTCGGCTGATGAAGGTCTCTTCCACATGACCGATCACGGCACCTCGTACGAAGCGCACCGTGACCGAGCAATTGGAGGTAATCGTGCCGATGTTGAAGCGGTGCAGGCGTGCGATCGTTTTGTCTACGACTACGTAGTGGTTTCCTTCGCGCTCGAGCTTGCGGTAGCGCGGATAGGCACCAAGGCAGTCGCCACCGTGCTCAAGGAAGCGCAGGCACCACTGCCAGTCGCCATCGCTGAGCTGGCGGTAGCTCCAGGCTGTGCGTACCGCCGCCAGTGCCTGGACCGGTTCGAATCCCGGGCCGCAGGCCAGGCTGGTGAGGTGCTGGAGCAGCACGTCGATCGGGGCGTTTGGCTGGCGCCTTTCCTCCACCAAGCCCGCGGCCAGGCCGCGCCGCAGGGCGCTGAGCTCAAGCAATTCCAGGGCATGGGTGGGCATGAACAGCACCTGGGAGGTGCCGCCGGGGAGGTGGGCGCTGCGGCCAGCCCGCTGCAGCAGCCGGGCCACATTTTTGGCAGAGCCGATCTGCACCACCCGCTCCACCGGCTGGAAATCCACGCCGAGATCGAGGGAGCTGGTGCACACCACCCAGCGCAGGGCCCCGTTTTTGACGCCGGCTTCGATCGCCTCGCGCTCGGCCCTGTCGATGGCGCTGTGGTGGAGCGCTAACGCGTGTTCCATTTCCGGGCAGGCGTAGCGGAGGCACTGGTGCCAGCGCTCGGCCTGGTTGCGGGTGTTGGTGAACAGCAGGGTGGAGACGCCCGGCTCCAGGGCCGCCACCAGATCCTCGTAGCGGCGCAAACCGAGGTGGCCGGCCCAGGAGAAGCCGTCGATCGACTCGGGCAGCAGGCTGCGGATCTCCGTGGCCCGGGCAATCGCTGCGGTGATTAGGCGGGGTTCGCTGGCGGCGCCAAGGGCAGTGCGGGCCGCCTCGTCCAGATTGCCGATGGTGGCGCTGACCGCCCAGGTGCGCAGGCCGGGCCGCTGGCTGCGCAGCCAGCTCAGGCACAGCTCGGTTTGGCTGCCCCGCTTGCTGCCCATCAACTCGTGCCACTCATCGATCACCACCGCCTGCAGGCCGGCAAACAGGGCAGGGGCCTTGGGGTTTGCCAGCAGCAGGCTGAGCGATTCCGGCGTGGTGATCAGGATCTCGGGGGGGCTGCGCAGTTGCTTGCCGCGCTCGTAGCTGGAGGTGTCTCCATTGCGGATGGCCACCCGCAGGGGCCAGCCCATCGCCTCGATCGGCTGCTGGATCGCCAGGGCCAGATCGCGGCTCAGGGCCCGCAGGGGGGTGAGATAGAGCAGGCGCATGCCGGGGCTGGGCTCGGCCAGGAACTCGGCAATCGGACCCATCACGGCGGCATAGGTTTTGCCCGAGCCGGTGGGCACCTGGATCAGGCCGCTCTCGCCGGCCAGGTAGGCCTGCCAGCACTGGCGCTGAAAGGGCAGGGGCGTCCAGCCCTGACGTTCAAACCAGGCTTCGATCGGGGCCAGGAGATCGCAGGACTTTGGCTGGCCAGGGGGCTTGCGGCTCATTGCGGGGCTGCCAGCAGGGCTAGAGCCGTGGCCAAGGTGTCCGCCTCGGCGGCGGGTTTGTCTTGGCGCCAGCGGGCGATGCGGGGGAAGCGCACTGCGATGCCGCTTTTGTGGTGGCTGGAGCGCTGCAGCCCCTCAAAGGCCAGCTCAAAAACCTGCAGGGGCTGCACGGCCCGCACCGGCCCGAAGCGCTCGCTGGTGTGGCTGCGGATCCAGCGATCCAGCGCCTTGATCTCACCATCATTTAGGCCGGAGTAGGCCTTGGCGAAACTCACCAACTCGCCCTCGGCGTTCCAGAGCCCAAAGGTGTAATCGGTGAACAGGTTGGCGCGGCGGCCGCTGCCGGCCTGGGCGTAGAGCAGCACCGCATCGAGGGTGTATGGATCGCGTTTGTGCTTCCACCAGTGCCCCCGCTTGCGGCCCGCCAGGTAGGGCGAAGCGAGGGCCTTGAGCATCAACCCTTCGGCTGCGGCGCTGGCGGCCTGCTGGCGCAGCGGCTCCAGCTGCTCCCAGGCCGTTAGGGGTAGGCGGGGGGAAAGGCGCAGGAGCCCGGCTGTGGGGGTTGGTGTCGTTTTAGCCAGCCCTTGGAGCATGTCCTCCAGGGCTGAACGGCGCTGGCTCAGGGGTCGCTGGCGCTGGTCGTCGCCCCCCAGCTCCAGCAGGTCGTAGGCCACAAAGGCCGCCGGAAACTCGGCCAGCAGTTTGCGGCCTGGCGCCTTGCGGCCCAGGCGGCGCTGCAGCTGGGCGAAGGGGGCCGGCTGGTCGGAGCCGGCGGGCCACACCAGGATCTCGCCATCGAGCACGGTGCCGTTGGCCAGGCAGCCTGCCGCTGCGAGCAATTCGGGGAAGGCGGCACCGATTAATTCTTCGCCGCGGCTCCACAAAAAAACCTCGTTGGCGCGGCGGATCAGCTGGCCGCGGATGCCGTCGAACTTCCACTCCGCTTGCCAGTCGCTGGCGGGCCCGGCTGGCTGCTGCTCCAGGGGCGATGCCAGGTAAAAGGGGTAGGGGCGGCTGGGCACCGCTTCGGCTACATCGGCTGGGGCCAGCAAGGTGGTGAGGGCGGCAGCACTGGGCTTGAAGCCGCCCATCAGCCGGTGCTGCAGCTGCGCTTCCTCCAGCCCGCTGAGGCGTGCCAGGGCGCGCACCACCAGCCCCTGGGCCACGCCCACCCGCAGGCCGCCGGTTAGCAACTTGTTGGCTACCAGCAGTTCGGCCGGGCTCAGTCCCCGCCAGAGGTGGCGCACCGCCTCTGCCTGCTCGCTGCCCTCCAGGGCGGCGGCGGCCGGCAGCAGTTGCTCCATCCAGTGGTGCAGGGAGTGGTGTAGGGGTTCGCTCGCCCCTGCTCCCACTTGGGCCCAGAGCAGGGCGATGGTTTCGGCGGAATCGCCTACATGGGCGTAGCAGTCGTCGAACAACCACTCCGGCAGGGGGGATTCCTCCAGGCAGATCTGGCGCAGCCGCCGCCCGGTGATCAGGCGCTTGCCCTGCTTGCCCAGCAGCACGTGCAGGGCCCAGGCGCCATCGGCTGCATCAACACCACTGAAGTAGGCGACGAGGGCATCCACCCGGGCCTGGGTGCCGCTGCTGGCATCAAGGGCGCTGTAGAGATCGGCGAAGCGACGCATGCCGGTATCAGCCCTCCAGCGGTTCGGCGCTGATGCCTTCCACCTCGCTCAGGTAGCGGGCCAGGCCGTCGCTGTTGCCGTGGGTCACGTACACCTGGCGGGCGCCGCTCTGCTTGACGCTCTGGATGAGGCCAGGCCAGTCGGCGTGGTCTGAGAGCACGAAACCGCGCTCATAGCCCCGGCGGCGGCGGGCGCCCCGCACCGCCATCCAGCCGCTCACAAAGGCCGTTTGCGGCAGCTTGAAGCGCTTCATCCACAGCGAGCGGTGGGCTGAGGGCGGCGCGATCACCAGGCGTCCCGCAAGGGATTCCCCCTTGGCGATTGCGCTCACCGTCAGGGTGGGTGGCAGCCGCACCCCCGCCTCCCGGTAGGCCGGCATCAGCGCTTCCACGGCGCCGTGCAGCAACACCTCGTTGGTAACGCCGATGGCGGCGAGTTCGGCTAGCAGCCGCTGGGCCTTGCCGAAGGCATAGGCAAACAGGATCGAGGGCTGCTGCGGCGCCGCCTGCCACCAGCCCAGGATCTCGCCGGCCACCTCGGCGCCGCTCTGCCAGCGATAAATCGGCAGGCCGAAGGTGGCCTCAGTAATAAATACGTCTGCCTGCACCGGCTCAAACGGGGCGCAGCTTGGGTCCGCGCAGCGCTTGTAGTCGCCGCTCACCAGCCAGCTCTCACCGCCCGCCTCCAGCCGGATTTGGGCGCTGCCCAGCACATGCCCGGCGCTGTGAAACGACACCCGGGCGTCACCAATTCGATGGGGGGCGCCGTAGTCGACCGGGATCAGGTTGATCGTGCCCCCCAGCCGCTGCCGCAGGATCGCTTCGCTGGCGCCCACCGCCCAATATTCGCCGCAGCCGGGCCGGGCGTGATCGGCGTGGGCGTGGGTGATCAGGGCCCGGGGCACCGGCCCCACAGGATCGATCCAGGCCGCCGCCGCCCGGCAGTAGAGCCCCTGGGGGGTGTGCTCCAGCAGGCTGCCGGTGGGAAGGGGCATCTACCCATGCTGCACCTCATCACGGAACTTCACCAGGCCCATTGCCGCTGATGCTGTGATGCGTTGATTCCTTGATGTAACATCGAAATCTGGTTCGTTGTGCTCTGATGCGCACCACGCTGGATATCGAAGACGACGTGTTGGCGGCAGCCAAGGAGCTCGCTCGTCGTCAAGGCACCTCGGCCGGTCAGATGGTGTCGCTTCTGCTGCGTGCCGCCCTCACTGGTCCCAGGGATTCAGTTCAGCCCCCAGCGGCTGAAGCAGCTGGAATTGCGGGTTTCCGGCCGTTCCCTGCCCGCGGTCAGGTGGTCACCAACGACACGATCGATCGCTTGCGGGATGAGGCGGGCCTCTGATGGCTCATGCCCTGCTCGACATCAACGTGGTGATCGCCTTGCTGGATCAGGGCCATGTGCTGCACCGTGCGGCCACGCGCTGGCTCGAGCGTGAGATTCAGCACGGCTGGGCCACCTGTCCGATCACGGAGAACGGAGTGGTGCGGATCATGGCCCAGCCGGCCTATCCCAATGCTCAGCCCGCCGCCCTGGTAGCTGAACGCTTGGCAGACGCCTGCCGTGATCCCAGTCACCTGTTCTGGCCCGAGCCGATCAGCCTGCTGGAGGCAGGACTGATCCGCTGGGAGCGCCTGCTGGGGCCACGCCAGATCACCGATGCCTATCTCCTGGCCCTGGCCATTCACCATGGCGGCCGTTTTGTGAGTTTCGATCAACGCATCAATCTCGATGCGGTGCCAGGAGCCGGTGCCGGCCATCTCTGCATCATCGACTGCGAATAGCCGCTGGTGAGCGCTGATCAGGTTTCGTCCCAGAGGGTCTGCAGCGACCACGGGCTGCCCTCCAGCAGCCAGAACGATCCATCCACCAGGCGGAGGTACTGATTCAGCGCGGCCCCCACTTCACCCGGTGCCGATTTCCAGGTGCCAAGCCCTAGCAGGAGCCATAGGAAGCCTTGCCTAATGCGACTTCTCTGTTCAGGCATCTGCCCTGGCGGCGAACTCCCCGCTCCCAACCAAGGTTGACGGTTTGCCGCACCGCGACTAGCCAGGGATGCCCCGCCGGTTGCCGCCATGGCCCTCAACGACTTCCGCGATGAGCTCGCCGCCACCGCTGCGGCCCTGGCGACACCGGGCACGGGCCTGCTGGCGGCGGATGAATCCACCGGCACCATCGGCAAACGCTTCGCGGCCATCGGCCTTGAGAACACCGAGGAGCATCGGCGCGCTTACCGCAGCCTGCTGGCCAGCACCGAGGGGCTGAGCCAGCACATCTCCGGCGTGATCCTCTGCGAGGAAACCCTCTTTCAAGACAGCACCGCCGCGGCCGGTGGCGCGCCGCTCGTGGAGCTGTTTCAACAGCAGGGCATCGTGCCCGGCATCAAGGTTGATCAGGGGGTGGAACCCCTGGCCGGCGCCCTGGAGGGGGAGAGCTGGTGCACCGGCCTCAAGGGCCTCGGCGAGCGGGCCGCCCGCTACTACGCGCGCGGGGCGCGCTTCGCCAAGTGGCGCGCCGTGTTGCAGATCAGCGCCAGCGGCGCTCCTTCGGAGCTAGCGGTGCGTGAGAACGCCTGGGGGCTGGCCCGCTACGCCCGCACCGTGCAGGAGCAGGGCCTCGTGCCGATCGTGGAGCCCGAGATCCTGATGGATGGCGACCACGACATCACCACCACCGCCTCGGTGCAGGAGTGGGTGCTGCGCACCACCTACGAGGCCCTGGGGATGAACGGCGTGTTCCTCGAGGGCAGCCTGCTCAAACCCTCGATGACCTGCCCGGGCGCCTCATGCCCAGAGCAGGCCAGTGCAGAGGAGGTGGGTGAATTCACCGTGCGCACCCTCCGGCGCACCGTGCCCGCAGCGGTGCCGGCGATTCTGTTTCTGAGTGGCGGCCTGAGTGAAGAAGACGCCAGCCTTTGCCTCAACGCCATCAATCACGTGGCCGCCCAGGGGTACGCCCCGTGGCACCTGGGCTTCTCCTACGGCCGGGCCCTGCAGCACTCCTGTTTGCAGCACTGGGGCGGCAGCGAACTGCAGGCTGGTCAGGCCGCCCTGCTGGCCCGAGCCCGCGCCAACGCTGCCGCCAGCCGGGGCGCTTTCGAGCCCGGCAGCGAGCCATCCGACGACACCAGCCTGTTTGTGGCCAACTACAGCTATTAGCGGAGACTGATTCAGCGGCTCATCGCCAGCATCTTTTCGATAGGTGCCAGGGCCTTGAGCCGCAGCGCCTCATTCATCACGATCTCTGGCTCCATTAGATCGAGGCACTGCCACACTTTTTCCAGGGTGTTGAGCCGCATGTAGGGGCAGGCGTTGCAGCTGCAGCCATCGCTGCCGGGCACCTCATAGAAGCTCTTGCCGGGAACCTTCAGCCGCATCTGGTGCAGGATCCCCGGCTCGGTGAGCACGATGAAGCTGCTCGGCGCGGCGCAGCAGGTGTTGCTGGCACTCGGGATGGGCCAGCACCTCGGCTTCCGGGTGCTCGAGCATTAGCTGCAGCAGGGCTTGCTCGCTGAAGGTTTCATGCACGATGCAGCTGCCTGGCCAGAGGGTGAGTTGGCGGCCGCTCTGGCGCTGCACCCAGCGGCCCAGGTTTTGGTCGGGGGCAAACAGGATCGGCCGATCGGCTGGCAGCTGCTTCACCAGATCCACCGCGTTACTACTGGTGCAGATCAGGTCGCTGAGGGCTTTCACCGCCGCCGAGCAGTTGATGTAGCTCACGGCGATGTGGTCGGGGTGCTCGGCGCGGAAGGCGGCAAAAGCCTCGGCCGGGCAGGCATCCGCCAGGGAGCAGCCGGCGTCCAGGTCCGGCAGCAGCACGGTTTTGGCCGGGCTGAGGATCTTGGCGGTCTCCGCCATGAAGTGGACGCCGCAGAAAACGATCACCTCGGAGTCGGTGGCGGCGGCTTTGCGCGAGAGCTCCAGCGAGTCGCCGATGAAGTCGGCGATGTCCTGAATGGCTTCGTCCTGGTAGTAGTGCGCCAGGATCACTGCCTTGCGCTCCTTCTTCAGGGCGCTGATCGCGGTGGGCAGATCGTGCGGTGCGTGGTTCTGGGTGGCGGTGAAAACCAACCGGCGGCCTCAGCTGATGCAGGATGGCACGAGCCTAGGCAGCAGTGATGGCGGTATCCGGCGGGGGGAAAACGCTCCGCATTGCCATTGCCGGAGACCTGCACGGTGAATGGGACCACAGCGACCATGCGCTGCTGGACTGCCTGTCCCCCGATGCGCTGCTAGTGGTGGGCGACCTCAGTGATGGTCAGCAGCGAATTCCGGCCCTGCTGCGCCAACTGCCCATGCCGGTGGCCTGCATCCTTGGCAACCACGACACCGGCAAGGACGCATCTGGGCGCACGCTTCAGCACCAGATCGATCTGCTGGGGGAGGTTCACTGCGGCTGGAAAATGCGAGCCCTTAGCCCGCCGGATCTGGCGGTGGTGGGGGGGCGGCCGGCTACCGCCGGCGGTGGTTTCAAGCTTTCTCGGGCGGTGCAGGCTGCCTTCGGCCCGGTGAGCTTGCAGGAGTCGGCCGATCGGATCACTGCCGCCGCCGCCACCGCACCCCCCGACTGGCCCCTGGTGTTGCTGAGTCATAGCGGCCCCTCCGGACTCGGCAGCGATGCCGCCTCCCCCTGCGGCCGCGACTGGAAGCCACCCGCCTGCGACTGGGGTGATCTCGACCTGGCCCTGGCCATCCGCCAGATCCGCCTTAATCGCCCGGTGCCCTTGGTGGTGTTTGGACACATGCACCATGCCCTTAGGCGCGGCCAGGGGGATCGCCAAAGCTTCTGCCGCGACCGGGCCGGCACCGCCTACCTCAACACCGCCTGCGTTCCCCGCCACGGCACCGATGGCGCCGGCCAGGCCCTGCGCCACTTCAGCTGGGTGGAGCTGGCGGGCCAGGAGGTGGTGAGCGCCAGCCATCGCTGGTTTGGCCTGGGTGGCGAGCTGCTCTACGAAGAGCGCCTCTGGACGGCCCCTAACCCGGCCCCCAACCCAGCTCCCGAACTGGCGCCGTGCTGATTTATGCCTGCGTCAGTGCCCATGGTTTTGGCCATGGCTCCCGCACCGCCTCCGTTCTAACCGCCCTGCATCGGCTGCGGCCCCAGTGGCGCCTGGTGCTGTCCACGGCCCTACCTGAGGCCTTCCTGCGCTCCGCCCTGGGGCCCGTGCCCTTTGAACACCGCCCTATTCGCTGGGACGTGGGCGTGGTGCAGGCCGATGCCCTGGGGGCCGAAGCTGGGGCATCCCTGGCCGCCTTATCGGCCTTGGAAGCTGAGCTGCCCGCCCAGCTGGCGGCTGAGCAGGCCTGGCTGGCCGCCCAAGCGATGCCGCTGCTTGTGCTTGCAGACGTGCCCCCAGCGGCGGCGGCCTTGGCTCGAGGCCTCGGGGCGCCCTTGATCTGGCTGGCCAGCTTTGGCTGGGAGGCCATCTATGGGGCGATGGGTGCCGATTTCAGCCCCTGGGCCGCTCGCTGCCTTGCGGCCTACCGCCAGGGCGACCTGCTGCTGCGCTGCCCCCTGGCGATGCCGATCGACTGGGGAATTCCCGAGCTGGCGATTGGGCTCACCGCCGGCAGCCCCCGGCTAGATCCGGGCAGCCTGGCCCGGCAGCTGCAGTTGCCGGGCGAGCGTGATCGCTGCGTGCTGGTCAGTTTTGGGGGACTGGGCTACGACCTGGATCCGCAGCTGCTGCAGCTCTGGCCCGATCACGTGTTTGTTAGTCCCGATCCCCGTTTGGCCACAGCTGCCAACTGCCGCCTGCTGCCTGCCGGGGTGCGGCCGTTGGAGGTTTTGGGGCACTGCGCCCGCCTGATCACCAAGCCCGGATATAGCTCCTTTTGCGAGGCCTTGAGCGCCGGAGTGGGGGTGCATTTGGTGCATCGCGAGGGTTTTGCCGAAGCGCCCGTGCTGGAGGCGGCTTTGCTGCGCCACGGCTGGCACCGGCTGCTCAGCCAGGAGCAGGCCCGCCAGGGGGATTGGCAGCTCGACCAGCCCCTGCAAGCCCCCACTGGCGAGCCACTGGCTAGCGATGGCGCGGCCCAGGCGGCTGAGGCGCTGGCAGCTTTTGTAGCGGGCCGTTCATTTTAGTAAAAAAATCAGGCTCAATTTGCTCGACTCACAGTGATCTCAACCGTTGGCTGTAGTTGTTGACACTGGTAGACACCTGTGTGATTGGCACTAACTCCATCGTATCTGGGTGGATTGATAGGCAAATTGGCACGA
>JBIKWZ010000001.1:0-171096 GCA_044356035.1 Cyanobium sp. | reverse complement strand
GTCAATGTGATCGAGATGAACTTCCTGCCGGATGTGTATGTGCAGTGCGATGTATGTAAGGGAGCGCGCTACAACCGCGAAACTTTGCAGGTGACCTACAAGGGTCACACGATTGCTGATGTGCTGGAGATGACGGTGGAGCAGGCCGCCGATGTGTTCTCAGCCATCCCCCAGGCGGCCGATCGGCTGCGCACCCTGGTGGATGTGGGCCTGGGCTACGTGAAGCTCGGCCAGCCAGCTCCCACCCTTTCGGGGGGAGAAGCCCAGCGGGTGAAATTAGCCACCGAGCTTTCCAAGCGCGCCACTGGAAAAACGCTCTATTTGATCGACGAACCCACCACCGGCCTCAGCTTCTTTGATGTCCATAAGTTGATGGATGTGATGCAACGCCTGGTCGACAAAGGCAACTCGATCCTGGTGATCGAGCACAACCTCGATGTGATCCGCTGTGCCGACTGGATCGTGGATCTTGGCCCAGAAGGGGGCGACAAGGGCGGGGAGATCGTGGCGTGTGGCACTCCAGAAGAGGTTGCTGTCCATCCCACCAGTCACACGGGCAGGTATCTCAAGCAGGTGCTGGAGCAGCATCCTCCTGAGCTGGTGGCTGGTTGAGGAGAGAGGATCCAAGGGTCCCGTCTCCTGTTACGACAACACCATTTATGACGACGTCATGATTGCTTTGCCAGCGCTGCCACTGTGAGCTGGCCCTTGTTTTCCTTTGGCTGATGGCTTACATCCTTACCCATTTCTGGCCAGGTGCGACGGAACAGCAGTATCGGGATGAAGTCGCAGCTGTTCATCCAAAGGGTGGCTTGCCAAAGGGGCAGCTCCATCACGCAGCTGGAGCAGTCGATGGTGGTGTGTTGATTGTGGCAATTTGGGACTCCAAGGAGTCATCGGATCGCTTCGTTGCCGACGTGCTGATGGCTCATGTGCCCGAACCTGGTGGCTTCGCCGGTAAACCTGATGAGCGGGGTGCTGAATGCTTTAATTTTTTGTCTCAATAGTCCGCTCTCAATAGTTAGATCTTTGATCAGGTTAAATTCTAGACTTGTGAACATAAACAAGCCTTTTCTTTGAATTTTATTGATGTTCCCTCAGGGTCTTGTTGTACCCAGGGCGGATCAGGGTTCCGGTTCCTGGCTGGCAATACCGGCATATTCGCTATTGGCGTCGGGCATCCAGTAGCTCAGATCGTTGTGCCAGAACAGCCGGCCGGGTAACTGGGCGGTGCTGAGCTTGGTGCTGCCCATCGCCGAGATCAGTTGGCCCATCTCCACGGGTGAAAGATCGGTTTTGATGTCTTGTCCGGCGACTTTCAGCAGCTCCGGTAGCTGGGCCAGGGTGGAGGGCTGGGCCAGTTTGCGAAATACTTGTGCTAGCACTAGCTTCTGGCGCTCCATGCGACCCAGATCGCCCATCTCGTCATGGCGGAAGCGCAGGAAGCCTTCTAGTTGCTCCCCTTTCAGCACCTGCAGGCCTGGATAAAGGTCGATGTAAAGGTTTTGGGCATTGTCGACGTAATACATCCGCTTAGGCACATCAACTTCAACACCACCAATGGCATCGGCTAGGTGCTCCACAGCGCGCATATTCACCCGCACGTAGCGATCTACTGGTGCATTCAGCAGGCTTGTGAGCTCCTGTTTCAGGATACCCATGCCACCAAATGCATAGAGCGCATTAGCTTTAATTACGCCGAATTCGGCCGATTCCACGAAGGTGTCGCGCGGCACTTGGGTGAGCTGGGTGACCCCATTTTTGAGCTGCACCGTGAACATCACATCGGTGTTTTCGCCCACCTTGTCTGTGCCGATCACAACAACGCGCCGGTTGCCGTTTCCGAATGGGTTGATCAGGCTGGTGATCTGGCCTGGCCCGCGCAACATGGCTGCCCAAACCCCTGAGGCCATTTGCGGCAGGGGCCCGGCAAGTCCATAGCCCAGGCCGATACCCAGTAGGAAAGCCAGAACTGGCGGTTTGCGTCGTCGAGGGTTTGGCGCTGTTTGGGGTTTGGATTTGCTGGTTGGCTCTGCTTGACGCAGCTCGCGCCGGTTGCGCAGGTCGGTGACCACAGCCCCGCGGCTGCTTTCGCGTCGGCTGCGACGCGGGCGGGGCTGGGCCTGGCTCATATCGGCTCCTAGTCAGCGCACCTTAAGGGCCGGATCCCTGCTACACCAGGGGGTGAGCGCCGCTTGTTTAGCTGGAGGCCCGCACCTCGATGTGGACTGCTGCCTTGTCTGCCTTGCGGCGTGCTTCCGCCTCACTACTGCCGCGGGCCAGGGCTACGCCCATGCGCCGCTGGGGCCGGGCGTGTTGCTTGCTGAAAAGCAGCACCTGGGTATCGGTTTCGCTCAGGGCCTGCGCCACGCCGTGGTAGGAGACCGCCGCTCCCTCGCTGTTGGCCAGAATTACCCGGCTGGCAGCGGCGCCCAGGCTGTGGATCGACGGGATCGGCAGGCCCAGTACCGCCCGCAGGTGCAGTTCGAATTCGCTCAGGTTCTGGCCAACCAGTGTCACCAGGCCGGTGTCATGGGGGCGTGGGGAGAGCTCGGAGAAAATCACCTCAAGCTCACGTGGCTGATCGGAGCTGCTGCCGGGCTTCTTGCATAGGAAAAATTCAACGCCAAATAGGCCAGCGCCGCCCAGGTTGTCGGTGAGGCAGCGGGCCATGGCTTCTGCTTCCGCCAGAGCGGCGGCTGGTACCTGGGCTGGCTGCCAGCTGCATTGGTAGTCACCCCGCTCCTGGATGTGGCCGATCGGCGGGCAGAAGAGCGTTGGCCCTTGCCATTGCTTCACGGTGAGCAGGGTGATTTCGAGCTCGAAGTGCAGAAACTCCTCCACGATCACCAGCTCGCCGGCACCTCGGGCACCCGTAAGCGCTGCCTCCCAGGCAGCGGCAACATCTTCTGGACCCTGCACCACGCTTTGGCCCTTACCCGAGGAGCTCATCACCGGTTTGACCACCACGGGCCAGCCCAGGCCGGCAGCGGCGTTTGCCAGTTCACTGGCGCTGCTGGCGTAGGCAAAGCGGGCAGTGCGGAGCCCCAGCTCCGTGGCCGCCAGGTCGCGGATGCGGTCGCGATTCATGGTCACGGCCGTGGCCCGAGCGGTGGGAATCACGCAGATGCCTTCCGCCTCCAGCTCCGCCAGGGCATCCACCGCTAGGGCCTCTATCTCTGGAATCACCAGATCGGGCCGGTGCTGGCGCACCACCGCCTTGAGGGCTGCTGGGTCGGTCATGGCGACCACCTCAGCGACATCAGCCACCTGCATGGCTGGGGCGTTGGCGTAGCGATCCACTGCGATCACCCGGCAGCCGAGCCGCTGGGCTGCGATGGCCACTTCCTTACCCAGCTCACCGCTGCCGAGCAGCATCAAGGTGGCGGGAAGAGTGGCAGGGGTGGGAAAGGTCATGGTGGTCACCCGGATCGCGGGGACAGCAAGATGGAACTGATCTTCTTGCACACCGGGGCGCGTTGATGGTTTGGCTGTTGGGATTGCCCTTGGGTTTCAGTACGGCTGGGGACGCTGCCAATGGCCTGTTATTTGGCTGGGACATCGCCACCTTGCAGAAATGGGCCCTGATCTACCTAGGTCTTTCCTCCCTGGCTTTTGTGGTGGTGTGGCTGGTGGGCTATCTGCGGCGCAACTGATTAGTTCAGCAACGTCAGCTGCCGCACCGGCGATTCCTCGTTGATGAAGCCATAGGCCTCAAATACGCTCGGATCTGGGTGGGTGATGTGCTGGCCATCGCTGTGGCGCTCGAGCTGAAAGCCCTCGCTGGCCATGCGGCGCATCAGGGCAGCGGCCTCCTCGAAGCGGGCAGCCATGGCGGCCAGGCTGGCGCAGTCGGAGCTGAGGCCGGTGTCCTTCCAGGTGAAGTAAGCCATGGGTCTTAGGCGAGGGCAGGGTTTAGGGCAGCAGCACTAAACCCAATCCCACCAGTAGCAGGCTGGCGAGCCAAAAGCGGATCACGACCACCTGTTCGTTGAGCCCACCAAGCTCGAAGTGGTGGTGCAGCGGCGCCATCTTGAACAGGCGCCGGCCCTGGCCCGTGGCTGGGTCTTTGGTGGCCTTGAACACCCATACCTGCAGGATCACCGAGAGCGATTCCGCTAGGAAGACCCCTCCCATAAGCAGTAGGGGCCAGAGGCTATTGGAGAGCAGGGCGACGGCGCTGAGGGCTGCGCCCATGGCCAGCGAGCCGGTGTCGCCCATGAACAGCCGGGCCGGGTGGCGGTTGTGGGCCAGAAAGCCCAGCCAGCAGCCGGCCATCGCGGCGCAGAAACCGGCCATAGTCGCATCGCCTTCATGGCCGCGCAGCATCAGCTGCAGCCCCATGCCTATAAACACCACGGCGCCGCAGCCTGCGGCCAGGCCGTCGAGGCCATCGGTGAGGTTGGTGGCGTTGCTTTCGGCCATAAACACAAACAACCCCAGCGGCCAGATCAGCAAACCGATCGGCAGCACCCAGCCCAGGGGCAGGGCGATGTCGCCAGGGGAGGCCCCACCCAGCCACTGGCCCGCTGCGGCCCAGATCAGAAACAACAGTGCCGCACCGGCCTGGAGCAGCAATTTGCCCCGGGGCGTGAGGCCCGTGTTGGTGCGTAGGGTGAGGCTGCGCCAGTCATCGACGGCGCCGATCGCCATGTAGGCCAGGGTTACGGCGGCAACAGCAAGCAGGCGGGGATCGCTCGGGCTCAGCAGGCCGCCCACCAGCACCCCCACGGGCACCACAAGCAGGCCGCCCATGGTGGGAGTGCCGGCCTTGCTGAAGTGGCCCTGGGGCCCCTCGGTGCGAATCACCTGGCCGAGCTTGAGTTGGCGCAGCCGCGGGACCCCCCAACCGGTGACGGCAGCGCTGATAAGGCCAGCAACTAGCAGCGGCACGGTGAGCTGGGGCGCGCCGCTAAGCCAGTCGCACAGCAGACAGGCCAGCAACAACAGACCGCTGAGTAGGGCAGCCGGGGTCGAAACAACCAAGAGAAAGGGACGGCGACCGCCCCAGTTTCCCCTGCGGAACTCAGTCTTCCCAGTCTTCGTCCTGTTGTTCGTCGTCCTTGTTGTAGTCCTCCTTCTCGCCCATCAAGGCGGAAAGCTCCTCCTCTTCCACCGTGCTCACTTCGGTGCTGGCGGTTTCTTCATCCGCTACCAGGCGGCCAGTGCTCTCCAGCCAGCTCAGCAGATCGGGTTCATCGCGCAGGGGCAGCACCGGGGCTGGATCGCTGCGCCGGTAGCGGGTCAGCGAGGGATTGATTGTGTCGAGTCGACTGCTGTCACTGGTCGCGAGTGTGCTCATGCGTGCGCCTACCGGTAGCTAGGTCTGGGGCTAGGCCCATACAGACCAATCAGTCACCATAGCTGCAAAGCAAATGCAGCCCACCAGAGCATGCCCACCAGCAGCCAAAAGGCCAGCCCCCTAGCCGGGGTGCTGAAGGTCTGGGCCCTGTCCCTGGCCATAAGTGCCGCGCTGGCCGCAGCGGGCGAGCGCTGGCCCCAGCCGTTGCCCCTGCAGCAGGGGGTGGTGTGGCTACTGGTGGGCCTGCCGCCCCTGCTAGTGGGGTTGTGGTTGCTGACCAACTGGTCCCTGCCACACCCCGACAGGGGAGAATCGAGCAACTAAACGCATGGAGAGGCGTTGATGGGTCGGGCGAAGAAGGCGGTGCTGGCCTATTCCGGCGGCGTAGACACCAGCGTCTGCATCCCCTACCTGAAGCAGGAGTGGGGCGTGGAAGAGGTAATTACCTTCGCCGCCGACCTAGGCCAGGGCGACGAGCTGGAGCCCATTCGCCAGAAGGCGCTCGATTCAGGGGCCAGCCAGTCGATCGTGGGCGACCTGATCGAGCCCTTCATCACCGAATTCGCCTTCCCTGCTATCCGGGCTAACGCCCTCTATGAAGGCCGCTATCCTCTCTCCACAGCCCTGGCCCGGCCCCTGATAGCGCGGCGACTGGTGGAGATTGCCCGCGAGGTGGGCGCCGATGCGGTGGCCCACGGCTGCACCGGCAAGGGCAACGATCAGGTGCGCTTCGATGTGGCCATCGGCGCCCTCGCCCCCGACCTCAAGGTGCTCACCCCGGCGCGGGAGTGGGGCATGAGCCGCGAGCAAACCATCGCCTACGGCGAGCGCTGTGGCATTCCCTCGCCGGTGAGCAAGAAATCGCCCTATTCGATCGACCTCAACCTCCTAGGTCGCTCGATCGAAGCCGGTCCCCTGGAGGATCCCAACGTGGAGCCGTCCGAGGAGATTTACGCCATGACCGTGTCGGTGGATGCGGCGCCGGATCAGGCCCAGACCGTTGAGATCGGCTTTGACCAGGGCAACCCGGTGAGCATCGACGGCCTGCGCCTCGATCCGGTGAGCTTGATCCGCCAGGCAAATTCCCTGGCCGGCAGCCACGGCTTTGGCCGCCTCGACATGGTCGAAAACCGGGTGGTAGGTATCAAGAGCCGGGAGATCTACGAAACCCCTGGCCTGCTGCTGCTGATCAAGGCCCACCAAGAGCTGGAGAGCCTCACCCTGGCGGCCGATGTGTTGCGCACCAAACGCCAGCTCGAGCAGCAGTGGGCGGATCTGGTGTATCAGGGCCTTTGGTATGGCCCGCTCAAGGATGCACTTGATGGCTTCATGGAGCGCACCCAGCAAACCGTGAACGGCACCGTGCGGCTGAAGTTGCACAAGGGCAATGCCACCGTGGTGGGCCGCAGCAGTGCCAGCCACAGCCTCTATGTGCCCGATATGGCCACCTACGGCGCCGAAGATCAATTCGACCACAAGGCTGCCGAGGGCTTTATCTACGTGTGGGGTCTGCCCACCCGCCTTTGGGCGGCCAACCAGCGCCGGCGTTAGGGCTCTTGCTCCTGGTTAGGGCTGAAGCCGAAGGCATGGAGTAGGGCCTGGCGCAGTCGTGGTCTGGCAGGCTCTTGCTGGGGCAGCAGCAGGCCCTGGGCACTCGTATCGCTGCCAGGCTGTAACTGCAGCAGGTGCTGGCGCAGGTTGGCGTTGTCGCTGAGCAGCCGCTGTTGCTGGTCGAGCATCGGCTGCAATCGCTGCCGAAATTTGTCTTCAAACAGGCTGGGTAGGTCTTCGAGCAGGGCCTGCATGGCCTGAAGCTCCTCCCGAGTTTTGGCAAGTTCCTGTTCCAGCTCGTTTTGGCGCTCTTGCTGCTGGTGCCATAAAAAATCCGAAGTGACAGATGGCTGCCGCTTCGGTGCTGGTGGTATGGAGTCAGGCTCCATGGGCGGAGATTACGAGTGGGCCCGATTTTTTACAAGCCAGGCCTGTATTAGCTCCGCAGCTATTTGGAGTCTTTTAGGTCAAGCTGAGTCCCAGGGTCAGACGGTGGCCGGTTCCATGGGAGCGGCTTCAGTGCTGGCTCCGGGCAGGGTGCGTGGTGCCGGCATCGGGCCGTCTTGCTTGACGGTGAGATAGCGAATTACATCTTCCGAGAGACGCATGGCCCGCTCCAGCGGACCTACCTGCTGGCCGTCGCCGTTGTGGTTGAGCTGCACATAGATGCCCTCGCGGTGCTTGGCGATCGAATAGGCCAGGCGGCGCTTGCCGCGCATCTGGCAATCCAGCACTTCACCACCGGATTCGGTGACCAGATCGCGGTACTTGGCGACATGGGTTTCCACCTCTTCTTCCGGAATATCCGGACGAAGGATGTACATGGTCTCGTAATAGGGCTGCGTCATGGTCGCTTCGGGGTTGTCGCCTCAGGAATTGGGGCAGCGGCCGGCGGGCTGATGCCCACCAGCGACGGATCAAACACCTTACAGCTGCATCCGAACGGCTTCGGAGAGGCTGGGAATATCGGCTTCCTTACCCCGCAGGTTTTGCACCACAGCAAACAGCACCAGCACCAAGATGCCGATAAACACTGTGTTGCTGAGGGTTTTGCCGACGAAGTCCAGGGCGCCTAGCTGCAGCACCTGGAAGGCCAGGCTCACCAGCACCACCACGATGTCGATCAGGATCGCCTGCAGCACGTTGAAGCGGATCAGGTAGGGCACCTTGTTGTTGCGCACCACTGCCAGGAACAGCACTAGGAACAGCACCAGCCCGCCAAAGGGCACCGCCTGCTCCAGCAGGGCGATCGGCAGGATCGGCACCCCAAGCCACTGCAGGGCCGGGAACAGGCCGAACAGGCCCCGACCGAAGGAGAAGGCGTCGCTCCAGGGCAACAGATAGGCCAGGGCCGCCAGCACTCGCTGCCAGATCGGGGGATCCTGCATGGATGGAGAAACTTCCAGAGCCCTCAGGCTAGGGGCCCAGCTGGGCTAGGGCTGCCGCGCGCATCGCCGCCACCGGCACCTGCTCAAGCCCGCTCCAGCGCCGCAGGGAGGCCGCCCCCTGCTGCACCAGCATCTCCAGCCCATCCAGGGCCCGGCAGCCCCGCTGGCTCGCCGCCAGCAGCAGGGCCGTGGGCCTGGGTGTGTAAATCAGGTCGTACACGGTGGCGCCGGGTTGCAGGGCTTCCAGTTCGCCGGGGCTGAGTGGGCAGTGCCGCGTCGCATCCGGATTGCCGGCGGCAGCCATGCCCACGGGTGTGGTGTTGACCACGAGGTCTGCCAGGGCCAGGGCCTCGGCTAGGGCCGTGCTGCCGTCAGCCCATACGAGTCCCTGCAGTTGGGGCGCCCAGCTGTGGCAGGTGGCCAGTAGGGCTGCGAGGCGCTCGCTGCTGCGGCCTGCCATGGCGATGGAGCTGCAGCCCAGTTCCACCAGTGCTGCCACCACCGCCCGGGCACTGCCGCCACAGCCCAGCAGCACCGCTCGCCGCCCCTGCCAGTTCTGCTCAGTGCTGCGTAGGGGCGCCAAGAAGCCCTCCACGTCTGTGTTTTCCCCCAGCCAGCCCCCCTGCTGGTGCCGCACCAGGGTGTTCACCGCACCCACCCGTTGCGCCAGGGGCGAGAGGCTGCGGCAGAGGCCAGCCACTGCCTGCTTGTGGGGCAGGGTCACATTGAGGCCGCGGCAGTCAACGGCCTCCAGCCCTTGCAGCACCACCGCCAGCTGGTCGGCCCTGGTGGGCATGGCCAAGTACACCCAGTTGAGCCCCAGCTCTGCCAGGGCAGCGTTGTGCATTGCCGGCGATAGGGAGTGGCGCACCGGATCCCCGAGAACCCCAGCTAGGGCAGTGCTTCCGGAGATCGGCTGGGGCATGAAGGTGGGCTGGCTGGCTGGAACTGTTCGGGAACCACCCCTCGCCTGGGAAGGCCCCAGCTGCTGAAGATGCTTCCAGTCAGATCCACTCACCGTAAGGAGTTAGTAACCCATGGGCAAGGTCGTTGGCATTGATTTAGGCACCACAAACAGCTGTGTCGCCGTTATGGAGGGCGGCAAGCCCACCGTGATTGCCAACGCCGAAGGGTTTCGCACCACACCCTCCGTGGTGGCATACACCAAAAACCAGGATCAATTGGTGGGCCAAATCGCCAAGCGTCAGGCGGTGATGAACACCGAAAACACCTTTTATTCGGTGAAGCGGTTCATCGGCCGTCGCGTTGATGAGGTCACCGAAGAGTCGAAGGAAGTCAGCTATGGCGTTGAGAAGTCTGGCGCTAATGTGAAGGTGAAGTGTCCGGTGCTGGGCAAGCAATTTGCGCCTGAGGAAGTGAGTGCCCAGGTGCTCCGCAAGCTGGCCGAAGACGCTGGTAAGTATCTCGGTGAGACGGTTACCCAAGCGGTGATCACCGTTCCCGCCTATTTCAACGACTCCCAGCGTCAAGCCACCAAGGACGCCGGCAAGATCGCTGGCCTTGAGGTGCTCCGCATCATCAACGAGCCGACTGCGGCTGCCCTGGCCTACGGCCTCGATCGCAAGAGCAATGAGCGCATCCTGGTGTTCGACCTGGGCGGCGGCACCTTCGACGTGTCCGTGCTCGAGGTCGGCGACGGTGTGTTCGAGGTGCTCTCCACTTCTGGTGACACCCACCTGGGCGGCGATGACTTTGACAAGGTGATCGTTGATTACCTGGCCGCCAGCTTCAAAGCCAATGAGGGCATTGATCTGCGTCAGGACAAGCAGGCGCTGCAGCGTCTCACCGAAGCAGCAGAGAAGGCCAAAATTGAGCTTTCAAGCGCTACCCAGAGCGAAATCAATCTGCCGTTTATTACGGCCACCCCGGAGGGCCCTAAGCACCTCGACCTCACCCTCACCCGGGCCAAGTTTGAGGAGTTGGCCTCCACACTTATTGATAGGTGTCGGGTGCCGGTGGAGCAGGCCCTTAAGGACGCCAAGCTCTCCTCTGCTGAGCTCGATGAAATCGTGATGGTGGGTGGTTCCACCCGCATCCCGGCGGTGCTTGAGCTGGTTAAGCGCGTTACCGGTAAGGATCCCAACCAAACCGTCAACCCAGACGAAGTGGTGGCCGTTGGTGCCGCTATCCAGGGCGGTGTGTTGGCCGGTGAGGTCAAGGACATCCTGCTGTTGGACGTCACCCCCCTGTCTCTTGGCGTTGAGACCCTCGGCGGCGTGATGACCAAGATGATCACCCGCAACACCACCATCCCCACCAAGAAAACCGAGGTGTATTCCACGGCGGTGGATGGTCAGACCAACGTAGAGATCCACGTGCTCCAGGGTGAGCGCGAGATGGCCAGCGACAACAAGTCGCTTGGCACCTTCCGCCTCGACGGCATTCCTCCTTCACCCCGCGGCGTGCCCCAGATCGAGGTCACCTTCGACATCGATGCCAATGGCATCCTCAGCGTCACCGCTAAGGACAAGGGCAGCGGCAAGGAGCAGAGCATCTCGATCACTGGAGCCTCCACCCTCAGCGATAACGAGGTGGAGAAGATGGTCAAGGACGCCGAGACCAATGCTGTTACCGACAAGGAGAAGCGCGAGAAGATTGACCTGAAGAACCAGGCCGAAACCCTCGTCTATCAGTCGGAGAAGCAGCTCGGCGAGCTCGGCGACAAGGTGGGCGCTGAGGACAAGGCCAAGGTGGAATCCTCCTCCGCCAAGCTCAAGGAGGCGATCGCTAAGGAAGACTTCGACACCATGAAGTCTGAGCTCGAGATCCTGCAGCAGGCCTTGTATGCCGCTGGTGCCGCCGTGTATCAGCAGGCTGCAGGAGCTGAGGCCGGTGGCGCTGCCCCTGGTGGCAATGGTGCCGGTGCCGATGCGGCTAGCTCGGCCTCCAGCGACGACGTGATCGACGCTGAATTCACCGAGAGCAAGTGATCAGAATCATTTAGCGCCTTTAGGTGATCTTTAGCCCCCCGTAAGGGGGGCTTTTTGATGGGCTCAGGGGCCAACGCTGGCCAGGGCATCCTTCGCTTTGGCTAAGACAGGAGCGGGCAGGGGGATGTAGCCCAGAGCTGGAGCCTGCTTTTGGGCTGCATCGCTGAGGGCGTAGTTGAAGGTGCGCTGCAGGGCGGCCAGTTTGGCTGCATTGCCATTTTTGTAGAGCAGCACCCAGGTGAAAGTCACGATTGGATAGCCGGCGTTGGGATTGGGATCGCCGCCGGTGAGATCGTCTCCCAAGTTGATCGTGGCCAGGGCCTGGCTGGCGTTGGCGGCATCGGGAAGGCTGAAGCTGCCGGCGCGATTGGCGATGGCGGCGGCTTGGAGAACGCCTCGCACATAGGCCACCTCCACGTAGCCAATGCTGCCTTTGGTTTGCAGCAGGCTGGCGGCGACGCCCTCATTGCCTTTGGCACCCACTCCCGTGGGCCAGTTCACTGACTTACCAACGCCGGGTCCTTTCTTCCAGCTGGGGCTGAAGGCGGCCAGTGAATTGGTGAAGTTGTAGGTGGTGCCGGAGCCATCGGAGCGCACCACCACCTGGATCGGCTGGTCGGCGCAGCCCAGCTGCTGGAAGTTCCTGATCTTGCCCTCGAAGATCTGCACCAGCTACTCCTGGCTGAGCTTGAGCTTGCAACCGGGCAGGTTGTAGGCCACGGCGATGGCGCCAGCTGTGAGGGGTAGTTGCACAACACCCCGTTTGATCGCTGCAGCATCTTTGGCGTCCAAGGGTTTGTCGCTGGCGGCGAAATCCACCGTGCCGGCTTGGAACTGGCGGACGCCGGCACCGGAGTCCACAGACTGGTAGTTGACCCGAATCTTGTTATTGCTTCCCAGGTCTGCAAACCAGCGTTGGTAAAGGCCCGCCGGGAAACTGGCGCCGGCGGCTTGCAAGGTCTGGCCGTTGCTGCAGCTGCTCAGGCTGATTAGGGCAGCCAAGCCGAGGGCGCTCCTCAACAGGATGCTAGGGCGAAAGCGGCTGACGGCCATGGAGGTAGCTGGTGAAGGGTGGCGTCCCGGCAGGTTAGGGCTTGGTTAAGAGGGTGTTTTCTGGCTGGTTTGTCAGCCTTGCTCCAGTTGCTCTACCACCCATTCCGCTGTCGCCGGTGCCAGCAGCACGCCATTGCGGTAGTGGCCGCTGGCTAGCACCAGGCCCGGCTCCAGCTGCTCGAGTAGGGGCGCCGGGCGGCCGATCGGATGGGGCCTGTGGCCCTGCCACTGGCGCACCACGGTGGCCTGTTGCAGCCAGGTTGGCGCCGCATCACCCAGCTGTTGCAGATTTGCGAGGGCGGCGGGATCGGCTTGATCGCCAGGCTCCAGGGTGGCCCCCAGCCAAAGCTTGCTGCTGGCACGGGGCACCAGGTTGAGCCCTTGCCACACCACTGCCCCAGGCCAGGGGCTGGCGCTGCGCCAGTTTGTGGGGAGTGGCAACTCCAGTTCCAGGGCCTGGCCTAACACCGGCTCCATGGGCACCTGGTGGCCTAGGTCCGCCAGCAGAGCGCTACTGGCCACCCCGGCGCTCAGCACCACCGCTTCCACCTCCAGATTTTCGCCGCAGCGAGTGTGAACGCTCCAGCCACCGGGGCGTTGCTCGAGGCGCTCAACCCGATCGCAGTAGGTCTGCAGACCCAGCCGCAGGCCATCGGCTAGTAGGGCTGCGAGGGCGGGGCCGGGATCCAGCTGCCCGTCGGCCGGGGAGTAGAGCCCGCCCAGGGCTCCGATCGGCAGGGCTGGTGCCAGGGCGTCAAGCCGGGGTTTATCCCAGAGTTCTAGAGCAAAGCCCTGCTGCTGCCGGCTTGCCACCAACTGGCGCTGGCGCTCCAGTTCCTCAGGCGTGCTGGCCAGCAGCAGCAAGCCGGGCCGCCAGGGCAGCGCCCAGCCCTGGGCCTCTAACTGCTGACGCCATTGGCCCCAGAGCTCCAGGCTGCGTTGGCGCAAGCGCCAGGCCCGGCCGCTGTTGCGGTGAAACACCTGGGCCATCAGCACCCCCAGGGCCGCCTCGCTACCTGAGCTGGGGTCGCGCTGGCCGTCCAGGCCTGGATCGAGCAGCAAAACTCGGTGGCCACGCTGCAGCAGTAGCCAGGCGCAGGCTCGGCCCACCAAGCCGGCGCCGATCACAGCGATCGAAAGGCGCCTAACGGCTGATCCGACGGGATGGATTTGCTTAATCAGATTTGCTTGAGGTCTTCCTGCACTTGGGTGGGCAACACCTGGGCATAGAGACCAAAACCGCTCGCCACCTTGATGTAACCCTTACGCAGCTTGTCGCCGTCTTGAAGGCGGGAGGCTTCATCGAGCTGGGCTAGGGCCGTTTTCAGGGCGGTGGCGCGCTTCTCGGCCTCGGGGCGGTCGGCGGGCAGCAGCCTTTGGTTGATGTAGCTCATTTCCCGGCCCACTTCCTGCATGGGGCCGTGGATCAAGTTGGCAGTGAATACCCAGTTGCGATCATTTACGAGGGCGGCCAACTCGGGCAGGCGGTTGCGAGCTGCCAGGAAGCCCTCGGCTTGGCGCTCGATTAGGGCCATGTCCTCTGGGCTAATCGTCGGCGGCTTCTTGCCTTGGCTGCCGTCACAGGCGCTCAGGCCGAGGCAGAGCACGGTGGCAAGGCAGAGCACCACTAAACGGCGCAGCTGCTGGCTGAAAGTGGTTTGGCCGAAAGCAGTTTGGTCAAAAGCAGTTTGGTCAAAAGCAGTGAAAACTGCAGGAATCCGCGCAGAAGCCATCAGCAGGTACCAACAACATTTCGTGGGGGTGAGTTTATCGGGGTGGGCTGGCTCTTCCGGCCTGTCTGTTGCCCCTCGCAACCTGGCCCTAAATGCCGCCGAGGTGCTACGTCTGAACTGACGTTGACCATGGCCATGACTACCGCCACCGCCATCCTGCAGATGATCTGCCCGGATCAACCCGGACTGGTGCGGGAATTGTCTGGCTGGGTGGCAGCTAACGGCGGCAACATCGTCCACGCCGACCACCACAGCGATCAAGGCGCCGGCTTGTTTTTGAGCCGGATTGAGTGGCAGCTTGAGGGTTTCGGGCTGCCGCGGCAGGCGATCTGTCCCACGGCCAGCGCCCTGGCGGAGCGTTTGGGCGGCCAATACAAGGTGAACTTCTCAGATGTGCGCCCGCCAGTGGCGATCTTCGTGAGCAAGCAGGACCACTGCCTGCTGGATTTGCTGTGGCGCACGCGCACGGGCGAGTTGCCGATGCAGGTGCCGCTGGTGATTTCCAACCATCCCGACCTTGGTCCCATGGCCGAGGAATTTGGGGCCCGCTTTGCCCATGTGCCCATCTCAGCCGCCAACCGGGAGGAGGCTGAAGCCCGGCACCTGGAGCTGCTTGCCGAGCACGGCATCGAGCTGGTGATCCTGGCCAAATACATGCAGGTGCTGACGCCGGCATTTTTGGAGAGCTTTGATCCACCGGATGCCTTCCACCGAGTGATCAACATCCACCACTCTTTCCTGCCTGCCTTCCAGGGCGCCCAGCCCTATCACCGGGCCTGGGAGCGGGGCGTGAAGCTGATCGGTGCCACCGGCCACTACGTGACCGAGCAGTTGGATGGGGGGCCGATCATTGCCCAGTCCACCGTGCCCGTGGGCCATCGCGACGAGATCGATGACCTGATCCGCCTTGGCCGCGACTGCGAACGCCTGGCCCTAGCCCGGGCCGTGCGCCTGCACCTCAAGCGCCAGGTGATGGTTTACCGGGGGCGAACGGCGGTGTTTGCTTGAGGTGATGGTTCGGATGATGGAGACACTCCGGTGGGACTGACGTTTGTCAAGCGGAGGGCGTGATCCCCTTAGACCGGCACATCAATCCCTAGAAGGGCGTTGCTGCCCAGTCCGTAGAGGCTGCCGTCGAAGAACAGCGGTGAGGGATAGCTGCCGCCGGTGGTGGATCCGAGGGCGGTGGGCCGGAACACGAAGACGTCTTCGTTGGTGGCGCTGAGGCGGGTGCCGCCGGTGGAGGCGCTGGCGTTGCCGCCGGTGATGCCCACGTCGCTCATGTCGGCGTAGAAGCTCCAGCTGCCGGCGGTGTTGGCGCCGAGGCTGGTGGGGGTGAAGCGCAGGATGTCCTCAGCGGCGAAGCTGACACCGGGCACGGAGCCGCTGCCGCGGGTGGAGATCAGCCAGGAGCCGTTGGCCAGGCCCGTCACCGCGTCGATCGCTTCGGCGTTGGTGGTGAGGCCCACGTCGCTGCCGTCGAACAGCATCGACACGCTCCAGACGCCGCCGCTGCGGCGCAGACGGGCCAGGTCGGAGTCGTCGAAGGCGATGCCCGAAAGGGTGATCGGGCCCTGGAAGGCCACCACCACCTCATCGGCGCTGACGATGTGGAAATCGCGCAGCACCGCACCGCTTAGGCCGCTGGCGTTGCCGTTGAGCCAGGTGGAGAAACGGCTGCCGTCGAAGGTGACGATGTCGTTGCGCTGGGCCGTCAGGCCGCCCATCACTGAGGCCGAGGAGCTGGTGACGGCGCTGCTCAGGCTGAAGAACAGGACCGGGCTCGGCGGCGGCGGCACCAGGACGCTGAGCTCATCGGTGGTGGTGTCGGTGCCGGAGTTGCCGGCGTCGTCGGTGGCGGTGGCGACGACGTCGTAGCTGGCGCCGGCGGCGAGGGTGTCGCTCCACTGGAGCGACCAGGTGCCGTTGCCGTTGTTGACCGCGCTCTTGGTGGTGGCGCCGATGCTGACGCTCACCTGGGCGGCCGCCTCGCTGACGTTGCCGCTGAGCAGGGGGGTGGTGTCTTCGGTGTTGAGGGAGTTGACCCTGACGAGGGGGGCAACGGTGTCGACGGTGAGGGCGAAGGGGCTGGAGAGGCTGCCGAGCCTGCCGCTGGCTTTGTCGACCACCCGGGCGGTGTAGGCGAAGCTGTTGGTGCCGGCGCTCTCCTGCAGGGAGAAGCTCCAGCTGGTGGGATCGGCGAGGCTGGGATCAGCGTTGTCGAGCTGGACGCCGTCGCGGTAGAAGGCGATCGACTGGCCCGCGGCGAGGGCCTGGCTGAGGCTGCCGGCGAAGCTGAGGGCGGTGCTGCTGGTGGCGCCGCCGCTGGCCAGGCCATTGGCCGAGCTGATCGTCACGTCGGGGAGCAGCGGGCCGGAGAGGCTGCCAACCAGATCGGCATAGCTGAAGCTGATGCTGTTGAAAACAATGTTTTCGACGCTGTTCTAGACCTGGTCGACATCGAAGCTGCCTGAGGTGCGAGAGAACAGCAGCGAATCACCGGAGAGTGCATAGCTGAGCAGCTCGATCGACTCGCTGAAATAGAGCGAGTCGATGCCGGCATCTCCATAGAAGATGTCGGAGCCGAGGCTATCGAAAAAGTTGTCGTTGCCACCGCCACCGCGGAAGGTGTTGTTGGCGTTGTTGCCGTAAAAGCTGTCGTTGCCGCTGCCACCGATGGCGGCCTCAATGATCGTGTCGGCGGCGATCGTGAGGTTGCCGATCTTGCCGCCGATATTGGAGATGGAGGGAGCCGTGGCGCTGGTCTGGGAGGGGGCGAGGTTGATCAGCTGGTTGGCGCTGAAATTGCTGAGATTGAGGGTGTCGTAGCCGCTGCCGTCGACGATCGTGTGGGCCGTGGATCCGGCGTAGGTGCTGAACAGGTTCCAGATCTGGCTCTGGGCAGCAGTGATGTTGGTGCCAACGCCATAGATGGTGTCGCCTTGGAAGGCACTGGCGGTGCCGTAGCCCTGGGCACCATAAAGATCGTTGAGTGCGATCCAGTCGACCGCCATCGGTGTCTGCAGCCAGGCGAACGAGGCTCCGGTGGTGGGATTGTCCTGTTGATCCCAGTACGACATCATCGTCGCTTGCCAGGAATCGTTGGCGAACTGAGCAGAACCTTCGTAGGTGAGGGGCGTGCCGGTGTAGTTGTATTGACCCTGGTGACCGAGGCCCAGCGCATGCCCGATCTCGTGAAAGATCGTCTGCGTGGTGTAAGTATTATAATTAGACTTGCCGTCATACCAGGAGGCCTGGACATTGACGACGCTATAGTCGATGATTACATTCTGCCGCGTGCTGTCGGCGTACCAGCCAGCAGCCATATAGGCATAGGCACCACTGTCATTGTCGGTGAAGCGGATATCGCCTCCTGAGCCGGTGACCTCCCGGAAGTTGATTCCGAGCGTGGCCGAATACAGATTGAACACCTCGCGGGTCAGAGCCTGGCGATCGGAGGAGAGGCCGTTGGCATCATTCGCCCAGCCCGTGACGTTGTAAGTGATGATTCCGTTTTTGGCGCCGGTTCCACTGCTGCTGAGGTTGTAACGGCGCGCATAGGTACTTGCCTCCAGCCAGAAGTCACGCGTCAGGTAGTTCGCCAGGACCTGCAGGCTGACCGGTGCGGTGGCCGCTGCGCTGGCGGTGCCGCCGGTCAGGGTGGCGCTGAAGGCTCCCGCCGGGCTTCTGCCGGCGCCACTGCAGGCCATGCAGGCGCAGCGGCCGGCATGGAAGCGGCTGTCGATCGCATCGAGATCGATCGAGTTATCAGGCACCGGTTTGCCGCCGCTGATCGCGGTAACCGTGGCAAGGTCCAGAGACAGGGCATCACGGGCCACAGGCACCGTAGAGGTAAGGGGCGCGAATGCCTCTGGAACAGGGGTTGGGACTTCCGCCTCGAAGCCTAACAAGAACAGAGTCTTAGGCCCCAGGAGATTTTCCTGCGTGCGCCGGGCACGGGTGGAGATATCGGGCTCAAAACGGCTGAAATTTGCCATGGCGGAATCAGGAGTGGGAAGATTTTTAGGGCAGGGTTGAGCAATCGCTAGTTGTTAGGAGTTGGTGGTATCTAGTTTGTCAGGTATTCAGAGCAGTCTTGGCTGCAGTAGATAACTCGCCTAAGAATTGGCGCCGTCAGCTCGAAACGGCCCTGTTTAATAGCGGCTGAACGTACCAGTGACGCAAAACACCAGCTTGGCAGCGTTTTCCACGATCCTACCTAAAATACGTTCTGGTTGGACTCAAGGTAGTGAAATAGACTGGAGGTCTTAGGTCATAATGTTTCAAAGAAGCTGCCTCGATTGGCTGCTGTCGCTCGTGAGAGCTACTGATAAGCCAAAAAATTCTCATGGATTTTTACCTCAGGAGAGAGAGGAGGGGCGTTTTAATTACCAGATTTCCTTATAAAATCTGTTTTTATCAGCTCCTTCCCATTTTAATCCCTGTCGCCGCTTATGTTGCCATCGGCCTGTCCATCTGGCGAAAACTGAACCGCCGCGCTTGCCCGGGCTCATGCCGGCACGCCACTTGTACGCCCCAGAGCGAGTGCTTCAGCTCGGTGCCGCTCCAGAGTGCCAGGGCTGAGCGGCCCCTCCAGGTGCGCCCAGGGCAACACCCGCTCGCTGTTCCAGGTGGCGTGGATCACGTCCTCCCAGGCTGGTGGGCTCTCGGGGCCTGAGGTTTGCTGCCTGACCGCCCGATAGGCCTGCTTCCAGCCCCCCAGGCTCTCGTGCTTGCCGCGGGCGGCAGCGATCACCGGCGCTAGGCGCCGGTCGCTGCGCGACAGCAGGGCCTGGATCACGCTCCAGCCATAGCTCTCGGGGCGCAGCTCGATGCCCTTGGGCTTGAGCCGCTTGGCCAGCAGCTTGAGTCGCTTGTCGGCTTCGGGCCGCACCCCCTGCCACTGGAACGGCGTGTGGGCTTTGGGCACGAAGCTGCTCACTCCCAAGGTGAGCCTCAGGCCGGGAGTGGCCTTTTTCAGAGCTAGCAGCAGCTCGGCGGTGGCTTCCACATCGGCGTCTTCTTCCGTCGGCAGGCCCACCATGCCGTAGAGCTTCAGGCCCGTGAGCCCGCCCTCCTTGGCATAGCGGGCTGCTGAGTAGATCTCTTCAGTGGCCAGCTTCTTGTTCACCACCTGGCGCATGCGCTCGCTGCCGCTTTCAATCGCGATCGTGAGCGATTTGCTGCCCCGTTTGGCCAGGATTCGGCCCAGCTCGGCGGTCACAGTGGCGGCCCGCACCGAGCTGACGCTCACCCGAGTGCCTTCAAAGCGGTCCTTGTCGAGCCAGGCCAGCAGGTCGGCGAATTGGGGGTGCTGGGTGACTGAGGCTCCCAGTAATCCCAGCCGTTGGGTGGCGACCAAACCCTTCTCTACCGCTGGGATCAGGCCGTCTTCCAGGCTGGGGGTGCGAAACGGCAGGGTGAGGTAGCTGGCTAGGCAGAAGCGGCACAGCTCCGGGCAGCTGCGCGCTACCTCCACCATGTGGATCGATGGCCAGGCCGCCTCCGGGGTGATCACAGCCGAATGGCTCAAGGTGTTGCCGCGCCAGGTCTGCTTGGCAACCGTGGCCGGGATACCCGCTTCTGTTGGCTCCACCGCGAGCAGATCGCCCTCGGGGCTGTAGCGGGGGGCATAGAGGCTGGGCACGTACACCCCCGGCACCTGGGCTAGCTGGCGTAGTCGCTCGGGCCGGGGTGCGCCGCGGCCCGCTTGCAGGGCATCGATGAAGGCTGGCAGCAACAGCTCGCCATCGCCCAGCAACACCACATCAAAAAATGGTGCCAGCGGCTCGGGGTTGGCGGTGAGCACCGGCCCACCGCCGAAAACGATTGGATCTTCGTCGCTGCGCTCGGCCGCCCAGATCGGGATGCGCTGCTGCTCAAGTAGATCCAGCAGCACCGGCCCATCCAGCTCCCAGCTCAGCGAGAGCCCGAAAAGGTCGCAGTGGCGGTGCGCTGGATCGCCCTGGTCGGTGAATAGGCGCCGCACATCCACATCGGCCCGCTGGGCCAGGGTGGCCCACACCACCTGGTAGCCCAGGCTGGTGATCCCCACCGTGTAGGTGCTGGGGAAGGCCAGCACCGCCCGCAGGGCACCGGCCTCAGCTGGGGCGGGTTCGAACAGCAGGATTTCCTGGTTCAGGAGACTGACGCAGGCAGCACAAACACCCTCATCTTGCAGGGCCAGGTGCGAACCGAGTCTGACTTGGATCCAGCGGCACCTTCCATGTTCAAAGCGTTGAACGATGCCAGCGCATCAGCACAGCTCTAATTTGCAGCAACATCAGCTTGGCGTTTTCTTTGGCAGCACCGGTGCCTCAGTTGACGGTTGAAGTTCTGAGCCGCTGGGCGCCGACCGCGGACCGGCGCAACCCGATCACGATCCTGCAGGAACAGGAGGCCGATCGCCTGCCCTGGCTGGTGTCCGTGCGCCACAGCCGCATGGCTCACGACGCCTTTGCGTTCTATCGCGGCACCCCGGCGGTGATGGCCCATGACTTAGGCAATGCACCCAGCAGCGGCCTGGAGGTGCAGCTCTGCGGTGACTGCCACCTGGCGAACTTCGGCTTTTATGCGTCGCCCGAGTGGAGCCTGGTCTTTGACCTCAATGATTTCGACGAGACCGTGCGCGGGCCCTTTGAGTGGGACCTCAAAAGGCTGGTGGCAAGTGCTGTGCTCGCTGGGCGCAGTCTGGCTCTGACCAGCGACCAGCAGGGCCGCGTGGCCCGGCGCACCGCCCGGGCCTATCGCAAGGCGATGCAGACGCTCGCAACCCAATCACTGCATCAGGTGTGGTCGCAGCGCTTCGATGTCGACGCTTACATCAACGAGCTGGAGCACCCATCTCTGCGGCAGCATGTGCTCAAGGTGAGCGCTAAGGCCAGGGCCCGCACCTGCATAGAAGCTGCCGGCAAACTTTGCGAACGGGGATCCGACGGGCAACTGCAACTGCGCCATGACCCCCCGTTGATCTGGCGCCATGCCCTGCTGGATCGCAGCTGGACCGCCGACATCGACTGGCGCGATATGGCCCAGAAGCATTTGGAGCTGTACTTGTGCTCCGTCACGGCCGCGCAGCGCCACTTGCTTCACCACTACCGGCTGGTGGATGCGGCGATGAAGGCCGTCGGCGTGGGTTCGGTGGGCACCCGCTGCGCCATCGGCCTGTTTGTGGGGCCCCATCCTGATGACCTTTTGATCCTCCAGAGCAAGCAGGCCGAAGCCTCGGTGTTTGAGCCCTATGCCACCACCTCGTCACCACAGCACCAAGGCCAGCGGGTGATCGAAGGGCAGCGGCTGATGCAGACCGTGAGCGACCCGTTTCTGGGATGGACGAGCAGTTTGCAGAGGGATCGCTGTTACTACTGGCGCCTGCTGCGCAACTGGAAAGGGTCGGTGGACCTGGCCGGCCTGGATGCCAAGGGTCTGGAGCTCTACGGCGAATTGTGTGGTCGTGCTCTGGCCAAGGCCCACGCCCGTTCGGGGGATCGCCATGCAATCGCGGCTTGGCTGGCCGCCGGCAAGGTCTTTGACCAGGCCCTGGAGGCCTTTGGCCTGCACTACGCCGACCAGGCTGAAAGCGACTACCGGCTGTTCATGCAGGCGATCAAGGATGGACGCCTGGAGGCCAGCACGATCTTTTGAGGCAGTGAAACGTACTGATCAAGCCTGATCAGCCCTTCATCAAGCCGCCGGAGCAAAACCGCGCGTTCTGGTGCAGTTTTTCCACAAACTCCTAGCGCTCACACCCCCGCCAGCACCTCGGCTTCCTGCTCGCTGCTCAGCACGCGGCCGCTGTCTTCGAAGCCTTCGATCTGATCGAAGTTGAGGTAGCGGTAGAGCTCGTCGCCGTAGGGATCGATCTTTTCAGCGGCGATCTTCAGGTATTCGTTTCTGGAAGGGATCCGCCCCAGCTGGGCGCACACCGCCGCTAGTTCGGCACTGCCTAGGTACACCTGGGCGCCGTTGCCGAGGCGGTTGTTGAAGTTGCGGGTGCTGGTGGAAAACACCGTGGTGTCGTTCTCTACCCGGGCCTGGTTGCCCATGCACAGGGAGCAGCCGGGCATCTCCATACGGGAGCCCGCCGCTTCGAAGATGGCGTAGTAGCCCTCTTCTTTAAGCATCTCCTCGTCCATACGGGTGGGGGGGCATACCCAGAGCCGCGCCGCGTTTTCACCCTGGCCTTTGAGCACGTTGGCGGCGGCGCGGTAGTGGCCGATGTTGGTCATGCAGCTGCCGATGAACACCTCATCGATGGCTGCGCCGGCTACTTCGGAGAGGGTTTTGACGTTGTCGGGGTCGTTGGGGCAGGCCAGGATCGGCTCGCTGATCTGATCCAGATCGATTTCGATCACGGCGGCGTATT
Organism: Cyanobium sp.; assembly: GCA_044356035.1. Lineage (GTDB taxonomy): Bacteria > Cyanobacteriota > Cyanobacteriia > PCC-6307 > Cyanobiaceae > Cyanobium_A. The sequence continues at coordinate 148,753 of JBIKWZ010000001.1, read as the reverse complement.
CGGCATCGGCATCGGCCTCCAGCAGCACCGGGTTGGCCAGCCAGGCCTCCATGGCCTGGATGCGGCGGGCCAGGGTGCGCCCATCGCCGTAGCCGCGGGCGATCATGTTTTTCAGCAGTGCCACGTTGCTGCGCAGGTATTCGCTCACCGTTTCAACGCTGAGCTTGATCGTGCTGCCGGCACAGGAGCGTTCGGCGGTGGCATCCGTCAGCTCAAAGGCCTGCTCAAGCTTGAGGTCGGGCAGCCCCTCGATCTCCATGATTCGGCCGTTGAACACATTTTTTTTGCCTTCTTTGGCCACTGTGAGCAGGCCCTGCTGGATCGCCACGTAGGGAATCGCGTTCACCACATCTCGCAGCGTGACGCCCGGCTGCAGCGAGCCGGAGAATTTCACCAACACCGATTCGGGCATGTCGAGCGGCATGGCGCCGATGGCGGCGGCGAAGGCCACCAGCCCCGAGCCGGCTGGGAAGGAAATGCCCAAGGGGAAGCGGGTGTGGCTGTCGCCGCCGGTGCCCACGGTGTCGGGCAGGAGCATGCGGTTGAGCCAGCTGTGGATGATGCCGTCGCCAGGGCGCAGCGCCACGCCGCCGCGGGACGCCATGAAGTCGGGCAGCTCGGCGTGGGTTTTGAGATCTACCGGCTTGGGATAGGCGGCGGTGTGGCAGAAGCTCTGCATCACCAGATCGGCGGAAAATCCCAGGCAGGCCAGCTCCTTCATCTCATCGCGAGTCATGGGCCCGGTGGTGTCCTGGGATCCCACGGTGGTCATCAGCGGCTCGCAGCTGTTGCCGGGGCGCACGCCTGCCAGGCCGCAGGCCTTGCCCACCATCTTCTGGGCCAGGGTGAAGCCTTTGCCGGTGTCGGCCGGGGCCACTGGGCGGATGAACAGCTTGGAAGCGGCCAGCCGGAGCTGGGCGCGCAACTTATCGGTGAGCGAGCGGCCAATCAGCAGCGGAATGCGGCCGCCGGCGCGCACCTCATCGGTGATCGTGCTGGGCTTGAGCTCGAAGCGGGCCACGATTTCGCCGGCGTTCGCTTCGCCGCTGGCCCGCTCGATCGTGCCGGCGTAGGGGCGGATCGTGATCACATCGCCGCTGCTCAGGGCGCTCACGTCGCACTCGATCGGTAGGGCGCCTGAGTCTTCGGCGGTGTTGAAGAAGATCGGCGCGATCTTGCCGCCCAAGATCACACCGCCGCCGCGCTTGTTGGGCACGTGGGGGATGTCGCTGCCGGTGTGCCAAAGCACGGAGTTGATCGCCGATTTGCGCGAGCTGCCCGTGCCCACCACATCACCCACGTAGGCCACCGGGTGGCCCTTGGTTTTGAGCTGGCTGATCAGCTCCAGGCCGCCGGGCATGCGGGTTTCCAGCATCGCCATGGCGTGCAGGGGGATGTCGGGCCGCGTGGTGGCGTGGGTGGCGGGGGAGAGGTCGTCGGTGTTGGTTTCACCCTCCACCTTGAACACCGTGACGGTGATCTCGGCGGGCAGCTCGGCCTTGGCGGTGAACCACTCGGCGGCGGCCCAGCTGTCGATCACCTGCTGGGCATAGGCGTTGCCTGCCGCCAGCTCCAGCACGTCGTTGTAGGCGTCGTAGACGAGCAGGGTGCGGCTCAGTCCCTCGGCGGCGGCGCTGGCGATGGTCGGATCGGAGTTGCTGAGCAGCTTGATCAGGGCGCTGACGTTGTAGCCGCCGATCATGGTGGCAAGCAGCTGCACCGCCTCAATCGGGCCCAGCAGGGGGCTGGTGGCGTTGCCTTGGGCCACAGCCGAGAGCCAGCCGGCCTTCACGTAGGCCGCCTCATCCACGCCGGGGGGGATGCGCTCACTCAGCAGGTGCAGCAGGAAGGCTTCCTCGCCGGCGGGCGGTGCGCTCAGCAGCTCCGTGAGTGCACTGGCTTGCGCGGCGCTCAGGGGTAAGGCGGGCACCCCCAAGGCTTCGCGCTCGGCCGCGGCGGCGCGGTAGCTGGGGAGGAAGGTGGCTGCAGACATGCCCGGTCGCGTCGATCTACACCCCATTGTTCTTGGCAGCCGGTCCCTTTGGTGGTCGCAATCGCTGCTGACTAGGGTGGATGGCGACTCCGCAGCGCCGTTCTGACGGCCTCAGGCCCATGACCACCACCACCGCCGACTTGCATGTGGTGGAAACCCGGCCGCTGGTGCCTCCGGCGCTGTTGCACCGCGAACTGCCAATCAGCGATCGTTCAACGGCAACGGTCCAGCAAGCCAGAGAACGTATTAAGGCGATCCTGCATGGCCGCGATTCCCGTCTGCTGGTGATCGTGGGGCCCTGCTCGGTGCACGATGTGGCCGCGGCCCACGAATACGCCGCGGCAATCGCCGCGGCCCAGGAGCGCTATCAGGACGCGCTCGAGATCGTGATGCGGGTTTATTTCGAGAAGCCCCGCACCACCGTGGGTTGGAAGGGACTGATCAATGACCCCCACCTCGATGGCAGCTACGACATCAATACGGGACTACGTGTGGCCCGTGGCCTGCTGCTGCACCTAGCCGAGATGGGCCTGCCGGCGGCTACCGAGCTGCTCGATCCGGTGGTGCCCCAATACATCGCCGATCTGATCAGCTGGACCGCCATCGGCGCCCGCACCACCGAAAGCCAGACCCACCGGGAGATGGCCTCGGGTTTGTCTATGCCGATCGGTTTCAAAAATGGCACCGACGGTGGTGCCATCACCGCCATCAATGCCATGGAGGCGGCGGCGCGGCCCCACCATTTCCTTGGCATCAATGGGGAGGGCCAGGCGGCGATCGTGACCACCACGGGCAACCCCGATGGCCATTTGGTCTTGCGGGGTGGTAACCGCGGCACCAACTACCACCCGGAGGCTGTTGAGGAGGCCGCTGCGGAGCTGGCCAAGGCCGGCCTGCCGCCTCGGGTGATGGTGGATTGCAGCCATGGCAACTCCAACAAGGACTATCGCCGCCAGGGCGAGGTGGCAGCCCAGGTGGCCGCCCAGCTGCGCGCCGGTTCTGGCCACGTGATGGGCGTGATGCTGGAGAGCCATCTGGTGGCTGGCAGCCAGAAGATTCCGTCAGACCTAAGCCAGCTCACCTACGGCCAGAGCATCACCGACGCCTGCATCGATCTGGCCACCACCTTGGAGGTGCTCGAAACTCTGGCTGAGTCTGTGCGCTAGCTAAGCCAGTGCGCTAGCTGAGCCGTTGCCAGAGCCAGCCGGCTGCCAGCGGCACGGTGAAGTTGTCGAGGCCTCCCACCGCCAGCTGCTCCAGCACCACTGCAGTGGTGCTGATGGCCAGCAGGGCGGGCAGTTCCGGGTGGGGCAGGCCAGCTGCGATCGCCAGCTGGCGTACAAGCAGCAGCATCCCCAGGCTGCCAGTGGCCATGGCGCCGGTGCCAACGACGGATTTGCGCTGGCCCCACACCAGCCAGCAAGGGGAGCTCACCAGGGGACCCAGCAGTCCGGCAAGGCCATCACCCACGGCCATTACCAGCACGCCAGCGGCAACGGCAGCGGGTTGTTGCGGCCAAAACTGCAGCAGCAGCAGGGTGATTGAGGCCCCATAGGCGATGGTGCCGTAGCTGGAGCGGCCCACATCTTCGATGGCTGGCAGCAGGCGGAAGCGATGGTTCATTGCCGCCAGCAGCGTGATCAGGCCGGCGGCGGGGATGGCGATCAGGCGATCGATGCCGGTGGCCCAGGCGATCGGCACCACGGCGCCGGTGCCGATGTGCACCAACTTGCGACTCCATTCCCGTTGACCATTCCAGCGCCGCCGCACCTGCAGCGCCGCTAGCGCCAACAGGGCCAGCCAGCCAGCAACGGCCGCCACTCCCAGCAGCTGCTGCGACCATCCAGGGGCCATGGGCTCAAGCGGCCTGCTGGTAGTTGCTCATCAGGCGCAGCTTCATGATTGCTTTTGCCTCCAGCTGCCGCACCCTCTCCCGCGACACATTGATCAGCCGGCCAATTTCAGCGAGGGTGAGAGGTTCGGCCCCTTCCAGGCCGAAGCGCAGCTTGAGGATCTGCTGTTCCCGGTCATTTAGCTGGGAGAGCCAGGTGCCCAGGTGCTCCTTTTGGATGTGCCGGTCCATCGAGTCCAGGTGCTCGTTGCTGGCCGGATCGGCGATTAGTTCGCCCAGGGTGCTGCGATCTTCTTCGCCGCGGGCATGGGCATCGAGGGAGGCGCAGGGAGCGCTTTGGGCCATCAGCTCTTCGAGGTCCCGCGGGGCCATGTCCATGGCATGGGCAAGCTCGAGGCGATTGGGCTGGCGGCCGAGGCGATGGGAAAGCTCCCGGCTGATCCGCCGCATCTTCGACAGCTTTTCGCTGATGTGAATCGGCAGACGAATCGTGCGGGCGCTGTTGTCGATGGCCCGGGTCATCCCCTGACGGATCCACCAGTAGGCGTAGGTCGAAAATTTGTAGCCCATTGCTGGGTCGAATTTGTCAACAGCTCGCTCCAGGCCGATCGCCCCTTCTTGCACCAGATCCAGCAGCTCCAGCCCCTGGTTTTGATACTTCTTGGCGACGCTTACCACCAGGCGCAGGTTGGCGGCCATCATGCGATCGCGGGCCCGCTGGGCCATGCGCAGCTGGCGCTTGTGCTTGGGGGTGTGCTCTCCTGCAGGCAGCTCTAGCAGGCGTTTGCCGGCCTGCACGTGGTGGGCCAGCTCAATTTCTTCGGCGGCCGTGAGCAGCGGCACGCGACCAATGGTACCTAGATACCAGCCGATTGAGTCGGCACTAAGCCGGCCCCCGGCTTTCGGGCCTGTGGTGCGTGCCTTTGCAGACGCAGATTTGCTTGCAGCAACATTTGGCACCATCAAAGATGGCGACTGCTTCGAGACATTGCTGACAACAACGTCTGAAGCGGATTGCAAAGGCGTCCCCACACCCCAGCCTCCGTATTGGATTTGGCTGAAATGTAGCACTGTTGCGTTGGTTGTAACTCCTTGATTTGGAAGAATTCCTGTATGGATTGCTGCTGATTAAGCCACCAAGCCGCCGCGCCAGCGACGCATCATCTCCCGTTGAACCAGATGTTGTTCGCCTTCGAGCTGTCGTTGACTGAACTTTCCTTGATTGTCCATGTGCCAGGCACCGGTGTCGTTCAGGTAGAGATCGATGACCTGCTCAAGCTGATGGCGCAGTTTTGGATCTTCGATCGGGGCTACCGCTTCAACTCGTCTGTCCAGGTTGCGTGACATCCAGTCGGCACTGCCGAAGAAAAGTTCGGGCTCGCCGCCATTGCCAAACCAAAACAGCCGAGAGTGTTCAAGGAAACGACCGATCACACTCACAACCTGGATGTTGTCGCTGATGCCTTCCAGTTGGGGCCGCAGGCTGCACATGCCACGTACCACCAGCTCGATCATGACGCCGGCCTGGGAGGCCTCGTAGAGCAGGGCGATGATCGCCGGATCCACCAGGGCATTCATCTTTGCCTGGATATGGCCGCCCCTGCCGGCTTGGGCATGGTCGATTTCGCGCCGGATCAAGCCTTCCATGCGGCTGCGCAGCGTCACTGGAGCCACCAGTAGGCGGCGGAAGCTTTGCTGCTTGGAGAAACCGGTGAGGTAGTTAAACAACTCCACTAAGTCGGCGCCGAATTCAGGCCTGGCCGTGAGCAGGCCGATATCGGTGTAGAGGCTGGAAGTTTTGGAGTTGTAGTTGCCCGTACCTATATGCACGTAGCTGTTGAGGCGCTCCTTCTCCTTGCGAACAACCAGCAGGATTTTCGTGTGGGTCTTCAGGCCCAGCACGCCGTAGACGACGTGCACCCCAGATGCCTCCAACTGCTTAGCCCATTGGATGTTGTTGTCTTCATCGAAGCGGGCTTTTAATTCAACGAGGGCCATCACCTGCTTGCCATTTTCGGCGGCCCGGATCAGTGCTGCCACCACCGCTGAATCCTTAGAGGTGCGGTAAAGGGTCATCTTGATGGCCAATACCGAGGGGTCATCGGCGGCCTGGTTGAGGAATTCCTCTACCGACGTGGAAAATAGGTCGTAGGGGTGATGCAGCAGGACGTCTCCCCGGCGGATCACAGAGAAGATGCTTTCAAACTCCTCCGCTTTGATAGATCCGTCTTCTAGCTGGCTCTTCTGGGTACGGGCCAGGGCTGGTGTGGTGCGGCCCTTGTGGGCCTTCTCTTTTAGCTGGGGCAGGGGAATGGCCAGCAGGCTCATCAGATCGTCGAGACCTAGTGGTCCATTTACCCGGTAAACGTCTTCCGCCTCGACGGCGGTGCCTTCCATCAGCAGCTGCACTACCGCTTCCGGCATCTCATCGGCCACCTCCAGCCGCACCACCTCACCGCCGCGGCGGCGTTTGCGTAGGCCCTCCTCAAGGGCCTCCATCAGATCGTCGGCCTCCAGGTCGCGCAATTCCAGGTCGGCGTCGCGGGTGACGCGGAAGAAGTAATGCCCTTCCACGTGCATGCCTGGGAATAGCAGGCCGAGGTTGAAGGCCACCACCTGCTCCAGAGGCACGGCTGTGTAGACGGCTTCGGGTTGCTTGCCGCTCAGGTGGGGCGGTATCTGAACAAAGCGGGGCAGGTTTTTCTGCGGCACCTTCACCCGGGCGAATTCCTGCTGACCCGTATCGGGGTCGCGCACCAGGGCGGCCACGTTGAGGCTCAGGTTGCTGATGAAGGGAAAGGGGTGGGAGGGATCCACCGCCAGGGGGGTGAGAACCGGGAAAATGGCGCTCTGGAAGTAGGCGTTGAGCCAATCCCGTTGGGCTGCGTTGAGGTTGGCGTAGTCGGTGAGGTGAACGCCGTAGTCGCAGAGATGGCTCTTAAGGGAGTGGCGGTAGTGCTGCTGCTGCATCTCCAGAAGGGGGCGCAGCTTGGTGCGAATCGCCTGAAGCTGTTGCTGGGCAGTGAGTCCGTCATCGCTAAGACTGCTCACCCCGGCATCGATCTGGGACTTCAGCGAGGCCACCCTCACCATGAAGAACTCATCGAGGTTGTTGCTGAAGATGGCGCTGAACTTCGCCTGCTCAAGTAGCGGCGTGCGCTCGTCTAGGGCTTGTGCCAGCACCCGGTAGTTGAACTCCAGCCAGCTCAGTTCACGGTTGATATAAAGCTCGGGAGCCAGCTGGGTTTCAGCCGTTGTTTCCGCCATGCCGCACCCTGGCTTTGATTAGCGGCAACGTAGCAATCTCAACTGTCCGATCCGTGTAGTCCTGCTGTCATCGCCGCGTTTCGGCCCGGAAGACCACCGGCCACCAGCAGGGCCACCCCCACCAGCAAGGCGATGCCAAGCCAGAAGGGGCTTTGGCGTCCGGTGGTTTCGTAGGCCAGGCCCGCCAGCGGTGGGCCAACAAAGCTGCCCAGGCTCTGCAGCCCCTGGAGGCTGCCCAGGGCGGCGCCCTGGCCTTCGCTGTCGAGTCGGCGAGATACCAGGCTGCGCAGGCAGGGGGTGACCAGGCCGGTGCCGAGGGCCAGGATCGCCACGGCGCTGAACACCACCGGTTGGGCGTTGGCCCGGGTGGCCAGGGGAATCAGCAGGCAGCCGGCGATCACAAAGCCCAGGCCGGCCAGGGTGAGGCGCCATTCGCCGAAGCGCTTCACCAGCGGGCCGATCAAGCCGCCCTGCACCACCGTGGCCACTACGCCCACCACCAGGAAAGCTGAGGCCGCTAGGCCGGGCCCCCAGTTGAAGGCCTGCTTGAAATAGAGCACCAGCACGGCGGTGAAGCCGTTGAAGGCAAGGAAAAACAGAAAAAAAGCCACGCACAGGCGCCGCACCTGGGGGTTGGTGAATACCCGTTGCAGGGCGACCAAAGGGTTGAGATCCCGTTTGCGCGGCATGGCCCGGCGTTCTTCTGGCGGGTGGGTTTCTGGCAGCACGGTGAGCACCAGCACCAGGTTCAGCACGGCGATCGCTACGGCAACGAGCAGCGGCAGGGTGACGTTGATCTGCCCGAGTAGCCCGCCTAGGGCGGGGCCAAGAATGAAGCCCAGGCCAAAAGCCACCCCGATCAGACCGAAGGCCTTAGCCCGTTTTTCCGGCGGCGAGATGTCGGCCAGCACGGCGCTGGCTGTGGCGGCGGTGCCGCCGCTCACCCCATCGATCAGCCGAGCCCCGAACAGCAAGGCCAGGGGCAACCCGGCGGCCTGGGCGGCGGGCCAGAGACTGGCCCAGGGCAGGCTGATGGTGAGGGCAAACAGGGCCAGGCCCAGCACCGAACCCGCCACACAGACACTGATTACCGGTTTGCGGCCGTAGCGATCGCTGAGGGCACCGATCAGGGGCGTGAAGGCGAACTGGGCCATGGCGTAGCTGCCTGCCAGCAGGCCCAGCACCCGGCCATCGTTGGTGAACCCCGCCAGCAGAAACGGCAGCAGCGGAAACACGATGCTTTCCCCCAGCCGGTCGTTCAGCAGGGTGAGGAAGGCGCAGAAGAAGGTGGAAGGGCGGGATACTGACAATGGGGGGAGCGCTCAGGGCTTGGGCACGTTGGGGCAGGGGTTGGGGCCGAACATGCCGCTCAGTTTCTGGCTGCCCATCGCATAGATCTGCTGGGCCTGGGCCGGGTTGCCCTGGGCGCCCTGCAGCTTGCTCTCAAATTCTTGGCAGGCCTGGGCCTGCTGGGGATTGGCGGCCTTTGTGGTGACTGGTGTGGTGACTGGTGCCGGTGCCGGGGTAGCTGGAGCAGTTGCGGTGGGTGCAGGGATGTCGCCACAGGGGTTTTCGCCGAAGGTTTCAACCAGCTTCAGCACTCCCTGCTGATACACCAGTTGGGCCTGCTGGGGATTGCCGGATGCGGCCTGGAGTTTGCCGGCGAATTCCTGGCAGGCCTTGCGTTCCTGGGCGCGGCGCAGCAGCGGGCCGGCCTGGGCGTTGGGTGGCGCCAGGGGGGCGAGGCCGGCGGCCAGGAGCAGCAGGAGCGGGATGGTGCGGCGAGCGGTCATCACGAGGGGGAAGCGACCCTCACGTTATGGGGGGAGGTGAGGACGGTTGGCGCCGGGCAATCCATGCTTGGTCCTGGAGCCCAGTTCGAGGATGAGTAGATGACGGCACCCCAGTTGAGTCACCTCAATGCCGCCGGCGAGGTGCACATGGTGGAGGTGGGCGATCGGCCCGCCACCGCCCGCCAGGCCACCGCTGAGGGATTCATCAGCATGGAGGCGGCCACCCTGGCCCTGGTGCTGGAGGGCAGCGCCCCCAAGGGGGATGTGCTGGCGGTGGCGCGGGTGGCGGCGATCCAGGCCGCCAAGCGCACCTGGGAACTGATTCCGCTCTGCCACCCGATCGCCCTCAGTGGCGTGAGCGTGGAGCTCGAGCCCGCCGCCGATGGCAGTGGCCTGCGGCTGCTCGCCACCGCCCGCACCATCGGTCCCACCGGCGTGGAGATGGAGGCGCTCACGGCCGTGCAAGTGGGCCTGCTCACCCTCTACGACATGCTCAAATCTGCCGATCCCGCCATGACCATCGGCCCGGTGCGGCTGCTGGCCAAGAGTGGCGGCCGCGGTGGGGAGTGGCAACGGCATGGGTGAACCCTTCGGCCCGGAGGGCCTGCCGCTGGAGCTGGCCCGCGAGCGGATTCTGGAGGCGCTGCAGCCCCTGGGGCTGGTGGAACAGTTGCCGTTGGCGGCCTGTCTGGGCCGTATCACCGCTGAACCCGTGCTGGCGGCGGCAGCAGTGCCTGGTTTCCGGGCTTCGATAATGGATGGCTTCGCCATTGCCGGATCCGAGCAGCCGCTGGTGGGAGCCCGCTGGCGCCTGCGGGGCACTTCGGCCGCCGGTGTCCCCTATGGCGCGGCTTTGGCAGCGGGTGAGGCGGTGCGGATCCTCACCGGCGCCGTGGTGCCCCAGGGCAGTGGCCGGGTGCTGCCCCAGGAGTTGGTGGGGGTGGAGGGGGATCAGCTGGAGCTGCTGAAACCCTGTGGTGCTCCCGTTTGGATCCGCGGGCCCGAGGAGGAGGCGGCTGCGGGGCAGGAGCTGGTGGCGGTGGGCCAGCGGCTGGGGGTGGCGGAGCTGGGACGCCTGGCCAGTTGCGGGGTGTGCCAGCTGACGGTGACCCAGCGGCCGCGGCTGGGTTTGTTGATCAGTGGTGATGAATTGCTCAGTCCCGGATTGCTTCGCGGCCCCGGCCAGATCTGGGAGAGCAATTCGGTCTTGCTTGCCGCCTTGCTGGAGCAGCTGGGCTATGGGGTAACGCAGCAGCGGGTGGTGGCCGATCAGCCCGAGCCCCTGCGCCAGGCCCTGCGGGAGCTCGCCGGCTGCTGCGACGTGGTGGTGAGCACCGGTGGGGTCTCCGCCGGCGACAGCGACTGGATCCGCCAATTGGTGGGGGAGCTGGGGGAGGTGAGCTTTTGGAAGCTGTTCCTCAAGCCGGGTCGGCCCTTTGCCTGGGGAGCTGTGGCCGGGGTGCCCTTTTTTGGGCTGCCGGGCAATCCGGTGGCGGCGGCTATCACGGCCCTGCAGTTGCTCTGGCCGGCGCTGCAGCGATTGGAGGGTGGTGCGATCCAGGTGCTCCCCCGTTTACGGGTGCGGCTGGAGCAGGAGCTGCGGCGTGGCGCTGGCCGCCCGGAGCTGGCCCGCGCCCGGCTGGTGGTGGCGGCCGATGGGGCTTTGCTGGCCAGGGTGGAGGGCTCACAGGCCTCCTCCCGAATCGGCTCGCTGCAGGGGGCCGATCTGCTGCTGGAGATTCCGGCGGAGCTGGGCAATCTTGAGGCGGGGAAGCAGCTCTGGGCCCAGCTGCTGCGGTTGCCGATCTTCTGAGCTGCGGGTCGGCCGCGGCCCCAACTGCTCAGCTGGCAGGCAGCGCTGAGTAGTGATCCACTACCAGTCCTTTGCGTTGTTCTGGGCGACCGTCCATGCCTCCTGGAAGATCGATCTGGGGCAAGAGGGTGGCTTCAGCCCAGCTGTCGTATGCCGCCTGCCCTTCCCATAGGGACACGATCATCAGACCCCCTTCCACCTCCGCCACCGTGCGCAGCAGCTGGGCTTGAGGTTGCTGCTTGCCCTCCAGCTGGGCTATTTCCACCTGGAATTGTTCCAGCGTGGCTCCGGGCCAAAAATTCGCGACCATGTGCACGGCCAGCTCTCCAAGTTTTTCTGCCCATGAATGTGGCACAGACAGTTGGGGTCTGCTGTGTCGCGGACTTCTCCTTGGCCCCGAGCTTCATAAAGGCGTATTGCCCATGATCCAGCTACCCACCCCCTGGCTCCATTCCCTTTTCCAGAAGGGGGCGTCGTGCTTGAGGGCCTCCAGCAGCTCCTGGCCGCAGCGCTGGGCTGGGCCGCGGCGATCGGCCGCTACCGCCACCAGCACGATTGCGTCTCCCGGCAACACCAGACCGATCCGATGTCTCACGAGCACTGCAGTCGCCCCGTGCCGGCCTGCGGCGGCGGCCGCCAGGGAGGCGATGCAGGCTTCAGTCATGCCGGGGTAGTGCTCAAGCTCCAGAGCTGTTAGGGGCGCGTCGTTGGCGCCGCTGGGGCGCACTCGTCCAATGAATTGGCTTTCGGCCGCCGGCATGCCGCCAGGCAAAAGGGCCAGCTGCGCCTGCCACTCGACCAGGGCTTGCAGCGGCTCGAACGGCTCCGCTTCCAGCTGGATTGCCACCATCGCGCTAGCCACCACTGATCGGTGGCAGGAAGGCCAGTTCATCGCCAGCGACCAAGTTTGCGTCCCAGGCGGCGAACTGCTGGTTGATTGCCACGCGCACGCCGGCCGGGGGATTGGCGGGCTGCAGACCCAACTGCTGCCAGAGCTGCTCAGGTGTTGTGCCAGCAGGGTTGGCTCCCCAAGCGGCTGGGGCTAGCTCGACCCGTTGCTCGCTCCAGCCCATCGCTTCTCGCAAGCCGGCGAAAAGGCGCACCCGCACTTGCAATGCCGGATCAGCGGAGACGGCCATGGCTTGCAGGGGCAAGGGTAATCACTATCGAGCGCCTAGCTCCGCCACTCAGAATGCCCCAAACGCCTGAGCCCTGCCCGTGAGCCTCGCCATCGCCCTGCTCACGGTGTCGGACACGCGCACCCTGGAAGACGACCGCAGCGGTGATGCCCTGCAGCAGCGCCTTGAGGCTGCCGGCCACCGGCTGGTGGGGCGCTTGCTGGTGCCAGACGACCGTTACCAGATCCGCTCTGAAGTGAGCCGCTGGATTGCCGATGCAGGCGTGCAGGTTGTGATCAGCAGTGGCGGCACCGGTCTCACCGGCCGCGACGGCACGCCGGAGGCGGTGGCGCCCCTGCTCGACAAGACGATTGAGGGCTTCGGAGAGTTGTTTCGGGTGCTTTCGTTTGAAACGATCGGCACCAGCAGCCTGCAGAGCCGAGCCCTGGCGGGAGTTGCCAACGGCACCGTGATCTTCGTGCTGCCGGGATCCCTCGATGCGGTGCAAACTGCCTGGGATCGCCTGATCTCCGCCCAGCTCAATGGCGCCACCCGACCCTGCAACCTGGTTCAGCTGCTGCCGCGGTTGCGAGAGTCGCAGGCTGGCCCATAAGCCTAAGCAACCCTGAGATCTTGCTCCGTGTAGGGGGAGTTCATCCAGGGCGTAGAGGTCAGGAGTGGGTTAGGAAGGGAGCGTTCAATTCTTTTTTTGATGATGGCGAAGTATCAATTGGAGGCCTTGCTGCTCCAGCACAAAGACGATGCGGAGTTACAGGAAAAGCTCAAGGGCGCAACTGATCTTGATGCTGCCGTAGCCGTTGCCAAGGCGGCAGGATTTGATGTCTCCAAGGCTGATTGGCTCTCCAATAAGCGCCTCATCGGTGCCCATTTGCTATGGGAGTGGAACTGGATCTGAACGAAGGTGTCGCCCAGGGGCTGCCGCCGCGTTTGCCAGATGCAGGAGCCCTGCCTTTGCGTGTCAAACAAAACGGGTATTTTACTCACCTCTGGACTCAATAAGGCTACCTAACGTAGGTACAGATAGTCGAGGAAAGTGAGATGATTACCTTCCAAACCCAATCCACCGTTGCTCTGCACGATCTCAAGGAGCTGGTGCGGCGTGATCCTGTGTTTACTTCCGCTTTGCTGGCCACCCGGTCTACCCAGGAGGCCGCTGAGTTGGTAGCCGCCAACCACATCTTCGTCACTCCGGAGGCGCTATGGCGTCATCGGGGCACCTTCATGGCTGGAGGTATGCCCACGTGGCGAGGCTGATGCTGTCCGGTTTCCATTTAGCCCCCTAGGTAGGCCATCTCGGCGCGTGCGCTGTTGGCAGACTTTGTAGTGTTGCGCTCCTCGCTATAGCGGTCGCCTCGTTGATTCCAGAGGGCGGTCATGGCTAGCTCGAGTTCTGCGGCGCCTGACTCCTCCTTCAGCCATGGTTTGAGATCCAGGCCGCTGCCTGGGGAGGCAAAAAGGCAGGTGTAGGCGACGCCGTCTGCGGTAACCCGCAGACGGTTGCAGTCCCCACAGAAAGGTGCACTCACCGATGCCACCACAGCCAGTTGGGGGGTGCGGCTCCCTGGCCCACTGTCGCGGTAGCGCCAGCGGCTCGCGGTGCCGTGGGCGGTGCGGCCCAGCGGCTCAAGTGGCCAGCTGCTGCCGATTTGTTCCAGCATCTCAGTGGCGCTCAGCACCGCCTCGGACTGCCAGCCGTTGCGGCTGCCCACGTCCATAAACTCGATCAGCCGCAGCTCCAGCCCCAGCTCCCTTGCTAGAGCCGCCAGGGGCAGCAACTGGTCGTCGTTGGCGCCGCGCTGAATCACAGCATTGAGCTTGAGGGCGCCGCGGGCGGGATCAAAGCCGGCGGCGCGGGCGTGCTCGATCGCAGCCAGCACCGCCGCCAAGGCCCGTTCGCCGGCGGCGGCATCGGCCAGGCCAGCCATGCGGGCTACCGACCCAGCCGTGGTGCCGTCGAGGCTGAGGGTGATCCGGTCGAGGCCGGCGGCGCGTAGGCGCTGGGCTCGCTCAGCGGTTAGCAGTAGGCCATTGCTGGTGAGAGCGATCTCGCGCAAGCCGGGACGTTCCGGGTGTGTGGCGCGCAGGGGCTGCACAGCGGCGATCAGCTCCTCTAGACCCCCGTGCAGCAGCGGCTCTCCACCAGTAAGCCGCAGGCTGCGGGCTCCCAGGTTCACCGCCGTTCCGATCACCCTCAGCCGCTGCTCCAGCGTCAGCAGGCCTGGCGGCTCCTTGCCATCTGGCAGGCAGTAGGGGCAGGCCAGGTTGCAGCGGGCCGTGAGCGACAGACGCAGCACCCCAAGTGGCCGGCCCAGGAGGTCGTTTGGGCGGCTGCTACTGGCCACGGTTTTGGGATGGTTAGTGGCGCTGGCCATGGCCGCAACGCTAGAGCTCCAGCCCAGCAGCAATTACCGCTACAGGGCTTCTGGCGCTGCATGCACGGGTCCGCCTGCTTGATTTCCGCCTCAGCCCGATACAAACCTGGAGCGGCCTTGGGGTGCTGGCTGCGTCGGCTGGGCTTCAACTAATAAAAAGCGACCTTGCCATACCCCTAGTCTCAGAAAAACACCGGCAGTAGCAGCCATGGCGCCTGAGCAATCTGGTTCGCCAGCCGCTTCCCAGCCACAGGCATCAACCCAGGCAACAGCACCAGAAGACGCCGATAGCGGTGGCGGCTGGCCCCTGATCGAGGGCTGGGCCCGCGCCACCCTTTCACCCACGGGGTTGCGTCTATGGCAGACCCTCAACCATAAAAGCGCCTGCCTGAGTTGCGCCTGGGGCACGGGCGGCCAGAACGGCGGCTTTCGCGATGAACTGGGCGAGCCGCTGCAGCGCTGCCTCAAGAGTGTGGAGGCGATCGGAGCCGAACTGCAGTCGGCGGTGCCAGCGGAGGTGTTTGCCGGCCGCAGCCTGGCCGAGCTGCAGCAGTTCAGCTCCGCCGAATGCGACCAGCTGGGCCGGCTTGATCGACCCCTTATCCAGCGAGCCGGCAGCAACCACTACGAGCCGATCAGCTGGGAGGAGGTGCATGCCCTCACGGCCGAGGCCTTCGTAAGGCCAGCCCCCGAGCGGGTGGCGTCTTACAGCTCCGGGCGCTCTTCCAATGAGGCCGCCTACCTGCTGCAACTTCTGCTGCGGGCCCTTGGCTCCAACAACCTGGCCGACTGCTCCGACCTATGCCACGCCCCTTCCAGCATCGGCCTCAGCCGGGTGTTTGGCAGCGGCACCTCGATGGTGAATCTGGAGAGCCTGCAGCACGCTGATGGCGTGGTGTTGGTGGGCTCCAATGCGCCGGCCAACCACCCGCGGCTGATGAACGAGCTGATCCGCCTGCGGGAGCGCGGCGGCACGGTGATCGTGATCAATCCGGTGCTGGAGGCGGGGCTGCTCAAGTTCGGCTCGCCCGCCTTCCCGATCCGCTCGATGCTCGGCGGCGGCAGTGAGATCGCCTCCCTGTTCCTGCAGCCGATTCCCGGCTCCGACACCGCCGTGTTTCTGGGGCTGCAGAAAGCCCTGCTGGAGCGTGGCGCCATCGCCCTCGACTTTGTGAAGGCCCATGCCGACGGTTGGCAGGCCCTGATCGAGCAGATCGAGACCACCAGCTGGGAGGCGATCACGGGCTGCTGCGGCCTTAGCCGCGAGGAGCTGGAGCACACCGCTGCCCGGCTGGCTGCGTGCAAGGCGGTGGTGTTCGCCTGGGCGATGGGCATCACCCACCACGCCAACGGCACCGCCAACGTGCAGGCGATCGCCAACACGGCCGTGCTCACTGGCAACGTGGCCCGGCCGGGGGCGGGCACGATGCCGATCCGCGGCCACTCCAACGTGCAGGGCTTCGGCTCGATGGGGGTGACGGTGAATCTGCGCGAGCCGATGCAGCTGGCGCTCGAGCAGCTGCTCGGCCGGCCGCTCAGCCCCACCCAGGGCTACAACACCCGCGCCCTGATCGAGGCGGCCGCTGCCGGCGCCGTCGACTCCCTGCTCTGTTTGGGCGGCAACCTGTATGGCGCCAACCCCGACAGCCGCCAGGCCCAGGCCGCCCTTGGCGGTATCGACACGATCATCTACCTGGCCACCAAGCCCAACACCGGCCACTTCCACGGCCTGGCGGCGCGCCAGACCCTGCTGCTGCCGGTGTTCAATCGCTTCGAAACGCCCCACCGCACCACGGTGGAATCGGGCAACAACTGGGTGCGGCTCAATGAGCCCGGCAGCACCCATCTGGCCAGCGGCCAGCTGATCAGCGAGGTGGAGTTCCTGGCCGAGCTGGCCCACCGCCTGCACGGTACCGAGCCGATCGACTGGCGGCGGCTGCAGGATCCCGTGTATGTGCGCGAGCTGATCGCCCGCACCGTGCCCGGTTACGCCGCCATCGCCGAGATCGACGCCAGCAAGAAGGAATTCGAGGTGGCCGGCCGGGTGTTCCAGGGGCCCCGTTTCGCCACCGCCACTGGCCGGGCCCAGCTGGCGGTGACGCCGCTGCCCGAGCTCGGATTGCCGGATGCTGATCACTTCGGCGGCCTGGCCGTCGGCGAGCAGGGCCTGGTGCTGAACCTGATCACAGCCCGCAGTTACGGCCAGCACAACACGGTGGTCTACAAGCAGGGCGACAGCTATCGGGGCATGCCGCACCGCCAGACGATCCTGGTCAACCCAGAGGATCTGGCTGCCTGTGGTCTGCGGGCCCACCAGCGGGTGACCGTGCAGGGTGAGGCAGGCCAGCTCGACGGGATCGAGCTGATCCCCGGCTCGGTGCGGCGTGGCGCGGCGCTGATGTTTTATCCGGAGGCCAACGTGCTGATGCGGGCGGTGAGCGATCCCGAGAGCGGCACGCCGGCCTTCAAGCGGGTGCCGGTGCTGCTGCGCGGCAGAGGGCTGATTGTGGCTTGAGGGTGTGGTGAAGCTGCGGAGCTGGCTGTGACCCTCTGGCTGCTGCCGCTCCTGGCCCTGGTGGCCTTTCTCTATGCCGCTGTGGGCCATGCGGGCGCCTCCGGCTACATCGCGGTGCTGGCCCTGGCCGGTCTGCCGGCGGAGCAGATCAAGCCGCTTGCCCTGATCCTGAACATCGCGGTGGCGGCCCAGGGCAGCTGGCAGTTCTGGCGAGCTGGCCACCTGCGCTGGCGGCTGTTTTGGCCGGTGTTGCTGGCCGGCCTGCCGACGGCCTTTCTGGGTGGCTGGCTCGATCTGCCCACGCTCTGGTTTCAGCGGTTGGTCGCACTGGTGCTGCTGGCCTCGGCCCTCCGCTTTCTCCGCCAGCCCGGCGATCCCGAGCGCTTGAAGCAACCTCCACTGATTCTGCTCGTACTTAGCGGTGCTGGGCTGGGGCTGCTGGCCGGCCTCACCGGTACCGGCGGCGGCGTGTTTCTCACGCCCCTGCTGTTGTGTTGCAGCTGGGCCTCCACCCGCCAGGCGGCAGCGGTGTCGTCGCTGTTCATCTTCGGCAACTCGCTCAGCGGCCTGGCCGGCCTGCTGCTGGCCCGCCAGCCATCAGGGGCCCTGCTGCCGGCCCTGCCAGCCCAGCTGGGCTGGATGTTGCTGATGGTGCTCCTGGCCGGTGCGGTGGGTTCGCGGCTTGGTAGCCGCCACTGGCCGGTGGCTTGGATCCGTCGCTGTCTGGCCTTGGTGCTGCTGCTGGCCGCCGCGAAGCTCCTGGGTTTCGCGGGCTGATGTTGGCGGTAGCGTTTCAACATGGTCGCCTCCGCTGCCGAGCGTTTCACGCCGCCCCCCATCCCCAGAGGTCTGGGGAAGCCTTGGCGCGTCTGTGCGCCGAAGCCGATGGGCAGGCGGTGATCGCGTTTGGTTCGCGGGCCAGGGGTGAGGCGCGCCCCGACTCAGATCTGGATCTGGCGGTGATTGTGGGCCAGCCCCAGCTCACGCCGGCCGAAAAGATGGCTTGCTGGAAGCGCTTCAACCGAGCGCTGGGCCGGCAGGGAGTGGCTGTCGAGCTGGTGGTGGCGGGCAGCGCCGATGCCGAGCGGCTGAGTGGCTCTCGTTGGCACGTGTTTGGCGATGTGGCCCGTGAGGGCCGGGTGCTGTATGTCGCCCGCTGAAGACGCCTTGCTGCTTCTTGCGATTGTGCGCCGCCATCTGCGCGCCTTGCGTTTTGGCTTGGATGGGGCTTATCCAGAGGAAGACTGGGGCTTCACCGCCCAGCCGGCGGTGGAGAAACTGCTCAAAGCCTGGATTGTGCTGGCTGATCGCCAGCCGCCCCGGGTCCATGACCTCGAAGACCTGTTCGCCCTGGCTGGTCAGCAGCTTGATCCCCTGCTGCTTGAGCTGCAGGTGTTTGCGGTGGAGGCCCGCTATGAGCAGGGCCCATTTCCGTTGCCCGCGCCGCGGCAGGAGCTGCTGGCACTGGTCGAGGCGGAGCTGGAGCGGTGCGAGCGCATGGTGGCGGCGCTGGGCGAATCGGACGCCTGACTTGGCTTAGGCCAACTGACTTGGCTCGGGCCGGTTCACGTTGCGGATGGCGCGGGGATCCAGCGGCACCGCCCGGCAGGGCAGCTCCACCAGCCAACTCTGCAGGCGCCGTTCGCCCCGCTCCACCGCCGCAGCCAGGTGGGTCTGGATCGGGGCACTGCTCGGATAGAGGCCCAGCAGCGGTTGCAGCCGCTCACCGTCGTGGGCCAGGTGCAGCCGGGTCGGGCTCCCGGTTGCTGCGCCCGCCAGTAGGGCCTGTAGGGCCGCAAGGCTGAGATCGGGCATGTCCACCGGGCAGAGCAGCAGGCGCTCGTCTAAGTGGTGTTCCATCAGCCGGTGCAGGGCCAGCAGCGGCCCCTCCCAGGGGGGAGGTTCGGCGATCAGCTCCAGGGCAACGTCGCGCGCTTTGAGCTCGACCTGCAGCACCTCGGCTAGCTGCAGGTGCGCTCGATGGCGGCTCAGCAGGGTGATCGGCGCCTGGAGTTGGGCCAGCAGTCGCAGCGTGCGCTCCAGCCAGGTGCCGCCCTCGGGGTGGCTCAGCAGCGCCTTGTCGCGGCCCATGCGCCGGCTCTCGCCTCCGCTGAGCAGGCAGCAGCGCAGGGGCGAGCTCACACCAGCAGCCCGAACTCGGCCAGGGCCCGCGGCAGGTTGCGGTGCTCGTGGCCCGGGTGGCTGAGCTTCACCAGGGCGAAGCGTTGCAGCTCCGTCAGTTCCCCCCAGCCGCCGCTGGGCAGCTCCAGGCCCAGCTGGGCGCAGGAGGCAGCCAGGACGTCCGGAACCTGGGTCGCCTGCTGCCAGGGCTCAGCGTCGGGTCTGGGCAGGTCCTTGGCCTGGCCGGCGCTGAGGGCGGCGCTGCGCTCCAGCAGGTGCTGCCGCAGCGCCTCGATGGCGGCGGGGTTGTCAGCCCAGGCCAGCAGCTCGGCTCGCTCGGCCTCGTCCAGCTCACTCCAGTGCTGGAGCTTGAGCTTGATGCCAGCCAGATCGAGCTTCCGGCGCACGGCCATCGGGATGCAGCGCAGATCGGCAGTGAAGTCGGCCTCAAAGTCGAAGCAGGTGCTGGCCAGGGGAGAGCTCAGGGCGGAAGGGCATCGGCCCCCATTTCAACCTGGATTTCTGCGATTGCAGCAGATTGGTATCTGTCCAATGCCCCCTTGTTGGCATGACCTCAGCTCTCAGCAAAATCGAGCAGGCCAAGGTCGAGCCATGTGGGCTGGAGCTGGTGCCTCGCCTCGAGGAGCTGGGCCGCCAGGGCTGGGAAGCACTCGACGAAGCCACGCTCACGATCCGGCTCAAGTGGCTGGGGATCTTCTTCCGGCCCGTGACGCCCGGACGCTTCATGGTGCGGCTGCGCTTGCCCAACGGCGTGATCACGGCCGACCAGCTAGACGTGCTGGCCGAGACGATCGACCGTTGTGGCGAGCACGGCAGTGCCGACATCACCACCCGCCAAAACCTGCAGCTGCGGGGCCTGCTGCTGGAGGACATGGCGCCGCTGATGGTTGCGTTGGAGACCTTGGGGCTCACCAGCCGCCAATCGGGTCACGACAACCCTCGCAACATCACCGGCAACCCGCTGGCGGGCATTGACCCAGAGGAGATCGTCGACACCCGCCCCCTGGTGGAGGCGATTCAGGCGCGGCTGCTGGGGCCGGCCGGTCCCCGCAACCTGCCGCGCAAGTTCAATGTGGCCGTGGGGGGCGCACCAGATAGCTTCCTGCTTCACAACGACCTAGCTTTCCTGCCGGCCGAGCACAACGGTGAGCTGGGTTTCACGGTGCTGGTGGGGGGCTTCTTCTCCGCCCAGCGCAACGAGTTGGCGGTGCCCCTGGGCCTGTGGCTGCGGGCTGAGCAGCTGGCCGACTTCACCCTGGCGGTGTTGCATCACTTCGAGCGCAAAGGCAATCGCCAGCAGCGCAACAAAAGCCGGTTGATGTATCTGATCGACCAGCTCGGTCTTGAGGCCTATCGGGCTGAGCTGGTTGAAGCCTTTGCCGAAGCCGTGCTCCCCCACGATGGCTCCCACCTGGTAAATCGTGCCCCCCGCTCGGGCCTGGGCGTCCATGGCCAGAAGCAGGCGGGACTCCACTGGGTGGGCTTGCACGTGCCGATGGGCCGGCTGGAGGCGGCTTCGATGTTGGAGCTTGCCGGTTTGGCGCGCACCTATGGCCTCGGCGAGCTGCGTCTCACCGAGGCCCAGAACGTCTTGATCGTTGATGTGCCCGGCGATCGCCTCGAGGCCCTGCTAGCCGAATCTCTGCTGCAGCGTTTCCGCCCCGCCCCTTCGACCCTGCAGGCCGAAGCGGTGAGCTGCACCGGCAGCGCCTACTGCAGCTTCGCTTTGATCCCCACCAAGGGCGTGGCCCAGCAGGTGCTCGAAGAGCTGGAGCAGCGCATCGAATTGCCTGAGGCGGTGCGCATGCACTGGACCGGCTGCCCCAATGCCTGCGGCCAGCCCTACATGGGTCAGATCGGCCTGATGGGGGCGAAGGCCCGTAAGGATGGTCAGATGGTGGAGGCGGCCAAGATCTTTCTTGGCGGCTCCATGGGCGCCGAGCCCAAGCTGGCCGAGCTGCATGAAAAGGGCGTACCCCTCAGTGATCTTACCGATGTGCTGGAGCAGCTGCTGCTGGAGCAATTTGGAGCCCGGCGCCGCGAGCCGGCGGCTTCCTGAGCGCGGAGGGCGGCTTTGAGATCTGCCCTGCCCCAGTGCGAGCCGGCCCAGCTGCCGGCCTGCGGCTCCCCGGCACGCTGGGGCTGGCTGCAACAGCTGCGCAACCAGCCTGAGCTAGATCCTGAGCCCTGGCTGCTGGCGCTGGAAAACGGCAGCCTCAGCGCCGACCCAGACCTGCTTGCCGTGCTGGCGGAGCGGCTGGATCCGCCTTCCCAGCGGCGTTTGCTGCGTTGGTGGTGCCAGCAGCCCGATCCCGATCCCGGCCTGCCCAGCCAGGTGCTGCGCCAGCGGGATGGGGCTAGTGCCGCCTGGCTGCTGCAGCAATTGGCCCCCGGCCCGGGCGCTCTTGGCCCGGCCGTGGCGCTAGCCCTGCTCCCCCTGCTGGGTCACCAGCGCCAGGTTGCGGCCTGGCCCGTGCTGCTGAGCTGGATGGGGGCCCCAATCGCCACCCCATTGCGGCGCGCCGCTCTCGAAGGGGTAGCCCGTGGTTTGTCGGTGTGGCCCCGGCACCAACTGGTGGCTGGCCTCAGCGCCCTGGCCGGCGACCTCGATGCCCAGCTGGCTGCCCCGGCGGTGGATCTGCTGGCCCGCCTGCCAGGAGCCCGCCGCGCCCTGGTGCCCCTGAGCCTTCGCCAGCTGGATCCCCAGGTGGCGGAGCGCCTTGGCCGCCGCCTCGCTGCTACGCCGGTCCAACCCCTGCTGCTGGTGGTGCACGGCCGCGCCGGCGGCCAGCTGCCTGCCGAGTTGGTCGCGCTGGCCGCTGAGCTGGAGTGCCGCCGTGGTGCGCCCGTGCGGCTACAGGCCCTTTCGGCTGCGCCGCCGCCGGCGGCGACCGAGCTGCTGCAGCCGGGTCAGGTTCTCGGCTTGGTGCCGCTGCTGCTGCTGCCCGGCGGCCACGTGCGCCACGATTTGCCAGCGATTGTGCGCCATTGGTCGGCTTTTGCCCGCGTGCAGCACTGGCCCTTCCTGGGGGCCTGGCCCCTCTGGCAGGCCGCCCTCGCTAAGGAGCTGGCCGGATTGGCTATGCAGGATTGCCAGCCAGCGGACCGGCCCTTACTGCTGCATCACCCCTTGGAGGGTCCCCTGGCAGCGCGGTATCTCACCAGCCTGGAGCGGCGCACCGGCGCCCACTGCGTCGCCACTCCATACAGTGCAGACCATCTCGCGCAGCTGAAGCTGACCCTTGCCGCTCCAGCCTTGGCCCTTGCTCTGGCCGCCAACCGGCTCACCGACCAGCTAGCCGAGCAGGTGGGTCCGCCGTTGCTGCAGCGGCCTGGGCTGCGCCAGCTGCTGCTGGCTGAACTCGAGGCCCTGCCATGAGTGTTCCGGCCCAGCTAGGCACGGTTTATCTGGTGGGGGCGGGTCCCGGTGATCCGGAGCTACTCACCCTCAAGGCCCACCGGCTGCTTCGCCAGTGCGACGCCCTCGTCTACGACTCCTTGGTTCCCCAGGCCCTGCTGAATCTGGTGCCCCAGGGCTGCGAGCTCCACTTTGTCGGCAAGCGCCGGGGTCACCATTCCGTGCCGCAGCCAAGCACCAACGCGGTGCTGGTGGAACTTGCCAGCCGCCATCGCCTGATTGTGCGGCTTAAGGGCGGTGATCCCTTTTTGTTTGGCCGCGGCGGTGAGGAGGCGGCCCACCTAGCCGCCAAGGGCGTGCCGGTGCAGGTGGTGCCTGGGGTGACCGCTGGCATCGCGGCTCCGGCCTATGCGGGCATTCCTGTTACCCACCGCCGCGCCGGTTCCAGCGTCACCTTTGTGACGGGCCACGAGGAAATCGATAAGGGCCGCCCAGGGGTGAACTGGCGCGGTCTGGCCCAGACCAGTGATGGCTTGGTGATCTACATGGGCTTGCATAACCTGCGCCGTATCGCTGAGGAGCTGATGGCGGGTGGACTGGCGGCCGACACTCCGGCGGCGGTGATCCAGCAGGGCACCGTGCGCGGTCAGCGCCAGCTGGTGACCGTGCTCGGTGAGCTGGCCGACCGGGCTGAGGAGCAGGATTTCGCTTCGCCCTCAATCGTGGTGCTGGGCGAAGTGGTTGCCCAGCGGGTGCCGGTCTGTGCCCCTGAGCCTGCTGATGTGGAGATGCCGATCCCCTTCTGAGCCAAATCAGCTACGCCAATGGGTAGTGGTTGCGACGGCTGGCCCCCCGGTGGTGAGTTTCATTAGGCCTTGATCTGGCAGCACCCGCTGCTCTTACCCGAATGGTTGCCCTTCCCCGGCTAGCGCCGATGTTTGAGCTGATTCCCTACGAGAAGTTCCGCGATACCCCCGCTGTTCGTTTCTTTGATATCACCGTCGCCAGCTCCAATGCCCGCGATCTGGTGATCCATGCCGGTCCGGCTGTGAGCCCTCCAGATGAGGAGAAGACTGGTGCCTGGCAGTTTTATCTGCACCCCCACCAGGAAGATAACTTGTTGGCCCTGCACGGCGGCCGAACTTTTTACTTGGTCAATTTGGGCTGGAATTATCCGTATCACATTGTTCGCCTAGAAACAGGTGGCGACATCCTGCGCATTCCTCCAGGAACTTTTCACCGCTCCGTGTCTGATCACGATGGTTCGGTGGTGCTTAATCAGGCTGTGCGTGAGGAGGGTGCCAGCGTGGTGCGGGAGTTTCGGGTGTACAACAGCCGCCTCATTCCCCGTTTATTTGCTACAACCTTTAAAACTGCTCCCCTGCCTAAGTTGCACGGGGTTAGTTGGTAACCTTGGCGGACTGCGTGGTCGTGGCCGGCTCTTGGATGTCTGCCTCAATGCTCCATTCCATCAAACTTTCGACGCCATTCGGCCCTGAAAAACTGCCGGTGACGGCGGCGGTTAGCTCCGGCTTGGAGGAGGTGGCCAGGGTGATGTAGCGATCGTCGATCACACCTATGCCACTGGGATCAAAGCCCCGCCAGCCGGCACCTGGCAGATATACCTCGGCCCAGGCGTGCAGGTCGTAGCTCTCTGGCTTTGGTTCCACCAGGTGGTAGCCGCTCACGAAGCGAGCCGGTAAACCCACGCAGCGGCAGGCCTCCACCATCAGCATGGCCAGGTCTCGGCAGGACCCCACCCTTTCCTTGAGGGTGCGGCCAGCGGGCCAGGCCGGGCCAACGTGTCGCTGGGTGTACTTGACCCGGTCTTGAATGATCTCCACCAGCTGTTGCAAAAACATCAGCGCCCGTTGGTCGCTGCCCATTAGGGCTTCCTGGGCCATGTCCACCGCGGCTGGATCGTGCTGACCATTGGGTAGCCAGCCCTCCAGGCTGCCGGCCAAGTCCCCGTTCAGGTGCCCCACTGGGTAGGGCAGCATCGGCTCGCTGGCCTCCAGGCAAACCTGCAGCAGTGGTGCCGGTTCCGTTTCCACCAGGCTGCTGGCCCGCACGATGAACGTATCCGCGGGCCCATTGAATCGGGCCCGCAGAATTTCATCGCCGCTGGCTGCCACCAAGGCGTATAGCCGCCCCGGCTCAGGCGTCACTACCAGCTGGAAGTCCAGCAGGCGCTGAAAGCCATGGCCCCGGGGCTTGAGGCAGAACCGGTGGGGACCCAGCAGCACCGGGGCGCTGTAGCGGTAGGTGAAGGTGTGGGTTACGCGGGCACGCATGCGTGGTCGGCGATGAAGTAGCGCTGTTCGATCAGATCATGGAGCCGGTTGAGGTCGCTTTGCAGGCCGTCGATCGACTCGTGCAACCCTCCGGTAATCAGCTCGTCGATGCGGCTGTAGCTCCAGCGGGCCAGGGTGAGGCCGCTGAGGCATTCGAGCTCGTCTGGAGCTCCTGGCACCGCCTGGCCGCGCACGATCCTCAAGGTTTCGTGGATGCGCTCCAGGCAGTAGCGCACCGAGCGTGGAAAGATCGGGTTGAGCAGCAGGAAGCTGGCCACCGCCTTGGGCTCGATCGCCTGCTGGCGCGACTGTCGGAACATTTGATAGGCCCCGGCGCTGCGCAGCAGGGAGATCCATTGCAGTTCATCGAGCACGCCGCCCACCTCATCAGGTGAAGGCAGCAGCAGGAAGTACTTCACATCAAGGATGCGGGTGGTCTTTTCAGCCCGCTCCAGCACCCGCCCCAGGCGACTGAATTGCCAGGAGAGGTCGCGGCTCAGGGTTGCATCCGTGATGCCATAGAAAAGTTGGCAGGACCGCCGGATGTCGCGAAGTTGCTCCTGGGGCGGCTGATCCCAGAAGCCCTTGTTGTCGAACAGCGTCCAATAAATGTCGTTGAGCTGCTCCCACATTTCGGTGGTGATTACATCGCGTATCTGGCGAGCGTTTTCGCGGGCGATGGCGATGCAGCTCACCACGCTGTTGGGATTGGCCTCGGCGCGCACCAGAAACTCCACCACCTGCTCCGGGCGTCCTTCTGGATAAAGACGGTCAAATAGTTCCCGATCGCCGCTGGCATCAACCAGGGGCAGCCAGGGTTCGGCGCTGCCGGGCGGGCAGTCGAGGGCCATCGCTTCGCTCACCTCGACAAAGCGGGAGATGTTTTCGGCCCGCTCCACATAGCGGTTGATCCAATAAAGGGAGTCGGCGACGCGGCTCAGCATGGTTGTTCACTCACGATCCAGGTGTCCTTGCAGCCGCCACCTTGGGAAGAGTTGACCACCAGGGAGCCCCGGCGCAGGGCCACTCGGGTGAGACCGCCCGGGCTTACCCAGGCCCCCTTGCCGCGCAGCACATAGGGCCGTAGATCCACGTGGCAGGGGAACAGTTCGCCTTCGCTCAGCGAGGGCACGGTGGAGAGCTCAAGGGTGGGCTGGGCTACGTAGTTGCGGGGATCGGCCTGGATCTTGACGGCAAACTCGGCGATCTCCTCGCTGCTGGCGTGGGGGCCGATGAGCATGCCGTAGCCACCGGCCTCGGCCACCGCTTTCACCACCAGCTCGCTGAGGTGGGCCAGCACGTAGGCCCGGTCGTCCTTCCTGGCGCAGAGGTAGGTGGGCACGTTTTCAATTATTGGATCTTCGCCGAGGTAGTAGCGGATCATCTCCGGCAGGTAGGCGTAGATCAGCTTGTCGTCGGCTACGCCGGTGCCTGGTGCGTTGGCGATTGCCACCCGGCCGGCCCGGTAAGCGGCCATTAGGCCTCTCACCCCCAGCATCGAATCGCTGCGGAATACGGCCGGGTCGAGGAAGTCGTCGTCGATGCGCCGGTAGATCACATCCACCGGTTCGGGCCCGGCCGTGCTGCGCATCCACACCCGGTCGTCCTGGCAGATCAGGTCGCGGCCCTCGACCAGCTGGATGCCCATCTGCTGGGCCAGGTAGCTGTGCTCGAAGTAGGCGCTGTTGAACACCCCGGGGGTGAGCAGCACCACCTTGGGGGTATCGGTCCAGGGGGCCAGCTCCCGCAGGGTTTGCAGCAGGTGGGAGGGGTAATCGTCGATCGGTTGCACGGTGCGGCCGGCAAACAGGCTCGGGAACATCCGCTTCATCACCCGGCGGTTTTCCAGGAAGTAGGCGACGCCAGAGGGACAGCGCAGGTTGTCTTCCAGCACTCGCCAGGTGCCCTGGCCGTCGCGCACCAGATCCAATCCAGAGATATGGCACCAGCGTCCCAGGGGCGGCTGGAAGCCCTGCAGTTGGGGCCGCCAGCCCTGGGAGCTCTCCACGTCCTGCCGCGGAATCACGCCGTCGCTGAGGATTTTTTGGGCTCCGTAGACATCAGCCAGAAACAGGTCGATCGCCTCTAGCCGCTGGAACAGGCCTGCCTCGAGGCGTTTCCAGTCCGCGCAACCTATTAGCCGCGGCAGGGGGTCGAAGGGCAAGATGCGCTCACCGCCCTGGCTGCCCGTGCCATTAAGGCGAAAGGTGGCCCCCAGCCGCCGCAGCAACACGCCAGCGGCTGTGTGATTGCGGTTCAGTTCATCGAGGCCCAGCTGGCCCAGGGAGGAGAGCAGGGGCTGCAGGGTGCTGCGGGGCTGATCCGGCGCACTGAAGTATTCGTCATAGCCCCGATTTGGTCTGTATTCCGTAAACATGCCGCGCCACCTGCCATGGCTGGATCATGTCCACCTGCTGGGGTTGGCGCCGGTGTGGGTTGATACGGAAGGCCAGCTACAGCAAAAAGTAGAGCTGGGCCATCGGCAGCACCTCGGCTGGTTCGCAGCTGAGCAGCAACCCATCGGCGAATACCTCATAGGTCTGGGGGTCTACCTCAACATTCGGCAGGGCCGTGTTGTTTTTCATCGAGGCCTTGCCGATGTCGCCGCGGGTGTTGGTCACGGGCACGCAGGGGCGTTTCAGGCCCAGCTGGCGGGGTAGGTCGGCATCGAGGGCTGCCTGGCTCATGAAGGTGAGGCAGCTGGGGGCCAGGGCCGCGCCAAAAGCGGCAAACATCGGCCGGCCGTGCACCGGCCCGGGGGTGGGGATCGAGGCGTTGGCATCGCCCATCTGGGCCCACACGATGGAGCCACCCTTGATCACCAATTCCGGTTTCACGCCGAAAAAGCCCGGCTTCCACAGCACCAGATCGGCAAGCTTGCCCACCTCCACCGAACCGATCTGGGAATCGAGGCCGTGGGCGATGGCCGGGTTGATCGTGGTTTTGGCGATGTAGCGCTTCAAGCGGGTGTTGTCGTTGCGGCCTCCACTGGAAGCGGAGTCTTCGGGCAGGGTGCCGCGCTGCACCTTCATCTTGTGGGCGGTCTGGAAGGTGCGGGTGATCAACTCGCCCACCCGGCCCATGGCCTGGGAGTCGCTGGCGATGATCGAGAAGGCGCCCAGGTCGTGGAGGATGTCTTCGGCGGCGGCCACAGCCTCCGGCTTGCGTGGATCCAGGCGGGTGTAGGGGCGGGTGGGGTTGGTGCTGCTGGGCAGCACGTTGGCCTCGCCGCAGATTGTGATGATGTCGGGGGCGTGGCCGCCGCCGGCTCCCTCGGTGTGAAAGGTGTGGATGGTGCGGCCGCCGATGGCGCGGATCGTGTCTTCCACAAAGCCGGCCTCGTTGAGGGTGTCGGAGTGGATGCACACCTGCACGTCGAAGCGATCGGCCACCGTGAGGCAGCAGTCGATCGCGGCTGGGGTGGTGCCCCAGTCTTCGTGCAGCTTGAGCCCGCAGGCGCCGGCCCGCACCTGCTCCTTGATCGCTTCGGGGGTCGAGGCGTTGCCCTTGCCGTAGAAACCCAGATTCACCGGCAGCCCCTCGGCGGCTTGCAACATGCGGGCCAGGTGAAAGGCACCCGGGGTGCAGGTGGTGGCGTTGGTGCCGGTGGCCGGGCCGGTGCCGCCCCCCAGCAGGGTGGTTACACCGCTGGCCAGGGCCGTTTCAATCTGCTGGGGACAGATGAAGTGAATTTGGGTGTCGATTGAGCCGGCGGTCAGGATGTGGCCCTCGCCGGCGATCGCTTCGGTGCCCGGGCCCACCACGATCGTCACGCCCGCTTGGGTGTCGGGGTTGCCCGCTTTGCCGATGGCGCAGATGCGGCCGTCGCGCAGGCCGATGTCGGCCTTGACGATCCCCCACCAATCCAGGATGAGGGCGTTGGTTATGACTGTGTCCACGGCTCCCTGGCTGCGGGGCGTCTGGCTCTGGCCCATGCCGTCGCGGATCACCTTGCCGCTGCCAAACTTCACCTCATCGCCGTAGACGGTGAAATCCTTTTCCACTTCCAGAAATAGTTCGGTATCGGCCAGGCGCAGCCGATCGCCGGTGGTGGGGCCGTAGGTCTCGGCGTAGGCGCGGCGGGAGATGCGGTATGGCATGTAACTGAAGGGTTAATCGAGCGGGCCGTTCACCAAGCCGTTGAAGCCGAAGACGCGACGCTCGCCGGCAAAGGGCACCAGCTGCACCTCGCGGCTGTCGCCCGGCTCGAAGCGGATAGCTGTGCCGGCGGGGATGTCGAGCCGCAGGCCGCGGGCCGCGTCGCGGTCGAATTTGAGTGCGCTGTTGGCTTCGTGGAAATGGAAGTGGGAGCCCACCTGCACGGGCCGGTCGCCGCTGTTGGCCACCAGCAGCGTTGTCACGGGCCGGCCGGCGTTCAGCACGATTTCGCCGGGCTCGGGCAGTAGGTCACCAGGGATCAGGGGGGACATGGAGGATCGGGGTTGGGGGGCAGCGATCAGCGGATCGGGTCGTGCAGGGTCACAAGCTTGGTGCCGTCGGGAAACATCGCCTCGATCTGTACCTCGCTCACCAGCTCCGGCACCCCCTCCATCACCTGTTCACGGCTCAGCCAGGTGCTGCCCTCGGCCATCAGGGCGGCAACGGTCTTGCCGTCGCGGGCGCCCTCGATCACCTGAAAGCTGAGCCAGGCCACCGCCTCAGGGTGGTTGAGCCGCAGGCCGCGGTTGAGCCGCCTCTCCGCCAGCAGGGCGGCGGTGACGATCAGCAGCTTGTCCTTTTCCTGGGGGGTTAGGTGCATGGCCCAACTTTGGCAGCTTTAGGGCGCCTTGACCCATTCAGATTGAACCCATGGGCTGTTCCTGGAAGGGCCATACCCTGGTGAACTAAACCGGGCCCTGCTGGGTAAGCCCCGTCTGCTGCTGCTCGATGAACCCACGGAGGGCATTCAGCCATCGGTGGTGCTCGACATCCAGCGGGCAGTGAGCCGCATTATTCGAGAGACGGGGATTTCGGTGTTGCTGGTTGAGCATCACGGCAGCTTTGTGCGCCAATCCGACTCTTATTACGCCATGCAGAAGGGCGGCATCCTGGGCCAGTGGTGCTACGGCTGATCTCAGCTCGGAGATGATCCAGCGCTTCTTGAGCGTTTGAGGCTATAAAGAGGCTTGGCAATGTCACCTAAAAATTTGATGCGCGCTTCCCTTGTGGCGGCCTTCGCGGCTGGTCTGTGCAGCACCACCCTGGTAGCCGGTTTGGCGCCAGCCCAGGCCCAAACCTGCCAGTTTCTGGCGCCAGTGGGCGGCGATGGCGTCACTAACGTCATTACCAAAACGATTGGTGCAGGCAATCCCTTTGGCCGGCCTAACTGGAACACCGATTTCTTTGTGACCCAGCCTTTTGCTAGCTACAAGTTTTTCTTCACCGCCAACTCCTCGGTGAGTGCCACCTACCCCATTCAGGGCTATCTCAAGTTCACTGACGGCTCCAGCTTGCAGGTGATCAATGAGTCGTTTGCACCCCAGATGGGCACCGGTCGCATGTGGGGCCCCTTCCCCGCCATTCCCGGCAAAACCGTGAGCCAGCTCAACTTCAAGATTGGTGCCAGCGCAGACCAGGCTGCCACTGGTTTCACTTATCGCATTTCCACCATGGGTTGCAACTGAGCTAGTCGGGAGCTGGTGGCGATCGGAAATACCACTAGGGCCCAGGTAGCTAGCGCAGCCAGCTGGGCTAACAGGCCCAGCGGCACGGAGGTGATGGCCACGATGCCGCCGAGGTACAGAAACCACCAAAGTCCATGACGTAGCTGCTGACGATCGGCCAGGGCAAACAGCCCGGCCGGCACCAGCACGATCAGGCTGGCTCCTCGCAGGGCGCTGGTGCCGCACCAGCTGATCGCCCAGGTGGCCAGCACGAAGGCGGAGCTGCACCAGACACCGGCCCAGGGCAATCGGTAGGCCCGATGGGAATCGGGCAACTGCCGGCGCAGGGCTATCAGGCTTACTGGGCCCATGGCCAGGGCGATCACCAAGGTGGCGGTGAGGAAGCTCACCACGGTCTGCCAGCTGGGGCCGCTGAGCAGCATCAACACCCCCATGGCCAGGCTCACTAACAGGGCAACTGAGGGCACGGCCTGGCGGTTGAGCCGCCCAAAGCTGCTGGGCAGCAGCCCGCAGCGCCCCATCATCCAGCTCACCCGCGCGGAGGCGCCCATGTAGGCCATGGCCGTGGCGCTTGGGGAGATCACCGCGTCTAGCAGCAGCAGCCGCGCCACCCAGCCGAGACCCAGGCCCATGGCCAGGGCCACCAGGGGTCCGCCGTGGGCGGCGAGCTCAAGCCGGGCCCAGCCGCCAGCTAATTGGCCGGGGGGGATCGATACCAGGAAGGCCAACTGCAGGATTAGGTAGATGCCAAGGGAGATGGCCAGACCAAGGGCCATGGCTAGGGGCACGGTGCGCTGGGGCCGGCGGGTTTCGCCGGCCAGATCCATGGCGGTGCGAAAGCCCAGCAGCGAAAACAAAATTCCGCCGCTGCTGATTGCCGTCACCATGCCCTGCAGGGTTTCGCCCGGGGGTACGCGGCTGGCGGCGAGATTGCCCCAGTGGCCCGAAGCCAGCATCAGCGTGACCGAGATCACCAGGGGTATGGCCAGCTTCCAGGCGGTGAGCCCGTCGATCCAGCGGGCTAGCCAGCCCACCCCTGCCAGGTTGATCCAGGCCAGCAACGCCAGCAGGGCCGTGGCCAGGGCTAGGCCCGGGCCGCTGAGCACCTGGCCGTTGCCCCCATCGGCCGTCAGCCAGGGGAAGCTGCTGGCCAGGTATTGCATCACCGCCAGCACCTCGATGGTGGGCAGGGCCAGGTAGGCGATCCAGGCGCTCCAGCCGCCGATGAAGCCCGCGGTGCGGCCGTGACTGAGCAGGGGGATCTGGGCCAGGGCGCCGGAACTGCTCACCAGGGAGCCCAGTTCGGCAAATACCAGGGCCAGGCTGAAGGCCAACATTCCGCCCAGTAGCCAGGCGCCGAGGGCTGCTGGGCCGGCACTGCGGGCGGCGTAAAAGGGGGCAAATAGCCAGCCTGAGCCGATAGTGCTGGTCACCACGGCCAGGGTGAGGCTGCGCAGCCCCAGCTGGCGCGAGAGTTCGGAGTTGGTCATCGCCGGGTCATGGGCTGGACTGCAGGAGTTGTCGCCAGAACGTCTCCGCCGCCTGACTGCCGTCGCCAGATGGAGCGTGGTTGGCTATCGGCAGGGTGCCCAGGTGGCTGATCGGCCGGCAGCCCAGGCTGTTCAGCAGCAAAGCAGCGGCACTGATCTGTAGGTCGGCTTCATGGACCGGGGCTTCATTGATCAGGCCCCGATCCAGACCCCGCTGCCGCATCACCCCCGGCAGGCAGCCGCTGCTCAGGGGCGGGGTGATCCAGGAGCCCCCGCGGCACACCAGCAGGTTGGCGCTGGTGCCGCAGCAGAGGCCGCCGGCGGAGCTGGCCAGCAGCGAGTCGTCGGCGCCCGCCTCTAGGGCCTGGCGGCGGGCCTGGATCGAGGCCCCGTAGCCGAAGCTCTTACAGCGGCTCAGCAGGCTGGTGGCGCTGCGGGTTTCGGTGGGACTAA
The DNA here is from genome assembly GCA_044356035.1 of Cyanobium sp. Lineage (GTDB taxonomy): Bacteria > Cyanobacteriota > Cyanobacteriia > PCC-6307 > Cyanobiaceae > Cyanobium_A. Next base: position 116,648 of record JBIKWZ010000001.1, on the reverse strand, counting down.
CGATCACTCGCACCGGCTCAAAACACGGTTTGATAGCACTCAGCTGCAGCCAGAAGCTGGGGCTGCCGTTGCGGGGCGGGTCGATGCCCCGTGGACCGCTGCCGCGGCTCCAGTTGAGTCGCAGGGCGCCGCTGCTGCCCAGGGCCTTGCCGATGCCGCTGCGCTCGATCGCTGCGGCGATCTGGGGTTGCACGGTCGCCGCTCCTGGTGGTGGCGGCAGCCCCAGCAGCGCCGCCGAGCTCTGCCAGCGGGCCAGGTGTTCCTCCAGCAGCCAGGCCTGACCTGCCTCCACCAGCAGGGTTTCAAACAGGCCATCGGCCAGCAGCAGGCCCCGGTCGCTGATCGGCAGGGTCAGGGTCTGCGGTGTTCCCCAGCGCCCCTGCCCCGTGCCGTCGCCCAACCAGGCGATCGGGGCGCTCATGCCAGGGCCTCCAGAAGCGGTTGCAGTTTCCAGCCCAACTCCTCGGCTTCGGCGGCGGGGTCGGAGTCGGCCACGATGCCGCAGCCGGCGTGGGCCCGTAGGCGCTGGCCGCGCAGCAGCAGCGAGCGAATCAGGATGTTGCTGTCGAACTGGCCGTCGACCCCAAGCCTGAATAGGGAGCCGCAGTAGGGCCCCCGCGGCACCGGCTCGAGGCCATGCAAGCGCTGGCAGGCGCGGATCTTGGGCGCGCCGGTGATCGAACCGCCCGGCCAGCAGGCCCGCAGCAGGTCAATCGCGGTCAGTCCCGGGTCCAGCTGGCCCCGCACCACCGAGGTGAGGTGGTGCACTTGGCGGTAGCTCTCCAGTCCCACCAGCTGGGGCACCTGAATCGAGCCTGGCTTGCACACCCGGCCCAGGTCGTTGCGCAGTAGGTCGACGATCATCACGTTCTCGGCTCGGTCCTTGGGGCTGGTCACCAGGTCGGCGGCGGCGTCGGCATCGGCGTCGGCATCGCTATGGCGCGGCCGGGTGCCCTTGATCGGCCTGGTTTCCACCTCCCCACCAGCCCCCACCCGCAGGAACCGCTCCGGAGAGGCCGACAGCACCGCCTCCCCCGCAGCCGCGCCGCCGGCGATCGCCAGGCCAGCAAAGGGGGCGGCGCAGAGCTCGCGCAGGCGGCCGTAAAGGCCGAGGGGATCGACGGGGCTTGTTAAGGAGTGCTCGCAGCAGGCGGTGAGATTGGCTTGGAAAAGATCGCCGGCGGCGATCCAGGCCAGCACTTGCTCCACCTGGGAGGCAAAGCGCTCCGGTGGGGTGTGCCAGTGCCAGGCGGCTGGCGCGATCGCGGACGGTGTTTGGCTCGCTGGCGCGGTGCCTAGATCAAGCCGCTCCAACAGGGCAGCGAAGCTGCTAAGCCGCGCCGGATCTTGACCCTCGAGCCACTGCCTCTGGCTGCCATGGTCAAACACCAGCACCGGGTCGTGGCGGGCGGCCCAGAGCAGGGCCATGTCGGTGGACTGCCAATGGGGTGCTGGCTCCACCCAGGCCCCGGCTTCGTAGCTGAGCCAGCCCATCCAATGGCCGCCGCCAGCGCTCAGATCGGCCAGCAGCGCAAAGGGATCACTGGCTCCGGTTTCCCTCGGCAGGCCGCGGCAGATGCGCTGCTCTAGGGGCGCCAGGCCGAGGCGGCTGCAGGGGCCCTGGGCGCTGCCATCGCTATCGAGCCACACCAAACCTTCCTTCCCTAGCTCGGCCGCCAGGGCTTGCACCAGGGGCCAGGGATCCCGCCAGGGCAGGGGGTGATACAAGGGCTCGCGGTGGCGGGGCGGACTCATGCTCCGGCTGCCAGCAGGGCGGCATCGCGGATGCGGCAGCTGTCGCACACGCCACAGGGTCGCTCGCCACCCTCATAGCAGCTCCAGCTGCGCTCGATCGGCACGCCCAGCCGCCGGGCCTCCTGCACGATCCGGGTTTTGCTCCAGGTAACTAGGGGTGCCCAGAGCTGGGCGGCGCGGCCTTCGCGGCCGGTCTTGCTGGCCAGCTCAGCCAGGGTCTGGAAGGCTTCGAGGTAGTCGGGGCGGCAGTCGGGGTAGCCGGAGTAGTCGACAGCATTTACGCCCAGCACCAGCTTCTGGGCTCCGCGGGCCTCAGCCAGGCTCAGTGCCAAGGCAATGAACACGGTGTTGCGTCCCGGCACGTAGGTGCTCGGGATCACGCCCGCCTCAACCCCGGCGATGGGCACGGCGATGGCGGTGTCGGTGAGGGCGGAGCCACCCCAGGCGGCCAGGTTGACGGCGATGGTGTGGTGTTCAGCCAGTCCCAGGAGCGGTGCCAGTTCGGCGGCGGCCTGCAGTTCGCGGCGATGGCGCTGGCCGTAATCCAGCGACAGCCCGATCACCCGATAACCGGCTTCGATCGCCAGGGCCGCGGCGGTAGCCGAATCCAGGCCGCCGGAGAGCAGGACGATGGCGAGGGGTTGGCCAGGCATGGGTGCGGCAGAAACGGCTACTGGGCTGGCGATGGCGTGGAGGAGCTTGTACAGAAGTACATCTTGTCCAATGCAAGCGCTGCTTGCCGCCGCCACGATGGCTACAACCGTGCATACATGGATATGAATTGGACCAGGGGCATCAAGAACGCAGCGCTTGTTTTGCTGCTCGCTGCTGCGCCCGTCTCGGCGGTACCCCGGCTCGATCTCTCCAGTTACCCCAAAGTCGCCGCCGGTGACCGGCGCTGGGTGATCCAGCTGCCGGGGGTGCTGCCCCCCAACCCCGATGCCTCCCTGTCGTCAAACCCCGCCGACTGGCGGGTGCAGTTGTTGGTGGGACAGATGGTGCAACTGGATTGCAATCGCCAGATGTTCGGCGGTAAGCTCCGCGCCGTGAAACCCGCCCAGAAGGGTGGACCGGTGATCTATCGGGTCACGGATGTGGGGCAGTTGGCTTCCACCCGCATGGCCTGCCCGGCGGAACAGCCGCGCCGCCGCGGCTTTTTGCCGATGGCCGGCAAGGCGTTGGTGGTGCCTTACAACGCCAGTCGCCCGATCGTGGTCGATGCCCCCCGGCCGCTGGAGCTGCGCTGGCGGCTGTGGAAGGCCGAGGTCCAGGAGCGGCCGGCCCGCATGCAGTGATCAGCGCAATCCCAGCAACTTGTGGCTCTGCAGGCTGAGCCGCCATTGGGGGTTGCGGCGCACGTAGTCGATCGCCAGGGCCTGGCCACTGGGGGAGTCCCAGCCAGGCTGCAGCAGCAGCGCCGGCTGGTTGCCAGCGGCGGCGGTAGCTGCCGCCATGGCTTGGGCGAAGGCCAGATCGGCGGCCTCGTGCACCACCACCTTGAGTTCATGGCAGGTGGCCAGCAGCTCGGTGCTGGGGGGGCGGTGGCGCTTGGGCGAAAGGGTGATCCAGGCGAAGCGGCCGCTGAGCGGATCAACGCCACTGGTTTCCAGGTGCAGCGGCAGGCATGAAAGCGCCAGGGCCTTGCAGAGTGGGCCAAGGTTGTGGTGCAGCGGTTCACCGCCGGTGATTACCACGAAGGCGGCACCGGCTTCGGCGGCGGTCTCGGTTTCGGTGGCCAGCGCGGCCAGGGATTGCTGGGGGTGCGACCCGGCTGGCCAGGAGTGCTTGGTGTCGCACCAGGGGCAGGCCACTGCGCAGCCCCCCAACCGGATGAAAAAGGCGCTGCGGCCGGCGTGCAGGCCTTCGCCCTGGAGGGAGTGGAAGGTTTCCACTACCGGCAGGGCCTTGGCTGCTAGCGAATCGGCGGCCGGGGGCTGGGGCACCGGGCTTCGAAGATTGGAATTTCCAGATTGGTATAGCGCTTGGCGCTCCCTGTGGGGTGAAGTGCTTGCGTGCAGGCCAGCCCATGACCCAGTTGGTGAATCAGGGGAGTGCGAAAATCCGGCTAGATGGCGTTTAATTTGCCGCAGTTTGCAATCAATACTTGTCAAAATGGGGTATGCCTTGAGGTTATATTGGTTGTATGATTGAAAGATTTTGGAGCGCTTCACGCAACCTAGCAAAGCCGCGCAATTATTTCCCCCTATCTAATTCGCTCAAAGACAGTCTTATTTATGTCGGCTGAGTCTCAAGAGAGTCCTACGGTTTCGCTCGAAAATTTGGCTCGCCTCGGCTTGCTTGAGCCCTACGTGCGAGCCAATTTGCTGGCCTTGGCGGCTAGCGATGTTGCTCTAAGCGATGAGCAAATAGATGCAGCCAGGCAGGCTTTTTGTCGTCAGCATCAAATCCGCGACGCTGAGGCCCTCAAGGCCTGGGCTGTAGCCCGCATGCTCAGCACTGCCGCCCTCGAGGCGCAAATGCTGCAGCCCTTGCAGCTGCAGCTTCTCTGCCAGCGCGATTTCTCCGCTAAAGCAGAAGCTCGCTTTCTGCAGCGCAAGAACCAACTCGATCGCGTCGTTTACAGCCTGCTGCGTCTCCGCGACGGTGGTCTCGCCCGTGAGCTCTATTTGCGCATTGATGATGGCGATGCCAACTTCGCCGATTTAGCCGCCCGCTACGCCGAAGGCCCTGAGCAGGCCACCCGAGGCATCGTTGGCCCGGTACCCCTCACCCAAGCCCACCCTGCCTTGGTAGATCGATTGCGCACCGCTCCCCCTGGCGTAGTGCTTGAGCCCTTTCAAGTCGAATCCTGGTGGTTGGTGGTGCGGCTCGAAAGCCTCACCTCCGCCACTTTTGATGAGGCCACCGCCGTCCGCATGGCTCAAGAGTTGTTCGAGCAGTGGATCTCAGAACAGGTTGAACGACGTCTTGCAGACCTGCGGCCCCTGTTGGAGAGCCGCGTATCTGCCGATGCGGGTCAGAACGCCAGCCCAGGCTCATCATGAATGCCATGGACGATTCCGCCCCTTCGCAGCTGCCTGCCCATCCCGCCTTTGCTGGGTTGTCGCACGCCGGCGCTGAGCGTCTGCAGCAGCAGCTCAGCCGGCGTCAGTTTGCGGTTGGTGATCCCCTTTGTCTTGGGGGTTTGATTCCCTCTGAGATCCTGCTGATCCAATCAGGCACAGCTCGCTTGCTGGTGCGGGACCAGGGCCGCCTGCGCACCGCAGAAAAGCTGGGATCGGGCAGCTTTGTGGGCCTGGCCTCCCTGTTGCGAGCTGCTCCATGTGAGGAGGTGAGTGCGGGCTCCGAAGTGGAGGCCCTGGTGCTGGACGATTCCCTGATCCTGGAGCTGTTGGTCAGCGAACCCTCCTTTGCCCAGTGGTGTGGCTCCCACCTATTCACCGCTGAACTGGCAGCCCTATTGGCCCTGCTGCTTGAGCAGCACCCACAGGCCGGCACTTCGTTCCAGGAGTTGCTGGATCAGGCCCGCCCCCAGGCCCGATTAGTTCCGCCTGAGCCTGCTGCCCTAGCTGCCCTGCCGATTGAGTTCAGCTTGCTGGCTGCTAGCCACAACCTGATTGATCACCCCCTGGGGGCAGCTCTCAATCCCCGCCAGGGTGTGCCGGCCGCCACCCCACCGCTACCGCCACGCCTGATCGCCCTGCCTGCGGAGCTGCTAGCGCCGGTAGCTCCAGTGCTGGAAGCCGAGCTGATGCCGGAGGGTTCAGGCAGCTCCGGCCAACTTGGCGGCTCCAATCCGCCTTTAGCTTCAGCCCTTGATCTGGGCCAGCGGGATCGCACGGCCCTGCAACTGCTGCGCGGCAACGGACCCCTCGAGGAAACCCTCGCCTGTTTCCAGATGTTGGCGGCGGAGCTCAAGCTGCCCTTCCGGCGCGATGCGATCGAGAAGATCCTGCGCGATGTGTTGCGCCGTGGCCAGACGCCCGACCTCCAGCTATGCGGCAATCTCGCCGCGATGATGGGTTTGCACGTAAGCGGCGTGCGAGTGCCTGCCAACCAGGGCACGCGCCTGCAGACCCCGGCCCTGATCCCCTGGCAGGGCGGGTTTGCCGTGGTTCGGGCCGCCAATGCGCGAGGTTTGCTGCTTGCCTCCCCGCGGCAGGGCTGGGTGGAGATTTTCCCCGACCAGCTTCCCGAGGCCTTCCCCGACGGCATTGATGTGCTGTTGCTGGAGCGCAGTTCCGCCACACCCGAGCAGCGCTTTGGTTTTTCCTGGTTCTGGCCATCTCTGCAGCGCTACCGCGGCATCCTCACCCAGGTGCTGATCGCCTCCTTTGTGGTGCAGTTGTTCAGTCTGGCCAACCCCCTGCTGATTCAGGTGATCATCGACAAGGTGATCAATCAGCGCAGCCTCGATACTTTGCAGGTGCTGGGTTTTGCCCTGGTGGTGGTGACCTTGATGGAGGGTTTGATCGGCGCCCTGCGCACCTTCCTATTCAGCGAAACCACCAATCGCATCGACCTGCGCCTTGGCGCTGAGGTGATCGACCACCTGCTGCGGCTGCCGCTCAATTACTTCGACCGCCGCCCTGTGGGCGAACTCGGCACCCGTATCGCTGAGCTGGAGAAGATCCGTAATTTCCTCACTGGCCAAGCGCTCACCACCCTGCTCGATACGGCCTTCTCGGTGATCTATATCGCCGTGATGCTTCTCTACAGCTGGGTGCTCACCTTGATCGCCCTGTGCGTGCTGCCGATTCAGATCGGTCTCACCGTGCTGGGCGCTCCCCTGTTTCGTCGTCAATACCGCGATGCGGCCCAGGAAAACGCTCGCACCCAGAGCCACCTAGTTGAGGTGCTCACCGGCATCCAAACGGTGAAGGCCCAGAACGTCGAGATGATCAGCCGCTGGAAGTGGCAAGACCTCTACGGCAAATACATTTCCCGCACTTTTGAAAAAACGATAACCGGTACGGCCCTTACCGAAACCTCCCAGGTGCTGCAGAAGCTCTCCCAGCTGCTGGTGCTCTGGGTAGGGGCCTCTTTGGTGCTCTCCGGTGACATGACCCTGGGCCAGCTGATCGCTTTCCGGATCATTTCTGGCTACGTCACCCAGCCTTTGTTGCGGCTCTCCTCGATCTGGCAGAGCATCCAGGAGCTCAAGGTTTCCTTTGAGCGGTTGGCCGATGTGGTCGACACCCCGGAGGAATCAGACGAGGCTGATAAGCAGAAGATCCCCCTGCCGCCCATCGCCGGCGAGGTGCGCTTTGACGACCTCTGCTTTTCTTTCACGCCCCAGGGGGCGCAGGTGTTGCGTCATATCGATTTCACCATCGCAGCTGGCACCTTTGTGGGGGTGGTGGGCCAGAGCGGCAGCGGCAAGAGCACCCTCACCAAGATGCTGGCTCGCCTCTATTCACCTGGTAGCGGCCGGATCCTGATCGACAACTACGACATCGACAAGGTTGAGCTCTATTCGCTGCGGCGCCAAATCGGCATCGTGCCCCAAGAGCCGCTGCTGTTCACAGGCACGGTGGCAGAAAATATTGCCCTTACCGATCCCGATGCCAGCAGCGATGCGATCGTGCAGGCGGCACGGCTGGCCTGCGCCCATGACTTCATCATGGAGTTGCCGGCCGGCTACAGCAGCAATGTGGGCGAACGTGGCGCCGGCCTTTCCGGCGGGCAAAGGCAGCGGCTGGCTTTAGCCCGCACCCTGCTCTCCCAGCCGCGCCTGCTGGTGCTCGATGAAGCAACTAGCGCCCTCGACTACGACACCGAGCGCCGCGTTTGCGACAACTTGCTCGACAACCTCAAGCACTGCACCGTCTTCTTCATCACCCACCGGCTCTCCACCATCCGCCGGGCAGATCTAATCGTGATGATGCACGAAGGAGCCGTCGTGGAAACGGGCACCCACGATGAGTTGATGGAACGCCGAGGTCGCTATTACGCCCTTTACCGCCAGCAGGAGGTCAGCTGATGTCGATTGTGCGCCGCGCCCAAAACGCTATTGAGCGCCGGGTTCAGACCAGCCATGAGGAGATGGCGCTGCAGCAGTCGCGCTTTTTAGCCCGGGCTATCACCTGGGCCCTACTGGGCACCACAGCTGCAGGCCTGGCCTGGCTGGCCTTCGCCAAAACCGACGAGGTGGTTGTGGCTTCCGGCAAGCTTCAGCCGATCGGCGATGTCAAAACCATCCAGATGCCGGTGGGTGGTGTGCTGGAAACGATGCTGGTAAAGGACGGTCAGCGGGTCAGCAAGGGCCAGGTGCTGCTGCGCCTCGACAACGAGGCCACCCTCGACCGACAGGAGAGTTTGCGTACCACCATCACCGCTAAGCAGGCCCAGTTGCGTCTCAAGGAGGTGGAGCTGGCGCGCTATCTCAACCTCAACGACACCGAGCAGACGGTGACTCGCCAGAACCTCGTGCTTGAAACCGAAATCATGCAGCGGCTTGAGGGCCTCAAGAAGGTTGGGGCCTCTGCCGAGTTGCAGTATCTGCAACAGCGCAACAAGGTGCGTGAGGTTGATGGTGAGCTCGCCAAGCTCAAGGTCGATCGGTTGCGTCAAGTTGCGATCATTGAGCAGGCTCTGGAGCAGATCAAAGGAGAGCTGGCCGATCTCGGCAGCAAGCTCACTGAGCTACAGGTCAATATCCGCTACCAGGATGTGCGCTCCCCGGTGGATGGGGTGGTGTTTGATCTCAAGCCCACCGGCCCAGGCTTTGTAGCCCAGGGCAGTGAGCCAGTGATGAAGATTGTTCCCTTTTCTGCGCTTCAAGCCAAGGTGGAGATTGAGAGCAGCGATATCGGCTTTGTGCGAGTTGGTCGCCCTGCCGATATCAGCATCGATTCCTTCCCCGCTACCGATTTCGGAGTGCTGCTTGGCACCGTTAAGGGCATCGGCTCCGATGCCTTGCCCCCGGATGAGCGCAACCAGACCTATCGCTTCCCAGCAACGATTGCCCTAGATACCCAGCAGCTCAAGCTGAAATCTGGCAAGAGCCTGCCTTTGCAAGTGGGTATGTCACTCACGGCTAATATCAAGCTGCGCAAGGTGACTTACTTGCAACTTCTGCTTGGAGAATTTAAAGATAAAACAGATTCCCTCAAGCAGATCTAATCAGCCTTGTTGTGGCAAGCGCTGCTGAGCGGCCTCGATCAACCCCCGGAATAGGGGGTGAGGCTTGCCTGGGCGGGAGAGAAATTCGGGGTGATATTGGCAGGCTGTGAAAAATGGGTGGCTCTGCAGTTCGATTAACTCAACTAAGCGCCCGTCTGGAGAAGTGCCGCTGATTGTGTAGCCTGAATCGGTGAAGAGACTGCGGTAAGCATTGTTGAATTCGTAGCGATGGCGGTGGCGTTCGTACACAACTTCATCGCCATAAAGGCGATGAGCCATCGTGTCTGCAGCTAGGCGGCAGGGGTAAACGCCCAGGCGCATCGTGCCGCCCAAATCCACCACGTCCTGTTGTTCAGGCAGGAGGTGAATCACTGGATGGGGCGTGTCGGCATCAAGTTCGGCGCTGGTGGCACCGGCCAGGCCCGCTTGGTTGCGGGCCCACTCGATCACGGCGCACTGCATGCCCAGGCACAGGCCCAGGAAGGGCACCTGCTGTTCCCGCGCCCAGCGGATTGCCGCCACCTTGCCGTCTACACCTCGGTTGCCGAAGCCGCCGGGCACCACTACCGCATCCATGCCGGCCAGCAGCGCTTCCGCGCCTTGGCTTTCGAGCTGCTCGGCGCATACCCAGTGAAGATCAAGCGAAGCATCCCGATCCAGGCAGGCGTGGCGAAGGGCCTCCACCACCGACAGGTAGGCGTCGTTGAGCTGCACGTACTTGCCCACCAGCGCCACCTTCACCGCCGGGCCGGGGTGGCGCAGCTTGGTCACCAGCTCCTGCCAGCGGGCCATGTCGCTGTTGTGGTCTGTGAGCTGCAGCACCTCCAGCACCTCGCGGCAGAGCCCCTCCTGCTCCATTGCCAGCGGCACCGCGTAGATGCTGTCGGCGTCCAGGGCCTGGATCACGGCCCGCTGCGGCACGCCGCAGAAGCCACCGATTTTGCGGCGCAGTTCGTCGCTCACGGACCGGTCGCTGCGACACACCAGCACATCGGGCTGGATGCCGATCGAGCGCAACTCCTTCACCGAATGCTGGGTGGGCTTGGTCTTGAGCTCCCCCGAAACGCCGATGAAGGGCAGCAGGGTGACGTGCACGTAGGCCAGGTCCTGGCGGCCCACATCGCCCCGGAATTCGCGTATCGCCTCAAGAAATGGCAGCGATTCGATGTCGCCCACCGTGCCACCGATCTCGCCGATCACCACGTCGGCATTGCTGTTGGCGGCTACCCGATGGATGCGCTCGCGGATTTCGCGGGTGATGTGGGGGATCACCTGCACGGTGCCGCCGTTGTAGTCGCCGCGGCGCTCCTTGTTGATTACCGACTGGTAAATCGAGCCGGTGGTCACGCTGTTGAGACGCGACATGGCGGTGTCGGTGAAGCGCTCGTAGTGGCCTAAATCCAGGTCGGTCTCGGCGCCGTCCTCGGTGACGAATACCTCACCGTGTTGGTACGGGCTCATCGTGCCCGGGTCCACGTTCAGATACGGGTCGAGCTTGAGGATCGAAACGCTGTAGCCGCGGCTCTTAAGCAGGCGCCCCAGGCTGGCGGCCACGATGCCCTTGCCGATGCTCGACACCACGCCGCCGGTGACAAAGACGAACTTGCTCATATCCCGGTAGCTGACCCTTCAATCTACCGGGCCCTCCAAGGCTCCCTAGCTCCTGCGAGGCTGGCTGGGTTCGGCGGTCACGCCCGCTGCGCGGGCAACACCGCGCTCACCGCAGCCAACCTCGCAGGATCCACCCTCCCTGCTGAGGCTGCTTGGTCCGCTGGGGTGATTGGTGAGAGGCCGGTATGGCCCGCGCAGCGGGCGCCGACCGGCCGACGCCAAGCACCCCAGCGGATTACGCCTCGAGCAGGCTGCGCAGCATCCAGGCGGTCTTCTCGTGGATCTGCAGCCGCTGGGTGAGCAGGTCGGCAGTGGGTTGGTCGTTGGCATCTGCGGCGGTGACCATGACGCCGCGGATGGTGCGGGCGACAGCCTCGTGGCCCAGCACCAGCTCGCGCACCATCTCCAAGGCTGCCGGGATGCCCTGGGTTTCGGCGATTGAGGAGAGCCGGCCGTAGGTGGCGCCGCCAAAGGGGGCCGGGCAGCCGAGGGTGCGGATGCGCTCGGCGATGGCGTCTAGGGCGTTCCAGAGCTCGGTGTACTGCCCCATAAACATCAGGTGCAGGGTGTTGAACATCGGCCCGGTGACGTTCCAGTGGAAGCCGTGGGTTTTGGCGTAGAGCACGGTGCTGTCGGCCAGCACGCGGCCCAGGCCTGCGGCGATCTCCAGTCGCTGGGCTTCCGGGATCCCGATGTCAATGTCGGTTGCCATGGCGACTTATCCGTAGTGACTGCGTTTTAGCCCGGATTGGACGGGATGGGCGTTCAGTCGAGGCTGCCCAGATAATCCTTCACGCGGCAGCGGTTCTGGGGTTGGCGCAGTTTCAGCAGGGCCCGGGATTCGATCTGCCGCACTCGCTCCCGGGAGAGGTGCATGGCTGCGCCGATCTCAGTCAGGCTGCGGGGAGTGTCGTCTACTAGCCCGAAGCGTTGACGGATCACCTCGGCTTCGCGGCTGCTCAGGTCTTCGAGCAGGGCCTCGAGGTCATTGTGCAGCTGCTCGCGGGCGAGTTCCTGCTCAGGCGTGCCGTGGCCGTCTTCCAGCAGGTCGCCGAGCTGCATGTCCTGTTCCTTGCCCACCCGGGCCTCCAGGGAGACGGGTTTGGGTAGCTGCAGCAGGGTTTCGCGGATCAGCGCTTCGCTGAGATTCAGCTCCTGGGCGATTTCAGCCACGCAGGGCAGGCGGCCTAGCCGGGCGCTGAGTTCACGCTGGGCCCGTTTAATGCGGTTGAGCTTCTCGGTGATGTGCACCGGCAGCCGGATCGTGCGGCTCTGGCTGGCAAGGGCCCGGGTGATGCCTTGGCGAATCCACCAGTAGGCGTAGGTGCTGAAGCGAAACCCCCGGGTGGGGTCAAAGCGCTCCACGGCCCGCTCCAGTCCCAAGGTGCCCTCCTGCACAAGATCCAGCAGGTCCATGCCCCGGCGCTGGTACTTCTTGGCCACCGACACCACCAGTCGCAGATTGGCTTGGATCATCCGCTCCTTGGCCCTTTTGCCGCGGTGCAGGGCCAGCCGTCGCTCTTTGGCGGCCACTTCGTCTAATTCACCTTCGCCCGGCTCGTCTTTTTCCGGTTCGCCCTCGCGCAGTAGCTGTTCTCGCCGCTGCACCAACCGGGCCAGGGTGAGCTCCTGCTCCTGGGTAAGCAGATCCACCCGGCCGATGTCCTGCAGGTAAAGCCGCACCGGATCGGTGCTGGTGGGGGTGTGGGGCACGCCCAATGGATTAGTGGTGCTTCACCGTTGCTGCGCTGGGCAGCTACGGCACCAAATGCCCCGTTTTGTTTTGGCTTTCGGTTGTGCCTTTGGGCTTCAGCTTTCGTCTTCGTCCACCCAGGTGCTGGCCACGTGCAGCTCGTCGAGTTGTTTGGTGGCCACACCGCCCGGCGCGCCGGTCATCAGGCAGCGGGCCTGCTGGGTCTTGGGGAAGGCGATAGTGTCGCGGATCGATTCCTCGCCAGCCAGCAGCATCACAATCCGGTCTACGCCGTAGGCCAGGCCGCCGTGGGGTGGGGCACCCATGTCGAGGGCGTCCATCAGGAAGCCGAACTGCTGGTTGGCCTCCTCCAAAGGTAAGCCGATGGTTTGCAGCACCTGGCGCTGCAGGGCCGAATCGTGGATGCGCAGCGAGCCGCCGCCCAGCTCCAGGCCGTTGAGCACCAGGTCGTAGGCCTGGGCGCGAGCCGTGGGCAGGGTGGTGGCCCAGGCGGCTGGGTCGTTGCCGAGGTCGTCTGCGTTGGGGGCGCAGAAGGGGTGGTGCAGGGCTTCGAGGCGGTTTTCGCCGGCGTTTAACTCGAACATTGGGAAATCCACCACCCAGAGGAAATTCCACTGGTCGTTGTCACGGTCGGCCGGCACCAGGCCAAGCTCGCGGGCCAGAAACTGGCGCACCCGATCGAGGGCCTTATTCGCCGTGGCGGTGTCGCCGGCGCCGAACAGCAGCAGGGTGCCGGGGGTAGCACCGGTGCGCTCCAGCAGTTCCGCCTTCGTGGCCTCAGAGAGGTTTTCCTTGATGGCGCCGATCGTGTCGATCTCGCCGCCCTCGCGCACCCGGATAAAGGCCAGGCCGCCTGCCCCAGCCTTTTGGGCTTCGCTAAACACATCACCGCCGGGCTTGATGCGCACGTTGCTGATGGCGTCGTTGCCACCAGGCACGGCGATGCACTTCACCGAGCCGCCGGCAGCCACTGCGCCGCTGAACACCTTGAAGCCCATGCCGGCCACCAGGTCGCTCACGTCGGTGAGCTCCAGGCCGTAGCGGGTGTCGGGCCGGTCGGTGCCGTAGCGGGCCATGGCCTCATGCCAGCTGAGCCGCGGGAACGGCCGAGGCAGCTCCACCCCTTTCACGGCCTTCCAGATCGAGGCGATCAGGGCCTCGTTGAGCTCCAGGATCTGCTCCTGGCCCATGAAGCTCATCTCGATGTCCAGCTGGGTGAATTCCGGCTGGCGATCGGCGCGCAGATCTTCGTCGCGGAAGCAGCGAGCCACCTGGTAGTAGCGCTCCAGGCCGCCCACCATCAGCAGCTGCTTAAACAGTTGGGGCGACTGGGGCAGCGCAAACCACTCGCCGCCGCAGACACGGCTGGGCACCAGGTAGTCGCGGGCGCCCTCGGGGGTGGAGCGGGTGAGCACCGGGGTTTCCACCTCGATGAAGCCGGCGTCTTCCAGGAAGCGGCGCATCGCCTGCACGGTGCGGTGGCGCAGGCGCAGGTTGCTGTTCATGCGCTCGCGGCGCAGGTCGAGGTAGCGGTGGCGCAGCCGCAGCTCCTCGCGGGTGTTCTCCTCGTCGTGCACCGACACGGGGAAGGGCAGGTTGCCTTTAACGGCGTTGAGCACGGTGATGGCACTGGCCAGCACTTCGATGCGGCCGGTGGCCAGTCGGTCGTTGATGGCATCGGCGGGTCGCTCCCGCACCTTGCCTGCCACCTGAATCACCGTTTCGTTGCGCAGGTGCTCCGCTATGGCGAACATCTCGGCGCCATTGTCGGGATCGACGGTGATCTGCACGCTGCCGCTGCTGTCGCGCAGGTCGACAAAAATCACGCCGCCGTGGTCACGGCAACGGTCTACCCAGCCGCAGAGCTGCACGGTCTGGCCGCTGGCGTCGTGACGCAGGTCGCCGCATCCGTGGCTGCGCATGGGGAGAAAGCAAGCGGTAAGGAGATTTTCTCACGGCGGCTTGTGGAGCGTCTCTGCCATGTTGACTAGCAAGGGATGCCAGCCTGCGCATCGGCAATGCGCTCAACTAGGAGATTCAGGGCAATGTGGGCGACGCCGCTGGACAACTAACCAGCAGTAGAACCATGTTCAAGGATGTCGTTGCCTCCGTCATATCAAGATTCGCAGCGCCTTTTTAGATTTCGGATGCGGTAAAAAATTATTTTGAGGGTCTGGTCTCGCTGCTGGCCAACCCATGGAAGGGCCGCCTCCCAACAAGAGCTGCCTCGTTCCTGCCGTGGGTTTCCACTTCCAGCTATGTCACGAGTTTCACCAGATCAGTTTGTACGTTGGCCAGGGGGTTGGTTTCCGCAAGCCTGGGCGACCCGGTGTGGCTGGCTCGGAGGGCTTGGCGGACCTGCATATCGTTGGGATGATCGCCCTACAGAGGAAAAACTATGGTCTGGCGGCTGAGACCTCTTAATGGCTGGCCGTCGCTAGCCCCCATTGTAATCAGCCTTTTAGCCACTTTACTGAGCACCTTTGCGGTCACAGGCATCTCGTTCGTGCTGCTGGATCTGCGCGAGCAGCTCGGGATCTCACCGATGCAGGTGAATCTGCTGCGTTGCACAGCGATTTCCAGTGGTCTGTTGATCGTGTTTTGCGCCGGTTCGCTGTGTCGTCGATTCGGCTCCAGAGGCTGCCTGTCGCTCAGCCTGCTGTTATGGATTGCCGGCAGCTTGCTGCTGGCAATCCATGCCGGTGTGCTGGCCCTCGCGCTGGGGCTGGTGTTGATGGGCTGCGCCGATGCGGGTGTGCGGGTCTCCTCCTACGGAATGCTTCTCGGTGGTGCTGAGGATGATGGCCAGGTCGCGTCGCTGGTGTCGGCCAACACGTTGGCCACCAGCCTCGCCTTCGTGGGCTCGCCGATTATCAACAGCTGGATACTGGTCCGCATCGACCACGGCGCCACGGTAGTGGGGTTGTTCTGGGCCATCATGTTTGGCCTGGCGCTTTTTTTACTGCGTCTGTTAGTTCGTCCCGATCCGCTCCCAGCCGCCGGTCCGGAACTCCAGGCCTCCACCATCCCCTGGATGGGGCTGCTGGCCGCGGGAGGATTCGCCACTCTGATCAGCACCCTGCCGATTCTCTACGCCTTTAATGCTGGATGGGTGCCGGCGGCGATCGCGTTGGCGGCTGGTTTTGCCTTGGTTACCGCCAGGGCCTGGCGACGTTCCAGCGTCATTGCGGCAGGATTCCGGTTTCTTGGCGTCCGGTGCCTGCTGCTGCTGCTGATTGCCCTGGCGTTGCTGTTTTCGATGGATTACCGCTACTGCGCCGAGCGATTCCTGGCGATTCGCTACCAGCTCGATCTGGCCGACATCTCCGCCTGGATGACACCCGCCAGCCTGGCGGCGATCCTTGCGTCCTTCGGCTGTGCCTTCGCCATCCCTCGGTTCGGGATGGGCCGAACCCTCGTGATCGGCATCCTCGGCTGCCTGATCCTGCCCATCAGCTTCGTTCTGGCCCCTGTGCAGGTGCCGATTGCACTCATCGCGGCGGTGACAGCGTCCTTCGCCTTCTCGCTCACCATTGTGCGCGTGGGGCTCACCTCCATGGTCACCGCTATGACCGCCAAGCCCCTGCTGGCCAACCTGGAGGCCGTCCGGCATGTTCTCGCCACTTCCGCTTGGTCGCTGGGGTCAGCGTTGGCGCTGAATGTGCTGACCGCCGGTTTCCGCAAGTCGCTGGGAGAGCAATTGCTGCCCCTGGCACTGCCAGATGTTTTATCCGAAACCATAACCAGGATGGTGGCCAGCGGCCATGGCCGGCAGGTGCTGCAGAATGGTTACGGCATCCCCCGGGATCAACTGACGAGCATCCTGGGCAAGAACGCCGCACCTACGCTTGAGGCGATCATGAGCGTGCTGCATGGCATGGGCTGGATGATCCTGATCATGTTGATTCTGGTAACAATCTTGATCATCCTGTCGCGCTCAGTCGCCGCACCGGTCGCCCGTCCATAGGGTCACTGAATTCTGTCCGCCCGGGGCGCCTGGTCTTCTTGGATTCTCGCGGTTTTGGCTGACCAAACTTCGAAACCCTTTTCTCATTCATGACGTCCCAGGATCACGGCCCACGGTGGTCTTGCTCGTTGGCCAGCTGTTCCCAGTCCATCCGGTGTTCACGGACCAATCGGACGCTGGACGGTTGACCTTGGGACGGTTGGCTGCGGAACCATGTGGCCAGCAGAACAGCCGACATCAGCCCGACCTCTCCCCTCCAGGGCACTGCCCCTAGGACAGGCTTTGCTGCCGGCGGTCGCGTGGCAGCCAGGCCCTTGCCGGGTCGGCTCGGTAGGGCCCAGAGTCTGCGGGCAGCATTCTCATCGCCGATGGTTTACCCGATCGCCACCGTGGGCGCCCTGGTAGTGGGGCCCTGCCGGCGCGTGTTGATTGTGCGCACCCACAAGTGGCGTGGCAGCTGGGGCGTGCCGGGCGGCAAGGTTGAATGGGGCGAAAACCTCGATCAGGCCCTCAGGCGGGAGCTGCGGGAGGAGGTGGGCCTGGAGCTGGATGGCCTTCAGTTCGCTCTGCTCCAGGAGGCGGTTGAGGATCCTCAGTTTCACCGCCCCGTGCATTTCTTGCTGATCAACTACTTTGCCAGCGCAGGCGCGACCACAGTAAGGCCCAATCATGAGATCGCTGAATGGGCCTGGGTGACCCCGAGCCAGGCCTTCGATTATCCGCTCAATAGCTACACCCGCATTCTGATCCAGCACTATCTGAATGTGGATATGCCTAGTCGATATGCGCAGCTGCAGTCGCCTATGAGCTCAGATCAAGTAACCGCCTGACACCTTGATGTTGCTGCCGGTGATGTAGCCGCTGGCTGGATCGGCCAGGAACAGCACGGCCCGGGCCACGTCCTCGGCGCTGCCGTAGCGGCCGGCGGGGATCTGCTCAAGTGGCGGCTTGCGGTCGGAGTTGTCCAGGGTGCCGGGCGACACGCCATTCACGGTGATGCCATGGGGAGCCTCTGTCACCGCCAGGGTGCGGGTGAGCAGCAGCACGCCGGTCTTGCCGATCTTGTAGGGGGTGACCATTGGCACCGCCTGCAGCGCATCGGCATCCACGTCGATCAGGTTGATGATGCGCCCGAATCCCTGCTGCCGCATCCAGGGCAGGGCTGCCCGACAGGCGTGATGGGTGATGTGCAAGGTCTGCTCGATGCTGAGGTGCCACTCGGCCACATTCATCGCCTGCAGCGGTTTCCAGATGATGCCGGCGGCGTTGTTGACGAGTACATCAAGCCGGCCCAGGCGCTCCACCGCCATGGCGAACGCGGCGGCGGTGGCCTCGGCATCCGCCAGGTCGGTAGCGAGGGCCAGGCCGCGGCGGCCCAGACCCTCTACCTCCGCCACTACCGCCTGGGCCTCAGTGTGGCTGTGCCGGTGGTGGACCACCACATCGGCGCCGGCTGCCGCCAGGGCCATGGCGATCGCTCGGCCGGTGCGCCGCGCCCCGCCGCTGACCAGGGCCACCCGGCCCGCCAGGGGGAGGCCGCTCATGGTGCCTCCGCCGTGGCCGATGCCAGCAGTGCCTTGATCAGGTCGGGGTGGTGGGTGCGTATCCAGTCGGCTCCGGCGAAGAGCACATTGGAGGCGAACAGGATGCGGGCCAGCCGCTCGGGTTTGCGGGCCGCATATAGCAGGATCGGGCAGCCCAGCTGCCGCAGCATTTCCAGGTTCCAGAGCACGCTGTTCTGGAGTTGGGTCTTGCCGACATCGTCGATCGAGGGGTGGATGATGCCCAGGTTGGGATCGATGATCACCTCCCGCACCCCGGCGGCCCGGGCCTGCTCCACTCGCGGGCCGAGGTGATTGAGCAGACCCTGCAGCCGGTACGGGACCGGCCTGGCGTCGCGCATGCGGTAGGCATCGCCATAGGGCATGTAGGTGAGGATCAGCGTGGCGCCGGCCGCCGCCACCGCCGCCAGCGCTGGCGGCTCGAGGCTGGCGCCGGTGAAGTTGATGTCGCTGGCGCCGGCGGCCAGGGCTGCGCGCACGGAGTCTGAGCTCCAGGTGTCCACCGACACCCTGTAGCCCCGCTCGCTCAGCAGCCTCAGGGCGGGCAGTAGCCGCCGCTGCTCCTCAGCGTCGTCGATCATCGGGGCCGTGGGGGTGATCGAGCGGGCCCCCAGATCCAGCACTGCGCAGCCCTGCTGGCTGAGCCAGGCGGCCCGCTCCAGCAGCTGCTGCGGGCCGGCCACCACCGAATCACTCACCATCGATTCGGGCGAGAGGTTGATCACACCCAGCAGGGTGCGGGGATGGGGGGAAGGCATTGGAGGGAAGCGGGGAAAGCCGGGGCAGGTCTGGGCTTGCCGCGTCAGGGGTCGGCTCTGGACAGGTCGGCACGATCGGCGGCCACAGCCGCCGCCAGGCGTTGCAGGATCTCGGGGCTGCGGTGGCTCACTTCGTCCCAGGTGGGAGTGAGCGGCGCCGGCCGATCCTCCTGCACGAAGCTCCGGCCGGCCTCCAGGAGGCAGTCGGCAAAGAAGGCCACGGCGCGGCTCTCTTCGCCGCGGTCGAGCTGCAGACCGTTGAGCGCGGCATCGGCGGCATAGGAATCGAGCAGATCCAGCACGATCCGTTGATAGGCGGTCACCAGGCTGCGCACTAGGGCCAGATCCAGCACCTGACCCTGGGCTGCCAGCCCGCGAAACAGCCCCAGGGCGATGTCGCGACTCATCCGACCCAGGCCGCCGCCCCCGTCCCCAGGCCCGCCCGGGAACGGCTGGTGCTTGTGGTCGTAGGCGGCCGCGATGTCCACCTGGCACAACTGACGGGTGGAGTGGTCCCGGAACAGTTCGCTGAGCACGCCGATCTCCAAGCCCCAGTCGTAGGGCAGATGCAGCCGCCGGGCCGCGTTCATCCGCAGGGCACATTCGCCGGAAAGTGGATAGCGGAAGCTGTCGAGATAGTCGAGATAGCGGCTGGGGGGCAGGCAGCGCTGCAGGGCCCGCAGCAGCGGTGTGACGAACAGCCGGCTCACCCTTCCGTACATCACCCCGCCGCTGATCCGCGGATAGCAGGCCTTGGCGAACACGAAGCCGCTGTCGGGATGGAGTAGCGGGAACACAAGCCGGGCCAGCATCCTCGGCGTGAAGTTCACCACATCGCAGTCGTGCACGGCCACCACCTCGGCCCGCTCCAGGGCTTGTACCAGGCCCAGGCAGAGCCAGATGTTGTGGCCTTTGCCCCGCTCCGCCGGCGCCAGCCCCTGCCGCCCCAGCTCTTCCACCAGCGCGCTCAGCCGGGGACCGTCGTTCCAGATCAGGTGATGGGGCTGGGGCAGTTGGTCGAACAGGGCCAGGGCTTCTCGGCAGTTCGCCGCATCTGCCAGGTCCAGGCCGATCACGATCTCCCGCAGCCAGGGCATGGTGGCCAGCTGTTGCACGAACGGCGCCAGGGCCGGGCCCCGCAGCTCCGTGTGCAGGCAGGGCAGCACCAGGGTGAGGTGGGTACTGGGGGCCAGCTCGGCCACGGTTGCCTCCAGCTCCCCATCGCTGCGGCCTTCAAGGTCGTGCAGGGTGGTGATGATGCCGTTCTGAAAGAAGTCGCTCATCGCATCAGTCGCTCTGGCTCCAATTCCGCCAGGGCCCCTTCGACGGCCTCCAGCCAGCCCTCGGGACCGCCGGCCACGATGGTGCGGCGCAGGAACACAGCCCCGGGATGGGGAGCCGCCAGCGACAAGGGTTGCTGGTCTGGCGGATGGAACACCAGGGCGATGGCGGCGCGCTCCAGCAACGAGCGGTCATTCTCACTGTCGCCGCAGGCCAGCAGATGCGGCGCGGTGGCTCCCGCCTCCGCTGCGAGCCAGGGCAGCAGCCGCTCCAGCGCCTCCCCCTTGCCGCCGGGTCTGGCGATGTGCAGCAGCCGTCCCCCCGGCACCGCCGTCAGCCCGTGTGGTGCCAGATGCCACCGCAGCTGATCCAGGTCTCCCTGCCCCTCCCGCCACAGCAGGGGCAGGGAGGCCAGCCTTTGCAGCGCCAGCCGGGCCAGGGGCTCCGCCAGACCCAGATGGCGCTCGATCTCGGCGTAGGAGAGTTCGCTCAGCAGCTCAAAGCGCAGGCTCGTCTGTGCCCGAAGGTCGCGCAGCAGCACCGCCAGCCTGTCGGCCCCGTCGTCCTCCACCAGGGCCCCGTAGGCCCCCAGCTGCAGCCGTGGTGGGGCTCCTGCCTGAGGGGGCCAGCGGTCGAGGGGCCAGCCAATGCCGGCGCCGTTCTCGAACAGGAAGGGCTGGGGGGGCAGGCCGCCCTTCCCGTGAAGCGCCACCATCTCGCTGAAGGTCTTGCTGCTGGCTAGCAGCGTGGCGATGCCGCGCCGCTGCAGCTGGCGCAGGCACGCCCCGGCTTGGACGGCCTGATCGGGCGACTCGATCAGGGTGTGATCCACATCGCTCACGACCAGCCAGCCCGTCATCAGCGACCCTCCGCCAGCCGTTCCATGCTGTCGTCGTCGCCTAGGGCGCTGGCGAGAGCCGCCACGGTGCGCCCCGTGTGCGGTTCGATCCAGTCGGGGGCAATTTCCGCCAGGGGCACCAGAACGAAGCTCCGCTCCTGCAGGCGCGGATGGGGGATCTGTAAGCGTTCGCCCGAGAGGATCAGGTCGCCGAACAGGATCAGGTCCAGGTCCAGGGTGCGGGGGCCCCACCGCTCGGCTCGCACCCGGCCGAAGCGCGCTTCGGTGGCTTGCAGGCGCTGCAGCAGCTCTTCGGGTGTCAGGCTCACGGCCAATACGGCGCAGCCGTTGAGATAGTCGGGCTGGGGAGGTCCCACCGGCGCGCTCCGGTACCAGGCGGAGCGTCGCAGCAGTCGCACGTCTGGATCGGCATCAAGTGCCGCCAGGGCCGCCTCGAGGGTTGCGCGGCAGTCGCCCAGGTTGCTACCCAGAGCGATGGCGGCCTGCTGGAACCCGGCGTCCATCATCGTCAGGGCTGACCGTTCCGGCTGCGGCTGATCTCGATGGCGATGCGCCCATCGAACCCCGGGATCGGCGCCGCCACTTTGGTGAGGCGGAGCGCTACCCCGCGCACCGGCGCAAAGGCCAGCACCGTCTCGGCGATCACCGTTGCGAGCCGCTCGATCGTGCGGAAGCGGCTGTTTTCCAGCAGGTGTTTCACCCGCTGCACCACCTGGGCGTAATCGAGGCTGTAGGCCAGTTCATCGTCGTCGCCGGTGCGGGCCAGATCGAGGTTGATGCGCAGATCGGCCTCGAACCACTGGCCCAGGCTTTGCTCCTCGGCGAAGAAGCCGGTGTAGCCATAGCCACGGATGCCGCTGATCTGGATGGCGTCGTCCATCGGTTGGTGCTGGATGTTGTCCATGCTCAGCCCCGACGGTAGAAGGGCCGTTTGACCACCAGCGCAGGCTCGGCCTTGCCGCGGATCTCCACCGCCAGCTCGGTGCCGATCCGGGCGGCGTCGCTGGGCACGTAGGCCAGGGCGATCGCTTCCCCCAGCGTCGGCGACCAGGTGCCGCTGGTGACCTCGCCGATCACCTGGTCTTCCCGCAGAACTGGATAACCATGGCGGGCGATGGCGCGGCCCTGCAGCTTCAATCCCACCAGGCGCCGCTGGACTCCCGCGGCGCTCTGGCGCTCCAGCACTTCGCGGCCCATGAAGGCTTTGGGCATTTCCAGGTGCACCAGCCAGCCCAGGCCGGCCTCCAGGGGTGTGGTGTGCTCGTCCAGTTCGTGGCCGTAGAGATGCATGGCCGCTTCCATGCGCAGGGTGTCGCGGGCTCCGAGGCCGCAGGGGCTGACGCCGCTGGCCAGCAATTTCTCCCACAGGAGCAGGCCGTCTGGCCGGTTCAGCAGCAGTTCGAAGCCGTCTTCGCCTGTGTAACCAGTGCGGCCCACAAAGGCGTTGGCGCCAGCCAGATTCAGCTCCCGGTGGCCGAAGCGGGGCAGGCCGCTCAGGTCGGTACCCGCCAACTCCTCCAGCCGGGCGGCCGCTTCCGGGCCCTGCAGGGCCAGCAGCACGCCATTACCCTTGCGATCCTCAACACGGATGCCAAGGGGCTCTAGCTGGCTGCAAATCCAGGCGGTGTCGGCTGCGGCGCAGGCGGCATTGATCACCAGCAGCAGTTCGTGGCACTGGCCATCTGCCTGCCAGCCCCGGTCGTAAACGATCAGGTCATCGCGGATGCCGCCCCGCTCGTTGAGCAGCACTGTGTAGCAGGCCTCGCCGGGACCAATCCGAAACAGGTCGGTGGGCACCAGGGCCTGCAGGGCGTCCTTGGCGCCTGGGCCCCGCAGGGTCAGCACCCCCATGTGGGAGATGTCGAAGATGCCGCAGCGGCGCCGCACGGCTTGGTGCTCTGCCACCAAGCCCTCAAATTGCACGGCCATCTCCCAGCCGGCAAAGGGCACCATCCGGCCACCCGCTGCTTGGGTGGCTTCAAACAGGGGGGTGCGTTTCAAGCCCATGGCCGGATCCTATGCAGGCCTGCGGAAATCAATAAGGAACTTGGAAGATTCGCTGTATCTGCTACCACTTTGGTCAATCGTCCATACCTTGAGAGACCAGATCACTCCCTTGGATGGGTCAGCGCCCTTGCTGCCGCAGCTGCCGCCATTGCGCCCCACCCAGTGGCGCTGAACTCGGCTGGTGTCAGCTGCGCCAGTTGTCGATCCATCCCGAATTGGCGCTGGAGCTGTGGTGCCACCACTGGACAGCCCGGCCGCCGCGGCTGCCTGCGATTAGTGCGGAGTCTCTAGCTGGGGGGACACCATCTCAGCCGAACCAGCAGCTCAGCCTTGAATCAGCTTTTGGTAAAAGCTGAAGAAAATCTGTAATTTGGCCTGGTTTCGGGGCTTATTTGGCTTTTGTGCTCGCCATAGCTAGGCGTGATGGACGGCAGAGCTGTATTAAGGGACTCTGGTATCGATTAGGGGGTATAGGGAATGGTGGCTTCGGCGACGATCACTACACCGCTTGAGCTGATGGCGGCTCAAGTGGATTGCGAGGTTCTCACCCTGCCCACCGGCTCCAAGGTGTTTTCCAGGGGCTCCCGGGCCGATTCGATCTATGGGGTGCGCCGCGGCATCATCGAAGTGATTGGCGAGAGCGGCGAGAAGCTTTGCTACCGCCCCGGAGAGATATTCAGCTATCAAGACATCCTTTGGCGCGACGGCATTTATCGCAACGAAGCCGTGGCCCGTACACCTGTTGAGATCCTGCGGCTTGATCGCTTGCGCTTCCTCAACCTGCTGCACAATCACCCGACTCTGGCGGTGCTGCTGATCAGCCAGCAGCACGAGCGCCTGCGCGAGCAGCGCACCAGCGGCACCTGCTGCTATTGACCGGCTTTCGGCATTAACGGTCGAGCAGAAACAGCAGGCTGCGCACCACCTTGGCGGCCAGCACGCTGCTTACGCCGGTGGTATCCAGCATCGGCGCCAGCTCCACCACGTCCGCAGCCACCAGGTTGTGGTGGCGCAGCTCCTCCACCAGGGCCGCGAAATCACGCCAGAGGAAGCCGCCGGGCTCAGGGGTGCCGGTGCCGGCCATCACCGCCGGATCAAACCAATCGAGATCGACCGTGAGATAGATCGGCTGGCCCCGCAGGGGCTTGAGCGCCTCGGCCATCTGCTCGATCGCCACCAGCCGGCCCGACTGCCGCAGCTCGGAAAATTCCTCGCGGCTGCCGCTACGGATGGCGATCTGCAGCAGCTGCTGGCTGGGCAGCACCTCCAGGCAGCGGCGCATGGCGCAGGCGTGGCTGTGCTGCGCGCCCAGCCACTCGTGGCGCAGGTCGGCGTGGGCATCGAGCTGCACCAGCACCAGATCTGGATGCTGGGCCGCCACAGCCGCCACGGCGCCGGAGCTGATCGAGTGCTCGCCGCCCAGCATTAGGGGCTTGAGACCCAACGCCAGCACGGCCTCGGTGGCCGCCTTCACAGCTGCCACCACCGGCTCGGGGGCGCCGAAGGGGATGTCCACCGCGCCGAGGTCGGCGATGGCCAGCTCCTCCAAGTCGCGATCGAGCTGGGGGTCGTAGCTCTCCAGGCCGCTGCTCACCTCGCGGATCGCCGCCGGGCCGAAGCGGGTGCCGGGGCGGAAGGAGGTGGTGCCGTCGTAGGGCACGCCGAACACACCCACCCGGCAGCCGGCGGGGTCGCGCTGGCTGCTCATGTAGATGGCGCCGTCTTGGTCAAAGAGATCCGTGTCAAATAAATCCGTGTCAAACATCAGCCCAGCTCCCGCTCGATGGCGGCGGGGATGGCGTCGAAGGCGCCGCGCTGCCAGCGGGGACTCCAGATCTCCGAGCCACAGGCGACGGCCGCGGCTCGGGCGGGGTCCGGCTGCAGATAGCGACGGCCGTCTGTGGCGGCGAACGTCCAGCTCCACCAGCCGCTCGGATACATGGGCACCCAGCCATACATCGGGTCGGCGTAGCCGAACACCTCACGGATCAGCTTCACCGTGTCGATGTGCACCTGGCGAAAGGCCTCGGGTGATTCGCTCTGGGTGGCGAACACGCCGCCAGGCCGCAGGATGCGGCGGCATTGCTCGAAGAAGGCCCGGTTGAACAGCCCCTCGGCCGGGCCGGCGGGGTCGGAGCCATCGACGATCACCACGTCGTAGCTGGCGTCGGCGGCATTGGCGGCCCAGGCGATGCCATCGCCCACGGTGAGGTGGAAGCGGGGATCGCTCCAGCAACCGCCGCCGATGCTGGGCAGATACTGCTGGCTCCACTCCACCACCAGGCCGTCGATCTCCACCAGGTCGAGCTGCTGCACGCCGGCGTGGCGCAGGCACTCGCGGGCGGTGCCGCCATCGCCGCCGCCGATCACCAGCACCCTCTCGACACTCGCCGCGCTACAAAGCGCCGGATGCACGATCGCCTCGTGGTAGTGCCGCTCCTGGCGCTCGGCCGTCATCCAGCAGCCATCGAGCAGTAGGCCCTTGCCGTAGCGCTGGCTGTCGATGATCGTCACCTTCTGGAAGGCTGAATCTTGTTCGGCGAGCACGGTGCCCTCCAGGCCATAGCGAACGCCGTCGAAGACCTCGTCGATCCAGGCCATGGGCAAAATTTGCAATCTCTCCAGCCTTGCGCATCGCCGGTGTGTTGGCCGTGACAGGCTGATTTCTTGGCTCCCCCGAATCCTTGGCTCCCCCGAATCCTTGGCTCCCCTGAATCCATGGCTCCCCTGCGCCCCACGGCGGATCTGCGGCTGACGCCGGCGCTGGTGATCGGCGCCGCCGAGCTTGCTTGGCGTTTCTCGCGCTCCTCCGGCCCCGGTGGCCAAAACGTGAACACCACCGATTCACGGGTGGAGCTGGTGTTTGACCTGGCGGCCTCTGCGGCGCTGCCGCCGGCGCTCAAGGCCCGGGCCCTGGGGCGACTGGAGGGAAAGCTGGTGGAGGGCTGTGTGGTGATTGCGGCCAGTGAGCATCGCTCCCAATGGCAAAACCGGGTGGCGGCCCAGCGGCGCCTGGTGGAGCTGCTGCTGGAGGCGATCAAGCCGCCGCCGCCGCCGCGCCGGGCGACTCGGCCCACCCGCGGTTCAGTGCAGCGGCGTCTGGCGGCCAAGAAGCAGCGCGGTGCGATCAAGGGGCAGCGGGGGTCCCGTCCTTTGGCGGAGGATTGAGCTGTTGGCGGGTGTCCCTAAATCTGTACAGGTTGTACGGAAGTTGTGAGGCTATTGCGCTCAAGGCTCAGGGGCCTGGCGTTGGCGAGTTTTCAGCGCGGATCTGGGCCTTGGCCTGCTGCCAGAGGCCTTCGAGCTCGCCGATGCTGCGGCCCTTTAGGTCGCCATCTAGGGCTGTCTCCACCCGGGAGAAGCGATCGAGGAAGCGGCGGTTGGTGCCCGCCAGGCCGGCTTCCGGTTCGATGCCGCACCAGCGAGCCACGTTCACCAGGGTGAACAGCACGTCGCCAAGCTCCTCCTGGGCATGGTGGCGATCTCCGGAGGCCACAGCTTCCTTGAGCTCGTCGAGCTCCTCGTGCACCTTCGCCCACACCCCTGCCATGTCATCCCACTCGAAGCCGGCCGCGGCCGCTTGCTTGGAGATCGTCATGGCGCCGGCTAGGGCTGGCTGGCCGCGCACCTTGCCGGCCAGCCGATCGCTGAGGGGGCTGGTGGAGGGGGCCTGCCGGCGCTCGGCGGCCTTGATCTCCTCCCAGCTGGCCGGCTCGCCACCGTCAAACACATGGGGATGGCGGCGCACCAGCTTGGCGCTGATGCCCGCAGCGATCTGGGCCAGATCAAAGCTGCCTGCCTCGCTGGCTATCTGGGCGTGGAGCACCACCTGCAGCAGCAGGTCGCCCAGTTCCTCCGCCAGGTGCTGGTCGTCGCCGGAGCGGATCGCATCGGCCACCTCGTGAGCCTCTTCCAGCACGTAGGGCACCAGGGAGGCGTGGGTTTGCGCCAGATCCCAGGGGCAGCCACCCTCGGGGTCGCGCAGGCGAGCCACCACGGCGATCAGCTCAGCTAGGGCCTCAAGGTGCGGCGGAATTTGGAGGCTCATCGGCGGTGGCGGCGCAGCAGGCGGGGCAGGCGCGGCATCGGGTCGCCATCTTGGATCAGGTGCAGCCAGCTGCTGGCTTCCAGGCCCACTAAGGCGGCCAGCAGCAGCGGCCGCTGGCCCTGCCAGAGCGCTTGGGCGGTGGCCAGGAGCTGCTGGGGTGCCGGCCCACCGAGGGGTTGCAGCAGCAAGCAGCTCACCAGCAGCAGTGCCGCCAGATAGGCCAGGCGCCCGCTGGTGCCCAGTAGGGGACTGTGGGAGAGCAGGGAGCGATGGCGCAGCAGGTTGCGGTAGGGCCACCAGAGCAGCCGCAACGGTCCCCAGCGGCGGGTGGGGTTGGAGCGGGTGTCGAGGTCGGGGGAGAGCAGCAGGCCGCCCAGCAGAAAGCTCAGGCCGGCCACGCTCATCCCCGCCAACCCCAGCCAGGGCCACCACAGCAGCCCAAAGGGCAGGCTCAGGAGCCAGGTGGCTCGGTCGTGGCTGCGGCCGCTGGCCATCGATCAGCGCCCGGGTGGGCCGATGGGCCGCAGCCGCTCACCACTGCCGTCGCCCGTTCGCCAACGCCGGTTGATCCAGTAGTACTGCTCGGGATAGGCCTGGATCAGGGGTTCGTGCCAGCGGGCGACGGCGGCCAGCTGGTCGCTCAGGGCGGCGGGACCCTGGCCAGGCCACAGCGGTGCGCCAAAGATCAGCCGAAAGCGGCCGTTGGCTTCCCGCACCTGGGCCACGGGAAATAGGGGGCAACCCGATTTCTGCGAAAGGGCCGCTGGCCCTTTGACGAAGTTGGTGCTCAGGCCGAGGAAGTCGACCTGCACTTCGCTGCTGCGGCTATAGAGATCGGTCATCACAACGAGGCTGCCGCCGCGGTGCAGGCAGCGCAACATCGATCTGGCATCAGCCTGGGGTATCCAGTGGCAGTAGCTGTTGGCCTGACGGGCCCGGTTGAGCAGCACGTCGCTGTAGGGGTTGCGGGCGGGGCGGTACACGACAGATGGGGTGTCCAGCTGTTCGCTCAGCCAGCGCAGCCCCAGATCCCAGCAACCCAGGTGCAGCGATCCCACGATCACCCCCTTGCCCTGGCGATGCAGCCGCAACAACTCGTCGAGCCCCTCCCCCTCGGCGCTGATCAAGGAGGCGTCAACCGGTTGGATGATCGATTCGAGGCAGGAGAGAAAAAAGCTGTTGATCGACTGCGCGGCGATGGCCTCGCGCTGGCCCTGGCTGAGCTGCTCGCCATACACCCGCGTCAGGTTGTCGATCGCCGTGGTGTGGCGCCGCCGCAGCCAGGGCCTAGCTAGCCGGTGGGCTTGAGCAATGCCGCGGGCCATGGTGCGGTGGGAGCGCCCCCGCAGCGCCAGCAGCAGCAGCCGCACCCCGAGGGCCTCCAGTTGCCAGCGCAACTTGCGTTGAAATGGGACCTGGGCCATAGGGTGTATTTTGCCTATGGCGCGCGATTAGCTCAGCGGTAGAGCGCCTGCCTTACAAGCAGGATGTCGCTGGTTCGAACCCGGCATCGCGCATTTCAGGGGGCGTCAGCCTTCTGGAAAAAGCAGGCTGGCGAGTTCGTCGGCATCTACGTCGTAGACACGGGCGAGGCTGGTTTCGATGGCGCTGGTCACCTCGCCGGGCAGAAAGCGCATGGCGTTGAGGGCGTCGTCAGCGATCTCGTCGGTGAGCAGGGTTTCTTCGCCGCCGAGCTTTTCGTCGTTGATCACCGCCATTACCCAGCTCTGGTAGGCGTACACGAGATCGCTGAACTCCAAATCGGGGTCGTTGAAGTCGAGGGCCATGGGTGCGGCAGTTACATGCCCGTGCAGTCTGCCGGCAGCTGGGCAGGATGGCAGGCATGAATGCCATCAACCTGCAGGCAACCCTGTTTGATTTCGCCATTGGCGAGTTGGTGCGGCAGCACCGTGAGAGCTTTCAGCCGCTCTGGAGCCCTGATAGCTGGGCCAAGCTGCTGATCTGGCTGGCGCTCAATTGCGGCTGCAGCGGCGAGCGTGAGTCGCTGCAGAACTATGCCGAGGCGCTGGGGCCCGGGCTCACCGGGCGCATGCGGCGAATCTTTTATGAGCGCGAGCTAGAGGATTTGCAGCTGCGGGTGCTGGCCGATCCCGCCGAGCCCCAGGTGTTGGTGCTGCCCTTAGGGTCCGCTGGCCCTCTGGATCATGGGCGGGTGGCAGCGGCGCTGGAGCGGCTGGGTCTTCTGGGGCGGGTGGCGGCGGAGCCTCAGCGCTGGCAGCAGTTGGAGGCGGCCCTGGCCCTTCCCTGGCAGGAGTGCTCCTGATGAATCTGCTTGCTACCTATCGCAATGCCGGCTTCGAGGCCCTCGCCGATGGGGTGATGGCTTTTTATGAGCGGCGCGTTGACCTGCGGCGGCCCGGGGTGGCCTTTGGCCCTGGCGGTAAAACTGAGCCCGCCAAAATTTCCACCGATATCAGCCTGGTGGCCATCGACCACTCCGATCCTGAGGCCTTTGCTATGGCGGAGGTGATCCTGCGCGGCGTCACGGCTGGGCTGGAGCGCTACCTGCAGGAGCGGGCCCTCTTTCGCCAGTGCTGCCCGGAGCAGGAGTTGTTCGTAAATCCGATTTTTAACCTGCAGCGCTACGCCCCTGGTGAGGGTTTCAAGCGCTGGCACTGCGACTGGACAATCAGCGACGAGGCCACCGAGCCGGTACATCGTGTGCTGGCCTGGATTCTCTATTGCAACGACGTGCCCAAGGGGGGCACCGAGTTTCATTGGCAGGATCACCACGAGTCGGCTGAGCGGGGCAAGCTCGTGATCTTTCCAGCTGGCCCCTCCCACATCCACCGGGGCAGGGTGAGCGAGGAGCAC
The DNA here is from genome assembly GCA_044356035.1 of Cyanobium sp. Lineage (GTDB taxonomy): Bacteria > Cyanobacteriota > Cyanobacteriia > PCC-6307 > Cyanobiaceae > Cyanobium_A. Next base: position 87,165 of record JBIKWZ010000001.1, on the reverse strand, counting down.
ACCAAAACGATCGCTACCGGCTGGATCAATGCCGGCAGCTATCAGAGCTACCTGGGCCGGCTCGCTCAGGCCTGATCTGCAAGCTCCCAGGTTTTGGCGGCCCAGGCCAACTCACCCACATCCCAGCCGAGGTTGTCAAAGTTGCGCAGGGCCAAAGCGTCATCGCTGGCTATTAGCAGCTGGGCGAAGCCTTTCACTAGGGCAGAGGCTTCGATGTTGAGGCCAGCCTGGGCGGCGACTTCTGCCAGGCCGGCGGCCGTTGTGACGCCGCGCAGCTGGCGTTGCAGATCTTCGTTGCTACGGACTGCTTCCAAGAAGGCTTCAACCATGGTTTTGTGGTGCTTTTGAAAGAATTTAAGGGCCAAGGCGCTGGACGAGCTCAGGCTTGTGTTCTGCAATACCTCTGAAGGGAAGGGAGGGCTGTAATTCTCATATAAATGGAATAAATCTTGAAGCCTGAACTGCGCCAAACTAAAAGGTTGCCCCTGATTAGGTTTTCAGCGTCCAGACTCAGGCGTCTGCGCAAGGTGCGTGGCGTCTTTATGCAGGTCCTAGTGCTTTGTGGCGTCAAAGTTGGGGTTCATTTTTTCGGCCTTGAGCGTTTAAGTGTTAACCAGCTGTTTTCGGCTATGGTCGCCTCGACCATATTTTTATTGGGCTTTTTGTTGAATGGTGTGCTCACCGATTTTAAGGAAAGCGAGAAAATACCTGCCGAATTAGCAACCTCTCTTCAGACGCTTAATCTCGAGATCCAGGCGATTCAGATTTATCACCCTGAGGCTCAGATTGCTGCCGCTCTCGCCGCGGTAACTGGCCTTGGCCAGTCCTTGCTGGATTGGTTGAAGGAAAGGATAAGTACTGAGCAAATGCTGGCGCGCCACACTCAGGCCCATGCAGAGGTGGTGGGTGCTGCGGTGCAGTTCAAGGGTGATGCATCTACGTTGAGGGGAAGGCTTATGCAGGATTTAGCGGTAATACTTGCCAAGATTAATCGGGTGCAGACCATACGCGACACCACATTTGTGCCGCTTGTTTACTGGATGGCAGACATAGCTTCAGTGCTTCTCTTCGCGGGCTTGGTAATGGCGAGGGCCGAAAATCTTCCCGAGTCGGTATTTTTTCTTGCTGTAATTTCCTTTATTGTGATTCTATTGTTGCGCTTGATTGACGATATTGATAATCCCTTTGGACTGTCTGACATAAATTCGGCAGAGGACGTCTCGATCGAATTGTTGGAAAAGGCAGTTGATCGCCTTAGGGCTGGCGCTAAGTGAATTTATTGGTTTGATGGTGCTCGGGCGGCCATTGCATGGAATATTCCACATGCTGTGGGAAGGGAATCTCAACGCTGTTTTCGCGGAAGGCCTGCCAAATTGCTTGGTTTACCTCGCTGCAGATCCCGACGTTGTCCATTGGGTTGGCAATCCAGAAGCGCAGGGCGTAATTAATAGCGGAGTCGCCGTAGTTCAGCAGTAGGGCTTTGGGGGCCGGCTGGGGAAGCACCCTTGCCACCTTGAGAGCTGTGGCCTCGAGCAGGGCAATCACTTCAACTGGGTTGTGGTGATAGGCGGCGCCAATGCATACCTGGCTGCGGCGCATTCGGTCGCTAGCGGTGTAGGTGGTGGCCGCTTCGGTGAAGAAGGTCTGGTTGGGGATCAGTAGTTCTGCATTGTCACGATCACGCCATAGCAAGGTGGCACGCAGTCCAAGGCTTCGAACTTCGCAGGGATCACCGTCGAGCATCAGCACTTCGCCTGGACGCACGGATCCCTCAAACAGCAGCCAAATGCCACTCACAAAGTTGGAAAATACCTCCTTGATGCCGAAGCCCAGCCCCACCGATAGGCCACCCGCCACGGCGATCAGCGCGGTGCTGTTGATGCCCAGGTGCATGGCCACCCCCACCAGCCCCAGGCCCACCACCAGGTAGCGAAGCATCAATTCCATGGCTTTGCGGCTGCCGTCGCTCAGGCCCAGGCTGCGCTGGATCAGCCAAGCCACCCCCGCCGCCGGTGGTCCGCAGCCCACCAGTACTAGGTAGATGACCACCAGGGAGTTGAACAGCTTGCCGAAGCTCACCGACACCCCCAGCACCTCCCCCAGTTGGATCACGGCGATGTCGTTGAAGTTGTCCACCTCCCGGATCAGCAGCAGGGCAGATCCCACCAGGTAGGCCGGCCGCAGTAGCCGGGATTGGAGTTGATGCAGCCGCTGGGGCAGCAGGCTGATGCCGTACCAGCCCAGCCATTGCAGCCCCAGCAGGCTCGCCAGCCCCTGGGGCAGTCCCAGGGCAGCGAGGACTCCGCAGGCCGCGGCTAGGGTCAGTAGCCCCAAGGGGGTATAGGTGATCACAGGCAGCGCCAGCAGCCAGCGCCGGCGCCGGGCCCGTCTGGTGAGCAGCACAACAGAGATCACCAGGGCCAGCTGCAACAGCACCGTGGGTCGTTCCAGGTAGCCCAGCCAGCCGAAGATCTCCAGCAGCAGCTCTTTCATGGGCGTGCCTTCAGGATCTGGACCAGCTCGGTGCTGGTGCCCTCGGGGCTGCTCTCCCCGAACACCAACTCGGTCAGCAGGGTCTGCAGGCGGGGAATGCGAGGGTCATTGGTGTGCACCAGGGTCACCAGGCTGTTGGCCTGCAGGCCCTGGTTGGCGGCGGCCACCATGGCGGCCAGCACCTGGGAGCTCTGCACTGGCACTGTGACGAAGCGATTGGCTGGCAGGACCGTCTGGGATCCCAGGGTGAGGGTGCGCTGGGTGAGCGGGTTGACGCTGTAGAAACTGAAGGCCAGGGCGCGGCGACGCCCCGCTGCGCTGGAGCTGCGGCCCAGGGCCAGCACCCGCAGCCGGTTGATCGGGCTGGCCCGGTGACCCTCCCCATCCGGCAGGGGGGCGACCCCGAGGGTGCTGCCCATGACCCGGCGCAGTTGGGGCACCACGGTGCTGCGACAGGGGATCCAATCGAGCCGGCCGGCCTTGAATTCGGCTTCGGCGGTGGGCTGGTCGGGGAAGAAGGTGACCCGCTGCTGGTTGCTGGCGTTCTGCAGCCAGGCCAGCCAGCCCGTCAGGGCCTGGCGATCGGCCGGGTTGAGCGGTTGGCCCAGCACGGCTCGGTCAATGGCGGGCAGGGCGCCAGTGCTGCCCACGATCCAGAACAGGTAATAGAGGTCCAGCGACAGGCCCATGGGGTGACCGTTGGCACTGGCATTGAGCAGCTCCTGCAAGGTCGCCGGCGGTTCGCTCAGGCGCTGGCGGTTGAAGCAGCTCAACTGGGTCTGCACCAGCAAAGGCAAGCCTGCCAGTTGCCCATCCGGGCTGCGCAACCGCCTCACCTCTTCTTCGTTGAAGATGGCCAGTTGGTCCTTGCGGACGGGGAATGGATCCACCAGGCCGGCCTGTCGCAAGCGCAGGGCCGTGTCGCCATTCACCAGCAGGAGATCCGGGGCGAGCCCACTCCGGCTGCGCCGGCGCATGACCTCCACCATCTCATCTTCGGGGTAAATGCCGAACTGAAAATGGGTGTCGGGGTGGATCTGGCGGAATCGCGCTCCCACCATTACCAGTTGATCCTGAAATTGCTCTTTCAGCTCCGCGGTGATGAGCTGGTCTTTGTTGGCTCCGATCGCCAGGTAAATCACGTTGGGCAACTCACGGCCTAGGGTGCAGCCCCCGAGGGGGGCGAGCAGGGCCAGGCCGCCCAGCAGCCCTAGCAGGCGGTTGCGCCGGCGTTGCGGTTTCTGAGCGGCAGGGGGTGGGGCCATGGATGGCACGAGTTGCACCATCATCCCGCTGCGGGCACTCTTTGCGAGCATGGCCCCACAGCTCCAGCTCCGCCGTGACCGACGCCCTGCCCAAGACCTACGACCCGGCGGGCACGGAAAGCCGCTGGCAGCACGCTTGGGAGAGCAGCGGCGCCTTCCACCCGGATCCCGCTGCCCCCGGCGACCCCTTCAGCGTGGTGATTCCGCCGCCAAACGTCACCGGCAGCCTGCACATGGGCCACGCCTTCAACACGGCCCTGATCGACACGATCGTGCGCTTCCAGCGCCTGCGCGGCAAGAACGTGCTCTGCCTGCCCGGTACCGACCACGCCTCGATCGCCGTGCAGACGATCCTGGAAAAGCAGCTCAAAGCCCAAGGCAAACGCAAAGAAGACCTAGGCCGCGAAGCCTTTCTGGAGCAGGCCTGGGCCTGGAAAGCCGAGAGCGGCGGCACGATCGTGGGCCAGCTGCGCCGCCTGGGCTACTCGGTGGATTGGCGGCGGGAGCGGTTCACGCTCGATGCCGGTTGCAGCGCCGCGGTGATCGAGGCCTTCAACCGCCTGCACGAGCAGGGGCTGATCTACCGGGGTGAATACCTGGTGAATTGGTGCCCCGCCTCGGGCTCGGCGGTGAGCGATCTGGAGGTGGAGATGAAGGAGGTGGACGGCCACCTCTGGCATTTCCGCTACCCGCTCAGCAGCGGTGCCGGCTTCCTGGAAGTGGCCACCACCCGTCCCGAAACCCTGCTGGGTGACACGGCCGTGGCGGTGAATCCTAAGGATCCGCGCTATGCCGATCTGGTGGGGCAGACCGTGACCCTGCCGCTGGTGGGGCGCGAGATCCCGATCGTGGCCGACGACCACGTGGATCCGGAGTTCGGCACGGGCTGCGTCAAGGTGACCCCCGCCCACGACCCCAATGACTTCGCGATCGGCCAGCGCCACAACCTGCCGCTGATCACGGTGATGGCCAAGGACGGCAGCATGAATGAAGCGGCAGGCCGCTTCGCCGGCCTGGATCGCTTCGAGGCTCGTCAGGCCGTGGTGGCGGCCATGGAGGCGGAAGGTTTCCTGGCGCGTGTGGAGGACTACCGCCACAGCGTGCCCTTCTCAGACCGCGGCAAGGTGCCGGTGGAGCCCCTGCTCTCCACCCAGTGGTTTGTGAAAACCGAGCCGCTGGCGGCCCGCTGCCGGGAGGCCCTCGAGAACGCCGATCCCCGCTTCGTGCCGGAGCGCTGGAACAAGGTGTATCGCGACTGGCTCACCGACATCCGTGACTGGTGCATCTCCCGTCAGCTGTGGTGGGGCCATCGCATCCCCGCCTGGTTTGTGGTGAGTGAAACGGGCGGTGTGATTACCGACAACACGCCCTATGTGGTGGCCCGCGATGAGTCAGAAGCCATGGCGAAGGCGGAAGCCCAATTTGGCGGCGGCACCCACGCCCATCCCGTGGTGCTGGAGCAGGACCCCGACGCCCTCGATACCTGGTTTTCCAGCGGCCTCTGGCCCTTCTCCACCCTGGGCTGGCCCGATGCGGATGCTGCCGACCTGGAGCGCTGGTATCCCACCAGCGTGCTGGTGACGGGCTTCGACATCATTTTCTTCTGGGTGGCCCGGATGACGATGATGGCCGGCGCCCTAATGAGTGGGGGGGAAGGGTCTGAAATCCCGTGGATTCCATTCAAAGACGTTTATATCCACGGCCTGGTGCGGGATGAACAGAACCGCAAGATGAGCAAGTCCTCTGGCAACGGCATCGACCCGCTGCTGCTGATTGAGCGATATGGCGCCGATGCCCTGCGCTTTGCCCTGGTGCGCGAGGTGGCCGGCGCCGGCCAGGACATCCGCCTCGATTACGACCGCAAATCCGACACCTCTGCCACGGTGGAGGCCTCGCGCAACTTCGCCAACAAGCTCTGGAACGTCACCCGTTTCGCCTTGATGAACCTGGACGGTGAAACGCCCGCCGCTCTTGGCGAACCCGATGCTGCGGCGCTGCAGCTGGCGGATCGCTGGATCCTGTCGCGGCTGGCGCGGGTGAACCGCGAAACGGCTGAGCGCTATGGCAATTACGGCCTGGGCGAGGCGGCCAAGGGGCTTTATGAGTTCGCCTGGAACGAGGTGTGCGATTGGTATGTGGAGCTGATCAAGCGGCGGCTCAACCCGGGTGAAAACCCAAGCCCAGCAGCTTTGGCCGACCAGCGCACCGCCCGCGCCGTGTTGGCCAAGGTTCTTGGCGAGTTGCTGGTGATGCTGCATCCGCTGATGCCGCACCTCAGTGAGGAGCTTTGGCACGGCCTCACTGGCCAGCCGGAGAGCAGCTTCCTGGCCCTGCAGAGCTGGCCGGTGCTTGATCAGGCCGCTCTAAACGACCAGCTTGAGGCCCAGTTTGCCGAGCTGATCGAGGCGATTCGGGTGGTGCGCAACCTGCGGGCAGTGGCGGGGCTCAAGCCCAGCCAGAGCGCGCCGGTGTCGTTTGTGACTGGCCGCGCTGAGCTGGCAGCCCTGCTGCAGGAGGCCAGCCCCGACATCACCGCCCTCACCAGAGCGGAACGGGTGGAGGTGCTCGATCCCGTCGCCGCTGCCGCCAGCCCTGCCACCAAGGCTCTGGCCGGCGTGAGTGGTGAGCTGCAGGTGCTATTGCCCATCGATGGCCTGGTGGATCTCGACGCCCTGCGCGGCCGCCTCGAGAAGGACATCGCCAAGGCCGATAGGGAGATCAAGGGCCTGGCGGGCCGCCTCGCCAATCCCAACTTTGGAGATAAGGCCCCACCTGAGGTGGTGCTGGAGTGCAAGGCAAACCTGGCCGAAGCCGAAGCCCAGGCGGCCCTGGCCCGCAGGCGTCTGGGGGATTTGGGCTGATCTGGCTTAGTCGCTCCCTGCCGTGAGTCGATGCAGGGAGCTGTAGTCGAGGTCGTCTAGGCCGGCTGCGGTGGATCGCTCCAGAAGCTGGGCCAGGCCGCTGAGCCCCTCGCTGTTCAGTCCTGCGTCAGCTGCAGTAAGTAAAAACAGCTGCAGGTCCTTGCGTAGATGGGCGGTGGGGAAGTTGGGGTTGACGTAGTCGTCGGCTAGTTCCTTGGCCAGCTTCTTGTCGAAGGTGGGGGCGTAGAGGGCGCTGGCGCGCAGGATCGCCATGAATTTCTCCACATCCACGCCCGCCCTCTGCACCAGGTGCAGGCTGAGGCTGAAGCTATGGGTGAGGCTGGCAATCAATTGATTGAGGGCCAGTTTGGTAGTGAGGGCGGCCCCCACCGGTCCCAGGTGGTGGGGCTCGCCGCCCAGTTGGGCGAGCACGGGCCGGGCCCGCTCCAGGGCCGCGGCGCTGCCGCCGACCATCAGCTGTAGGCAGCCGGAGAGAGCTTCTGGCTTGCTGCCCAGCACTGGCGTCTCGAGCAGCTCGGCACCCAGCTCAGCTAAGCCAATTGCCAAAGCCTCGCTTTCCCCAGGGGCGATCGTGGCCACTTGCAGCACAAGCTTGCCCGCCAGGGCCAGGCCGGCCTGCTCCAGCAGAATGGAGCTGGTGGTGGGGCCGTCGTTGAGCACGGTGATCACCAGCTCGCCGGCGGCTACGGCCTCAGAGGGGCTGGCGGCGGCCCGGGCGCCCAGGGCCAGCAGGGGGATGCAGCGCTTGGGGTTGCGGTTCCACACCGTGAGCCGGTGGCCGCAGGCCAGCAGCCGCTCGCTGATCGCGGCTCCCAGCAGGCCCGTACCGAGCAGGCTGATCTCCATGGCTGATTGGAAGCAGCTGTCAAGCTACCGGCAGTGGGCCAGCTGCCGCTCCCAACCATTGCTTGCATTTATTGATGTCTTCCCCTGGCGACTGGCTGAATCCTGAGACGACAGCCAAGTTGCTTGACCTCCTGCGCTCCCCTGCAGGTGCCCTGGCTTTTGTGCCCCTTTACGCCCTCTGGGTAACCCTGTTGCTGCCGGGGGTATGGGCATCGATGCTGGCTGGCGCCCTGTATGGCACCTGGTGGGGCAGCTTGATCGTGTTTGTAGGGGCCTGCCTGGGGGCCGAGGCCGCTTTTCTGCTCGGCCGCACCTGGATGCGCAATTGGGCCAGGCGGCGCCTGGCGGCGGTGCCGAAGCTGCTGGCGATCGAGCAGGCGGTGAGCCGGGAGGGGCTGAAGCTGGTGCTGCTGACGCGGCTCTCGCCGGCCTTTCCCTTCTCCCTGCTCAACTTCGCCTACGGCCTCAGTGAGGTGAGCCTGCGCGACTACTCCATTGGTTTAATCGGCATCCTGCCCGGCACGATCTTGTTTTGCGGCCTGGGGGCCCTGGCCGGTGATGTGGCCCGCTTCGGCGAAGTGCTCTCCGGCGAGGCCGATGCCGGCACCTGGGCCCTGCGGATCGTGGGACTGTTGGCGACTGTCTTTGTGGTCTGGTTGGTTGGCAGGGCGGCGCAACGGGCGCTCGCTGATCGCGATGTCTAACCGAGTTGACTTTATGTATTTTAAATTTCTTTCTAATTGTTTGCCCGCAAGTACTCGGCAGTGACAATGGTGGAGGATGTAGACTATAGCAAGCCCGCCAAGCTAGTGGTGCACATTTTCATAACAGTTTGTGCCTGTGGCATATCTCCTTAAGATGTAGCGGCGGTTGCCTACCAAATACATCGTCGCCCTGAACAAAAGCGATGCGCGTTAATCCGCGGATTGCGTTGATGTGATTGGCGACACAGCAGTTGACTGCCAATGCTCACTATGCTTGAGGCTCAGAGTTGAGCTCGCTTCTTAATTCCAACTGAGGAATTGCCGTTCAAATCTTTTGTCACTTATTGCGTGTCGTTTGAGGAGACCTTGCATTATTGAGCTATTTTTGCTTTACGAACTTTGCCCAAAATTCATCAAAATAGGCGTACCTGTGATGGCGGTAACAGCGTTGGCATTGGTGCTATAAAGGTAAATTGAGATGCTAGTGGCACCTGTTTGGGCGACAATCCCAATTGGCAATTTGCAACACGAAGCTTAAGGCCTTTATCAATGGTGTCGACAAGATTATTGCCGTAAATTTTGCACTCAGCGTCTGATAATGCATCTGCGCAGCTCGATTGCGTCACTAGATAATGCTGCCGTGGCAAGTGTGTCACCCGATCTCTGCACTAATAATTAGTGTAGGAGATGTGTAGTCGATATTAGTGATAGAGAGCCTTGAAAAGAGTAAATGTGGATATACCTTTTACGAATTAGTACGCCATTTTCCTTGATTCTGCGGTCATTGGTGGCGCTGATAAAGTATCCGCTTCCTTGGCGCTGCTTGGATGAGATGATATATTGGCCAGTTTTGAATGGCAGCGTCTTTATTGTTGTCTTTATTGGACTGCGTTAATGGCTCACAATTAATGCACCTCAAGTCTTTTCTAATTGTGCCAAATTAATGGTTATGGATTTCTGCAGGGTCAGCATCGCGGCCCGCTTCTTTTCAGATGGTGTGGCACTCATGCCGGCGCCATACTGAGGTCACCAATGTGGGTGAAAGGCAACCAATAAAAAAGCCCCCATCGAAGAGGGGGGCTCCGGTCTACAGGTAAAGCCGGTGCTGCTTAGAACCGGAAAACTTGAGGGGATCCCGTGATCTCAGTTTCAGCACCGGTATTAACACTATCAAGATAGGCATCGAAATCTGTGGTTCCGTCAGGCGCGAAAATCCCCAGGAAACCAGAAGGAACAGCGATCTTCAGATCTTTGTCGTCGGTAGCGGTGAAGTTGTTGGCTTCGATCTTGAACTTGAAGCTGTTTTCGTCTGATGTGCTGAGGCTCTCGTAATCGAAGGCGTCGCCAGCACCAGCAGCACTGGTCAACGTGTTGTTGGTGATGGTGAAAATTCCTGTGGTGATGGAGCCTTCAGCCTCTTCGCCGAAGGTGCCCTTGATCAAGTCACGCGGATCCTTGTTGTCGGAACCAACAGGGTTGTCATTGGTTTGGATGATGCGGTTGTCGTTAATGGTGATGTCGGCATCGAATACGACGCCCTCACCCGCCTTCTCGTTCACCGCGAACTCAATACCATCACCAATACGGGTGGTGATGGTGTTGGCTTCGATCAAGGCAGTCACCTTGGTGGTGCCATTCTTGAGTCCCTCATTGATGGTGAACTTGATGCCTTCCGCTTTGTCGGCACGCTCAATGGTGCCGGCCAGATTGTCAGTGTCTGCCTCGATCGTGTTGCCTGTGATCGTGAAGTTGTAGACCCCAGATCCGGTGAAGTCCGTGTCAGAGACATTTTCCTGCAGGGTGATGGCGATGCCGTCGGTGGAGCCGTCTTCCCCAGGGGCTGCACCCTTGGCACCGGAGGTCTTCAGAGTGTTGTCGGTGATCACAACGGTGGCCTGGGTGTTGGCACCGAAGGCATCGAGGGTGAAGCCTTCGTCGCCAGCGCCCGTCACGGTGTTTTTATCAACGGTGAGATTCAGGCGACCGTTGTCGCCGATGTTGGCGTCGATGCCATCGGCCCCACCTTGGAGGTTGCTTACGATATTTTGGCTAATTACTGCCGTGAGGGTGGCATTATTGGCGCAGGCGCCGGCCACACCATCGGTGAAGGCGTCGCCGCCAAGGTTATCGCCGCCGCGGCAGCTATTCACTTCAATGCCATCAGTGGCGTTGGTGCCACGCTCAGCGGGGAAACCCACTCCGGAGTCGAGGTTGTTGTCCTTCACGGTGTTGCCGGTGATGGCGATGTAACCGTCTTTGTTGTTACGAACGAAGATACCCGCTTCCAGGTTGGAGTCTTCGCTGGCCTTCATCCCCGACACTGTGTTGCCTGTGATGATGTTGTCGGTGTTGGTGCCAATGTTCTCGATGTAGATGCCTTCGCCAGTGGCTCCGGTGATCACGTTGTCTTCGATCGTTACCTTGTTGCTGTTGCGCACATCGATGCCACGACCGATGAAGGTCTCCACCGAAGAGCCTTCAAGCAGGCTCAGCTCAGGGTTGGTGATGGTGTTGTTTGTGATTTCCAGGTTGGTGACGGTGTCCGCCAGGATCTGGCCGTTCACCTTGATGATCTTCACCGCCTGGTCTTGGACCTGGTTCTTGACGGTGACCTTCACGCTGGTCTTGTCGCTGGCACCAATGCCTTCAATCTGGATGGCATCTCCGATTTTGCCATTGCCCTGCTCGGTGACGAGCGTATTGTTTTCGAGCGTGAACTGTCCTGTGACGTAAGTGTTATCTGTTGCGAACTGATTGTCTTCGTTTTCGCTAAAGTAGATATTAACCAGGTCTTTGGTTTTGTCTTTGTCTGCGCTACCAGCTTCTTTTGCATCATTGGTTTGCGTGATTGTGTTGTTCCGGATGGTGACGTCGTAGTCAACGTTTGCGGAGCCTTCAGCCTCTGTGAGGGTATCGAATTCAATGCCATCACCCGAGCGGGTTTGGATAGTGTTCTCTGCAATCGTTGCCTTAATTGTGAGGCGACCAGCGCGTAGCTTCTCGGCCACGGTGAACTTGATGCCTTCTGCTTTTTCTGGTTTTTCGTTGGTTCCAGCAAGGTTTTCGGTATCGGCAACGATGGTGTTGCCGGTGATGGTGAAGTCGTAGTTCCCTGCAGCGGTGAAGTCCGTGTCAGAGACATTTTCCTGCAGGGTGATGGCGATGCCGTCGGTGGAGCCGTCTTCCCCAGGGGCTGCACCCTTGGCACCGGAGGTCTTCAGAGTGTTGTCGGTGATCACAACGGTGGCCTGGGTGTTGGCACCGAAGGCATCGAGGGTGAAGCCTTCGTCGCCAGCGCCCGTCACGGTGTTTTTATCAACGGTGAGATTCAGGCGACCGTTGTCGCCGATGTTGGCGTCGATGCCATCGGCCCCACCTTGGAGGTTGCTTACGATATTTTGGCTAATTACTGCCGTGAGGGTGGCATTATTGGCGCAGGCGCCGGCCACACCATCGGTGAAGGCGTCGCCGCCAAGGTTATCGCCGCCGCGGCAGCTATTCACTTCAATGCCATCAGTGGCGTTGGTGCCACGCTCAGCGGGGAAACCCACTCCGGAGTCGAGGTTGTTGTCCTTCACGGTGTTGCCGGTGATGGCGATGTAACCGTCTTTGTTGTTACGAACGAAGATACCCGCTTCCAGGTTGGAGTCTTCGCTGGCCTTCATCCCCGACACTGTGTTGCCTGTGATGATGTTGTCGGCGCTGGTGCCGATGTTCTCGATGTAAATACCTTCGCCGGTCGCACCTTTAACGGTGTTGCCGGTGATTCGTATATTGTCGCCATTCTTTACCGCGATGCCACGACCGATAAAGGTATCCACCGAAGAGCCTTTAAGCAGGCTCAGGTTAGGATTGGTGATGGTGTTATTAGCGATCACGACATCGGTAGCACCATCGAAGACGATGGCACCTTCACCAGTAAACGAGCCTGTGAAGGTATTGTCTTTGATGCTGACGTTGCTGGTGCTGCGATTGGTAATAGTGGCGTTGGTGAAGTTGAAGCCTTCGATGGCACTGTCACTGGCCACCGTCAGGGTGCCGTTGCTGATGGTCGGCCTACTGTTGATATCTCCGGTACCATAGATGTCACTGAGATCGACGTTGCCGTATTGAGTATCAAGAACTGGAGCATTTATTCCATTGCTCAAGACAGCACCCTCGGGAATCGCCAAGCTGCTTCCGCCTAGGTTGGTGGAATTGCCGTCTGCTACCAGGATGACGTCACTGCTACCGGCGCGCACCGCAGCAGCAAGACTGTTGTATTCACAGTTGTTGCCGCTGGCATTGGTGCCCACACAGCGGATAACCCATGCATTATTGGTGTCGGGATTCTGGGCTATCTGGGTGCCTTGGATGCGAACTTCGCTGATTCGTACATCGATCTCACGCTCCACAGGAAGGCCGCGCTGAGCTAAGAGGTCTATCTCTGCGCGAGAGATTTCAGCTGCGGTATCTCTGGTTTGAGGCTGGCTGCCGTAGCGGATGTAGCCGGTGGCCTTACTCTGGAAGATGTCGTCATAGCTATAGGTGGCGCCCACGGCAAAGTTGTTTGCGATGCGTGCTTCCGCCCGGGCGCTGATGCCGGAAGTAGCTGGTCCATTTGATACCGTTGAATCCAAATAGTAATAGCCTGCATAGAGCCATAGCCCTCCCTGCTCCCAACGGGCTACCGGCGTCCCTGCTTCGAGGTCAAAGCCGCCGTAGCTTGTAATCCAGTCTTGGTATGCGCCTATCAGGTTAAGACTATTATTGCTTAAATTGGCACTGGAATAGCCGCGGCCCGTTTCTTTATTGCTGTTGCTCAGCGGAATATAGCCGTTTGCTCTGATCTCTACATTTTTATTGAGTGCCTCAAGCCCTAGCCCAGCTTGCCAGTTGTAATCACCTTGATAGGGCGTGGTGTCCAGGCCAGCGTTTGCGCCTAGCAACCAAGAGCGATCATCGTTTAGCCAGCGGTATCCAAGCCGGGTACTAGCCCCAAAGCTTTCGTCGCTGGAGTCGCCGCCGAAATTCAGATTTGCAAATCCATCTACAAAAAGTACATTGCCATTATCAGTCTGAGACAGTGGGACAAATATGTAGCCACTAAGGGTATTGGGTGTCCCTCCTCCCTCGCTCTGAAATCTCAAACCACCGTTTACGAGTACCTTAGGGACATTCGAAGGTGGACTGGATTCATTTGACCAGGAAGGCAATCCAACCATGCTGAGCAACAATCCTGTAAATATGTATTGAAGTTTCATGGATTATTAAATTCTTAGCTACTTAAGAATCCACCGCGTTGTTTTTAGTTATGAACTGCTTATGGTTTAGCTATGAATGTGTAATGATTCTTATAAGTCTTTTTCTGGACGCCAGTTTGTAGTGGTTTTCCTACGTTTTTGCAACTTTGTACCCTTAAGGAAAGTCCGGTAATGCTCTGATCCGGGTTGGTTGGCTGATCCCCGCCAGTGCACCGGCTGCTTTGACTGTCAGGGTGCGCAAACGGGATTTTTTTATAGCAGCTGCAAATCCCGGATCCCTGCGATCAGCACAAACCAAGCCAGCCGCAGCTTTGCCAGCTGCCCCTGCTGGGTGGCCAGTTGGTCGTACTTGGCGCGACCGCACTCCGTTTTGATCCAGCGGTAGGCCTGCGGCTGGGGATGTTCCATGGGTCCATCTTGCCGGGCGTGCCCCCTACTGGAGCTGTGGATCGCTTGGTCGCCTTAACTGGGTAGAGCACTCACGGCTGATGGAACCTCCGCAACCCAGCGCCTGGGATTGGCTGGCTATCGATCGAGCCCCCCAGCCCCCGGATCTAAGTCAGATCGGCTCGCCGGAGGCCCTCACTGCCTACTTGGTGGGGGTTGAGGAGCGCATGCAGCGGCTTGCCCTCATCGTTGAGGCGATGAGGCAGAGCTTGGCGGCTGGAGGACTGCTCAGCGAAGCCCAGCTGCTGGAGAAGGTGACCGAGCTTGATTTGAGCGATGGGGTCGCCGATGGGCGCAATGTGGCGCCTGTGCTGCAGGTCTGCGGCAAGTGCGGTTACAGCCAAACGGGCCAGCACCGCTTTTGCGTGCGCTGCGGCAGTGATGCCCTGGGGCCCGCTGAAGCGATTTCTGAACCCTAATCTTTGCCCATAACCTTTTCCTGGTTGGGGGTAGGGCCATCGATTTGCTTTTGTGGCTACTGGGTGCTCGGCGTTCACGCCGCCGGCCCCGAGGCGGGCAACTTCCGGCTGAGACAGCTTTTGTTGCGCCAACCTCATTTGATTTAGGGCAATGGCAGCCGGATCGACCGATCAACCTGTTGCTGGAGGTTGATCACCTGCAGGTGGATGGCACAACCTTAAGGGGCGAGATCCGCGTCAAGCGCTATCGCCTTAGCAAGCAGGGCGATCAGGCAATTCTGGGAGCTCACTGTCAGCTACTGAAGCAATTTCTGGATTTCGATAGCCAGTCACTGCAGCGCTGTCTGGATTTGGAGAGTGGCCAACTGATCGATGATCTGCCCGCATTTCTTGAGGCCAGCCATGCTGCTAGTCAGCAGGGACAGCTTGATCGCCTTTATCAAAGCCACCAAGATGAATTGGCCGTTCTTTTATATGTGGGACGCGCCGATGGGGTTTTGCAGCGGCGCGAAAAGGAATTGATTGCCCACTATCTGGTGGGCCGATTTACTGGCGGAGGACTGCAAGTTGATGAAATCGCCCGTGATCTGGCCTGGAAGCCTGTGCCAAATCACGATGATTTCAGACTGGCTACGCAACGGCTTGCGTTGCTGGATGCTCCGCTAAAAAATCAGATCGTGCAGCTTTGCAGGAAGCTCATTGTCGTGAAGGAAACCCTTGATGGCGACGAGGAGGCATCTATGGCTGAGGTGATCGCTTTGCTCCAGCCTTAACCAGCTCCTATCTTGAGCAGCTCCAGCAGCCCCGCTTCATCCAGCACCGCCACCCCCAGGCTCTCGGCCTTGCTCAGCTTGCTGCCGGCTTCCTCTCCGGCCACTAAGTAGCTGGTTTTCTTACTCACCGAGCCGCTCACCTTGCCGCCGGCCGCTTCAATCAGGGCCTGGGCGGCGCTGCGGCTCAAAGACGGCAGGCTGCCGGTGAGCACAAAGGTCTGCCCGCTTAGGGGCGTCTCGGAACCAGCTCCAGGCTCCTCGGGCCCGGCTGCCAGCGAGAAGCCCAGCCGCTTCAGATCCTCCAGCAGCAGTTGATTGGCGGGGGTGGCAAACCACTGCTGCAGCGATTGGGCGATTTCAGCGCCAATGCCGAACACGGCGGTGATCAGCTCGGGGTTCTCCGTGGCGGCGGCGGCTAGCTCAGCAGCACTAGGGAAGGCCTTGGCCAGGGCTTTGGCGTTGACCTCGCCCACGTGGTGGATTCCCAGGCCGTAAAGCTGGCGGTGCCACGGTTGCTGTTTGAATGCGGCCAGGGCTACCACCAGGTTGTGGGCGCTCTTGGTTCCCATGCGCTCCAGGCTGGCCAGCAGGGCCGCATCGAGGCCATAGAGGTCGGCGATCGAGCCCACCAGGCCCCGATCCACCAGCTGCTCGATCAGCTTGGCTCCCAGGCCATCCACATCCAGGGCCCCCTTGCTCACCCAGTGGCGCAGGGCGCCGCGCAGGATCGCCGGGCAACTGGAATTCACGCAGCGGGTGGCCGCTTCGCCCTGCTCGCGCACCAGCTGTGAGCAGCACTCGGGGCACACCTGGGGCAGCTCCAGCCGCCCGGCTCCCGCTGGTCGCAGCTCGCTCAGCACCCTCACCACCTCGGGGATGATCTCGCCGGCCTTGCGCACCACGATCGTGTCGCCGGCGTGCAAATCCAGCTCCGCCAGGCGATCTGCGTTGTGCAGGGTGGCCCGGCTCACGCTGGTGCCGGCCAGGGGCACCGGCTCAAATTCGGCCACGGGGGTTACCACCCCAGTGCGCCCCACCTGGCAGGCCAGCCGCAGCAAGGTGCTCGGCGCCTCCTCGGCGGCGTATTTCAGGGCGATCGCCCAGCGAGGCGCCTTCTGGGTGAAGCCGGCGGCGTCCTGGAGGCGCAGGTCGTTGAGCTTCACCACCACGCCGTCGGTGGCGTAAGGCAGGGCTCGGCGGCCCGTGTCCCAGGCGCTGAAGAAGGCTTGCACCGCCGCCAGATTCGGCAGCAGCTCGGCATTGGGGTTCACCTTGAAGCCTGCGGCCTGCAGCCATTGCAGGCTTTGCCACTGGCTGCTGGGCCCCTGGGGCGTGTCTTGCGGCAGGTGCAGGGTGTAGGCGAAGAAATCCAGCCGCCGCGCCGCCACAACTTTGGGATCCAGCTGGCGCAGGGTGCCGGCGCAGGCGTTGCGGGGGTTGGCAAACAGGGCCTCGCCGCGGGCCGCCCGCTCGGCGTTGATGGCAGCAAAGGTGTCATCGGGGATTAGGGCTTCGCCGCGCACTTCCACCCAGGCAGGTGGGTTCTCGAGCTGCAGCCGTAGGGGCACGGAGGCGATGGTGCGCACGTTGGCGGTGATCTGCTCGCCCCGCTCGCCGTCGCCCCGGGTGGCGGCCTGCACCAACAGCCCCTGCTCGTAGCTGAGCGCCAGGGCGTTGCCGTCGATCTTCAGTTCCCCGACCATCTCTAGGGGGGTGGTCGGCTCGCGGTCGAGCACCTTGAGCAGCCGCCCGTACCAGGATTCCAAGTCGCCCGGGTTGAAGGCGTTGTCGAGGCTGAGCAGGCCGATGCGGTGCTCCACGCTGGTGAACCCATCAGCCGGAGCGCCCCCCACCCGCTGGCTGGGGCTGTCTGGGGTGATCAGCTCCGGGTGGGCTGCTTCCAGCTCCAACAGCTCCCGATAGAGCCGGTCGTAGACCGAATCCTCCATTTCAGGAGCATCCAGCACGTAGTAGGCGTGGGCGGCCCTTTGCAGCAGCTGCCGCAGTTCGCCGGCGCGGGCCTGGTTGGGGGGAGCGGCGCTCACGGCTACTGAATCAGGCCGCGGCGAGCTTGGTGATCCGATCTACCCGCCACTGCTCTTCGATTTTGACGAAGGTGAAGTCGAGGGGCAGCTCGTCTTTGCCATCGCTTTTTAGCTTCACCGTGAGGATCAGCTGGCCTTCATCAAGCCTGGGCCGGCCGGATTTGAGGTTGCGGTATTTGTTGAGCTGCAGTCCGGCCAGAAAGCGGATGAACTGCTGCCGGTTGACGTGGGAGCGGTAGTTCTTGGTGGTGAGCATGTAGGCGCCGTCCACCTGGCCGCTGGCCACCTGGGTGAAGAACTGCTTGATCAGTGGGTTGATGCCGCGGGCGCTGAGCACCAGCTTCACGGCGTTCACCGTCCAGAAGAGCAGCAGGGAGCCTGCGCCGGCCGCTAGGGCCTTGGTGCCGATCTCGCGGGCGATACCCCAATCCATCTCGATTCCAGCTGCGCTTGAGAGGTGCAGAGTCTGACCGACGGCCTTGCATCTTGAGACCTGGCGCCTGGGCTCGGCACAATGCGCCCAGCCCCTGTGCCCCCGGCGGCATGCCCCTTGAGCCTCTGCTGCCGCTGTTTCACCGGCTCGACCGGGAATGGTTTGACGGCAGCCTGGCGCCTGCTGGTCAGCGGTTAGTTGATCTGCGCTGGAGCGACGGCCGCATGCGCCGCACCGCCGGGCTCTACCGGCGCGGACGCCATCCCGATGGGCGCCCCCTGTGCGAAATCGTGCTGTCGCGGCCCCTGCTTGATCCCCTGCCCCAGGAAGCCACCCTCAGCACCCTCTGCCACGAAATGATCCACGCCTGGGTGGATCGGGTGGTGGGTGTCGAGGAGGTCCATGGCCCCCACTTCCGCGCCCGTATGGCCGCCATCAACGCCGCCCAGGCTGGTTTCAAGGTGAGCATCCGCCACCGCTACCCCTTGCCCACCAGCACCAGGGCGCCCCGCTGGCTGGCCTGTTGCCCCAACTGCGGCGTCAGCGCCCCCTACCGCCGCCGGGTGCAGGGTCTGGCCTGCCGCTTCTGTTGCGACCGGCTGCACGGCGGTCGCTGGCACGCCAGTTGTCTGTTGAGATTTGAGCAGGCGGCCTAAGGTCCGGGCAGCACGGCACTGCCATGGGCGTTTTCCTCTGGACCCTGGAATTCGGAGGTCTCACCATTGCCTTGGTGGGGATGGGCCGGGAGCGCTGGCTGGCTGGTCGTCGTCGGTAGCTGGATCCTTAGCCTGGGCCCATGCCTGAATCCTGGAAAGACCTAGATCGCCTGGTGAGTGCGGGCCGCCAGCTGGTAGATGGCGTGTCGGGCGCCCGCCCAGGCTCCCGCAGCGCCAACCGGGGTGAAGGCCGCCGGCTCGCTGGCCTGGGTCGTTGGGTGGAAAACAAGCTCGATTGGATCCTGGAAGACGAGGACGACTGGCGCGAGCCCTGGCAGGAGGCTCGCCCTGAGCCCAGCTCCCAGGCCCGGCCTCGCCGCCGCCTTGATGCCATTTCTCGCCGCAGCGCCGAGCCGCCCCGGGTTCAGCCCAGGCAAGCAAGGGAGCCGGAAGAATGGCCCGACGATGACGCTTTCGCCCTGCCCCGTTGGCAGCGGCAGCCGCCCAGTGCGCCCCAAACCCAACCCCCATCTCAATCCCAGCTCCCGGGCCGCGCCATGCCCCGCTCCACCAGACGCCAATCCGGGGGCTGAGGGCCCGCTCCGGCAAGCTGGTTAGGTTGGCTGCAAATGCACTTAAAAGATGGGCAGCCTTGTGGTGGTTGGCTTTCCGAAGGCGGAAGAAGCCGAGCAGGTGCGGCGCGAGCTGGTGGACATTCAGCGTGAGCAGCTGATTGCCTTAGAGGATGCGGTGGTGGTGGAGCACGACAGCGAGGGCCAGGTGCACCTGCGTCAGGCCATCAACCTCACCGCTGCTGGCGCCCTAGGCGGTGGCTTTTGGGGCACCTTGGTGGGCCTGTTGTTTCTCAATCCCCTGCTGGGTGCTGCCGTGGGAGCGGGCGTGGGCGCAGCCTCGGGCTCCCTTTCCGACATTGGCATCAACGATGGCTTCATGCGCGAGCTGGGCGAGACCTTGCCCCGCGGCAGTGCGGCCCTGTGCCTGCTGGTGCGGGAAGCCACGCCAGATCGGGTGATTGAGCGCCTGCGCGCCCATGCCCCCCACGCCAAGTTGCTACGCAGCAACCTCAGCCACACCGACGAGGATCAGTTGCGGGAGCTGCTGGAGCGGGCCCGCCTGCAGGCAGAAGCCTTGCGTCTTACCTGAAACCTGCAGCCCCGCTGGCGCAGCTCCTGATTCACCTGGGTCACCAGGTTTGCAGGTAGGTCGCTGGCCATTTCCTCGGCGGAGGTGTTGATCGAGGGGGAGCCCTGCTCCAGGGCGCTGAGCAGGTCTGCCCATTGGTCGATCAGGTTGCGCTCGGCCATGGGCCGCAGACCCTGCTCCTGCAGCAGGGTTGCGCAGCCTTCCCCGTTCCAAACGGTGTTGGGGCAGCTGGCATGGGGATGGTGTTGATAGGCCAGGCCCTGTTGCAGGGCCGTACTGCTGGGGGCACCATTCTGCTGGCGCAGGCCGGCATCGCTGAGCAGCCGGCCGCAATGCACGGCGGATATGCCGTAGATGCGGCCGAGGTCGGTGAGGCTCAACCAGAGGCTTGTAGTCATGGCCAGGCTCCCCGGCGCAAGTGGCCCCATGCTGGGGAAAGCGCTAGGCGCGTCAATCCGTCAATCTCGAATTGCCGCAAGCCGTTACTGAGTTTGCAAATCGTGACAAAGCTTGGCTGGACCCAGCCAGTGCTCAAGGGCTGGTGAGAACACCTCCCTAATCACGGTGAGCTCCTTGCCGCCGCGGAAGAAGCGGTAGTGGCGACTCCAAAAGGGGCCCGCCAGGCCAAAGCGCTGCTCCAGCCAGGGAGCAGCAACAAGGGCCAGGCCATCCACCTCGCGGAACAGTTCAGCCCGCTTGGCCGTCAGGCTGCGCCAGATCGGCAGCTCCCGCTGCTGTAGGTAGGCGTCGGCCTGGCTTTGATTCCACCAGCTCTCTGCCCAGGCCAGGGTCTTGTCGCCGCAGCGCAGCCACACCTGGCGCCGCAGCAGGGGACCATCGAGCTCGACGACTTCTGGGGGCGGTGGCGCGCCGGCGCCGGGGCCGGCTGGCTCAGGCGCCATGGCGATCAGTTCGATTTCCACCGGCTTGCCCGTGAGCGACTCCAGGTGCCGGGTGGGGCTGCCGTCACCCAGTAGCAGCAGGCGCCAGGGGCCACTCAGTAGACCATCTCCAGCGGCGGTACTGCCGTCGCTGAGGTTGAGCTGCCAGAGGGTGCAGGGGGAGGGCAGCAGGGCAGAGGAGCTCTGGGAGGCTTTTCTGGTGGCGATGGGCATGGTGTGATTCTGGCCAACCGCGGCTGGCCTGTGCGGCTCCCTTGGGTAGCTTGAACCGACCGGGCCGGTTCCATTGCTCCCTGACGTTGTAGTCACCAACCTGCACCGGCGCTACACGGGTGTGTCGGCCACGGTTAAGGCCCTGGTGCCGCATCAGCGCCAACAGCTCGACGTGGCGGTCTGGGATTGGGGCGGCCTCGGGCTGGACCACGGGGCTGGAGGCGAGGTGCACCTGGCCCAGCTGCTGCGGTGGGGTTGGACTGCGCCACGGGTCGGTCGCTGGCGCATCTGGCATGCCCGGCGCGACAACGAGATTCTGATCGGGCTGCTGCTGCGCTCGCTACTGCGTCAGCCCTGGAAGGTTGTGTTCACCTCCGCAGCGCCGAAACGGCCTGGCTGGTG
Source organism: Cyanobium sp. (assembly GCA_044356035.1). Classification (GTDB taxonomy): domain Bacteria; phylum Cyanobacteriota; class Cyanobacteriia; order PCC-6307; family Cyanobiaceae; genus Cyanobium_A. The sequence continues at coordinate 66,278 of JBIKWZ010000001.1, read as the reverse complement.
GCTCCGTCACCTGCTGCGGCACTGTGACGCGGTGATCGCCACATCACCGCGCTCGGCTGAATTTCTGGAGCGGTGTGATGCCGTGATCTTTCACGGGGTGGATTGCCAGGTGTTTCAGCCGCCCGCCGATCGCCAGGCGGCCCTGGCGGAGGTGGGCCTGGCCGGCAAGCAGGTGATCGCCAGCTTCGGGCGGATTCGCCCCAGCAAGGGAACCGACCTGTTTGTGGAAGCCCTGATCCAGCTGCTGCCCCGCCATTCGGGTTGGATGGGTGTGGTCACCGGCCTTTGTCAGCGCCGCGATCAGCCCTTCCTGGACTCCCTTAGAAAGCGTATTGTCGCCGCCGGTCTCGAGCAGCGCATCTGGTTTGTGGGTGATCTGGAATCGGGCGAAATCCGGCGCTGGTATCAACGCGCCTCCATCTGTGTGGCCGCTTCGCGTCGCGAGGGTTTTGGCCTGACCCCCCTGGAGGCGATGGCCAGTGGTTGTGTACCGGTCACTTCAACCGCAGGTGCCTGGCCATGGATCATTCACCTTTACTTCGGATGTGCTGTTGATATGGGACAACCAGCAGCTTTGTTTGCGTGCCTGAATGATTTAATGGGCGACGCATCGCGACTTGACCAGATGGCTTCTGCGGCGAGATCAACAGTAGTTGCGGCGCATTCAATAGAGCATGAAGCGGATTGCATTCAACAGCTCTATAAACAGCTCACGCTTTCCGACTAGATGACAGTCAGCCAAGTTATCAATAAGAACGAGTCTGGTTGTCAGTTGTTTCAGGGCATACCGCAAAGCCAAGCCCCAGAAAATAAAAGGAGTAAAATAGTTGCATCGAGCCGTAGACGTTGTAATGGGTTCCAAGGGGCATCCACATCAATAGGAATGCCAGAGTTCCTGCCAAGCCAAAGCCCTTTTGGTCCTCCAAAAGTCCACGATGTACAAATAAATACCTGGCAGTGTAAATATAATAAAGCAGGAAGCATGCCAGGCCAATAATACCTGTGCTTAGAGACACCTCGATTAATACTTGATGTGAGTGCGTAATGAAGTCGCTGTTCTGATAAAAGTAATTGCCTGGCTTTAAAATATTTAAAACAGTAGCCCTAAATTGATTGGGGCCAATGCCAAATAAAATATTTTTATGGATGATTTCCATTGCTGGCTGCCATATATCAAGCCTATTAGTTAAAACCTCATTCACCTGCTGATAGCTTGGCGCAATAACAATCTTCATTGTCTGGTCAGCCCGCTGCTGAAATACTTCATTAAGATTATAAAATGCTGCGCTTAAAATGATGAGTAATCCTGAAAACATGGGAATGAGCAGCCTGCGATATCTAAAGGATGTATCCCTGGCAAATATCCCAACCCAACCTATTGCGACGATGCAAATCAAAAGCATGGAATTACGACACCCTCCAGAAAAAGAGACAATGATTGAAAAGATTAGTAGCAAGAACGAGATTGTTTTTACAGGGAGCTTGGATTTAGCTTTTTCAGGCAATCCATAAAAATGAATAATTGGAAAGACGGCAAATAGGGGAAAATAGTATGCAAAATCTAGCGGATTTGTTGCAAATATACTAACCCTTCCATAATTAAGGGGTACTCCAAATAAGTCTTGACCAAAAATGAGTTGAATAACACTATCGGCTATCCAAAATAATACTGTTAGACTAATGGCCGACTTGGTTATTCTCATTGAGCCGGGCTGTTCCTTGATCAAGATCATGGTTGCCAGTCCAAAGACACCAGCCAGCAGTACCGTGCCGAGTTTTTTTAACGATAAGAATGACCAAGCATTGCCCAGAAGTGGCAAAGCCAAGCCGGTGATTAAGATCGGAACCGTGATGGCAGCAATTCCTAAAAGCAACGGTCTGTGACTTCTGAGCAGAATTAAGTTGCGCCAATAAACGCATGCATAGATTAAGATAGTGATGAAAAAGACAGTATGTGTTCTTGAAAATGGAAACACGATGATAGGCGCCGCCACGAGGAGACCTGTAAACCAGTCGCGAAGCTCAGTTAAGGTTGGTTGGCGAAACATGTTTGCAGACAATGTGAGTGGTTGATCTGTAGTTTTTATTGATCTAGTGCCACCTTGACATCTTATAGTTGCTTAAGTAGACAAATTTTAGAATGTCTCGAGTTCATTGGCTGGCTATAAAGTCTCACGTAGGTATGTTTTAAAGAGCCAGTCATTAGCATTGAGATAAGGCTGTACCCGCTGGAAATTGTCAAGAACTGCGGGTAGACGACGCTCATACTCTCGTTCAGTGCACTTTTTCAGAATCTTATCAATGCTATCAAGGTCTGTTGTCTTCAGAAAAATAATACCATCGGGATTAAAAAAGTGATCAATTTTACTGGCCCCCAAGTAAATGGGAACCGTCATCGAGGCAAAGCAACTTGTCAGCCTCTCGGTAAAGAATAAGGGCTTGATATCGTTCTCAATTGCGAATGAGAATCTATAGTCATCTAGAGTCTCTGCAATCATCACTGATCGACCAGAACTAAACGTTCCAAAGGTATCAGCGACTCCTTCATGCTTTAATTTTTTGGCCAAGGCAAGCCTAAACTTGTGCAAAGGAACCCTAGTCTTATTAGAAGCTAGAATTGAAACATTTTTTTGTTTTCTTAGGTATGAGGTTTCTGAAAGTTTACCACCGCCAAAGTTAGTCCCGTACCAGGAACTAGCACATCCCGGGAAAAATCTCGCGTTTGGTAATTTTTCTAGCAAAGCCTCGCTAAATGTAAATATTAAATCAAAGTCTTTTTCAAGACCTTTTCTTCGATCAAAAATTTTATAATCTTCTGGCACTAGTGATTCAGATTCCCAGAGCAATCCATAGCGAACATCCGGATTCCCCACCTGCTGAACCATGGCTTGGTGCGTATAGAAGTGCGTTTTTAAGCCGATATTAAATCTATCCCAAGTGAAATACCTTGACTGCATATGGTAGGGTGAATGGGCCCAATGCACATCTCTAATGAAGAATGTCCGGAGTAATAGACCGTCTTTGTTGTATATATTTGGCTCCGAGGGGTCTAGTCGATAACCTGTATTGTAAATCGGTGAAAATATTTTTCCGTACACTTTTGATCTGACGAATTGTTTGTACCCTCTTCCCCTGAGGTCGTCTAATAAATCTTGAATAAATCTCAATCTCATTGAAATGCAAATGCCCTTCGATAAGTTATCATGACCTATCCTATGCTATTGGAAGACCAAGGGAGCCTCTGTTGGAACGCTAAGGGACGCAACCATCGCTCACGCTCAAAACTGATCACCTGTAACTCATGAAGAATCTAATTGACCTTAAAATCCTTTACAAGCTTCTTCCTTGGTATCTGAACCCATTTTTGCATTTGGGCGGCTCCATTAGGACAGATCGCATCCGCAAAGAACTAAGTAGCCTTGGTATAGTTCTCTCTCTTGATCTTGGGGAATACCTTGACCGGATGTATGCCTTATGTCGTTATGATCGCAAATCACTGAGCTTTTTGGCTGAACAACTTTCTGACTGCACATATTTCGTCGACTTAGGTGCTAATCTTGGTTTTTACAGCCTTGCATTGGCTAAGTCCCATGAAAACTTAGTTTGCATCTTGGTAGAACCAGATTCATATAGTGCGAACAAAATTCTTAGAAATCTTGAGCTCAATCCTGCTCTTTTGCCACGCCTTATATTGGAGAGAGTGGCAGTGGGGGACAGGCAAGGAAAGATTGATCTAATGATTAATACTGCAGGGAATAGAGGTGGCAGTAGTGTGGTTATTGATCAGCGTAAATGGACCAAAAAGGCTGAAAATACGATAGTTTCAGTAGATACCATTCCATTGTTTGATCTTTTAAAGAGAAACTCTATTGGCGAGGCTACGCCTTGGTGCCTAAAGATTGATGTTGAAGGGTATGAGTATACGGTGTTGGCTAAATTTATTGAGGATTGCTGTGACACATTCTGGCCTAGGGCTATTGTAGCTGAATGGACTGGTAGGGGCGTTACCAGTAATCTAGGTAGAACACCCATCGACCTTCTACTCGATAATGGCTATATCATTTCTGGGCGGGATGCCTTGAACTATCTATTGATTAAAAAATAAGTATCTACTTGCTAACAATAGTGCAGGAAATGCTTAGTTATTATGCCCTTGACATCATTTTTATTTATTGGGAGCCTCTAGTTTTAGGAAAGATGTCACTTCTCCCATTAGTACATCAGTTGGCTTGAGGCCACGACATATGCGTCACTATAGCGAGACCACTACTGTTGATTTGAACTGACGGATGCATTCGTCGCATCGTCAGAGTGTTGCCCTGCTCCCGTAGGAGCGGGGCATTCACGTGGTGTTTAGTCGGCAAACGGAGTTATGCCACTATCGCGATGCAGAAAATGCTTTCGCCGTCGCATACGATTGAATTCTTATTATTGAGTCCGTTAATGCTAGTAAATGACTGTCAGAGTTCATTGTGGATAAATGGAGTTGTACCACTTAAAGGGGCACCACCTCAGCGGTCTATGCCAGATGCATGGAGACTGCAATCGGATCGGACTATTTTATTTAGTAGCCCATACCTTATGGCCACCTTGTTTCCATCCTAGTAGCAAATATAGTAGATATCACCACAATGAATCTCATTGGCTATTATAGGTGGGCGCGCTCGTCTACGACTTGCCTTAGAAAAAGTTGCCAATCCCTGAGTGACTTGCCAGACTTTTGCACCCAAAGCCATTTAGAGTCACCCAAAAATACTTCAACTACGCTTCCCAAGTCAAAAAGGTATATGTTCTTGCCTAGGCGGTGAATTCTATCTATCAATATCCGGCTAGACATCCCGCAGGAGAAGACTATCACATCAAATTCCTTGTCTCTGGCGTTCGCTAAGCTGATAGTTTCATCATAGATCCGATCTATTTCGGAATATGCATCTCTAGAAGGTGTTTTTATAATTGCTTTTGAGCCAAGGAGTTGCTCGAGTATAATCGAGTCGTTATGAGCTCCGCCTACAAATATCGGTTCATGGGCTCCAATCTCGGCAAAGAACAGCTTGGCAAGGTCTTGCCTATGCACCATGCAATAGTGAATTGCCACGGGCGACCATATTTGGCTGCCTATAAAAAACTCAAAAGATCCCATCAGCATTTGGTTCGCAAAATCATCACCCCACATATGTTCACCTGGCCCCATATTATCATCAGCTCCGAACTTATTGGAATGCAGCGGCAAAGCTTTAATTACGTCTGGACCATGAAGAGAAAACGCTTTGCGATGATCTTTTATTAGGGCTTTAGATATTTCCTGATGGCTATCTGATCCACCATTTAGGATTAGAACATCGCCATCTCCAAATCGCATGTAGGCAAGCCTTCTCTGGCCTCTTAAAGCAGTTATTATTGCCTCCATGGTGCTAACAGCACTCACCAACTTAACACCAGAGTAAAAGGAAAAGGCTTGGCGTCTAAAAACTGCTCCCAGAAGCCTTAAGTGTTTTGATGTTCGCTTGCCTCTTAGGTGATCAATAACTGTTTGTCCTAGATTCCACTTCATGGGCCAATAACTGCGGATAATTAATGTTGAAGCTAACTTACTCTTGAGGCTTGATGATTCGTCGAATCGCGGTTGCAACTTGACTGCTCCAGTATTTGCGAATGTCCCGAATTGTAACTCTGTTTAGAGTTGCTGGCACACTTCTCAGCGCCTGTTTGTAGTAGTCTGGTTGATTTGCCCTGCGCCAAGGCTTTCCTAGTGGGCCTGCATAATGAATAATCTTTATGTTAAGCTTAGCACTTTCAAGGTCGTTGGTTGAGTAATGACCTGATAGCCAGGAGTATTCTGGCGCATTTACGACTGCCTTAGCTTCGTAAATTGTTTCTAATACGCAATATTCAAACGGCAGGGATAAAATGTGGCTGCATGTCAGATTCAGCGCGTCTAAATCGAACATCTTTAGCCTGCTGCCGTAGCTCTTTGCTGTCTTCAAGAGCATTTCGGTGAGGCCTTCTTTGCGCATCTTGCCTAAATCCATGAGCAGAAACCCTGACATATACACATGTTTTGAGTTATTTTCGGGGAAGTAGTTGTGGCATTTCATAGTTGGGCTGTTCACTTCCCCAACGACCGCGCCGATTGGGGCCCCTTTCATATCCAATTCTATCAATGACGACAAATCATCTTTGAAGTAGACGTCAATATCTGAATAAATGGCGCGCTCGCATTCCTGGAGTAGTTCGGGAATTAAAAATCGATAATAAACAACCTCGGTCCAGCTTCCGCGTCCCGATGGTAGCCCCTCAAACCTTTTATTATCGACTTCATGAAAGACGACTGAGTGGCGGGTTTCCTTGGTGATCTCAGTGAAAGCTTCTTTTATTTTCTTGCTAAATCCGGGATGCAATACGTGAATCTGATAGGTCGTCTCTTTCAGCGCTACTTCTATAAGACTCCTGATGGCGACGGCGGCTGGACGCAAGACACGCCCATCAAATGCAAATACGATTGGGACTGTTGTAGTTCTCACAGCAGGCCCTTCAGATTTTCAAGTGATTCAATATGGATTGACCTGGCTGTTTCCGCAACGGCTTTTTGAAGCGAGTCGTAGTGTGCTGGTATCATGCTAATGGCGTGCTCCATTGCGATTCGTAAATTGCTATTGCCATCATAGACGATTGAATTGCTGTCGTTGAGGCTATTGATGGGAGCAAATGACTGCTCTATAACCACTGGCTTGTGAAAGCCAAGGCCCAGTTGAAATGTTCCGCTAGTACCGGTTGTGATGTAGCGTCTGTGGGCTGGCTTGTTAGGGTCAAGCAATGGCAGAAGAAAATCACAGCGTTGTATTTGCTTGTAGAGTTCCCGGAAGGTTAGGCGACCTAATAGCAGGAAATATTGCTGCAAATGTCTGGGGATGGTGCTGGCATTATTTTTGCCGATGACGAGAACGGTAAAGTTGACGACTCCCTTTTGATGAAGTTCCTCAACGGTGTTGATCAGCAGCTCACTATTTCTGCGTTTGTCTCTAATTGCGCCAACTGTTGCAAAGATTGTGCGCGTTCCTTTTTGGTGATCTTCAAATTCCCCAAAATAGTGAGGATTGACCGGAGTTGTAATAGAATTCTTGTAATTTGTTTTCCTTAGTGTGATGATGTCACGTGTTAGCGTGCCGGAGTCTGCTCCGTTTTTGATGTCATGCTCGACTAGTAGAACCCTTTGGTTTTGGTTGAGTGGTGCAAATAGGCTACGTGCATGATTGTAGTTGGCGTTGGAGGTGAGTTTGCCCGCAGTCGTCACCACGATTCCCGATGAAGAGGCTAATCCATTTTTCTTGAAGAACTTCTGTGTGGCTCTTTTTGATAGCTGGTTGATATGAAGTCGTTCGTGCTCGAAGCTTGAGAAAAGACCTTCGTCGATCCGCCTAGGTTCAATTAGTACAGATACATTATATCCGGCATCGAGGAGAAGTTTGCAGTAGCCAGGAACTACCTCAGCGTGGGATTTTGTGCAGGGTTCCCATACGAAATAAGTATTATCGTTGTAATAGGGTTTGGTTGTTTTGCCCCTGAGCAGACTTAGTAATATTTTTGCGAACTTTGTCGGGTTGCTTTGCCGAAGCTTATCTGTGTTGTTGCGATTGTCCATCTGCTTTGGTTGAGCAATTTCGGCAGTCATCCATCCCTCGATCGATCAAAAACCACTGCTAATGCTCACCCTCCGCTGTTCAGCGCCTTTCTCAATCACCGCGCTGTCGCCACTGGCTGAGCGCAATCGCCAGCCGCTGCTGCCGATGCTCTCGCCTGCGGCGGCGCTGGTAGAGCTGCTGCCTAGTTGAAAGATTGCTGAGCCGCTTTGCCCCGGCACCTGCACCACCCCCACGAGCTGGGGAGCGTTGCCACCACCGCCACTGGCTGAGCCGGTGGCGGCTGGTGCTGGACTGGAAATGCGGCTGTCGACGGGCACTTTGAGGACGTCGGCTGCCGGGGCGCTGCTGGCTGGCAGGGTTGCCAGCTCTTCCATCCAAGGTTCGCTCGGAGGCGGAGTGGTCAGTTCTCCGTCTTCTGCTGACCCAGCGGCTGCTGTCTGGGCGGTCTCGTTTGTTTGGACTGGGGTTGTGCCGGGCCCCATGGTGCGAAGCCGCTCGATTAGCAGCATGTTGCGCTCCTGGCGAATGGCCTGCTGGCTCTGGTTCCAGAGGCTGAGCACGGCCAGGGCCATTCCTGCCACCACCATCACCGTCACACTGGCTCCTGCCAACAGCAGGCTGGGCTGGTGGTGCTTTTTTGAGGCTGGCGGCAGATCATGCAGCTCTACGGGGATGCTGCCGGGATGGGAGAATGCTGAGGGAGTGTCAAAGACCTCCACCTCAATTGGCTTTTCGGGCTCAAATACCCGATTGAGCATCTGCTCTGCCTTGAGCTCCCAGTAGGCCCGGGAGGTGGGTATGCCTCGTACCGGACTCACCTGCTGTGACCTCCTATCTATTGGGATCAAGAGTACCGGCCCTTTGCTGACTTGACGAGTGTTGGCGTTTGCGTAGCTCCAGCCAGAGCAGCAGGGCCGTGACGTCCGCCGGACTTACCCCTGGAATCCGGCCGGCTTGGCCCAGGCTGAGGGGCTGGATTGAGTTGAGTTTTTCGCGGGCTTCCTTTGAAAGGGTGGCAATGGTGGCGTAATCGACGTCTGCTGGTAAGGCCCGGTGCTCCTGCTTTTTCACCTGGTCGATCTGCTGCTGCTGACGGGCTAGGTAGCCGCTGTATTTGATGTCGATCTCAGCGCCCTCACGCGCGTCGCTTGGCAAATCCGCCGGCGCCAGGCCCAGGCGTACCAGATCGCTGCTGTGGAAGCCGGAGCGGCGCAGCAGGTCGGCCAGGGTGATCGAGCCCCTGATGGGGGCTTGGGTTTGGGCCTCCACGGCGGCGGCGGCAGGATCGCTGCCCTTGAGGCGCACCGATTCCAGACGCTGTTTTTCGGCGCTGATGGCTTGTTGTTTGGCGGTGTAGATGGCCCAGCGCCGCTCGTCGATCAGGCCCAGCTCTCGCCCCAGGGGGGTGAGGCGCCGGTCGGCGTTGTCGCTCCGCAACACCAGCCGGTATTCGCTGCGGCTGGTGAGTACGCGGTAGGGCTCCCGCAGATCCTTGCTGATCAGGTCGTCGATCATGGTGCCGATGTAGCTGCCCTCCCTGGGGAAGTGCACCGGCTCTTGGTTGCGCACCAGGCGAGCGGCGTTGAGGCCAGCCACCAGGCCCTGGGCCGCCGCTTCCTCATAGCCGGTGGTGCCGTTGAGCTGGCCGGCGCAAAACAGGCCGGCTACCCGCTTGGTTTCCAGCGATGGCTTGAGTTGGGTGGCGGGCAGGTAGTCGTAGTCGACGGCGTAGGCGGGCCGCAGCATCACGCATTGCTCCAGGCCCGGCAGGGTGCGCAGCAGCTCGAGCTGCAGCCGCTCTGGCAGGCCGGTGGAGAAGCCCTGCACGTAGATCTCAGGCGTGTCGCGCCCCTCGGGCTCGAGAAAGATTTGGTGGCTTTCCTTCTCGGCGAAGCGCACGATTTTGTCTTCGATAGAGGGGCAGTAGCGGGGCCCCTTGCTGTCGATGAAGCCGCCGTAGATGGGGGTGAGGTGCAGGTTGTCGCGGATTAGCTGGTGGGTGGCGGCCGTGGTGCGGGTCATGTGGCAGCTCATCTGCTCGCCGCTCACCCAGGAGGCAGGATCAAAGGAGAAGAAGCGATCTACGGCATCGCTGGGCTGCTCTTCGAGTTGGTCGAGGGCGATGCTGCGCCGGTCTACCCGGGCTGGGGTGCCAGTTTTGAGCCGGCCCATTTGGAAGCCGAGCGCCTCGAGGGCTTCGCTGAGGCCAACGGCGGCCTGCTCTCCTGCCCGGCCGGCGCTCATCGACTGGTTGCCCACCCAGATCTGACCGCCCAGGAAGGTGCCGGTGGTGAGGACTACGGCGGCGGCGCCGTAGCTGCTGCCGAAGTAGGTACGGATGCCGCTGATGCGGGCGTCCTCGCCGGGGGTGCCAACCACCACCAGCCCGGTCACCATCGCTTCGCGCAGGGCCAGGTTTGGCGTGTGCTGCAGCAGCTGCAGCATCTGGCGGGCGTACTGGCGCTTATCCGTTTGGGCGCGTAGGGCCCACACAGCGGGGCCGCGGCTGGCATTGAGCACCCGCTTCTGCAGGGCCGTGGCATCGGCCAGCCGGCCGATCACGCCGCCGAGGGCATCCACCTCGTGCACCAGCTGGCTCTTGGCCGGTCCTCCCACCGCCGGGTTGCAGGGCTGCCAGGCGATGCGATCGAGGTTGAGTGAAAACAGGGCCGTGTTTAGCCCTAGCCGAGCGGCGGTGATGGCGGCTTCACAGCCGGCGTGGCCGCCGCCCACCACGATCAAGTCGAAGTGCTCGCTGCAGGGTTCGACGCACGTCTGGCTGGCGGGGGTGCTGAACGGCATTTGTTTATTTAAGAGCCAAGCCTGCCTTTTTCAGTGCCAGTGGTTGCGGATCTCGCCGGCGAGATAGCCCCAGAGCTTGGGCTGGAGTGGATGGCGCAGGATCGTGCGCCGGGGATGGCGCCAGGGGTGCAGCACTTCCTCGGGCTTGGGCCGGCCGTGGAATTTGAGGATGGTGCAGGCTTCCAGCTGGCTTTGGGCGGCGGCGGTATCGCGGCTGGCGATCTTGCGCAGGGCCTTGTAGGATCGCACCAGCTCCGCAGGCCAATAGGCAAGTGCTGCCGGCGCCAGCTCGTTGAACACGTGGAAGATGAAGTTCTGGTCGCCCGGAAAGGCAATGCCGGCGTAGCGCCCCTGCTGCCAGTTGTCCCAGACGGCCTGGGTGTGGGCATCAGGGTGGCACCACAGAACCGATGAATTGAGGATCGGGTAGTTCCAGTCGCGCACACCGGTCAGGCTGGCGCTTGCGTTGCGGCCGAGCTCCACCAGCGGGGCTAGGTCGGCCCGGATCACCAGCGTGGAGTCGAGAAACAGGAAGGGATCGCTGCCGGTGAGGGCCTGATCAAACAGGCGTAGCTTGCTGAAGAAGCCCCGCAGGCTGCCGGCCTCTAGGTCCTGTTGCTCCAGCTGCTGATGGCTGGCGATCTGCTCGCCAAAGCGACCCGGTTCTGGTCTGTCGGTGTAGACGATGAAGCGATGGGGTTGGTCCAGCTGCCTGGACACCATTGCAGCCAGCCGGCTCACCCAGAGATCGGGGTAGCCATCGCCGGTTTGCACCGTCACTACTTTTAGGGGAGCTTGCGTAGGTGGCACCGCTCAAGCCGCCAGGTTCCGAAACCTGGTGAACTGGGGCTCAAACAACAGCTTGACCGTGCCCACCGGGCCGTTGCGGTGCTTGGTCACGATCACTTCGGTGATGCCCCGGTCGGGGGTTTCCGGGTTGTAGTACTCGTCGCGATAGATCATCAGCACCAGGTCAGCGTCCTGCTCGATTGAGCCCGATTCGCGCAGGTCACTGAGCATCGGCCGCTTGTTGGTGCGCGATTCGACGCCGCGGCTCAGCTGGGAGAGGGCGATCACCGGCACGTTGAGCTCGCGGGCCATGCCCTTGAGGCCCCGGGTGATGCGGCTGAGCTCCTGCACCCGGTTGTCGGGGGTGGAGCCCTCCATCAGCTGCAGGTAGTCGATCACGATCAGGCCCAGCTCCTTGCCGGTTTCGGCCATCAGCCGGCGGCAGAGGGAGCGCATCTCCAGCACGCCGGTATTGGGCTTGTCGTCGAGGAAGAGGGGCAGCTGACCCAGGCTATTGATGCCCTGACCCAGCAGGGGCCACTCCTCCTGCTGGAGCCGGCCGGTGCGCAGCCGGCCGCTTTCGATGCCCACCTCCATTGAAAGCAGACGGTAGGTGAGCTGCTCCTTGCTCATCTCCAGGGAGAACACACACACCGGCAGGGCGTGAAGCTGGGCGACGTTTTTGGCGATGTTGAGCACGATCGAGGTTTTGCCCATCGCTGGCCGGCCGGCCACGATGATCAGGTCGCTGCGCTGCAGGCCCTGGGTGATGGCATCGAGGTCGTAGAAGTTGCAGGGGATGCCGGCCACGGCGGTGCCCAGTGAGCGGCTCTCGATCTCGTTGAAGGTGCTGGTGAGGATTTCAGCGGTGGGGGTGAGACCGGTGCTGGGCTTCTCCTGGCTGATCGCGAAGATCTTTTGCTCAGCCTCATCGAGCACCTGCTCCATCGGCTTGCTCTGATCAAAGCCCAGGGCGATCACCTCATTGCCGGAGCGGATCAACTGGCGCCGCAGAAACTTGTCCATCACCAGGCGAGCCACCTGGTCGATCGAGGCCGTCGAGGTGATGCGCTCCACCAGCTCCACCAGCCGGCCCTGACCGCCCACCTTTTCCAGGGCACCGGTGTCAGCCAACCAGGCGCACATCGCCGTCAGGTCGGTGGGTTTGCCCTGGCTATGCAACATCACCGCCGTGCGGTAGATCTCGCGGTGGGCGCCGAGATAAAAGGCCTCTGGCTGCAGCACGTCTGCGATGCGGCCGATGGCGTCCGGGTCGAGCAGGATGCCGCCTAGCACGGCCTCTTCTGCCTCCAGGTTCTGGGGCGGCACCGAATCCGGCAGGGCCTCAAAACGGGCTTCCGAGCGCCCGTCTGAACGGGATTCGCGACTGCTGGATTGGTTGAGGGGAACGCTCACCATGATCTTGGGGGGCGCTTAGCCGGGAGAGCAATCTTGAGCCCGGCGGCGTTATTTGACCACCCCACTGGCCCTACCGGTGGGGGTTCAACACACAAGCTGCCCCATACCTGGGCATTCAACTGCTGGCTCGGGCCTCAGAAGCTGGCAACTTCCAGGTTGAGCTCGGCGGTGACTTCTGGGTGGAGCTTCACCAGCACCTTGTAGGAGCCGGTGCGGTGGATTTCGGGCACCGTTATGTCGCGGCGATCTACTTCTTTCTTGGTGGCAGCTTCGATGGCCTCAGCTACGTCACCGTTGGTCACGGTGCCAAACAGCACGTCGTCGCCGCCGGTCTGCTTCTTGACGGTGAAGCGGCCGATCGTGTCGAGGGCGGTGCGGAAGGCCACCGCTTCGGCCTTGAGGGCTGCCTGGCGCTCCGCTTCCTTGGCGCGGCGGGCTTCCACCTGGCGCAGCACAGCTGCCGTGACGGGCTGGGCCTTGCCGGTGGGAACCAGGAAGTTGCGGGCGTAGCCGGGGGCTACTTCCACCAGATCACCGTTTTTGCCCAGGCTGAGAACGTCTGAGTTGAGGACGACTTGAACGCGCTTAGCCATGGCAAATAAGTAGGAGATTGATCAAGACCCGATCCAACACCCTAAATCAGGGCAGGCGTACGTGCTTGGCCAGGCCCAGGAATCGCATCAGGCGGATGTGCTGCCAGGTGAGATCGATCTGGGGGCCAAAGCCGTGGCGAGCCGAGTGGGGATAGGCGTGGTGGTTGTTGTGCCAGCCCTCGCCGAAGGTGAGCGCCGCGACCCACCAGTTGTTCTTGGAGTTGTCGCCGCTGGCGTGGCTCACCTCACCCCAGAGGTGGGTGGCTGAATTGACCAGCCAGGTGCAGTGGTACACAACGACCAGGCGCAAGGGTATGCCCCAAAGCACCAGGCCCCAGCCACCAGCGCCCGTGGCGGTGCCGACCCAAAACAGCAGGGCGGCCAGGGGGATCTGCAGCAGCAGGAAGTTGTTGTTCAGCCAGCGGTAGTAGGGATCCTTGGCCAGGTCGCCGGTGAGGCGGGTGACTGCGCCCATGGCGGGAATGGGCGCAAACATCCAGCCCATGTGGCTCCACCAGAAGCCTTTGAGGCTGCTGTGGTGGTCAACCTCGGTGTCGGAAAACTTGTGGTGGTGGCGGTGCAGGCCCACCCAATCGATCGGGCCGTGCTGGCAGCTGAGGGCGCCGCAGGTGGCGAAGAAACGCTCCAGCCACTGGGGCACCCGGAAGGCGCGGTGGCTGAGCATGCGGTGGTAGCCGATCGTCACGCCCAGGCAGGCGGTGACCCAATAGAGCACCAGGAAGCTGGCCACGGCCTGCAGGCTCCAGAACTGGGGCAGCAGGGCCACCACCGCCAGCACATGGATGACGGCCATGAAGCCGATGGTGACCCAGGGGGTGGTTTTCGAGGCCTGGCTGCTGCTGGCTTCACCCTGGGAGCTCCGGTGCAGGGCCTCCGCGCGGCGCTGACCGCCAACGCCCTTGTTGATGAAGGCGGGCTTGCGGGTGGCAAGGCGCTGGGTGGCTGGTGCGCTGGGACTAACTGGTGCGGCCATAACGGACCGGCTCCGTACTGATCGGTAGAATAGTAGCAATACGGATCCATATCGCGTGGGATACCGGGAAGATCTCCTATCGGGGCGGGTCGCTTTCGCCCATCTGATCAAGGTGTGGCATGAGCGCAACGGCTGGTCGCACCGGGTGTTGCCGGCCCTGGCCGAGGCACTCGATCTGGGCCGGGTCCACAACTCCCAGCTCTCGATGCTGCGCAACGGCAAGCTGGCCTCCCCCGGCCCGGAGGTGTTCCTGGCCCTTGGTCGTATCAATCAGCTGCTGGCCCGCGAGGTGCGTGACGGCAGCCTGGGCGACGGCCTGCGCCAGCGCCTGGCCGACAGCCCCGAGCTGGTGGCGGCCCTGGAAAACTCGGCCCTGCCCGTGCAGGACGAGGGCGCCCCGGTGCTGGGGCCCGGCGAACTGCTGGAGGTGTTTGTGGGCCTGCGCCAGCCGCCGGTGGCCTTTGATCTGCGGATCGATGCAGCCGAAGCGGTGCCCTTGAGTGCGGCCCTGGCCCAGTTATTCACGGCCGGGCGGCCTTGGCGCTTATGCCGCGAGCCGGTGCTGGCTGCCTACCCGGTGGAGAAGCGGCAGCGGCGGCAGCGGTTTGCCGAGGTGATGGCCGGCCAGCGCGATTTTTCGGCAGCGGAGCTCGACAGTGAACTGCCTGATCTGCGCCTCACCCTGGCTCGGCTTGGGGCGACGGGCGAGGCGCAGCTGGAGCCCGATCAGTTTCTTGAGCTGCTGCGCCAGCAGGCCAAAGCCATGGGCTTAACGGCTACTGGCGCCATGGCAAAACTGGATCTAGCAGCTGCAATTAGGCAGCAGCTCCAGGCCCCACCAGCCAGCCCTCAGGAGGGGTTGTAGCTCGCTTGCCGCACTCGCTTGGCCCAGCCAAGGCTGCGCAGCAGCTTGATGTGCTGCCAGGTGATGTCGAACTCAAACCAGCGAAGGCCGTGGCGCGCTGAGTGGGGAAAGGCGTGGTGGTTGTTGTGCCAGCCCTCGCCGAAGCTCAGGATTGCCACCCACCAGCAATTGCGTGAAAGGTCGGGGGAATTGAAGTTGCGATAGCCGCAGAAGTGGGTGGCGGAATTCACCAGCCAGGTGACGTGATACACGATCACCAGGCGCAGCGGGATCGCCCAGAGCACCAGGCCCAGGCCGCCGCCATGGACGCCGGCCAGCTCGCCATACCAATAGACGGCGGCACCGAGGGGCAATTGCAGCAGCAGAAACCAGCGATCTAGCCAGCGGTAGAAGGGGTCGCGCTGCAGGTCGCCGGTGAGCCGGCCCACGTGTTGCAGGGCCGGGATTTCGTGCAGCATCCAGTCGCTGTGGGCCCACCACAGGCCCCGGGCCGCGTCGTGGTGGTCGTTGGGTTGGTCGGAATACTTGTGGTGGTGGCGGTGCAGTCCCACCCATTCGATCGGGCCGCTCTGGCAGGCCAGGGCTCCCATCAGCACCAAGATGTGCTCCAGCCACAGGGGGGCACTGAAGCTGCGGTGGGTCAACATCCGGTGCAGTCCCAGGGTCACCCCCAGCACGGTGGTCCAATAGAGCACCGCTAGCACCACCACGGCCTGCCAGCTCCAGAAGCGCGGCAGCAGGGCAAACACCGCCCCTACGTGCATCGCCAGCATGAAGCTGGTGGTGCCACCCTTGAACTTGCGCTGGCGGCCCGGCAGGGGTTGGCGCCTTTCGGATACGGCAGCGCGGATGCGCTGATCCTCAAGCGCGCTGGGTGTGGCCGCAGCCAAAACTTGGGCCGAATCGGTGCTGACTACCAAAGAACTCTCCGGGTGGTGCTCGCCCGATTCACGCCTGGGCAGCGGCGGAAATCTACCTAGGCGTCGCCCGGCAACATGGGAATCCCTGAGGGCTAGGCAGATGGCGGATGCAGTGGGGGCCTTGGCCCGTCAGGCCGCCGAACGGGTGGCCGCTGCCGTGGCCGCCACTGCCGTTGCCGCCGCCCACCACACCAGCCAGGTGCAGCCGCGGCTGGCTCGGGTGCTTGAGGCTTTCGCCGCCGAGCGGCTCGGCAGCCAGCACTTCGCTTCGGTGAGCGGCTACGGCCACGGCGACCAGGGCCGGGAGGTGCTCGATCGGGTGTTTGCCCGGGTGCTGCAGGCGGAAGCCGCGGCCGTGCGGCTGCAATTTGTTAGTGGTACCCACGCCATCGCAGCGGCGTTGTTTGGTGTGCTGCGCCCCGGCGACCGCCTGCTGGCCCTCACCGGCCGCCCCTACGACACCCTCGAAGAGGTAATTGGCATCCGCGGCAGCGGTCAGGGCTCCCTGGCGGAATTCGGCATCGCCTACGCCGAGCTGGCGCTCACCGCTGCAGGCCGGGTTGATTTCGACGGTCTGGAGGACGCCCTAGCGGTGCCCACCCGCATGGTGCTGATCCAGCGCAGTTGCGGCTACAGCTGGCGGCCGTCCCTGTCGGTGGCCCAGATCGGCCTGCTCTGCGAGCGGGTGAAAGCGCTCCAGCCCGGCTGCGTGGTGTTTGTCGACAACTGCTACGGCGAGCTGGTGGAGGCCCAGGAGCCCACGGCGGTGGGGGCCGATCTGATTGCCGGCTCCTTGATCAAAAACCTCGGCGGCACCATCGCCCCCACCGGCGGTTACGTGGCCGGCCGAGCTGATCTGGTGGAGCAGGCCTGCTGCCGGCTCACGGCCCCGGGCATCGGCGGCGAGGGGGGCACCAGCTTCGACCTCAACCGCCTGCTGGCCCAGGGGCTTTTCCTGGCTCCCCAGATGGTGGCTGAGGCCCTGATCTGCAGCGAGCTGGTGGCGGCCGTGTTCTCGGATCTGGGCTACCCGGTGCAGCCCCTGCCCGGTGCCCCCCGCAGCGACGTAATCCAGGCGGTGCGGCTTGGCGATCCCGAGCGGCTCAAAACCGTTTGCCGCGCCTTCCAGGCCGCATCACCGGTGGGCGCCTATCTCGATCCGGTGCCGGCGCCCATGCCCGGCTACGCCAGTGCCCTGGTGATGGCGGGCGGCACCTTCATCGACGGCAGCACCAGCGAGTTTTCCGCCGATGCGCCGCTGCGGGAGCCCTACGTGCTGTTTGCCCAGGGCGGCACCCACCGCGCCCATGCCCAGATCGCCCTGGAGCGGGCCCTGGTGGCACTGGCGCAGGCAGGCCACCAGGTCTGATTACGCGGATCTCGCCGCTGTTATCAACCCAATGCCGACAGACTGGCGTCACCTTGCTGCTCCGAGATGGCGCTCCCCATCCCCGGTGATTGCCGCTACGCCGACAGCCACGAATACGTGCGCCCTGAGGGCGAGAGGCTGCGGCTGGGCCTGAGTGCCTTCGCCGTCGACCAGCTGGGCGACATCGTGTTTGTGGAGCTACCAGCGGTGGGCGCCAGCCTTGTTCAGGGCGCCAGTTTTGGCAGCGTTGAATCGGTGAAGGCGGTGGAAGATCTGCTGGCGCCGGTGAGCGGTGTGGTGCTGGCCCGCAATGAGGCCGTGCTCGCTAGCCCGGAGGAGCTGCAGAACGATCCCTACGGCGAGGGTTGGTTGCTGGTGCTCCAGCCCGCTGATCCGGCCCAGCTCGCTGGCCTGCTGGATGCGGCCACTTACGCCGCCAAAGTGCAAGGAGCCTGATGGCAGCCGCGCACGCACCATGCCTCTCCTTTATCGGGCGGCACATCGGTCCGAGCGCCGCTGAGCAGCAGCGGATGTTGGCGGAACTCGGAGCGTCCAGCCTCGAGGCCCTGGCCGCCCAGGTGGTGCCCGCCGATTTGCTTCTAGATCCGGCGGCCTCGGCTGCGGGTTTGCCCGAGCCCTGCAGTGAGGCCCAGGCCCTGGCTGAACTTGCCGAGATCGCTGCGGCCAACCAGCTGCAGCGCAGCTTGATCGGCCAGGGCTACTACGGCACTGCCACGCCGGCCCTGATCCAGCGCCAGGTGTTTGAAAACCCTGCCTGGTATACCGCCTACACCCCCTATCAGGCCGAAATTGCCCAGGGCCGGCTTGAGGCTCTGCTGAATTTTCAGACCCTGATCAGCGAGCTCACCGGCCTGCCGATCGCCAATGCCTCCTTACTGGATGAGGCCACAGCTGCCGCTGAAGCCATGGCCATGGCTAGCGCTGTCTGTAAGCGCCCCGGTGCCACGCGCTTTCTGGTGGATCTGGCCGTGTTTCCCCAGACCCTGGCGGTGCTGCAAACCCGGGCCGAGCCCCTGGGCATCCAGCTCGAGCTGGTGGCGGCTGAGTCGCTGGCGGCAGCCCCCCTGCCAGCAGATGCTTTTGGTTTGCTGATCCAGTTGCCTGGCCGCCAGGGCCGGCTCTGGGACCCCAGCGAACTGCTGGCTAGCGCCCGCCAGGCCGGGGTGATCACGGCTGTGGCGATCGATCCCCTGGCCCAGGTGCTGCTGGAGCCGGTGGGCCACCTCGGCGCTGATATCGCCGTCGGCAGCGCCCAGCGCCTGGGGGTGCCGCTGGGTTTTGGTGGTCCCCATGCCGCTTTTTTTGCCACGGGCGAGCAGTTCAAGCGCCAGATCCCTGGCCGCCTGGTGGGGCGCTCGCTGGATGCGGCAGGCCAGCCGGCCCTGCGCCTGGCCCTGCAGACCCGCGAACAACACATTCGCCGCGATAAGGCCACCAGCAACATCTGCACCGCCCAGGTGCTGCTCGCGGTGATGGCCGGTTTCTATGCCGTGCACCATGGCCCGGACGGCCTGGAGGCGATCGCCCGGCGCTTGCTCAGCCTGCGCGCGGCCCTTGTGGCTGGCCTGGAGGCCCTGGCTCTGCCGGTGTTGCCGGGCCAGGGTTTTGACACGGTCTGGCTGCCGCTGCCGCCAGATCAGGCCGAGGTGCTGGTGGCCGCTGCCCTGGCGGCCGGCTTCAACTTGCACCAGGCAGCAGATGGCGTTGGCATCAGCCTTGATGAGCTGAGCAGCGCCGAGGAGCTGGAGCGGCTACTGCGGGCGCTGGCTGGCTGCGCTGAGCACTGGCGGGAGCTGGGCACCAGCCCGCCTGCTGGCCCGGCCATGCCCCTGCGCCAGCAGCCCTGGCTGCAGCAGAGCGTCTTCCACCGCTACCGCAGTGAAACCGACCTGTTGCGCTACATCCAGCGCCTTTCAGCCAAGGATCTATCCCTGGTGCACGGGATGATCCCCCTGGGCAGCTGCACGATGAAGCTTAATGCCGCCGCTGAGCTGGCGCCGGTGAGCTGGCCTGCCTTCAGCCAGCTGCACCCCTTCGCCCCGGCTGAGCAGGCCGCCGGATACCAGCTGCTGGCGGGTGATCTGGAGCGCTGGCTGGCGGTGATCACCGGTTTTGCCGGTGTGTCGCTGCAGCCTAATGCCGGCTCCCAGGGGGAATATGCCGGCCTGCTGGCGATCCGGGCCTGGCACCGCAGCCGGGGGGAAGCCCATCGCACCGTTTGTTTAATTCCCACCAGCGCCCACGGCACAAACCCAGCCAGCGCCGTGATGGCCGGCCTGCAAGTGGTGGCGGTGGCCTGCGACGAGGCCGGCAACATTGATCTCGCCGACCTAGAGGCCAAGGCCGCTGCCCACGCCGAGCAGCTGGCGGCGCTGATGGTCACCTATCCCTCTACCCACGGCGTGTTTGAGCCGGCTATTCGCCGCATCTGCGAGCTGGTGCACGCCCGTGGCGGCCAGGTGTACCTCGATGGCGCCAACCTCAACGCCCAGGTGGGCCTGTGCAAGCCGGGTCTCTACGGCGCCGATGTCTGCCACCTCAACCTGCACAAGACCTTCTGCATTCCCCACGGCGGCGGCGGCCCGGGCGTGGGACCGATTGCAGTGGCATCCCATTTACTGCCCTTCTTGCCGGGTGCCGCAGGGGTTGAGTGCGGTGGGGTGGGGCCTGTGGCTGCGGCACCCCTGGGCAGTGCTTCGATTCTGACGATCAGCTGGATGTACATCCGCATGATGGGCGGCGCGGGCCTGCGCCAGGCCAGCCAGGTGGCCCTGCTGGCCGCCAACCTGCTCGCCGCGCGCCTACAACCCCACTTCCCCGTGCTCTACCGAGGCATGGGCGGGCGCGTGGCCCATGAGTGCATCCTCGATTTGCGGCCGCTCAAGCGCAGCTGCGGCCTGGAGGTCGATGATCTGGCCAAGCGTCTGATGGACTACGGCTTCCATGCCCCCACGGTGAGCTGGCCAGTGGCAGGCACAGTGATGGTGGAGCCCACCGAAAGCGAGTCTCTCGCTGAGCTTGACCGCTTCTGCGCGGCCATGGTGGCGATCCGCCAGGAGGCCGCGGCGCTGGAGGCCGGCAGCGCCGATCCCCTCAACAACCCCCTCAAGCGAGCGCCCCACACCCTGGCCGCCGTGACTGCTGAGCACTGGGATCGGCCCTATAGCCGCCAGCAAGCGGCATTTCCGGCTGGTGAGGATCAGCGCCTATCTAAGTTTTGGCCGGCGGTGGCCCGGATCGACAACGCCTACGGCGATCGCAACCTGGTGTGCACCTGCCCGAGCATGGAGGAGCTGGCAGCGCAGCAACTGGCCCAAGTGGTGCCAGCTGCCACTGTTCATTAGTGCCTCCATGACGCACGATGTGCGGGCTTGATGCCTCCTAACAGTCGCAATCAGCTCTTTAAGCCATTCATTTTTGGGACCATGAAAGGCAGCAACGACGGAACTGGTACGGGAGTTGGCCAGGTGCTGAGGGTGGAGGGCACCAACGTTTTGCGTGTTCCTTTTGGCGTGCGCCACTCCCGCCGCACCCGTCCCCAGCGCCCCGATCACTGGGCAACCCTGGTGCTGCCTTTTCACATCCATCACGATCCAACGCCACCTCCCCAGGCAGCTTGAAGTTGGGGTTGGCTAATTCAAGCCGCTTAAATTGCTTCGCCTAAGCGCCAATCAACTAGGGCTTTGATGTCAGCCAGGGAGCTGGCGGGTGCCCGAAACGGCAGTAGATGCATGGGGCTGCGCTCAGGGCGCACCAGCCAGGTGAAATCGGCTTGGGGGATCAGCACGAACCCCCGATAACGCACCGTTGCCCGCACCCCGATGGGATGGTTGTCTTTTGAGGCGATAGCGGTGCTGGTGCTAGCCATTCCTAGTGTCAGAACTGCAGCTATTGCAGCTGGCTGGCGGCAAATTTGCGGCCGTTTACTGAATTGCTTTGGGATTGCCGTTACACCCTGCAAAAGGGTTGGGCGAGTCTAGGCCTAGACCCCTGAAACCCGTTTCTGGAACTGGGTTTTTGCTCTGGGGCTCTGGGTGTAGCAATTGGCTGAGATGGTGTGCTGGGCTACAAAAATTGCAGCCCAGTTGGGGTATTAAACGCTCAGTAGTTGGGGCTCCCGGTAGGGCACAAAGCTGGCCTTGCTAGCTCCGCAGATCGGGCAACGCCAGTCGTTGGGGATCGCTTCAAAGGGGGTGCCCGGAGCGATGCCGGAATCGGGGTCGCCGGCGGTGGGGTCGTAAATCATCGAGCAAAGTTTGCAGATCCACTTGCCCGCTACGGGCTGATCTGCCTCTCCGGCCACCCCCTTGCCCTGCAGGGCTTCGAGGGCGATTCCGTAGCGCTCGGCGTGGTGCTGCTCAATGGGGGTGAGCAGGCCGAAGTTTTTGGCGGCGGTGCGGAAGATGCCGGCGTGCTGCTGTGATTCGTCGATCTGCTCCTGAAATTCAGCTGCGGCTTCGCCATCGCGATCGGTGCGGGCCTGGTCGGCAAACTCCGGATACATGGTGGTGTATTCGTAGGTTTCGCCCTCGATCGCCAGCTCCAGGCAGCGGCCCAGCAGGGCCTGCTTCTGCTCGCCGGAGAGGGTGGCGGGATCGTCGATGACGAGTTCGGGATGGAGCAGCCGAAAGTGGGCGAAGGCGTGCTCGGTTTCCTGGGCAGCGGTGTCGCGAAACAGCTTGGCCAGTTCGGGGTTGCCGACCTGCTTGGCCACCTCCGCGAAAAATAGGTATTTGCGATTGGCCATGCTCTCGCCGCCAAAAGCGGCTTCAAGATTGGCTTTGGTGTTGGGCTTGGCGATATCCATGGCTGGGCAGGTGTTGCGGCTGATGAAGAGCTTAGCTTAACCGAAGTCGGAACGACTATGAGTTAGTGGCTTTGGTGTGGTTTGATGGCCCCGGGCCTTGGGGCGCTCAGTAGTTGGCGCCGCTGCGGCGCTGGTGCACGGCCGTGGTGGCGCTGGCGTCGAACACGCCTCCCTGGCTCACCTGGGCATACAGCAGCCAGTGGTCGCCGCATTCCATGCGCTGCTGCACCGTGGCGTCCAGCCAGGCCAGGGCCTCCGGTAGGAGTGGTTGGCCGGCGGGGCTGTGCTCTAGCTCCAGGCCGGCGAAGCGGTCAGCGCCTGGGGCAAACGGCTGCAAAAACTGCTTCATCGGACCGGTTTCACGCCCTGCGGCCAGCACATTGAGGGCAAAGCGATCGCCGACGTGCAGCAGGGCCTCCACGGCCCGGTCTTTGGCTACGGCCACGGTGAAGCCAGGCGGCGAGAAGCTGGCCTGGCTCACCCAGCTGGCCACCATGGCGCTGCTGAGGCGGCTGCCGCCCTCCCCTTTGCTGGTGGTGAGCACGCACAGGGAGCCCACCACCCTGCCCAGGGCCTGCACTGCTGGATTGCTGCGGCTCTCGCTGAGTCCGCCACTGGCACTTCGGCGCTGCACCTTGCGCTGTTCGCTTTGCAGTTGGCGGCCCAGGGCGGTGCCGGTTTCCTCGATGGCCTTGAGGCTGGCCGCATCGGGGCTGAACTTCACCTTGATCGGTTCAAAGGCGAACTTGAAGCCGCCATCGCGCAGCTTGCTCTCCAGCAGATCCAGGGCTTCACCGCTCCAGCCAAAACTGCCAAACACCCCCACCGGTTTGGCCCGGTCGCCCTCTGCCAGCATCGTGCCGAGGGCCGAGACGATCGGTGTGGGGGCATGGCCGCCGAGGGTGGGCGAGCCGATCAGGATCGCGTCGCAGGAGCGGATCGCCGCCAGCAGCTGCTCGGGTGGCGTGAATTCACAGTTGATACTCTCCACCCTCACGCCGGTGCGGGCAACCCCCTGGGCGAGGGCATCGGCAATGGCGGCCGTGTTGCCGTAGGCACTGGCGAACAGCAGTGCCACCGATAGGCGCGCCCGCTCCTGGGCCGCGCCCCAGCGGTGGTAGTCGTTGAGCAGGCTGCGCCAGCTCTCGCTGATCGCCGGCCCGTGACCGGGGGCAATGGTGCGGATGTCGAGTGCTTCGAGCCTCTCCACCACCGACTCCACCTGGCGCGCCATCGGTGCCATCAGGCAGTCGTAGAAGTAGCGGCGGTCTTCCTCACTGCTGCTGCGGTTGGCCTCAGCGAAGCTCTCGCTGCAGAGGTGGGCCGCGAAAAATTTGCCGCTCATCAGCAGGCCGCTGGTCTCCTCGAAGGCCAGCAGCGCCCCGGGCCAGCGGGGGGTGGGGGTGGGAATCAGGCGCAGCACGTGGCCATCGACGAGGTTGCGGCTGGCCTCCTGCTTCACCACATCGATCCGAGGCAGCGCTGGGATCGGCTCTGGGGTTTTCTCGCTGCCGGGGGCGAGCGGTTTTTGCAGGTTCCAAAGCTCTTCGAGCAGCTTGGCGCCGGCGTTGGAGCTCACTAGCAGCAGGTTGGGCCAGCGGGCCGCCAGCTGGCGCAGCAGAGCTACCCGATTGGGGTTGACGTGACCCACCACCACCTTCAAGGGGGCCTCGGCCGGCACCAGCTTCGCCAGCTCCGCCAGGAAGGGCTCGGCAAAGGAGGCCCCGGGGGGATGGACCAGCAGGGGCACCTCCTGGAACAGGAAGCTGTTGGCGGTGGTGCCGCGCTCCAGGCCGTATTCCACTTCGAAGCGCAGCCGGGTGGGGCTCAGCCCCTTAAGGCAGATCAGCCCCGGCTCGATAGGGAGCTGGATGACTTGGCGGGCCATCAGTAGTGGTTCCCGACTTTGCGGTGGTGCACGGCGGTGCTGGCTTCGGTGTCAGCCACGTTGCCCTGCTCCACCTCGGCGTAGATGATCCAGTGGTCGGGGCCTTCGAGGCGCTGCACCACGCGGCAGCCCAGGTAGGCCAGGGCATCACCGAGCACCGGGCCGCCGGTGGCGGCGCCCTCGAGGGTGCTTACGCCGGCGAAGCGGTCGGCGCCGGGCGGGAAGCGCTTAAGGAAATGGCGCAGCAGCTCCTGGTGGTTGTCCTCCCGCAGGATGTTGAGCACGAAGCGATCGTCTACCTGCAGTAGCGCCTCGATGGCCCGGTCTTTGGCTACAGCCACCGTGAGGCCGGGGGGCTCGAAACTTGCCTGGCTCACCCAGCTGGCCACCATCGCCGAGCTGCGCGTGCCCTCCGGTGTCTCCTGCCGCGCTGTCACCACATACAACCCCCCGGACAGGCGCCCCAGCGCCTTGTCGAGATCGGCATCGAGGGCCTTCATCGCGGCGATTGTTTTCTCCTTAGTGAGCAGCTGGCCTAGGTCGGTGCCGGCTTCCTCGCAGCGCTGATAGTCGTTGCCGCCGGGCACCTGGCGCACCCGCAACGGTTCAAACGCGGTTTTTTGGCCGAGGCTGCGCAGCTGGCTTGCCACGGTGTCGATTGGTTCGTCGTCGCCGCCGAAGGCGTCGTAGCTGCCCACCCACTGCTTGGGCTTGAGGGCCGCCAGCAGGGTGCCGATCGAGGCCTGCAGGTCTGCATCGGGGCGGGCTGGCCAGGTGGGCACCACCACGGCGCTGGCTTCACCAATTAGGGCGCTGAGCTCCTGGGCGTCGGTGGCGCGCAGATCTACCAGCTGCACCGCGGCGCCGGCCTTGCCGATGCCGCGGGCAATCGCCCGGCTGAGCCGGTCACAGAAGCCGTATTGGCTCAAATAGCAAACGGCTGCATAGTTTTCGCCCGTGCTGCGCTCAGAACTCCACTCGCGGTAGTCGCCCAGCCACAGGCCAAGGTGATGGCGCAGCAGGGGCCCATGACCCACGGCCACCGTGTTGATCTCGGGCAGGCCATCCATGCGCTTCAACGCCTGCAGCACGCTGCGGGCGTTGGGGCCCATCAGGCAGTCGTAATAGAAGCGGAAGTCGGGCGCGATTGCCCCCGGATCGGTGTCGAACAGCTCCTCGGAGCAGTAGTGGAGGCCGAAGGCATCGCAGGTGTAGAGGATGGCGGTGCCGTGGTCGAAGGAGAAGATCGTGTCGGGCCAGTGCAGGTTTGGAGCGCTGAGAAACTCGAAGCGGTGGGCCACGCCACTGGTGGGGTTGGTGCCCAGATCGAGCTCTTCGCCGCTTTTCACCGCCCGGCTTTTGAAGGGCCGGTGCACCTGATTCTCAAGAAACTGGATCGCCACCTTGGAGCCCACGATCTCGAGCTCGGGGTTGAGGTCGAGCAGGTGGCCGATCAGGCCCGAGTGGTCGGGCTCGGTGTGGGAAACGATCAGGTGATCGATTGCTTTGGGGTCGATCAGCCCCTGCAGCAGCGGCAGCCAGCTGCCTTCAAATTTGAGGTGGCTGGTATCGATCAGGGCGGTGCGCTCGCCCCGCACCAGGAAGCTGTTGTAGGTGGTGCCGTTGCGCAGGCCAAACTCAATATCAAAGCGGCTGCGGTCCCAGTCGAGCGAGCGGATCGTGGTGCTGTCAGGCCCGATCGGCTCGCATTGCAAGCTCAGCCGGGCTGCGGTGGCGACGGCACCAACCATTGATCGATCCGCAAGTCACCTAACAGTAGGAAGCCTGCCCACAAAAAGGCCCGGCGGGTGGGCCAGGCCTGGGGGGTCTCTTCTCTCGTGGCCAGTAATTACTGATCAGCCCTCCACCTGCACCTGCACGGTGGTGAGGTTCTGGGCCTTGGGTGCCGTCACGGTGAGCAGGCCATCGCGGTACTGGGCTTGCAGGCTTTCGCGGTTGATGCCGCCGGGGAAGCGGAAGCTGCGGCTCCAGGTGCCGTAGCGGAATTCGCTGATCAAGGAGGTCTGTTTGGCGACCGGGGCAGAGCCATCGGAGCTTGGCTGGCGGCGCTCGGCGTTGATCACCAGGCTGCGGTCGGTGGCCTTGACGTCGATCGAGGTCTTATCGACACCGGGAAGCTCTAGGGCTATTACATAGGCGGTGTCGGTTTCGTGCACCTCGGCGGCCGGCACGCGCTCGGCGGCGGGACGCTCGGCAGCGCGCAGTTGTTGCTCGAGTAACTCGAAGGGGTGTTGGTGCAGGGTGAGCATCGGATGTTCTCCGGGACACAGCCAATGTGCTGCGGCCAGCTGGGCGACGGCAGGGGGCAGACCGCCCGTTTTGGTTCGGCCCTTACGGCGCTGTTCGGTATTCACAACCAGCACTCTTACAACCAGTGCCAGCGGCTGAAGCAGGCGGCCTGGCCGCAGGGCTGGCCTGCCTCGTCGCGCAGGGTCCAGAGGCGGGCGGCTTCGATGGCGAAGCGGCGGCCGCGGCTGTCGATGCGGATGCCGCTGTAGCCCGCGATCGCTTCTTTGGCTTGGGCTGCCACCAACGACTGGCGGCGGCTGGCCCGCTCGGCTGGCTCGGCGGTGAGCCGCGAAGGCATGCCCACCAGCTCGGCCCAGGGGCGCTGCCACAGGCGCAGGGCCGCCCGGTTGGCATAGATCAGCCGAGGCCCTGGATCGCTGCTGGGATCGGCGCCGTCATGGGCCAGCAGTACCAGCTCGGCGGCAAACAGCTCCTGGGCCACCAGCAGGGGCGAGGCGTCGGCGGCTAGGCCGGCGATCAGGGGGGTGCCGAAGACGCGCTGGTAATTGCTGAGCAGGCACAGGGCCAGGCTTTGGGCCGCCGGCGTCAGCCAGGGGGGCGGACTTAGGAGCTCAGTTGTCATCACCGTTGGCCGGGCCCATGGCCTTGGCCATGGCTAGGGCCGCTAGCTGCTGGCCGTGGGCCTTGAGGTGCTCCAGGAAGTGGAGATTGGCCTCGGGGAAGCGGGGTTCTTCTGCCAGGGGCAGGGGGCCGGCGGCATCGAGGCCTGTGTCGCCCTCCAGGGCTGGTGTGATCACGACCAGTTCCGAATCGAGGGCTGCGCCGTAGCGCCACCAGCGGTTTGGGTCCTTGATGGCTGGATGCACCGGTTGCAGGGCCTCCGCGGCGACCGGCTGGGAGCCCTGTTTGGCTGCAGCCTGTCTGGCCTGTTTTGCCAGTGCCTTGCGCCGCCGCTTGGCCAGGTCGGCCAGCAGCTGGGCCCGGGTGCGGCCGCGCATCTGGAAGAGCACGAAGGGGTCTTCGCTGAAGCGATCGCCCATCAGGTAATAAACGGCGCTGACGTGTTTGCAGGGGTTGGCCTTATCGGGGCAGCTGCATTCGCTGCGCACCTCCTGCAACTTGAACGGAAACAGGCGCTTGCCGCTGGCGGCGAAGGCGCGCTCGATGTCCTGGGGCATGACGCCGGCCAGCAGCTGGGCCGACCAGCGCGCCTTCTGGGTGAGGGCGTCGAGCACGTAGTTCCAGTCGTCGTCGTGGAGCACGTCGAGCCAGAGCTTCACCTTGTAGGGCTCCTCGTCGGTGCCCTGCACGCGGGCATGCACTCGCCGCCCCTCAAAGCGGATCGAGGTGACATTGCCGCTGCGGGCATATTCCCAGGCGCGCTCCAGTCGCTTTTTGAAGCGGTAGGAGTTGATCAGCTCCATCCACTGCTCCACCCACCAGGGCTGCTGGGCCAGGCCCTGGTCGCCGAGCTGGGTGTTGATGGCGCTGGCGTAGGTGGTGGGGGTGAGGGTCATGGGAAGGGGATGCCGACGCGTTCGATGTGCTCGCGCAGGGGGGCGTGGCGGAGCGATTCCCAGTGCGTCACATCAAAGAGATAGGGGGTGGGCAGTTGGTCGAGGGCCTCACGCAGAGCAGCGCTGCAATCAGCGTCGGCGCTGTAGGCCAGATCGATGTCGGAACCGGCCCAATGCTTGCCCATGGCCCGTGAGCCGTAGAGCTTCAGCCAGTGGATCTGGGGGAAGCGCTCCTGCAGACAGCGGCGAATATCGGCCACGGTGCGCTCGGGGATGCCGTGGTTGATGGCGGCAGGGGCAGAGCTGGTGGTTGGTGCACTCATGGGGCCTCCTGCCGTTTGGTTGCCAGTAGGTCGTGCAGCTGCTGCAGACCACTGAAATAGCGCTCCTGGATCTGATCTACGGCTTTGCGGGCTCTGGTGTCGTCGTAGGTGTGGGCCATCAGGTTGCGCTCCTCCAGCATGTCGATCCAGAGCTGGCCTTCACTGACTAGACCCGTCGCAAAGGCCTGTTTAAGCACTTCGCGGGGCAGCTTGGCGTCAATGCCGTTGTAGGCGAGGAAATCCTTGAGGGTTTTCCAGCTCAGTTCAAAGGTGAATTCGTAGGCCTTGATCACGGCCATGCCGATTAGCTCGTCGCTTGGATCCTGCTGGTGGATTTCCATTGCCCAGCGCAGGCGCTGGTAGGCACGCTGGAGGTTGTCGAAGCGCTGTTTCCAGCGGATGTCCGATTGCTCCGGCGGTGGTGGCACTGCCATCCCTTAATCCTCCTCGCTCAGGGCCACTAGATCTTTGAGCTGGCCTACATCAAAGCCGCCGAGCCAGTCTTCACCGGAGCCGACGATCTCAGCGGCCAGCTTCGATTTCTCCTTGATCATGCGGTCGATCTTTTCTTCCACCGAGCCGCTGGTGATGAACTTGTGCACCAGTACCCGATTTTGTTGGCCGATCCGATAGGCGCGGTCGGTGGCCTGGTTTTCCACGGCCGGGTTCCACCAGCGGTCGATGTGGAAGACGTGGCTGGCCCGGGTGAGGTTGAGGCCCACGCCACCGGCCTTGAGTGACAGCAAGAACAACTGGGGGCCGCGGGGGTCGTCCTGGAAGCGATCGACCATCGCCTGGCGCTCGGTTTTGCTGGTGCTGCCGTAAAGGAAAGGCACCTCTTGGCGCCATTTGCGCTCCAGGTGGGCCTTGAGCAGCAGCCCCCATTCGGCGAACTGGGTGAACAGCAACGCCCGGTCGCCCGCCTCGATCACCTCCTCGAGGATCTCTTCGAGCCGCTGCAACTTGCCGCTGCGGCTACTGAAGCTGCCGTTGCCGCTGGCCAGCACGGCCTCGGCGTTTTCCTTGAGGGCCAGGGCCGGGTGGTTGCAGATCTGCTTGAGCTTGGTGAGCAGGGCCAGCACCTGGCCGTGCTTCTGGCCCAGCGGTGCCCGGGCGATGGCATCGAGGCTCTCGTCGACTGTTTTGTTGTAGAGCTTCTTCTGCTCTGGAGCCAGGCCCACCCATTCGTTGAGCTCCACCTTCTCCGGCAGGTCGGAAATGATTGACTTGTCTGTTTTGAGGCGCCGCAGGATGAAGGGCCCCACCCGGCTTTTGAGATCCCGCAGCGACGACATGTCGCCGTAGCGCTCGATCGGCAGCCGGTAGCGCTGGCGGAAGAAGGGCTCATCGCCGAGCACCTTGGGGTTGAGGAAATCCATCAGCGCCCACAGCTCGCTGACGCGGTTTTCCACCGGCGTGCCCGTCAGGGCAATCCGGAAGCGGCTGCCCCCTTTGCCGCCGCGGCTGGGGCGGGCCAGGTCCCGGGCCGCTTGGCTCTGCTTGGCGGTGTGGTTTTTGATCGCCTGGGCTTCGTCGATAACCACCCCCTGCCAGTCGATGCTCTCGAGCAGCTCGCTGTCGCGCTGCAGCAGGCCGTAGCTGGTGAGCACCAGATCAACTCCTTTAAGGGCTTTTTTGAGGGCCTCGGGGCTGCTCGGCCGGCGCGGGCCGTAGTGCTCCCGCACGCCCAGCTCGGGGGTGAAGCCGTTGGCTTCCCGCTTCCAGTTGGTGAGCACCGAGGTGGGCGCCACCAGCAGCACCGGTCGCTTGAGTTCGTCTTCGGCCTTGAGGTGCTGCAGGAAGGCCAGCAGCTGGATCGTTTTGCCCAGGCCCATGTCGTCGGCCAGGCAGGCGCCTTGGTCGAAGCGGTGCAGGAAGGCCAGCCAGCCCAGGCCCCGCTCCTGATAGGGCCGCAGCTGGCCCGAGAAGCCCGGTGGGGCGGGCAGGGGGTCGGGGGCCTTTTGTTGGTGGTATTGCTCCAGCACGGCCTGCAGCCGCGGGCCGGCGTCGAAGCGGTGCACCGGCAGCCGGTGGAAGGTGTCGCCATCGCTGGCGGTGAGCCGCATGGCGTCGTCGAGGCTCAGGCCCGGATCGGCAACGCTGAAACGCTCGGCGTTGCGCAGGTCGGCGGGGCGCAGCTCGATCCAGGCGCCCTTGTGCTGCACCAGCGGGCTGCGCTTGGCCTGCAGGCGTTCCAGGTCCCGCAGGGTCAAGGTGACCCCGCCGATCATGAATTCCCATTCCCAGGTGAGCGTTTCGCCCAAGGTGAAGCCGCGCGATTTATCCGGCAGCTCGGCCTTGATCGACAGGCCCAAGCGGCTGGCTAGACCCCCTGCGAGGCTTGCTGGCAGCACCACGCCCACGCCCACATCGCGTAACTGGTGGGCGCCGGTGCGCACCAGCACAAACGCCTCAGCTGGCGTGAGCTGCATCGTTTCCGGGGTGGCCGAATCCAGCCCCCGCACGATCGGTTCAAACACCGTCAGGGCCCGGCCCATGCCCTCAAGCAGCAGTTCGCTGGGTTGGGGCACGGCCACTTCGCCCATCTGCAGGCCCCGATCGCCGGCGGCCCACACGGCGGCGGCGGGCACCCGCAGGCTCGGGTCCGCTTCCGCTTGCAGCCCGAAGCGCAGCTCCCACAGCTCCTCGCCTTCGGCGGGGGTGAACAGCTCCAGGCAGGTGCGGGCTGGCTCCACCTTGCCCGCCACCCCTTCACGCCAGTGGTGGGTGGCGATGCTGAGCCGCTCCAGCTCCTCCTCGCCCAGGTTGAGGCTGCCATCGCCCTTGCCCAGGGCCTTCTGCCAGGCAGCCAGCAGGGGATCGAGCCCGCCTGCGCTGGGGCTAAAGCCCACCCGCAGCTGGCCATCGAGCAGGGCTTCCAGCAGGCTGGCCACCCGCAGGCGGCCGCTGCCGGGGCGGCGGCAGGCCAGGGAGGGGTCGCCGCTGGGGCCGGCGGCCAGGGCGCAGGTCGCTACCTGGGGCAGGCCACTGGCCAGGTCTTCGAGGCGGCGGCGGTCGTCTTCGCGGTTGAGCAGGGGCAGCCAGCGGGCCTTGCCATCTGCGATCTGGGGCAGCCAGCGGCCGCGGGCGATCAGGCTCAAGGCCCAGCGCTGCAGGTGACTCCACCAGCGCAGCTCATCGGCCATCTCCGGGTGCTCCCCCGCCAGGGGCACCTGGCTGAGCCATTCGCCCGCATTGGCAGCGTCGAGGGCCCAGCCTTCCACCTGCCAGGGCCACCATTCGAGCTGCTTGGGAATCGGTTCGCCGGCCTGCAGGGGCAGGCCGCTCCAGCTGCTGGCGCTGGTGCGGCGGCCCTTGGCCGCCTGGTTGCGGCTGGGCAGGCTCAGGGTGGCTCGGGCTGGGCGCAGGGCCTCTGACCACAGCCCGTTGTTGTCGAGCCAGGTGGCCAGGTCGTCTTCGTTGAGGGCCAGGGGGTGCTCAGGGGCCTCCAGCTTTGGCACGGCCGGGGCCGCCACCCGCCAGGTGTCGGCCCACAGGAATAGGCGGCCGCCCGAACCCTCGGGGGGAAACAGCCAAGTGGCGTGCAGCAGGCTCATGAACCCGGCCTTACGGCCGTCGGGCGGACAGGAGGCGTGAGGCCAGGCGCTGCGCTGAATGCAGCACCAAGGCGCTGCCGATCAGCGGCAGCCAGAGCGGCAGCCACCCGCGGATCAGCGCCATCATCACAGCTGGTAGGCCCGATGTCAGCTCTAGGGGGCTGCCGAGGCTGCGAATTCCACACACCGCGCCCACCAACCCCGCCTGTAGGTGGCTGTCGTTTGGGTCGACCCGCTGCAGGTGAAAGGCCAACAGACCATAAAAAAAGCCGCAGCCCGCCGAGCGCAGGGCTGGATCCAGGCCTGCTGCCAGCAGCTCTGGCAGGCCCGCCACGGCACCGGCGGCCAGGGCCCAACCGATCGATTGCAGCCTCAGCTGGTCGCGGGGCTCGCTTTCGGCCACAGACACGGGGATCGGGTGAGGTCCATTGCTGGGCGATCATGCCCTGCTCAGGGTTGTATTGCTCCGCCATGGCCGTCACAGCACATACCGGTCGTCCTTGCACTGGTGCTGAGATCCGCGCCGCTTTCCTCGACTTTTACGAGCAGCGAGGCCACAAAGCGATGGCGAGCGCTTCGCTGATCCCGGACGACCCGACGGTGCTGCTCACGATCGCCGGCATGCTGCCCTTCAAGCCGGTGTTTCTTGGTCAGGCGCCGCCGCCGGCGCCTAGGGCCACCAGCTCCCAGAAGTGCATCCGCACCAACGACATCGAAAACGTGGGCCGCACGGCGCGGCACCACACGTTTTTCGAGATGCTGGGCAACTTCTCCTTCGGCGACTACTTCAAGGAGCAGGCGATCCAGTGGGCCTGGGAGCTGAGCACGGTTGTGTTTGGGCTTTCGCCGCAGAATCTGGTGGTGAGCGTCTTCCGCGAAGACGATGAGGCAGGAGCGATCTGGCGCGATGGGGTGGGGGTGAACCCCAAGCGGATCATCCGCATGGATGAGGCCGACAACTTCTGGGCCTCAGGCCCCACCGGCCCCTGCGGCCCCTGCTCGGAGATCTACTACGACTTCAAGCCAGAACTCGGCGACGACGGCATCGACCTGGAAGACGACTCGCGCTTCATCGAGTTCTACAACCTGGTGTTTATGCAATACAACCGCGACGCGGAGGGCACCCTCACGCCGTTGGCCAACCGCAACATCGACACCGGCCTGGGCCTCGAGCGCATGGCCCAGATCCTGCAGGGCGTGCCGAACAACTACGAAACCGACCTCATCTATCCGCTGATTGAAACGGCTGCGGGTTTGGCGGGGGTCGACTACAGGGCTCTCGACACAAAGGGCAAAACCAGCCTCAAGGTGATCGGCGACCACAGCCGCGCCATCACCCAGCTGATCTGCGATGGGGTGACTGCCAGCAACCTGGGCCGCGGCTACATCCTCAGGCGCCTCCTGCGTCGCGTTGTCCGCCATGGACGGCTGCTGGGCATCGACAAGCCATTTCTGGCGGCGATGGGTGAAGCTTCGATCGCGTTGATGCAGGCCGCCTACCCCCAGCTGCTGGAGCGCCGTGAGGTGATCCTGGCCGAGCTGGAGCGCGAAGAAGCCCGCTTCCTGGAAACCCTGGAGCGGGGCGAGAAGCTGCTGGCTGAGGTGCTCGCCGCCAAGCCCAAGCAGATCTCGGGCGAGCAGGCCTTCGAGCTCTACGACACCTACGGCTTCCCCCTGGAGCTCACTGAGGAGATAGCTGAGGAGCACGGGCTCACGGTGGACCTGGCCGGTTTTGAGGCGGCGATGGAGGCCCAGCGCCAGCGGGCCAAGGCCGCGGCCGTGAGCATCGACCTCACCCTGCAGGGGGCCATTGATCAGGTTGCCTCCGCCGTTGAAGCAACGGCCTTCAAGGGCTACGAGGCCCTGGAGCACCCCAGCTGCGTGCTGGCCCTGGTGGTGAACGGTGAGCCGGCCGAGCGCGCTGGCGCCGGCGACGCCGTGCAACTGGTGCTCGATTCCACCCCCTTCTATGGCGAGGGCGGCGGCCAGGTGGGTGATCGGGGCGTGCTCTGCGGGCCTGGCGTGATCGTGGCGATTGATGGCGTCATCCGCAACCGCTCAGTGTTTGTGCACAGCGGCCGCATCGAGCGCGGCAGCTTGGCCATCGGCGAGCTGGTGAACGCCCAGGTGGATCGCGCCTGCCGCCGCCGCGCCCAGGCAAACCACACGGCCACCCATCTGCTGCAGGCGGCCCTTAAGCAAGTGGTTGATCCGGGCATCGGCCAGGCCGGCTCGCTGGTGACCTTTGATCGGCTGCGATTCGATTTCCACTGCCCTCGGGCCGTGACCCCGGCCGAGCTGGAGCAGATCGAGGCCCTGATCAATGGCTGGATCAGCGATGCCCACACCCTCCAAGTGCAGGAGATGGCGATCGAGGCCGCCAAGGCCGCCGGCGCCGTGGCGATGTTTGGCGAGAAGTACGCCGATGTGGTGCGGGTGGTGGATGTGCCCGGCGTGTCGATGGAGCTCTGCGGCGGTACCCACGTGGCCAACACCGCCGAAATTGGCCTGTTCAAGATCGTGAGCGAGGGCGGTGTGGCCGCTGGCATCCGCCGCATCGAGGCGGTGGCAGGCCCGGCGGTGCTGGCCTATCTCAATGAACGCGATGCCGTGGTGAAGCAGCTGGGCGAGCGCTTCAAGGCCCAGCCCGGCGAGATCGTGGAGCGGGTGGCGGCCCTGGCCGAGGAGCTCAAGGCGAGCGGCAAGGCCCTGGCGGCGGCCCGCGGCGAGTTGGCGCTGGCCAAGGCTTCAGCGCTGGCGGGCCAGGCGCAGGCGCTCGGGGAGTTCCAGCTGCTTGTGGCTCGCCTTGATGGCGTCGAGGGGGCCGGCCTGCAGAGCGCGGCCCAGGGCTTGGCGGATCAGCTGGGCGATAGCGCAGCCGTGGTGCTGGGTGGATTGCCCGATCCAGCCGACCTGGCCAAGGTGATCCTGGTGGCGGCCTTTGGCCAGGCGGTGATCGCGGCCGGGCCCAAGGCGGGTGCCTTCATCGGCGCGGTGGCAAAAGCCTGCGGCGGCGGCGGCGGTGGCCGGCCCAACCTGGCCCAAGCGGGCGGGCGCGATGGCGCCGCTCTCGATGGGGCGTTGGAGCAAGCCAAGGCCCAGCTCGTGGCGGAGCTGGGTTGATCCTGACTCAGCCAAGCTGTTGCCAGAAAGTACCGAGGCCCGATGACTTGGAATCTGCTGCGGTTGTTGCCGTTGCTGTTGCCCTTGCTCCCCGCTGCTGGGTTGGCCCAGTCCCAGGTGCAGCTCGCTTGCACGGGCACCCTGGTTGAGGCCCGGGGCAGCGCCGAGCTGAAGCGACCCACCAAGCGCTTGCGCTTCTCCCTGACCCTGGAAGCGGAGGCGGCCAGCGCCGACGGCGCCCTGGCGGAGCTGCAGCGGCGGCTGGCGGCGGTGCGGCGCAAGCTGCAGGAGCTGCAGGTGCAGGACCTGCAGGTCACATCGCCGAACACCTGGCAGCGGCCGGCGGCGGTGCAGGCCAACCTGCAGCTGAGCGGTCAGCTGGCGCCTGCGCGGCTGCAGCCGCTGGTGCGTCTGGTGGGCGGGCTGCCGGGGGTTCGTCTGTCGCCCGTGGCCACCGAAGCCGATAAGGCGGCTGACCGCCAGGTGCGCCAGCTGCTGCTGCGCGGGGCCTATCAAGATGCCCTGGCCCAGGCGCGCGAGATCGCCGCCGCCATTGGCCTAAGTGAGGTGCGGCCGATCGAGGTGCAGCTCGAGGGCGGTGGCGCGCCGGTGGTGATGCGCACGATGGCGGCCGACGCCGGCGTGCCGCCCTTTGATCCAGATGAGTTGCCTCAGCCCGTCGGCCGACTCAGCCTGCAGGTGCGCTTCTGCGCCCGTTGACATAGAAGGTGGCAACCTCGCCCATGCCCTTGGCCTGGACCAGTCCTCGGGATTCCAGGGCAAAGGTGTCATCCAGCAATTCGGCCGTCTGGGTAGAAACCTGTACCCGCCCTGGGGTGCCGCTTGATTCCATCCGGCTCGCCACATTCACCGTATTGCCCCAAAGGTCGTAGGTGAATTTATTTTTGCCAATCACCCCTGCCACCACCGGGCCGCTGTGGATGCCAATTCGCATGTTCAGGTCTGTTTGGTTGTCCTGGTTGAACTTCGCCATTGCCTCCAGCATGTTCACTGCCGTTGAGACCACAGCCATGGCATGGTCGTTGCGGGCTTCGGGCAGGCCTCCCACCAGCATGTAGCAGTCGCCGATGGTCTTGATCTTTTCGAGGCCGGCATCCTCCACTAACTGGTCAAACTTGGAGAAGAGGCTATGGAGCACCTCAACTAATTGCTTGGCTGTCATGCCCTGGGAGAGTCTTGTAAAACCCACTAAGTCGGCAAATAAGACTGAAACATTGGCGTGGCTGTCGGCACAACGTTGTTCGCCGCCCTTGAGCCGCTCTGAAATCGCAACCGGCAGAATGTTGAGCAGAAGCAGCTCTGATTTTTCCTGTTCCTGAATCAGCCTGAGATGTTGGGATTCCAGTTGTTTTCGCTGGATGATCTCCAGATCGCGCAGCCTCTTTTTCTCCAGTGATGAGGTCAGTCGTGCCCTAAGTAGCACCTGGCTGAAGGGTTTGGGTAGGTAATCTTCGGCGCCCATCTCAATGCAGGCCACCACTTCATCTATTGATTCTCCGCCAGATATCACAATTACGGGCAGGCTCCTGAGCTCCGAATTGGCCTGCATGCGAGCAAGTACGGCTAGCCCATTCATCTGGGGCATCTCCATATCCAGCAGCATGAGATCAAATTCCTCCTGCTTGAGGCGCTCCAGTGCATGCTGGCCATCGACGGCCTCCTCAATCTGCCCAATCCCCAGTTGACGCAGGGAGCGGGTAATGCCCATGCGCAGCATTTTGCTGTCGTCCACTACGAGGATGCGGGCAGCGCTGAGCAGCTCTGCGCCCGGCCTGGCAGCCGCGGTCGCGGGCAGTTCAGATTCGTCCATTCCAGTGGCTCAGGGTTTGATGGTGTTGAGGGTTTCCACAATGGCCTGGGGCATGGCCTGCAGGTGGACGCTGCGGTCGACCACACCCAATTCAACGGCGGCCCTGGGCATGCCGTAGATCACACTGCTGGCTTCGTTTTGGGCCAGGGAACAGCCGCCAGCCTCCTTGATCGCCCCCAGGCCGCGGGCCCCATCTCGCCCCATCCCTGTAAGCAGCACCCCCAGGGTGTGCTCACCGGCGACTGCCGCTGCGGAGCGGAACAGCACATCCACGGCCGGCCGGCAGTGGTGAACTGGTGGGGATTGCACCAAGCGCACCCGGTATTGATCCTGTTTGAAGATCATCATGTGATAGTCCCCCGGGGCAATCAGGCAGACGCCCGGCAGCAGCGGATCATTGTCGGCTGCTTCCCGCACCTCTATGGCACTGAGGCCGTTGATGCGTTCGGCCACGGCCTTGGAAAAGTAGGCAGGGATGTGCTGCACGATGGCAATGGGCGGCAGATCGGCTGGCAGGGCGGGCAGGATGTAACGCAAGGCTTCGACGCCGCCCGTGGAGGAGCCGATCACCACCAGGCGGCGATCCATGCCCGCAGGGGCTCGGGGACGGCTCGGCAAGCTGGGCTGGAGCTTGGTTGTGGGCAGGGGCGCAAGATCCCTGCGGGCCCTGGCGGCGGCCTTGATGTGAAAAGCCAGTTTGCCGGCCAGGGCGCCAATGGAGCTGCTGCCGTCGGGTTTGGCGAGCACCTCCTTGGCTCCAGCCTCCATGGCGTCGAGGGCCAGCTTGGAGCCTTGCTGGGTCAGGGAGCTAATCACCACTACGGGTAGGGGGGAGTTCTCCTGCTTGAGCTGGCGCAGAAAGGTAAGGCCATCCATGCGTGGCATCTCCATGTCCAGCGTCAGCACATCAGGATGGAGTTTCGGAATTTTGTCCATGGCGATCAGGGGATCGTTGGCAACGCCGACAACCTCAATATCAGGATCCATCTGCAGGGTGTCGGTGATTGTCTTGCGAACTAGCGCAGAGTCGTCAATCACCAAGACTCGGATTTTTCTGGTCATGGGGAATAGAGATGCAAGCGACTAAGAGCTTTTGCGGTAGACACCGCCACCAAGGGATTGAAAATCATGTTTGAAGCAGGCAAGGCTATCGCAGTGCCCGATCACCAGAAATCCGCCCGGCGTGAGCATGCGATGCAATCTGGAAACTAGCTTGGATTGGGAGTCTTGGGCAAAGTAAATCAGCACGTTACGACAGAAAATAAGATGAAGTTGTGCCGGCAGGGGATAGGTTTCCTGAAACAGATTGATTCTTTCAATTTTGACATGGTCAAGGATTTCCGGCTTGACTCTGCACTTGCTTTCGTAGATATCGCGACCGCGCTTGAAGTAGCGCTGCAAAAATTGAGGCTGGGGTAGGTTTAGGCTCGCTTCCTGGTAAATAGCCGTTGTGGCAGCTTTTATGGCTTTGCTGGAAATATCACTGGCGTATACCAGCCAGTCAGGCTTGGGGCCTGCCTGCTTGGCCAGGTGCTCGCTGATGGTGATGGCCAGTGAATAGGCCTCTTCGCCTGTAGAACTAGCGGCAGACCAGGCTAATAATTTGCTGGCAGCACCCGGGCATTCCTCCAAAATCTGATCTAGTATTTCGGAGCTAAGTCGATCAAAGTGCTGCCTTTCACGGAAAAACTGGGTGTGATTGATGGCAACAAGGTCGATCAGTGTATGAATCTCCGCATTATTTTGGCCTTGGCTGATATAGCGATAATACTCATCCCAGGATTTGAGCCCTAGTTGCAGCAGCCTTGATTTTAGACGGCTGGTTAGCATTGTTTGCTTATTTTGGCCGAGCTTGATGGAGCTATGCCTGTGAACGAGTTCACAGATGCCCTGATAGACAGAATTAGATATGGGCTGCTCAGATGGCCCCTGTCTTGCTGTGCTGCTAGCAACCATCAGTAGTTGCTAAAATGCTCATCTAAATTTGAATCTGGCCGATCTTCTGGGCCGGATGGATCCGGTTTTGCCGAGCTATTTTTGACATCCAGCGCACTGGCCAGCTCGTTTGAGGAGCCATCTATCACCTGACGCAACGCCCCTGCGGTTTGCTGCTGCTTCGATGCTTGCTGGCGCATTTCTTCGGCTGCGCTGGCGATTTGCTCTGTGTTGATGGCGCTGGATTGGGCTACTTTGCTCATTTCCTGAATCGCAATAGTGACTTGCTCAATACCTTGCGCTTGCTCTTTGGTTGCCAGGGCGATTTCTGAAACAAGGTTGTGAGTTTCCTGAACTTTGCTGCCAATTCGGCTGAATGACTCCCCCACACCACTTAAACATAAGGAGCCTTGGCGACTGCTTTTGATCGATGCCTCGATCTTGGTTTCTGATTCATTGGCTGCGGCCGCACTGCGCTGGGCTAGGGAGCGAACCTCCTCGGCAACTACCGCAAAGCCAGCACCGGCTTCCCCAGCCCGGGCGGCTTCTACGGCAGCATTGAGGGCAAGAATGTTTGTTTGGAAGGCGATCTCATCAATGCTTTTAACAATTTTGACAACTTCATTGCTTGTACGCTCTATTGCGGCCATGGCTTCGGTCATTTCCTTCATGCTGGCCATTCCCTCGCTGGCACTTACCTGGGATTCGCTGGCCAAAGTTCTAGCGTGATCAGCATTACGGGCTGAGGAGTGAATCATGCTAGACATCTCTTCCAGGGAGGCGCTGGTTTCTTCAATGGCACTTGCCTGTTCACTTGCGCCTTGGGCTAGCTGATTGCTGGAGTCGGCAATCTGATTGGAAACCTGGAGGAAGCGTCCTGAGCCTTTGCCAAGATCACTGACAATCCTATCTAGAGGGCTGGCAAAATCCCTTTGCATAAGATAAAGCACCGCATAGGCTGATGCCAGCAACAAAAGTGTGATCAGTACCAAAATTTGGCTTGACCGCTGGGCGCTGGAGGCGGCTTCTTGCTCGCTATTGAGGATTTCTTGGTTGGCAATATCAACCAGTCTATCGTTTATTTCACGGTGCTCGTAGAATAGTCTATCCAGCTCCTTAAATGCTGCCATTGCGGCCAGCCTGTTGCCTGAAGTCAGCGCAGGCAGCAGGCCTGAGCTGACTAAATTAATATAGCTGCTGGCCGGGGCATTCGAATCCTTAGTTAGTAGAAATTGTTCTTCCTCCGTGATATATTTGTTAGAGGCCCAGTGCCTTAGCCTCTCTTCATAGGCTTGCTGAAGACTGGGCAGGGCACTGCTAAGCCTTGAGATATTTGCCGAGCCGGCCAAGGCTTTGCCATTGCCGCTGTTGCTGGCATCCAGCATAGCCCGGGTAACGTAATAGTGCAGCTCTATTATATAGTTTGGTGGCGGCAGTATATCCGCTATCAAATCCTTGCTGGCAATAATTTTTTGATAGGCAGGGCTGTTGATCGCGGTCGTTCTGCTGAGAATGGTGCTAGTTATTAGTTCTCCAACTAATGCGACCGTTACCAGGGCAGCATTGGCTCGGATTAGGACTTTTAGATTTAGCTTCATTGGTCTTGTTCCTCGGCCTGGGCGGTAGTGGCTTGGAGGTTGCCCGCATCCTTGAGAAGTTCGGCAACGCTGAGAATTGCTAGAACGGAATCTTTGTATTTGGCCATCGCTTGAATGAATTTGCCGTCAACCGTGTCGCAAAAGTCTGGTACGGGTTCGATGGCACTTTGTTCAATGAATACCACTTCGTCCACTAGGTCAACTTGCAATCCGACTAATTGGTCTGGGCTTGCGGCGGTGTGGTGATGCACAACGATGATGCAGGCCCGCTCTTTTGCTTCCGAGCCGGGCAGATGGAGGCGCTGGCGCAAATCAATGACGGGTACGATCTTGCCGCGGAGATTAATTACCCCGAGAAAATGTTCAGGCATTCGCGGCACCGGGGTGATCGGGCAAAGCCGAATGATCTCCCGCACCTCTGCTACGGCGAGGCTGTAGCGTTCTTGGCCCAGCTGGAAGTTAAGGAACTTTCCCGCCTCGGGAAGATCGTTGTATACGGCTACGTCGTCTATAGCCATCTCCCCTGCCTTAGTAATCACTGAAGTGCTCATCATAGTTTGATTCCGCTGGGGTTTGCCCCTGATGCAGCGCGGAGGGCTGCTGCGACCCCAGAACCCGGCGTGGTTTGGCTTGGTTTGGGTGGGTGTGTTCGCCATGGCTAGATGGGGAGCTGGTGCTGCCATCAATTACGGTTTTTAAGTCTGCCGTTATTTCGTGTTGTCTCATGGCCTGGCTGCGCATTTGCTCGGCTGCACCAACAATCTGCTGACTTGCGCCGGCACTCTGTTCGGCAGCCCTTTTCATCTCTTCAATTGATGACAAGTTGTCTTGGGCAACCTTGCTCATTTCCTGTAGGGCCACAGTGATGTGCTCAATACCTTGGGCTTGCTCTTTGGTGGCCAGGCTAATTTCAGATACGAGGGAATCGGTATGCTTCACTTTGTCACTAATTTTGGCGAAGGAATCTCCCACCCCGTCTAGGCAGCGCGCCCCTTCCCTGCTGCTTAATATTGATGCTTCAATCTTTTGTGAGGATTCGTGGGCGGCGGCCGCACTCCTCTGCGCCAAAGACCGCACTTCCTCTGCTACGACGGCAAAGCCCGAGCCTGCCTCGCCAGCCCGTGCCGCCTCCACGGCTGCGTTGAGGGCAAGGATATTTGTTTGGAAGGCAATCTCGTCGATACTTTTTACAATCTTGCCAACTTCGTTGCTTGATTTCTCAATTGCCCCCATCGCCACCGCCATCGCCTCAAGACTGTTGTTACCCAGGCTGGCGCTTGCCTGGGCTTCACCCGCCAGGGTTTTGGCGTGATCGGCATTTCTGGCGGAGGAATGGATCATGCTCGACATTTGCTCAAGTGAGGCACTGGTTTCTTCAATCGCAGCGGCTTGCTCTGAGGCACCCTGGGCCATCTGCTGGCTGGAATTTGCCACCTGCCTGGCCCCAGTTGCGATTTCGTAGCTTGCATTTGCCACACTGCTGGTGGCCTCAATGAATTGGTCGGCGCCGTCGCCCAGTTCGCCTGCAATTTTACTCAGTGGAGTTACGGCCACTTTTTGCATCAGGTAGAGGGTGAAATAGCCGAGGCCCAGTAGGGCCAGGGTGCTAAATATGATCCAGAGGGTGGCTGCCCGGATGCCATCGTCTGCTTCGGTTTCGTGTTCCTGAATCTCGGCCTTGTTTGCAGCAGTCACGCCGGCGAGTCCGGAAAGGTGTTCTTGATATATAGTGTCTAAATTCCGGTCGATTTCTGTAGCTCGTTTAAGATTGCCTGCTTGCAGGGCGGGGATAAGGTTGTTGCCGATGGCATTCAGGTATTCCTGGCTGGCTCCACTAGTCCAGCTGCGAAACTTGTTCTGCAGATCGGGCGCAAAGTTTGGATTTTCAAGCCAGAGCTGCTGTCGATCTCTGAACTTAGTGACAGTTTTGCCGTAATACTGCTCCAGGATTCTGATCGCCGGGTTTGTGGCAACCTGAGCTGGCTCAGTTTGCCCTGAGTTTTTGATTGACAGAAGGGCCCGAGCTACCTCGCCACGTAGGCTTTGGAGCACAAAAGGGGACGGCTGAAGATCTCCTGCTAGGTCGTGGTGGTCAACAATGTTTTTATATAGCTGCTGGTTGATCCACATGGGCCGAGTCAGGATGGTCAATAGCGCCACCTCGCCTACTAGGGCCACGGTCAGCAGGGCAGCGTTGGCCTTGATTAAAAACTTGACATTTAAATTCATTTTAGTTGCTTGATGTTGGGGATTCTGTTCTAGGGCTATCGGTGCGACCCAGGGCATCCGGATCGAGGATTAGCGCCACCCGCCCATCTCCCATGATTGCCGCCCCGGAATAAACTGGTTGGCTTTGCAGGGTGTCGCCCATTGGTTTGATAACAACCTCTTGTTTGCTAATGAGATGGTCTACCAGTAGGCCCTTGGCTTGGCCGCCAGAGTTGATGATCAGGATAATGCCCTCGGAGGGGTCGTCTGAGCCTTTGTCGATTTTTAGTTTTTGGCAAAGACTGATCATGGGTATCAATCTGCCGCGTAAATTTACAAGTTGCCCCCGCCCCTTAAGCGTCGACAACATGCTCGCTGTGGGCTTGAACGATTCCTGAATCGAAAGGGTCGGGATGATAAAGCGTTGGTTGCCAGCTCCCACTAGCATACCGTCGATGATGGCAAGTGTCAGGGGTAGATAGATGCTGAAGGTTGTGCTTTTGCCCACCACCGATTGCACGTCGATCCTTCCTCGCAGCCTGGAGATGCTTCCCCTCACCACATCCATGCCAACGCCCCTGCCTGAGACATCGGTAACTGTTTCAGCTGTAGAGAAGCCGGGTTCGAAGATTAGGCTAAGTATTTCATGGGTGTTGCCATTGAAATCGCTGTCGATAATGCCCCTTTCTCTTGCCTTTGCCAACACCCGAGAGGGATCAATGCCGCGACCATCATCTTCAATCCGGATCAAGATGCCTCCGGCTTGGTGACATGCTTCAATTTCTATCTTTCCTTCAGCTGATTTGCCTAGGCTTTCTCTTTCAGCGGGGCGTTCGATGCCATGGTCGATTGAATTGCGCAACATGTGAATCATCGGCTCGGCGAGGGCTTCGACGATGTTGCGATCCAACTCAGTATCTTCCCCCTTGGTAATTAGGGTGATTTGCTTGTTTTGGCTATTTGCTAAATCTCGAACTAGGCGGTTCATCTTTTGGAAGGTGGTGCGGATCGGCACCATCCGCAAGGACATCGCATTGCGCTGGAGATCGGCGGCAATCCGTGAAAGCTGCCTCAGTTCCCGAGATAGCTCCTCCGATTGCTGCCCAGCCACCACCGGGTGTTCCACCACCATAGATTTCGCAATCACCAGCTCCCCCACCAGATCGATCAGGGCGTCGAGTTTTTGAGTATCAATTTTGACAAAGTTGCTGAGGTTGGTCTCCTTTGGTTTTGGGCTTGGCTTTGGCTGTGGCTCCTCTATTTCCTTGGGTAAGGTAGGGATTGGCTTGTTGATCTTGGCTATTGGTGGAGTGATTTTCGCTTCAACTGCGGGCTCGCTGGTGGGTTCACTGGCAGGCACTTTTGTTTCGCCCGGGTTTTCGTTCGCTACCTCACCAGGATTGCCATCGAGGGTGCTCTTAACCCTTTCGATCAGCTCCCTTGTCGGTACGATGATTGGGGCTGTTTTGTTGTCGCTGCGGATTGTTTGCTCTATTCCATCCACATACTTGCGCAGGGCATCCCCCCCAGCCAGGATCAGGTTGATAACATTTCTGTCAATGACAAGGCTATTTTGCCTTGCCGCATCGAGGAGAGATTCCAGGTTGTGGGCTAGGTCTTTGATTGGCTCGAGCCCCAGGAATCCAGCACCGCCCTTGAAGGTGTGAAAGGCGCGAAACACCTGGTTGAGGGTTTCTCTGTGGCCGGGATCCTCTTCTAAAACCAGCACACCCTGTTCTACCTGTGATAGCAGATCCTTGCCCTCATTACAGAATTCATTGAGTAGTTCGAGGTCGTCCTGGCTTTCCAGGTTGATCGTAAATCCAGCTTCTGTTTTATCTGCTTCGGCATAAAGTGCCTTCTCAAGGGGCTGGTATTTTTGCTGGAGAGTCTCTATTTCCCCTGCATCTAGGGCCGTGCCACGGGATTCAAGCTCAACAAGCCAGCCACCCAGTTCCCTGCTTAATTCCAGCGCTTTTTGCCTTCCCTGGGCGGCTGCGATTTGCTTGA
The DNA here is from genome assembly GCA_044356035.1 of Cyanobium sp. Taxonomy (GTDB): domain Bacteria; phylum Cyanobacteriota; class Cyanobacteriia; order PCC-6307; family Cyanobiaceae; genus Cyanobium_A. Next base: position 21,798 of record JBIKWZ010000001.1, on the reverse strand, counting down.
GTTTGTCCAGGGAGGAGATCAGCGCAGCAATGCTGCTCTGGCCGCCTGATTGAACAAAGGCGAGCTCTAGGGCGATCTCCTGCAGCAGCTCCTCCGTTGACTCGTCTAGCAGGGCCATGGGCAGCACCAATCATCACGAATATCGCCCGTGGGCGTGCTTCGTGACCATATCATCCCCATTGTTATAGCGGGCTTTGCCCGGCACGGCAATGAGGCCCAATGTCGTTTAAATAACCCTATAAGCCCAGGAACATCATTCGCATCTTGCTGAGCAAGGACCCCTCCTGTTGGAGCTTGGTTTCAGAGCTGAGCTTCAGTAATTCCGCCCTTCTCTGGCTAATTACTGCTGCAAGCATTTCCAGCACTTTGGGTTCATTCTGCAGGACTGGACGCAGGTCGTCGCGTTCAACTTCCAGCACCACACAAGATCCCAAGGCTTCAATTGTGGCACTGCGGGGCTCCTCGTTGAAAACACTCATTTCGCCGACAATTGCCGGGGCTCTGAGGCGGGCAAGCTCGCGCAATTCACCGTCTTGCATTTTCTTGATAACTGCAACCTCGCCGCTCACAATTTGGTAGAGAGTGTTTCCTTCATCGCCTTCCACGATGATCCTTTCCCCTTGGCCAAAGCGGATGCAGCGTGTCAGTTGGGAGATCCCGCCAATCTGGCTTTCGGTGAGTTGGCCAAACAAAGGGCTCTTGGCCATTATTGCAATGCGGTCTTGCAGATCGTATTGGTCGGGGCTTTCAGGCTCCGAGCTCCCCAGCCGTCTTTTAAATTCTGTAATCGGATAGGGAACCCGTTGATCTATGCGCTCGAGGGCATACCAGATCTGGCTGAGCACCTCCCCCCTCAGTTCGTCGTAGCCCAGGTCGGTGGGATCTTCTTGCCACACTTCTAGTTCGTAGGTGTTGGCGTAGTCGTGATAGGCATAGACAATCGCCTCTGGCGCTGGTTTTTTCAGCACACTTGGGCAGCTTTCTGCCACTTTTAGCAGCAGCTCCGTCGCCTGGTTTGGCGGTAGTTCTCTATCGAGATTGATGTGCAGTTCCCGGGCGATTGGACCCTTGGGGCTGAATCGCCGCATGTTTTTCTGCCACATCATGCTGTTTGGCAGTGTGATCAGGGCGCCGTGAACATGGCGTAAGCGTGTGCTTAGCAGGGTGAGGGAAACTACCCAGCCGTTTATGTCATCGCCGAGTTCGAGGTAATCGCCTTCTTCAAAAGGGCTGTCGACCCGCAGCATGATTCCCGCAAACAGGTCCTTGAGGGCTTCCTGGGCCGCCAGGCCGATAACGGCCGTCAAAATGGCTGATGTGGTAACCAGGCCAACCACGTTGATATCTGCCGCCCTCTGCAACCCGATCAGGGTGAGGGCGGCGCCGATGGTCAGAGCGCCGAGGTCGCGCAGGATCTTGGGCGGATGGGGCCACCAGCTGATCGGAGCCGGTAATTCCAGCGTCAGCCAGAGCACCAGTTGCAGGGCTGCATAGCTTTTGCCTAGTTGCAGGGTTAAATCCAGCCAGAGTTTATTTTCGGAAGCCGCAATGCTCACCGGCAGGCTGGCATGCAGAATCCATAGCAGGATTGCCAGGCCTGGCAGGCGTAGGGGCACCGGGGCCAGCTTTGTGCGCCTGCAGATCAGCCATAGGGCCACCAGTAGGACCACCAGGCCGAGTGCTGTCATCAGGACTCCCAGATTGAGCATTTCAGCCGGCCATGGTTATGAGATCAGCGCCAGGTTGCAGATTGCCCATGTAACTTTACAGAGTAAATGGAGGCTTTGGTCTGTGGCGAGATTGATCAGTTTGCGGCATTTGAGCAGGTCGATGATGAAATGGGCAGTAAATTCAGCTGCCCCCAGCCAGGGCATCCCCGTGATCAGCGCCACCGCCAGAGCATGGGTGCCGCAATGGCTGGCCATCCAGTAGCCCCAGGCCACACCCACCTGGCCGCAACCGGGGCATTTGCCAACAGCCATCTTGTCTGTCTGCAGGGGAAAGTCGCAGAGGCAATGGGCAAAGCCCAGCATTAGTACTAGCTCTGGCAGGGTCCAATCCATTTGATCAAGTCCAGGGCTCTAGATAGGTGGTTTGGCGCAGGCTTGCCTCCAGGTGGGCCATCAGCCGTCGGGCGTCGCTGATTCCAAGCTGCCCTTGGCCGATCGCCACTTCGCTAGCCATCCTTAGGCGCTCCAGCAGAAGCTGCGGGTCATGTTCCATTGCTTTTAACACCTCGGCATTGGTGTCGCCGCGCACCACGTGGTCGAGCTGGTAGCCGCCGCTGGCCTTTAGACGGATGTGCACGGCGTTGGTGCTGCCGAACAGATTGTGCAGGTTGCCCATCACCTCCTGGTATGCGCCACCGAGGAACATGCCGATCCAGTAGGGCTCCCCTGGAAGCAGCTTGTGCAGCTCCAGCAGGCTTTTCACCTGGCCCCGCCCCGAGTGTCCGCCCGGATCGATGAAGCGGGCGATTTTGCCATCGGAATCGCAGGTGAGGTCGGCGAAACTGCCCAGCGCTTCTGGTTTTTCGTCGAGGCGGTGGATCGGCAGCACTGGAAACAACTGGTCGATCGCCCAGGTGTCGGGGGCCGAGCGAAACACCGAGAGGTTGGCGTAGTAGGTGGAGGCCAGGGCTGCTGGCAGGGCCCGTAGCTCCTCGGGAATCACCGTGGCCGCTGGGAGCCCTTTGAGCCGCTCGGCGATGGCTTGGCAGCAGGCCCAGGTGAGCTGCTCGGCCAGGCCCCGCTCCCGCAGGCTCATGTAGCCGAGGCGGAAGGCGGCCAGGGCGTCGTGCTTGAACTTGAGGGCGTCGTTCCAGGCCTCCTGCAGGGCCTCGACGCTGGCCTCAGGCGCTGTGATGGCCGCGTAGGTGTCGCGCAGGTTGCGCAGGATCAGGGCCTCGCCTTCTTGGGGTGTGGGCACGGCACCGGGCAGGCTGCCGGCACCGAGCACGTCGAACACCAGCACTGAGAAGTGGCTGGCCAAGGCTCGGCCGCTTTCGCTCACCAGGGTGGGCACGGGGATGCCGTGGGGTTCGCAGCACTCCTTCACCGTGGCCACCACGTCGTTGGCGTAGTTCTGCAGCGAGTAGTTGGTGGAGGCGGCGCTGGCGGTGCGGCTGCCGTCGTAGTCGATGCCCAGGCCGCCGCCCACATCCAGGTAGCCCATGGGCGCCCCCAATTTGGTGAGCTCCCCGTAGATCTGGCCGGCCTCCTGCAGGGCGTCCTTGAGCACGGCGATGTCGTTGATCTGGCTGCCTACGTGGAAGTGCAGCAGGCGCAGCTCGCCCAGTAGATCGGCGGCCCGCAGAGCCTCAACTGTGGCCAGCAGCTCGGGCACTGACAGCCCGAATTTGGCCCGTTCCCCCACCGAGCTGCCCCAGCGGCCGGTGCTGCGGGCCGAGAGTTTGGCGCGGATGCCGATCAGGGGGGCGGCGCCGAGCTCCTGGCTGGCGGCGATGATCCGCTCCACCTCATCGGCCTGCTCGATCACCACCACCGGTTGGCGCCCTAGGCGCCTGGCCAGGATTGCGGTCTCTATGTAGCGCTGATCCTTGTAGCCGTTGCAGATCAGCAGCGCCTCGGGGTCGTCTATCAGGGACAGGGCAATAAGTAACTCCGCCTTGCTGCCGGCCTCCAGGCCGAAGTGCCAGCGCCGGCCGCTGCTCACCAGCTCCTCCACCACGTGGCGCTGCTGGTTGCACTTCACCGGAAACACCCCCTGGTAGCGCCCGGCGTAGCCGTACTGGGCGATCGCCCGCTCAAAGGCGCCGTGGATCCTCTCCAGCCGGTCTTCGAGGATGTCGTCGAAGCGGATCAGCAGGGGCAGCGACAGGTCGCGCCCCTTCAATTCCTGCACCAGTTCCATCAGGTCGAGCGACCCGCCCCGGTCGCCCCGGGGTTGCACCATCACGTGGCCGCGATCGCTCATGGAGAAGTAGGGGTCACCCCAGCGATCCAGCCCGTAGAGGGCTGCGCTATCGGCAGCAGTCCAGGTGTCGCTGTTCGACGCGCTCACGGTAGGGGGCTGGTGGGGGGCGGTGATCACGGCACCACTGTGCTTGCCAATGGGCAGGGCCGCCGCAGACGATGGGCGGATTGCCTTCTTCTCCATGGCCGCCGAACGCTCTTTCATTGCCATCAAGCCCGACGGCGTTCAGCGCGGTCTGGTCGGCGAAATCCTCGGCCGCTTCGAGCGCAAGGGCTTCAAGCTGGTGGGCCTTAAGCAGCTCACCCCCAGCCGCGAGCTGGCTGAAAGTCACTACGGCGTGCACCGCGAGCGCCCCTTCTTTGCTGGGCTGGTGGACTTCATCACCTCCGGTCCAGTGGTGGCGATGGTGTGGGAAGGCGATGGTGTCATCGCAAGCGCCCGCAAGCTCATTGGCGCCACCAAGCCCCTTGAGGCCGAGCCCGGCACGATCCGCGGCGACCTGGCTATCAACATCGGCCGCAACGTGATTCACGGTTCCGACGCCCTCGAAACCGCTGAATTCGAAATCGGCCTGTGGTTCCAGCCCTCCGAGCTGAGCGATTGGAGCCCCGCCGACCAGGTGTGGCGCGTCGAGGGCTGATCAGCTCCGTTCAAATCGCCGCCAGTTGAATTTATTCAGCTGGTTCTGTTCTGCCGTTCCTAGGGCGCCAAGGATTGCTCCCGCCACCAATTCAGCGGTGATCGCGGCAAGCAGCACGCCGTTGCGGTGGTGACCCGCCGCCAGCCACAGGCCGGGGATGGGGCTCGTTCCCAGCAGGGGAGCTTCGTCTGGGGTGTGGGGCCGGAAGCCCCACCAGCGCTCCATCGGCGGCCAGGCGCTCGCCTCCGGCAGCAGGCTGGCCAACCCCTCCTGCAGCTGGAGTTGGCCGGCGGGGGTGAGCCCTTCGCTGAAGCCGGCCTCGGGTTCGCTGGTGGCCCCCACCACCAGCAGGCCGTCTTGCCGCGGCACCAGATAGGTGCCGGGCCCAAAAATCACTCGCCCCAAGGCCCTTCGCGGCCCCTGCAGCGACAGCATCTGGCCCTTCACCGGAGTGATCGGCAGCTGGGGCAGTAGCTGGGCGCTCCAGGCACCGCAGGCCAGCACCGCCCGCTCGGCAGCGAGATGGTGCTCCTCCCCTTCGGCGCTGCGTAGACGCACCCCGCTGAGGGCGCCGTTTGAGCCGCAGACCAGCTCCAGCACTTGGCTGCCCTCCTCAAAGGTCACCCCCAGTTCCACGCAGGCCCGCTCCAGGGCGCGCATCAGCCGGCGGCGGTTGTCGATCTGGCCGTCCTGTTTAAACAGCAGGGCGGCCTGCCAGCGCTCGCCGATGCCGGGAATCTCCTGCTCCAGGCCGCGGCGATTGAGGCGCTGGCCGAAGGCGGCGGTGGGATAGGCATCCCGCTCCGCCGAGGTGGCGAAGGGCACGACGATGCCGCAGGGCCGTAGGCCGCAGCTCAGGCCGCTGTCGGCTTCGATCTGGGCCACCCAGGAGGGGATGAGCTGCAGGCTGGCCTGCCCCAGGGCGAGCAGGTCGCCGGTGAGCCCCTCGGCGTGGGGCGCCAACATGCCGGCGGCTACGAAGCCGGCTGCCTCGCTGCGGCGCCGGCTCAACACCCGCACTGCCTCGCCGCGGCGGGCGAGCTGGTGGGCCATGGCCAGGCCCATCAGGCCGCCCCCCAGCACCGTGATGGCTGGCCCCTTGGCTGCAGTCATGGCTGGGCAGGCGCCGCTGGCTCCAGCCCCAGCACCGTGGCTCCGCAGGAGCGCAGGGCAGCGTCAGCGGTGAGTAATAAAAGTGGTTCCTGGCGACTTTGCACGAGCAGCAGCTGGTCGAAGAGGTCGCTGGGGGCGGCGCTGCTATCCAGCTCGGCCAGGGCCAGCAGGTGCTCATTGCTGAGGGGCAGCCAGTGGAAGTGCTGACGGGTCACCTCCTGCTCCAGGCGAGCCAGGTCGAGCTGCACCCGGCCTTGGCGTTGCTTGAGGGCCAGTTCCCAGAGGCTCACCTGGCTCACGAACACCTCTGCTCCCGGCGCCTGCACGGCGGCGACGGCCCAGGCCGGCAGGCGCGGGTCGTCGGCCAGCCACCAGAGCAGCACCTGGGTATCGAGAAGTAGGCGTTTCATCGCAGCGGTGCGTCGAAGTTGGCGGCGATGGCAATGGCGTGGCGCATGGCGCCCGGCGCGTGGGCGGCGCTGGGGCTGGGCACCCAGGCGCTGAGGCGGGCTACCGGCTTGCCTGCTCTGGCGATCCAGATCTCCTCGCCCTGCTCCACCTGGAGCAGCAGGCGGGAGAGCTGGGTTTTGGCCTCATGCACATTCACCAGCTGGGGCCGGTTGCTTGGTGTTGGCTCAGTGGGGAATGGCGGGTAGGCCATGGCTGCAAAAAACCTCTGGACTTAGTTTTAGCTTAGCTAACCAGCGCAAATCGCTATCCGCCCACCGAGCCCCCTCTCTCCTCCCCATAGGATCGGCATAGGCATTGATACAGGCCATGGCAGGCGCGGCAGTAGCACCAGCATCACCAGTCCCATCCCAGCAGGCCCCTTGGGAGGCGGTGATTGGCCTGGAGACCCATGTGCAGCTGGGCACCGCCAGCAAGATTTTCACCAGCGCCTCCACCGCCTTCGGCGACGCCCCCAACACCCACATCGACCCGGTGGTGTGTGGCCTGCCTGGCACCTTGCCAGTGCTTAATCAAAAGGTGCTCGAGTATGCAGTGAAGGCAGCCCTTGCCCTCAATCTGCATATCGCTGCGCACAGTAAGTTTGATCGCAAACAATATTTTTATCCCGACCTACCCAAAAACTATCAAATCTCCCAATTTGATGAACCAATCGCTGAAGATGGCTGGATTGAAGTGGAGGTGGCCGAAAAAGGTAAGGAAACCTATTTGAAGCGCATTGGTATAGAGAGGCTTCACATGGAAGAAGACGCCGGCAAATTAGTGCACGCCGGTAGTGATCGTCTAGACGGCTCCACCCACTCCCTGGTGGACTACAACCGCGCCGGTGTAGCTCTCGCTGAGATTGTCAGCAAACCGGATTTGCGCACCGGCCGCGAAGCAGCGGAATACGCCTCGGAGATTCGCCGGATCATGCGTTATCTGGGCGTGAGTGACGGCAACATGCAGGAGGGTTCCTTGCGTTGCGATGTGAATATCTCCGTGCGGCGCGGCCCCGATGCCCCCTTCGGTACGAAGGTGGAGATCAAGAATATGAATTCCTTCTCGGCTATTCAGAAGGCGATTGATTACGAGATTCAGCGCCAGATCAAGGCCTATGAAGCCGGTGAGCCGGTGCGGCAGGAAACACGCCTTTGGGACGAGGCAAAGCAGCTCACCAAGAGCATGCGCAGTAAGGAGGGCGCCAGTGACTATCGCTACTTCCCAGATCCCGACCTTGGCCCCATCGAGGTGAGTGACGCCCAGCGGGAGGGCTGGCGCGCCGAGCTGCCCGAGTTGCCCTCGGCTAAGCGCCACCGCTACGCCGAGCAGCTGGGTCTGTCGATCTACGACGCCCGAGTGCTTACCGATGAGCGCTCGATGGCCGAATACTTCGAGGCCGCGGTAGCGGCCGGCGCCGACGCCAAGGGCATCGCCAACTGGGTCACCGGCGATATTGCCGCCTATGTAAATGCCAACAGGCTGGCTATTGCCGACTTGCCCCTTAAGCCCGAGCAGCTGGCTGAGCTGGTGCAGCTGATTGAGGGCGGAATTATTAGCGGCAAGATTGCTAAGGAGATTCTGCCCGAGTTGCTTGAGCGGGGCGGTTCTGCCAAGGCGATCGTGGCGGAGCGTGGCCTTGGCATGATTAGCGACCCAGCCGCGATTACGGCGACTGTGGAGGAGCTGCTGGCTGCTCACCCCGAGGAGGTGGAAGCCTTCCGCGGCGGTAAAACCAAGCTGCAGGGCTTCTTTGTGGGCCAGCTGATGAAAAAAACCGGCGGCAAGGCCGACCCCAAGCTCGCCAACCAGATCCTGATCCAGAAGCTCAACGGCTGAGTATGGCGTTTTTGATCAGCAGTCGAGGCACTTGCTGCCAAGTGAGGTCTTATTAGTCTTATTTTGACCAAACCAAGTGTCCAACTCCCAATTTGAGTTTGGGGCTGCTGAAAACAAACATTTCAGCGCCTTAGCCAACTTTTGCCTTGTTTCGGCTTTGGCATTGGTGGTTTATGCCGTAGCTAACGCATCATTTCTGTTCAATGTGATTGCAAGCGGCAAGGTCTCCTTGATGTTGCGAACACTGGATGACGCTATTCAGGCGTTGTCGGCATTGTTTGCGGCCTATCAACTCAATCAGGCTGCGAAGGGGTTCCGCAAAATTGTCAACACGCAAGGTGATGACCTTGCTCTTTTAAATCTTTCTAGTCAAAAGCTGAGGCTTGTGTTTGCTAGCTTGGCAGTAATGCTGGTACTGCTGGCAATCCGATTCATACTGGATTATCCGGCCTTAATTAGTTGGATCAAGGCTGCCTAATCCACGCTCGCGCCTGCTCCACTTCGGCGGCGAGCTGCTCGGGACCGCCCCGGTTGTTGAGCACCACATCAGCCAGCTGGCGCTTGCGCGCCAGCGGCCACTGGGCGGCTATCCGGGCGCGGGCATCGTCCCCGCCCAGGCCATCTCGGGCCATCAATCTCTGCAGCTGCTGCGTCTCGTCGCAGTCCACCAGCCACACCTCGCTGCAGAGGGTCTCCAGGCCCGCCTCAAATAGCAGCGGCACCACCAGCACCACTACCGGCTTCGCCGCCAGCTCCTGCAGCTTGGCTGCAAAGCACGCCAGCACAACTGGATGCAGCAGCTGCTCCAGCCAGCGGCGCTCGGCGCCATCGCCAAACACGATCTGTCCCAGGGCGGCGCGATCGATCTCCTCGTCGGGCGCCCGGACCCTATCCCCGTAGCGCTCCAGCACCGCGCCGGCCCCAGGACTGCCGGGCGCTAGCGCTTCCCGTGCGTACACATCCGCATCAAGCAGCGGCAGCCCCTGTGCAGCCAGCAGCCGGCCCACGCTGCTCTTGCCGCTGGCGATGCCCCCGGTGAGGCCAATGCGGCGTGCAGCAACCATGGCTTGAGAAGGGGCGTGGCGCTATTCCATGCTCAGGTTCGCAGCAGCTGCAGCTCTTGACCCACCCCTGGCACCCGATCCCCGGCGGCATTACCGCCCCGGTGGGCTTCCAGGCCGCCGCTGTCACCGCGGGCCTGAAGGCTTCCGGCAACCCCGACCTCTCTCTGCTGCTGGCGCCCGAGGGCGCCGTGTGTGCCGGCACCTTCACCACCTCGGTGGTGCGGGCCGCCTGCGTGGACCTCTGCGCCGAGCGCCTGGCGGCCTCCGGCGGTCAGGCCCGGGCGGTGCTCACCAATTCCGGCCAGGCCAATGCCTGCACAGGTGATCGGGGCCTGATCGATAGCTTGCGGGCCACCCAGGCCGTCGCCGATCGGTTGGGCCTAGCGCCAGAAGAGGTGCTGATCTGCTCCACCGGTGTGATCGGAGTGCCGATTCCGATGGGCACCTTGCTGGCGGGGCTTGATCCCTTGGTGGCGGCCCTCAGTCCCGAGGGTGGCGCCGCGGCAGCCACTGCCATCCTCACCACCGATCTGGTGGCTAAGCAGATTGCTCTGGAGGCCGATCTGGGCGGCCGCAGCGTGCGCATCGGCGGCATGGCCAAGGGCTCGGGAATGATCCACCCAAATATGGCCACGATGCTGGGCTATCTCAGCTGCGACGCGGGCGTTCCTGCCGAGGTGTGGCAGGTGATGGTGCGGCGGGCGGTGGATCGCTCCTTTAATGCGATCACGGTGGACGGCGACACCAGCACCAATGACACTTTCCTGGCCTTTGCAGCCGGGGAGCTCCTAGGCCACGAGCACTACGAAGCACTGGAGGCCGGCCTGACGGCGGTGTCGCAACAACTGGCCAAGGCGATCGCCCGCGATGGCGAGGGCGCCACCTGCCTTGTCGAGGTGCAGGCGCAGGGAGCCGCCGATGACGCCGGCGCTCGCGCCATTGCTCGAACCGTTTGCGGCTCGTCGCTGGTGAAATGCGCCGTGCATGGCCGCGACCCCAACTGGGGCCGGATCGTGGCCGCCGCCGGCCGGGCCGGCGTGCCATTCGATCCCGAGGCGGTGGCCCTGTGGCTGGGCGAGCACCAGCTGATGGCCGCTGGCCAGCCCCTGGCCTTCGATCGCGCCGCCGCCAGCACCTATCTGCAGAGCGACACGGTGATTATTCGCCTGGTGGTGGGCGATGGCCCCGGCACAGGTGTGGCCTGGGGCTGCGACCTTTCGGCTCAATATGTCCGCATTAACGCCGATTACACGACTTAAGTTGGAATTCCTACAGTGATAAAAGGCCTTGGTCGAGGAAAGCAGCAGCGATGAGTAACCCCCTTTGGATGCTTGTGCCCTGGGCGGTGTTTGCCATCGCGGCAGGGATCAAGTTTTGGCGCTTGACCAGCCTGTTCCGCAGGCACCTAATTGGCGCCCCGTCCAGCACCGAGCAGTTCAGGAGCTCCCTTGAGCGCGCCTGGGCAAAGGACCAGCAGGCGGCCTGACAGAGCCCGCCAATGGCGTTACAAATTGTGATATATTTGGGTCTGGTCATCGAGCGGTCCTGGACGGGTCCGCTTTTTTATTGACTTTTATTTGTTGATCGCTCTCCAGATCCACCAGATAGCCAGCCCCAGCAGCGCCCATGGCAGCAGCGCTCGAAATACAACAGCCACCAGCAACACCACCAGCAGCGACACCGCGGTGCGCTTTGTCAAAGCCTTCGCTTCGTCGCTCATGAAGCGCCAGCGGGGAATCAGGGCCATCTGCTCTTAGGCGGGGACTCCTCTCAGCAAAGCCCCTCCCCCTAGATTTGGCACCTATGGCTCAAGTGGCTTCGGTTTCAGCAGCTCCGCCATCCCAGCAACGTCCCCGGTGGCAGGTGCCATTGCTGGTGGGTTTTTGCTTTGGCCTCGGTTATGGCGTCACCCAGCGGCTGCTTGACCTGCAGCTGCCCTCCCTGGTGCGCCTTGGTCAGGGCTTTGAGGTGCGGCCCTTCCCGGGTACCTCGCTGGAGAGCCTGCGGCTGCGGTTTGGCGCTGAAAACCAGGACATCCGCGGTGACGCCGATCTTTTGCAGTTAGAGCAGCATCCCGATACCGCTGCCCCCGCCGCCAAGCCGCCCCAGGAGTTGCCCGCGCCTGCGCCTGAGCCTGAACTGGAGGCCCCGCCGCCTCCAGAACTGCCTAGCGCTGATCTGCCACAGTCCACACCTGCTGCCGGGCCCCCATGAGTGCGCCGCAATCGCTTGCCCAGGCTGCCTTGCAGCGCTTGGGGGCCCGCTTAGGCAGCGGCCTCGTTGATGCGGCCGCCAATCTGGCTTTGCTTGCCCAGGACGCTCCGGAGCGGCTGCGTCAGGAGTTTCAGCTTTTCTGGGACGAGGTGGAAGCAGAAGCTGCCCGGATCGAGAGGGACGAGGAGCCGGAGGTAGCCATCACGGCGCCGTCTACGGACATCCAGGATCAAATCGATGCCCTGCGCGCCCGGGTGGCGGCCATGGCCCGCCGACTGGACCGGGATTCGTGATCCTGCTTCGGCCTCTGCGCATCTGGTGGTTGGCCCTGGCCCTGCTGCTTGGTCTGTGGTGGGACGGCCAGACCTGGAGCTATGTCGGTGGTGTTACCCCAGAGCGGCAGCGGAGCCGTCAGCGGCGCCGGGCCCGCTGGCTCACCCAGGAGTTTTTGGGGCTTGGCTCAGCCTTCATCAAGCTGGGCCAGTTGCTTTCAGCCCGTCCCGACGTGCTGCCCGCCGACCTGGTGGAGCAGCTAGCCACCCTGCAGGACCGGGTGCCCGCCTTCCCCTTTGCCGTGGTGCAAGACCTGCTGGAGCAGGAGTTGGGTGAGCGCTGCGCCGAGATCATCGACCTGGAGAGCGAACCGCTGGGTTCGGCCAGCCTGGCCCAGGTGCACCGCGCCAGCCTGCGCAGCGGCCGTCAGGTGGTGCTCAAGGTGCAGCGCCCTGGCCTGGAGCGCACCTTCCGGCTCGATCTAGAGGTGATGCAACAAGTTGCCGCGGCGGTGCAGCGCCATCCCCGTTGGGGTCGCGGCCGCGACTGGATCGGCATTGCCAAGGAGTGCCGGCGGGTGTTGCTCAGAGAGCTCGACTTCCGGCTGGAGGCCGAGCACGCGGCCCGCTTCCGCCAGCAGTTTCTTGACGATCCCGGCATCCGCATTCCAGCCGTGGTGTGGGAATTGAGTACCCGCCGGGTGCTCTGCCTCGACTACGTGCCCGGCATCAAGATCACCGATCGCCAGGCCCTGCTGGAGGCTGGAATCGTGCCCGCCGCCGTAGCGGAAAAGGGCGCCGCCAGCTACCTGCAGCAGCTGGTGCGTTTCGGCTTTTTTCACGCCGATCCCCACCCCGGCAACTTGGCCGTTGCCGCCGATGGGGCGCTCATCTACTACGACTTCGGCATGATGGGTCAGCTCTCCAGCCGCCTGCGGGGCCGCCTGGGCAGCATGGTGCGGGCAGCCGCTGGCCGAGACGCCGCTGGTTTGGTCAAGGAGCTGCAGCTGGCGGGTGTGATTGCCCCTGGCGTTGATCCGGGCCCGGTGCGGCGCCTGGTGCGGGTGATGCTGGAAGAAGCGCTGACGCCTCCCTTCTCCGCCAATGTGCTCGAGCGCCTGTCGGGGGACCTATACGACCTGGTTTACGGCCAGCCCTTCAGGTTGCCCCCAGAGCTGATCTTTGTGATGCGCGCCCTCTCCACCTTTGAGGGGGTCGGCCGTAGCCTCGATAGCGGCTTTAGTTTGGTGTCGATTGCCCGCCCCTACCTACTTCCCCTCATGACTTCAAGTGGTGGCAGTGGCAGTGGCAGTGGCGGTAGTGCAAACGACCTTTTCAACGAAATCTCGCGCCAGGCGGCAGAGGTAGGCAGCCGAGCCTTGGGTATTCCCAAGCGATTAGACGACAGCCTGGCTCGCATCGAGCAGGGCGACCTGCAGGTGCAGATCCGCGCCGGCGAAACGGACCGCCTGCTACGGCGCTTGGCTCTGGCCCAGCAGGCTGCGGGTCAGTCGATGCTGCTAGCTGGTTTGGTAGTTGCAGCCGCCCTGCTGGCGGTCAGTGCTCGGCCAGCCTTAGTGATCATTCCCCTGCTGGCCAGCCTGCCTGTGGGGCTCAGTTGGATCAAGCTGCAGGGCCGGCTTAAGCGCGATGGCCGGATTGATCAGTTGCCCACTTCTCGCTGAGCAAAGAGGCCGCTGACCTCAAGCCTTGCCCCGGGGCCCCCGATCTTCTGCGCCGGCGTAGATGGCCTGGCTGCCCAGCTCGTCTTCGATGCGTAGCAGCTGGTTGTATTTAGCTACCCGGTCTGAGCGGCTGAGGGAGCCGGTCTTGATCTGGCCGGCGCGGGTGGCTACGGCGAGGTCGGCGATGGTGGTGTCTTCGGTTTCGCCAGAGCGGTGGCTGATCACACTGGTGTAGCCAGCCCGGCCGGCCAGATCGATGGCCTGCAGGGTTTCGGTGAGCGAGCCGATCTGATTCACCTTGATCAGAATCGAATTGGCAATACCTAAATCGATGCCCCGCTGTAGGCGGGAGGTGTTGGTCACAAACAGGTCGTCGCCCACCAGCTGAACCGTTTTGCCAAGACGCTCGGTGAGTAGGGCCCAACCATCCCAGTCGTCTTCGGCGAGGCCGTCTTCGATTGAAACGATCGGGAAGCGGCTGGCCAGCTGGGCCAGCTGGTCGACCATCTCGGCGCTGCTGAAGCTGCCGCCGCCGAAGTTGTAGCGGCCGTCCTTGTAAAACTCCGTGCTGGCCACATCCAGGGCCAGGGAGATCTGGTCGCCGGGGCGATAGCCGGCTTTCTCGATCGCCTGGATCAGGAGCTCGCCGGCGGCATCGTTGCTGGCCAGGTCGGGGGCGAAGCCGCCCTCATCGCCAACGGCGGTTGAGAGGCCCTGGCTGCTCAGCAAACCCTTGAGGGTGTGGAATACCTCAGCGCCCATGCGCAGGGCTTCGCGGAAGCTGCTGGCGCCATGGGGCACCAGCATGAATTCCTGGAAATCCATGTTGTTGGAGGCGTGGGCGCCGCCGTTGATCACGTTCATCAGCGGCACCGGCAGCAGGTTGGCCAGCGGCCCGCCCAGGTAGCGGTAGAGGGGCAGGCCCACGCCGTTGGCGGCTGCCCGGGCGGTGGCCAGGCTCACGGCCAGCACGGCGTTGGCGCCGAGGCTCGATTTGTTGTCGCTGCCGTCGAGTTCGGCCATGGCGCCATCGACAGCGCTCTGGTCAAGGGCGCTGAGGCCGCACAGGGCCGGGGCGATTCGCTCTTCGATGTTGTTGACGGCTTGGGTGACTCCCTTGCCGAAGTAACGGCTGCCGCCGTCGCGCAGCTCATGGGCCTCATGGGCGCCGGTGCTGGCGCCACTGGGCACAATCGCCCGGCCGCTGGCGCCTCCCTCCAGCAGCACCTCGGCCTCCACCGTGGGGGTGCCGCGGGAATCGAGCACCTCCCGTGCCACCACGGTGTCAATAACAAGGTCGAGGGAATCGATCACGTTGACGTGCCATTGGCGCTCTCTGTTGAGATCCTATGGGTCACCCCCACCCACCCATTTGTGCCGATGGGTACCGCCCTTGGGGTTGCTCGCCACAATGGAATTTGTTGTGCCCAGGTTGCTGCCTGGCCTGATCCGCTGATGCGCATGCTGCACACCATGCTTCGGGTTGGCGATTTGGAGCGCTCCCTCACCTTTTATACGGAGGTGCTGGGGATGCGGATGTTGCGCCGCAAGGACTATCCCTCAGGCCGTTTCACCCTTGCCTTTGTGGGTTACGGCGAGGAGCAGGACACCACCGTGTTGGAGCTAACTCACAACTGGGACACCACTCACTACGACCTTGGTGCGGGCTATGGCCACATCGCCTTAGGAGTGGAGGACATCCAGTCGGTTTGCGATGCAATCCGCTCTAAGGGCGGCAAGGTGGTGCGAGAACCCGGCCCGATGAAGCACGGCAACACGGTGATCGCCTTTGTGGAAGATCCTGATGGCTACAAGGTGGAACTAATCCAGCTCTCCTCCCGCGGCTGACCGCTAAGCCCATGCCCCCAAGCCTCACCAGCGAACCAGATCGTTTCAGCGAAGACGCTTGGGAGCTGCTTTTGGCCTCCCAGGACACTGCTCGCCGCTGGCGCCATGGCGCCATGGATGTGGAGCACCTGCTGCAGACCCTGCTGCTGGAGAGACGCTTCGGGCGCTGGCTGGATCCCCTGCCGCTTGAGCCCGATCGCCTGCTCGATCAGCTCGAGAGTTTCTGCGTCGACCAGCCCGGCAGCACCGGCTCTGAGCTGTACATCGGCGATGCCCTCGAGGATCTGCTCGAGGATGGGGACCGCTGCCGGGCCGCCTGGGGCGACCTTCTTTTAGACGTATCCCACCTGCTGGTGGCATTGGTGCGCGATCCCCGGATCGGGGCGCCATTGCTGGTGGCTGAGGGGCTCAGCGAAGACTTGCTGCAACGCCAGTTTCGGCCTGGTGCCCCCACCACCAGCCCAGCCCCACCGGCTCCTGCTCCCCCGCAGGCGCCAGCCCCCCCCCCCGACGCCTGGATCGACGCGGGCCCGTCTCCGCTTGCGCCGGTAGCTGTCGCCCCACCACTGGAGCAGGAGCCGCCCGAGCCCAGTGCCCTGGAGCGCTACGGCCGCGATCTCACCGCAGCGGCCCGGGCTGGCGAGCTCGACCCGGTGATCGGCCGCGACCTGGAGATGCGCCGCCTGATCCAGGTGCTCTCCCGCCGCAGCAAGAACAACCCGGTGCTGATCGGCGAGCCCGGCGTCGGTAAAACTGCCGTGGCCGAGCTGCTGGCCCAGCGCATCGTGGCCGGTGAGGTGCCCGACTCGCTGCAGGGTCTGCGGCTGGTGGCCCTGGATTTGGGCGCCTTGATCGCAGGGGCCAAGTTTCGCGGTCAGTTTGAGGAGCGCCTGCGGGCCGTGCTCAAGGAGGTGCGCGACGCCGATGCCGTGCCTGGGGCCGCCGGGGTGGTGCTGTTTATCGACGAGCTGCACACGGTGGTGAGCGGCGATCGCGCCAACGCCGACGCCGGCAGCGTGCTCAAGCCAGCCCTGGCCCAGGGCTACCTGCGCTGCATCGGCGCCACCACCGCCGAGGACTACCGCCGCAGCATCGAGAAGGATCCCGGCCTGGAGCGCCGCTTCCAGCAGGTGTTGATCAAGGAGCCAGGCCTCGACACCAGTGTGGAGATCCTGCGGGGCCTAAAGGAGCGCTACGAGTTGCACCACGGCGTGGCCATCACCGACCAGGCTTTGGTGGCGGCAACCCGACTGGCCGACCGCTACATCACCGATCGCTGCCTGCCCGATTCGGCCATTGATCTGGTGGATGAGGCCGCTGCCCAGTTGCGCATGGAGGTCACCTCCAAGCCCCAGCTGGTGGAAGCTGCTGAGTCCGAGCTGCGCCGGGTGGAGCTGGCCCTGCTCTCGGCTGAGGCGGCGCCGCTGGAGGAGCGGCTGCAGTTACAGGAGCAACGCCGCCGCGCCACCGATGCCCTGCAGGCGTTGCAGCAGCGCTGGCAGGCGGAGCGGGAGCGGCTGGCGGAGCTGAGGGAGCTGTTGCAGCAAGACGAAGACCTGCGCCACGCCATCTCCGAGGCCGAGCGGCAGGGTGACTATGAGGAAGCAGCCCGGTTGCAGCACGACCAGCTCTATGGCTTGCAGCAGCGCCGCGAAACCCTGGAGGCCGAACTGAAGGGGGAGACGATCCTGCGCGAACAGGTGGAGGAGGGTGACATCGCCGATGTGGTGGCCCGCTGGACCGGCATTCCGGTGCAGCGCCTGCTGGCGGGGGAGCGCCAGAAATTGCTGGAGCTGGAGCAACTCCTGGGCGAGCGGGTGGTTGGCCAGCTCGAGGCGGTGGCGGCGGTGGCCGCGGCGATCCGCCGCGCCCGGGCCGGTATGCAGTCGCCAACGCGGCCGGTGGGTTCGTTTTTATTTTTGGGCCCCACCGGCGTGGGCAAAACCGAGCTGGCTAAGGCTCTGGCGGCGGCGCTTTTCGACGAGGACGACGCCCTGGTGCGCCTCGACATGAGCGAATTTATGGAGCGCAACGCCGTGGCCCGGCTGGTGGGAGCCCCCCCTGGCTATGTGGGCTACGAGGAGGGCGGCCAGCTCACCGAGGCGGTGCGGCGCCGGCCCTACGCGGTGCTGTTGCTGGATGAGGTGGAGAAGGCCCACCCGGAGGTGTTCAATTTGCTGCTGCAGGTGCTCGACGACGGCCGCCTTACCGATTCCCAGGGCCGCACCGTGGACTTCCGCCACACGGTGGTGATCATGACCAGCAACCTGGCAAGCAGGGCCATCCTCGACAGTGCCCGGGCGGCGCGGGAGGCGGGTGTGGAGCCAGACCAGCAGGCCTGGAGCGATCAGCAGGCCTGGCTCGATCAGCAAATAGACCAGGCATTAGCCAGCCAGTTTCGGCCGGAATTCCTCAACCGCATTGACGAGGTGATCCGCTTCCGTCCCCTTGGCCCGGCCGACCTGCAGCGCATCGTGCGCCTGCAACTGGCCGAGCTGGCCCGGCTGCTGGCTGAGCAGCACCTGGAGCTGGAGGTACCGGAGCCGGTGGTGCAGGCCCTGGCTGAGCAGGGTTACGAGCCCGAATACGGCGCCCGGCCCCTGCGCCGCGTACTGCGGCGCCAGCTGGAAAATCCCCTGGCCACCGAGTTGCTGGCGGAGCGCTTCAGTGGCGCTCGGGGCGTGCGCGTTGAGCCGGGCAATCCCTTGACGTTTGTGCCCCTCGGCTAAGGTGTTCGTTTGCCGGTACGCGCGGACGCCCCCGTGCGCGAGCGCCAGTGGACCCAACCCCCCCAACTCCCGACTCCAAAGAGGCAGAACCCAGCCCCGATGCGTCCATCTCGCCTGCTGCAGCCTCGGCGGTGCCTGAAGGCTTTGCTGCCGCCACCCTGGCGGAACTTCGCAAAGTCGTTTGGCCCAGCCGTCAGCAGTTATTCAGCGAATCGGTGGCCGTGATCTTGATGGTGAGTCTCTCGGCGGCAGCGATCGCCGCCATCGATCGTTTTTATGGCTGGGGGGCCAATCAGGTATTCCGTTGAGTCGATCCGTAGTCGATCCCCCGTCCGTTGATCCCGTTTCTTTCCTGAGCCCCGTGTCTGAGTCCCTGACCGACAGCCAAATCGAAGCCACCGAGCTTGCGGCCGAAGAGCTCGAGCTGGCGCCCCAAGTGCTGGAAGCACCGGCTCCGGTTGAGAAGATGCAGGTGGCCCGCTGGTACGCGGTGCAGGTGGCCTCCAGCTGCGAGAAGAAGGTGAAGGCAACCCTGGAGCAGCGGGCCGTCACCTTGGGCGTCGACAACCGGATCCTCGAGATCGAGATCCCCCAGACCCCGGGGATGAAGGTCAAGAAGGATGGCTCGCGCCAGAGCACGGAGGAAAAGGTGTTCCCCGGCTACGTGCTGGTGCGAATGGTGCTCGACGAAGACACCATGATGGCGGTGCGCAGCACCCCCAACGTGATCAATTTCGTGGGGGCAGAGGAGCGGCGCGCAACGGCCAAGGCCCGCGGCCACATCAAGCCCCGGCCGCTCAGCCGCACGGAAGTGGATCGCATCTTCAAGCGAGCCGCAGAAAAGAAGGCAGTCGTCAAGGTGGATCTCACCGAAGGCGATCAGATCCTTGTTACGGCTGGTCCTTTCAAGGATTTCCAGGGCGAGGTGATCGAGGTTTCCGGCGAGCGCAACAAGCTCAAGGCCCTGCTCTCAATCTTTGGCCGGGAAACCCCGGTGGAGCTCGAGTTTTCCCAGATCAGCAAGCAGAGCTAGGTTTCGACCCCGCTCAGCGGCCGTCTCCCTGCGGAGGGCGGCCGTTTCAGTTCACATCCCCGGCGATGGGGGTGATCCGCAGATTCGCCCCGTAGCCTTAGACGATGGCCAAGAAAGTCGTTGCCGTTATCAAGCTGGCCCTCCAAGCCGGCAAAGCCAACCCCGCGCCGCCGGTGGGCCCTGCCCTCGGTCAGCACGGCGTCAACATCATGGCGTTCTGCAAGGAGTACAACGCTCGGACGCAGGAGAAGGCTGGATATGTGATCCCGGTTGAAATTTCGGTCTTTGAAGACCGCAGCTTCACCTTCATCACCAAGACCCCTCCCGCTTCCGTGCTGATCTCCAAAGCAGCCGGTATCGAGAAGGGTGCCGCCACCTCTGCCAAGGGTTCGGTGGGTGCCATCAGCCGCGCCCAGCTCGAGGAGATCGCCAAAACCAAGCTGCCCGACCTCAACTGCAACAGCGTTGAATCGGCCATGCGCATCATCGAAGGCACCGCCCGCAACATGGGCGTCGCTGTTAACGATTAATTCCATCCCTTATCCGGGGGAGATCCAGGCAGCCTTGACCAGTTCATCTGCTCAACAGCCACGCCCTGAATCGCCCGTACCCCATTCCCACCATGCCGAAAATCTCCAAGCGCTTTTTAGCGATCAGTGCCAAGGTCGAAGACCGCAGCTACAGCCCCCTCGAGGCCATTGAGCTGGTTCAGACCAACGCCAACGCCAAGTTTGACGAAACCCTGGAGGCCCACGTGCGCCTCGGGATCGATCCCAAGTACACCGACCAGCAGCTGCGCACCACCGTGGCCCTGCCCCACGGCACCGGCCAGGCAATCCGCATTGCAGTTATCGCCCGCGGTGAAGCCGTGGCTGCCGCCAAGGCTGCCGGCGCCGACCTCGCTGGCGATGACGATCTGGTGGATCAGATCGCCAAAGGCGAGATGAATTTCGACCTGCTGATCGCCACCCCGGACATGATGCCCAAGGTGGCCAAGCTGGGTCGGGTGCTTGGTCCCCGCGGCCTGATGCCCAACCCCAAGGCAGGTACCGTCACCACCGATCTGGCTGGCGCCATCAACGAGTTCAAGGCCGGCAAACTTGAGTTCCGCGCCGATCGCAGCGGCATCGTGCACGTGCGCTTTGGCAAGGCCAGCTTCACTGCCGCCAACTTGCTCCAGAACCTCAAGGCCCTGCAGGAGACCATCGATCGCAACAGGCCCAGCGGTGCCAAAGGCCGTTATTGGAGGAGCCTCTATGTGACCTCCACCATGGGCCCTTCGGTGGAAGTCGACTTCTCGGCTCTGCAGGACCTCAAGCAGGAAGGCTGAGTTTGGTGATGTAGGCTAGCCTTCTGGCTTTGTCCAGAAGGGCACGCGCCCTACCCCAGACAGCAGGTGGATTTCGGTCCGTAAGTCCTGCCGAGGTGATCGCGACAGGTTTGGCACCAGGAAGGATTCGTCCGGAAGGGTTGTGGAGCGTGCAGCGGCCTCGAGTTGACCTTCCCTTGGGAAAGTCAACGTCCCGGGCCGCGTTCCCGGCTTGTTCCCCTGATCCGTTCCTTTCCTATGGGCCGCACGCTGGAGAGCAAGCAACAGATCGTCGATGAGCTCAAGGGGCTCCTCGGCGAGGCCGAAATGGCGCTTGTCCTTGATTTCAAGGGCTTGTCCATCAAGGAGATGTCTGATCTGCGGATTCGTTTGCAGGCCAGCAAAGGGGTGTGCAAGGTGACCAAAAACACCTTGATGCGCCGCGCTATTGATGGAAATACCGCCTGGGCGAATCTCGATTCTCTGCTCACCGGCTCCAACGCTTTCGTCCTGGTAAAGGGCGATGTGGGTGGTGCGGTGAAGGCCGTGCAGTCCTTCCAGAAGGACACGAAGAAGTCTGAGGTGAAGGGTGGCCTTTTCGAAGGCAAACTCCTCTCCGAAAAAGACATCAAGGCCATCGGAGATCTGCCCTCCAAGGAGGTGCTCATGGCCCAGATCGCAGGTGCGATCAACGCCGTGGCTACCAAGCTGGCCGTGGGTATCAACGAGGTTCCGTCAGGTCTTGCCCGGGCGCTCAAACAGCACGCCGAAGGCGACAGCTGAGCTCCCCCGATCCGACTGTTCACAAACAGATCTGTTGCTGATTCTCAACCATGTCCGCTACAACCGACCAAATTCTCGAGTCACTGAAGACTCTTTCCCTGCTTGAAGCTTCCGAGCTCGTCAAGCAGATCGAAGAGGCTTTTGGTGTATCCGCCGCCGCTTCCGCCGGTGTGGTGATGGCTGCAGCTCCCGCTGCTGCTGCTGAAGCCGCCGAGGAGCAGACCGAATTCGACGTCATGCTCGACAGCTTTGACGCCGCTGCCAAGATCAAGGTCCTCAAGGCCGTCCGCGAAGTCACTGGCCTCGGCCTGGGCGAAGCCAAGGCCCTGGTGGAAGGCGCTCCCTGCGCCATCAAGGAAGGCATCGCCAAAGGCGAAGCCGAATCCATCAAAAAAGCTGTGGAAGAAGTCGGCGGCAAGGTTTCGATCAAGTGATCGCTGGGGTCCTTCGGGGCCCTATCACCTTTCTGCCAACGTCATTCGTTGCCACCAGACCGGCCCCTTTCGGGCCGGTTTTTTAATGCAGTAACGAATCAAAAAAAGTGACCAATAAAAAGATGTGACCAAAAAAGTGACAAATAAAAAAGCCCCGCCAAAGGCAGGGCTCTGAGTTGGAACGATTCAGGGAGTCTGTCCTCGTTTCGACCCCGGAAGAGCGTTCCCACTCCTCACACCCCAGAAACTTAATGGCAGGCTTTGGGATCGGCTAGCTGGACTGGGACTCTCTGGCAACTGGCACCCGGGCTTCAATCGCGGAAGGGGATCACTGGCAAGCGAATAGGGCCCTGGCCCGTCCCCTGGGCCAGCAGGCTCGGGGGGGGGACAAGCAGGGGTGCGGGTTGGGAGATGCCGCTGGCTGCGGCTAGTAGCTGGGGCAGGGGGGTGGG
>JBIKWZ010000074.1:0-5165 GCA_044356035.1 Cyanobium sp. | reverse complement strand
GAAGCAGAACAGCCGATCCACGGTGCGATCGAGGAAGTAGCGGTCGTGGGAGACCACCACCACGCAGCCGCGGAAGTCTTCGAGGAAGTCTTCGAGCACGCTCAGGGTCTGCACATCCAGGTCGTTGGTGGGCTCGTCGAGCAGCAGCACGTTGGGGGCCTCGATCAGCAGCCGGCAGAGGTGCAGCCGCCGCCGCTCGCCGCCGGAGAGCTTGGCCACGGGTTGGTGCTGCTGGGCTGGTGGAAACAGGAAGCGCTCCAGCAACTGGGAGGCGCTCAGCTCCTCGCCGTCCACTGCCACCCGACTGGCGGCGGCCTGAACCACCTCCAGCACCTTCTGGTCGGGCTTGAGCAGCACATCGCTGTGCTGGTCGAAGTAGGCGAGCTTCACGGTGGAGCCCAGCTCCAGGCTGCCGCCGCTGGGCTGGCGCCGGCCGGCGATCACCTCAAGCAGGCTCGACTTGCCCACGCCGTTGGGCCCGATGATGCCGATCCGGTCCTCCGGGCTGAAGTCGTAGCTGAAAGCTCGCAGCAGGGCCCTGGTCTCGGCTCCTTCGCCCACACTCACCTCTAGCTCTTCGGCGGTGATGGCCAGCTTGCCGAGCCGCCGGCTGGTGGTGGCCAAGCTCACCTGGCCGCGGCCCTGCCGCAGAGGTGCCTCCCGCATCGCCTCAATTCGCTGGATGCGGGCCTTCTGCTTGGTGCTGCGGGCCTTGGGACCCTGCCTGAGCCAGGCCAGTTCCCGCCGCAGCGTGCCCTTGAACTTGGCGGCTGAGGCCGCTTCAGATGCCTCCTCTTCAGCTTTATGGGTGAGATAGGTGGCGTAGTTGCCGTCGTAGCTGCGGGCTAGTCCCCGATCCACCTCCACGATCCGGCGGGTGACCCGGTCGAGCACGTAGCGGTCGTGGGTCACCAGCACCAGGGCACCGGGGAAGCGCCCGAGGTAGCTCTGCAACCACTCCACCCCGTTGGCGTCCAGGTGGTTGGTGGGCTCATCCAGGAGCAGCACGTCGGGCTCGGCCACCAGGGCCGCCGCCAGGGCTACCCGCTTGCGGTAGCCGCCGGAGAGGTCGCCCACCTTGCGCTCGATGTCGCTGATGCCTAGCCGCTCCAGCACCTCGCGGCACTGCTGCTCCAGCCCCCAGGCATTGAGCTGGTCCATGCGGCTATGCAGGTCGCTGAGCTGGGCTAGGGCGATGGCATTGTCGGGGCCATCAGCCACCGCCTGACTCAGGGCGGTGTGCTGCCGCAGCAAGGCCATCTTCTCGCCGCTACCGGCAAACACCTGCTCCAGCACGGTGTGCTCGGGGTCTAGCTCGGGCTCCTGGTCTACGAGCACCACCCGGGTGCGGGGGGCGCAGCGGCGTTGGCCGCTGCCGAGGGGCTCATTGCCCGCAAGCACCTTCAGCAGGGTGCTCTTGCCGGCCCCATTGGGACCGATCAGCCCGAGCCGCTCCCGCTCGCCGATGTGCAGGGTGAGGCCCTCGAACAGGGTGCGAATGCCGAAGTCCTTGCTGGCTTCCACCAGGCTTATCAAGCTCAAAGTGCAGCCTCCCCAGCTGCGCCAGCTTGGCCTTTGAGGTAAGCAAACACGCTCTTGTCGCCCACATCAGCCGCGGCTGGCATGGGGAACTTGCGCAGGCACAGCACCAGCAAAAGCCCGCTCTCCAGGGCCAGCAGGGCCGTGGTGATGGCTCCTGGCAGCAATCCGCTGAGGTGGCCCAGCAGGGCGATAGGCAGCAGCAGGGTCACGCCGATCGCCTCCGGTCGCCTGAAGCAGAAAAATTCCTTGAAGCCCACCCCCGCCAAGGCCGCGAAGAAGGGGCCAATGGCCAGGATCCAGAGGGGCTGGCTGGCCAGGGCCGGCAGCATGGCGCCTGGGCCGCTGCGGATCGCCAATGCCAGGCCCCCCAGGCAGCCCAGTAGCCAGAACAGCTGCAGGGCCCGGTGCAAGGGCACTAAGTAAATGTGAATCCAGCGCAGGGCTAGGCCCAGCCCCGCAGCCATCAGCAGCATCCAGGGCCAGAGCTGGTCGGCTCCCAGCTGCCGCCACTGCACTAGCAGGCCTGCTTGGCCAATGGCCACCGCCGTGAGGGCAAGGCGGTAGCCGAGCACCTCCCTCCGGTCGGTGGCGTCAATCGTGTAGGTGCCGTACACCCCTTCAAAGATCGGATCAGTCATGGATGGGCACGGCCTTGCACCAGTGTGGCGAGTGGCGGCCCGGCCGGGATGATTCCCGAGGGATGGAGGGGAAAGAGGGCGCCGAAGTAATCGCTGCGCCAGGCCTCCGGGAAGCAGGTCTCGGCCACGCCTGTCAGGCTGTAGAAGCGCCGGCGCCAGTCCCATAGGGCTGGTAGCTGCCAAAGGGGTAGGCGGCTGCAACCAAATAGGGGCGCATAAACCAGCTCCAGCCGGATCAGGGTCGGGAAAAGTCCTATGTCGGCCAGGCTCAGTTGGGCCCCACTTAGCCAGGGAGATTGCTCCAAGGCCCCATTGGCATCCAGGAGCGCTGCAAACAAGGCCGCCTCGGCCCGGTCGTAGGCGGCCTGGGTGCGGGCGAAACCACAGCGGTACACCCCGTCGTTGACGTCGCCCTGCAGCCGCGTGCGCCACATTTCCGTGGTTTCCTGCTGGTCATTTGGCTCTAGATCGGGCCCTGCTGGTGCGGGCCAGCGATTGAGCAGCTCGATCAGCCGGGCGCTCTCTGTAACCAGGATCCGCCGCTCAATGCGGGAATAGAGCGCCGGCACCGTGGCCCGCTGCCCCGGATCAGCGCCGGATTGCTGGTAGAGCTCGAGCAAGCTGGTGCAGCCCTCGAAGGGCTCAGCAAAGCGCCAGCGCCCCTCGGCTGGATCGGGGTCCACCACCACCAGGTTGATGCTGCTGCCCAGTTGGCGCAGGCTCCACACCAGCCAGGCCCGGTGGGCCCAGGGGCAGCTGCGCCCCACAATCAACACGTGCCCATCAGCCGCGCCGGCTTCGCTGGGCAGGGGCGGCAGCGCCGTGAAGGCCCCGCTGGGACGGCGGTAGTTGCCCTCGGCATCGGCCGGTCCCAGGCCACCCATCAACTGTTGCCATTGCCAGTGCCAGACCGCGCGGGCCGTGCGCACCAAGGGGGCGGGGGGAGGCATGGTTGAGGGGGCGGCAGAGCTCTGAATCTGCGTCAGGCTGGGGCCGAAATCCATTTCTGGCCTTCTTCTTTTTGATCAGCCAAATCGTCAAACCGGCCCAGGTGCTGGTGGTGGCCGGCACCCACGGCAATGAACGCAACGCCCCCTGGCTGCTGGAGCACTGGCGCCGCCAGCCCGAGGCCCTGCGGCGCCACGGCCTTGATGTGGCGTTGGAGCTTGGCAATCCAGCTGCCCACAAAGCTAATCAGCGCTATGTGGAGCGGGATTTAAACCGCTGCTTTGTCCCCGAGCTGCTGGCGGATTCCTCGAGAAACGAAGCTGATCTGCAGCGCGCCCGCCAGCTGCTCGCTTGCCATGGCCCTGATGCCGAATCCCCTTCGCTGGTGGTGCTCGACCTGCACAGCACCACCAGCGCTATGGGTAACTCCTTGGTGCTCTATGGCCGGAGGCCGGCCGATCTAGCTCTGGCGGCGGGTTTGCAGGGGGAGCTGGGGCTGCCGATTTACTTGCACGAGGCCGATGCTTCCCAAACGGGCTTTTTGGTGGAGCGCTGGCCCTGCGGCCTTGTGATCGAGGTGGGTCCGGTGCCCCAGGGGGTTATCCAGGCTTCGATCTGCCGCCAAAGCCAGCTCGGCGTTGAGGCGGCCCTGGCCGTGTTGGCGGCAGCTCAGCGAGGCCGCCTAAGGCTGCCGGCTGAGCTGGTGGTGCATTGCCATCTGGGCAGCCTGGATTTGCCGCGCCATCCAGATGGTTCACCCGCCGCCTGCCTGCATCCGGCCTTGCAGCATCGCGATTGGCGCCCCTTGTGTGCGGGAGATCCGGTGTTTATCTATCCCTGCGGCAAGGAAATTGGCCTGGCCCTGCCGCTGGATTTGGCGGGGGAGTCCGTCTGGCCCGTCTTTGTAAATGAAGCCGCCTACGGCGAAAAGGGCATTGCCCTAAGCCTCACTCGCAGGGAATGTTGGCCGGTTGGGCCTGACTGGTTGCTGGCTTTAACAGACATTGCCTCCCAGCTGGCTCAACGGGGGGCGCCGTTGTAGTCGATGCCAAGGACGGTGCGCCCGTCGCTGGAAATGCGGATTTCGGTTTCCACCGAAGCCGCCAGATTTAGTTGCTGCCAGCCAGGGGCGCCGCCAAGGAAGCGAAAGAGATAGCCATCACTGGTTGAGCTGATCAGGCATTTGTTGCCGGCGCTCGCCGTTTCAAACATGCACTTGTCTGGGCGGTAGAGCCCTAGGCCGCCGTTGTTCTGAACTGCGGTGTTGCGAGCCAAGTTGAGGGCCCGCACGGCGCTGTAGGGAACGGCTGCCTCCGCTTGGGTCCGGGCCGGCGCTGCATCCACAAATGAAAGGCTGCCAGCGGCCAGGCAGCTGGCCACCAACAATCCACCCGCCAGCAGTCGCGGACTTAGCAACGCCGCTGCTGAAGCAAAAGGTGAACCCATGGGTTTTTCTACTTAACAGATCCACCTCAACGCAGCGGCTCTGTCAGTGTCAAGGCGACTTACCCACACACCAAGGTGGACTGCTCCTGCTTGCAAGGCAGGTTTGTGGTGCTGCCGTCGGCCCAGTAAATGCGCAGGCGATCGTCTGAGGTGCCGCTGCGGTATGTGAGTGATTTGATGGCTCCAGCCGGGGGCTTGCCGGCCGGGTCGGCCCCGTTGCCGGGAGCCACGGCGTTGAGCTTTTGCTCTAGCTGCTGAATCTTTACTTCCAACTGCTCCTGGCGCTGCTGCAGCTTTTGCAGCTCAGCTGAGGGTTGGCGCTGACAGCCAGCCGAGAACAGGCAGGCTGCGGCCACGGTTGCTGTGGCCAGGCTGGCCCGTAGAGGCAGGGCTTTAAATCGAACGAGCAGGGCCATGCCGGAGACGCATCCTGAGCTGTCCACTGCTTAGCAGTGGGCTGGCCTGCTGGCTACGGATTGCCGTCCCCGCACCCCAGCATCAGCGGTACTTATGGGCTTCATCAGCAGGGCTTTGGCGCCGCCCCGCCAGTCTTCTCACCAATGCCGCAATCTTCCGTTACAGTTCTGTTGC
>JBIKWZ010000046.1:0-17528 GCA_044356035.1 Cyanobium sp. | reverse complement strand
TCACAACTTCCCCCTTGACCTTGCTGCTGCTACTGCCACCCCCGTGGCACTGACCGCACCTGCAATCGGTTGATAGGCAACAACCCAGCTACGGCTGGGTAATACGGAATCCCAAAAGCTCCCTCTCACCAGGGGGCTTTTTTATTGGCTGGGTGGTTGGTTTGGCTTTTTGGGCAGGATGAATATCAACCGCAAACAGGGAAACAATCAGAGCAGCCCCTACCCTTAAAGCACAAGTTGGCGCCGGCCATGCGGATTGCTATTTCTGGATCCCATTCCCTCGGGAAATCTACGGTCGTAAATGATTGGGTTGCTCTTAATGGCGACTACATGCGCGAGGAAGAGCCCTATCGAGTTCTTGGCCTGCGAGGCCCCTACGAGATTCTTTTTGGCGATGCCTCTACACGATTACACAATGGAATTCAGATGTACTACAGTGTTGGTCGCCTTAATCACTACTCTACGTCTGCCGAGCAGGTCATTTTTGACAGGGCGCCAGTTGATTACATTGCCTATTCCCAGTACACGGCAAATCAACGTTTGACCGATATTGATGACGACTTTGTCCTGTCTATGGTTTCTGCAGTAAGGGAATCTTTGGGGCGTCTTGATATATTGGCCTTCGTGCCTCAATCTGAAGATTGGCCGGTGGCCATGGAGGATGATGGTATTCGTCCGGTTGATCACGCCTACCGTGACGAGGTGGATGCTATTTTTAAGCAGATCTATCGAGATGGCCGTTTTGATATTTTGCCGAAAAAGAGTCCGCCGTTGTTGATTTAGCTGATGGGCTCGCCCGAGCACCGTTTGCTGCAGTTGGCCCAGGCGGTTGAACAAGTGCAAGTCGAAATGAGCTGACGATGTTGAGCAGCGCTCAGTCAGTCGCTATTGGTTTTATTTCTTAAGCCGGTGATCGGATTTGAACCGACGACCTACTGATTACGAATCAGTTGCTCTACCCCTGAGCTACACCGGCAGCTCAATGAAATTAGCATTCAGGGGTTGGCCTTGAGGGGAAGGGTAAGTGATGGGATCCAAGCCAGATTCAATTGATCCAGCCCTTAAGGCGAGGTTGCTCCAAGAAGCTCGTACCCCCTGGCGCGGTCTGCGGCGCGGTCTCTGGGTGGCCTTGGCCGCTTCTGGTGCTGTGGGGTTAGCCACGATGGCAATGCGATTGGCAAGCGGAGCCGAAGTTGCCTCAACCGACCTGCTGATCCAGATCGGTGCCCTCAGCTTGTTCGGCAGTCTCTTCTGGTTGGATCGCAACCGTGCCGGCGACTGAAGCAGCTACAGGTTGGACGAGAGCCTCTGCCTCTGAAGCCTCTTGAGCAGCCGGCTGGGTGGTCAGAAGCGGGTTCAGCAGCAACAGGGGCAGTCCCAGGGACATTCGCTGGCTGCCAAGCTGCTGCACGCTCAGGGGTGGACGCTCAGGGAGCGTGGCGGGGTTGCGGCTTAGCAGGGCGATTGCCTGGATCAGTTGTTGCCACTGCCAGGTGATTACCGCTAGCAGCGGGCAAGCAACTAGCAGACCCACGAAGCGAGGGCTTGCTGCCAGGGGGGAGAGCGGCGTAGCCAGGGCGGCGTGCTGGTCTATCCACCAAAAAAGGGGCAGCAGGGCCGCAGCGCCAGCTGTCATCAGGAGCTTGAGCAACAGGCTGCTCTGCAGTGCCGCCAAACGGAGCTGGGCCCCGCTCCTGGCTTTGATCGGTACTTGGATTACCAGCAAAGAGCAAACGTCGGCTGGGCGCTGCCAGAGCAGAATTGCTGGCCCTAGGGCGCCGATTGCCCAGGCCAGTAACCGCTCTAGCCCAGGCAGGGGGCCAGGATCCGCCCCCGCCAGCACAAGTACCAACCCCAAAAGCTCCAGTGGCACGGCCCCAAGGGCCACCAGCTGGAGCCAGAGCAGGGGCTCGCTGCGGGGGTTCACGGAGATCAGATGGTGAGGGTTCGGCGCTGGGTGGCCAGTTTGAACGCCTCAACTCGATCGCCTTCCTGCCAGCCGGTGTAACGGTCGGTGCCGATGCCGCACTCGAAGCCGGTGGCAACTTCCTTGACGTCGTCCTTGTTGCGACGCAGGGAGTCGAGGTCGCCCTCGAACACCTTCTCCTTGCCGCGCCACACCCGCACTTTGCAGTTGCGTTGCAGCTTGCCGGTGGTCACATAACAACCAGCTACCGCACTGCGGCCAATGGTGAATACGGCGCGCACCTCGGCTTCGCCCAGGGACTCCTCAACCAACTCCGGCTCCAGCAGGCCTTCCATAGCCATCTGGATGTCTTCCAGCAGCTTGTAGATGACGTCGTAGTCGCGCACGTCGACGCCGGTGGCATCGGAGGCGCGTTTGGCGCCTGGGGCCATTGAGGTGTTGAAGCCAACGATCACGGCGCCGGAGGCGGCGGCTAGATCGACGTCGGTTTCGGTGATCTCGCCCGGTGCGGAGAGCAGCACCCGCACCTGCACCTCGCCCTGAGGAAGCTGCTCCAGGGAGCCGAGAATCGCCTCCACGGAGCCCTGTACGTCTGCTTTGAGGATCAAGTTGAGCTCCTTGAGCTCGCCCTCGCTTGCCTGGCCTGACATGGAGGCCAGGGAAACCCGGCGTGAAGCCATTTGCTGGGCAAGTCGGGTGGCCCGTGCCTCGTTGGCGCGGTCGCCCACCACAGAGCGGGCGGTCTTCTCATCTGGATAGACCTCAAATTCGTCGCCAGCGGTTGGGACTTCGCTGAAGCCGAGGGCTTCTACGGCATAGGAAGGACCTGCCTCCTTGACCCGCTTGCCGGTGTCATCCACCATGGCGCGCACCTTGCCCAGGACCGGGCCGGCCGCCAGCACGTCACCAGCTTTGAGGGTGCCGTTCTGAATTAGCAGGGTGGCAACAGGGCCCTTGGCCTTGTCAAGGTGAGCCTCGATCACGGTGCCCCGAGCCATGCGGTTCGGGTTGGCCTGGAGGTCTTCCACCTCGGTGACCAGCAGGATCATCTCCAGCAATTTGTCGACGTTCTCACCCTTGAGGGCGCTGACAGGCACCATCACCGTGTCGCCACCCCAGTCTTCGGCGACCAGTTCGAGGCCGGAGAGTTCCTGTTTGACCCGGTCGGCGGAGGCTCCTTCCTTGTCGATCTTGTTGATCGCCACCACGATCGGAACCTTGGCGGCCCGGGCATGGCTGATGGCCTCGAGGGTTTGGGGCCGCACGCCATCATCGGCTGCCACCACCAGCACAGCCACGTCTGTGACCTTGGTGCCGCGGGCCCGCATGGCGGTGAACGCCTCGTGGCCCGGGGTGTCGAGGAAGGTGATCTTGCGTTGCTCGCCTGCGTGGGGGATCTCCACTTGATAGGCGCCGATGTGCTGGGTGATGCCGCCGGCTTCGCCCGCTGCCACTCGGGTTTTGCGGATTGCGTCGAGCAGGCTGGTCTTGCCGTGGTCGACGTGTCCCATCACGGTCACCACGGGTGGGCGACGGATCAGGTGGGCGCGATCGCTTTCTTCGATCATCTCGACCGTCTTGGCGGCCGCTGCCTCGACGTCGTCTTCTAGTACCGGTACGCCGAATTCCTCGGCCACCGCTTCGATTGTGGACAGATCAAGGCTTTGGGTCACCGTGGCGATGACCCCCTTGAAGAAGAGGCTCTTGATGATCTCGGAGCTTTCCACGCCGAGTTTCTCGGCCAGCTCCTGCACGGTGAGGTTGCCCTCCGGCACGATCAGCATTTCGGGCCGAACAGCCTTGGCTTCGCGGGTCGCACGCAGTTCCATGGCCCGGCGGCGCTGACGCTGGCGGGTGGTTTCCTTCTTGCGCTTGCGCATCGCCGCCATGGGTTTGGCGGCTGGGGTTGAGGCGGTGCGGGGCTTGGCGGGGCGGGCCAGGCTGGCCTGCAGGACATAGGCCTCCTGTTCACCGGCGTAGCCACCGGTTTCAGCCGTGAGCGCATCATCGTTTTCGCCGATGATGTGAACCTTGGTGCGCTGCTTTTGCGGCGTGCGACTGCGCAGGGCCTCCAGCTTGGCGCTGTCGTCCCAGTCAGGTCGGCGGGGGCGTCCAGCTGCACCAGCGGCAGTTGGCGCCCGGAAGCCAGGCCTTCTGGGCGCTGCTGGCGCTGCTGGCGGGGTTGCGCTGGGTCGCACCAGGTCCGGTGTGCCGCCGGGGCTGCTGGGTGCACCTGCTGGGGCTTCGCTGCGGTCGCCGGGGCGCCGCGGCGGTGGAGCTGTGGGGCGGCCGGAGGGCTTCTGGAGCTGCATCAGCTCGCCAGGAGCCATCGGCTTGCGCATGCCGGCTGGCATACCCGGACGGCCAGGTGCTGCCGGGCGACCTGGAGCTCCTAGGCCAGTAGGGGCTCCAGGGGCTTCGCTATCGCGGCGAATCGGCTTGCCGACAAGCTCCAAGGGTGTTGGGCCAGGACGGCCCCCAGCTCCAGGCTGGCCTGGACGGGTTGGAGCTGGCACGCCAGTGCGTTGGGGGCTGGCGGGACGCTGACTCAGGGGCGCCCTGCCTGCAGGCGGAGCTGGGCGGCTGCTGGTGGTGCCCCCCGCAGGGGTGCTGATGGGCCTACCCACCAGCTGGGGCTTGCCGGGCGCTGGCCGCATTGGCAATTCCGGCTTGCGGCTCGCAGCTGCAGGAGCAGGGCGGGCCGGGGCTGGGGTGGCGGGGCGAGCTGGTTTGGATGCAATCACCACAGGCTTGCTGGGTGCGGCAGGCTTACTGGGTGAAGCAGGCTTGCTGGCTGAAGCAGTGGCGGGCCTGGCTGGTGCCGGCGGCTTGCTCACCAAGGTGGGCTTGTTGGCAGCCGCTGGCTGTTTTACAACTTCCTGCTGTTTTACAAGCTCGGGCTGTTTGGTGACCAGCTGAGGCTTGGCAACCACTTGCGGCTTGGAGGCGAGGGGTGGCTTGCTTGCCAAGGGCGGCTTGTTGGGCTGGGCTGGCTTGCCCGCAGGCGCTGCGGCGGGGCGGGCCGGTGGCATTACCGGCTTGGCTGCCGCAGGAGCGACCGGCCGGGGGCTGGTGGCTGGCTGGGGGGGGGCGGGCGATGGGACAGGGGAGGTCTCAGCCTTTTTGACGGCGAGGATCGCTTTCGGCGGAGCGGCAGCGACCGGAGTCGCCGCCTTGCTGCCGTTCGAGCCGCCCTCGATCAAGGAGCGAATCCGTGTCGCTTCGTCGTCGCTGATTGAGCTGCTATGGCTCTTTGCCGCAACCCCCAGCTTCTCGGCGGCGTCGAGCACGTCCTTGTTCTCCAGGCCTAAGTCCCGGGACAGCTCATAAATTCTGACTTTGCCGCTGCTGGTCATTCAGGTCTCCATGGGTCGGGGCCCAAAGGCCGCCATGCGGGGCCGAGGGGCACACCAGGCCGCACGCGCGCTGCGGCCAATGTTCATCTTGCCTCAGAGGCGAGATCGGCGCCTGGGGTCAGGCGCTTTTCCAGCGTTTCGACAATTGCATCTGCAACCTGGCAGCGCAGGGCCCGCTGCAGACGCTTACGTCGTTTCGCCTCTTCCAGACACGCCTGGTTGGGGCAGAGATAGGCCGAACGGCCCATGCCCTGATCCAACCCGAGTCCCCCTTCGGCCAGCCGAATTACCCGCCAAAGCTGCTGGCGATCCAGCAGCGCGCGGCAGGCAACACAGCGCCGAAGCACGGCACGGCTACTCACCGGACCTCTGCCTCGGTTGCCTGGGGCGCCTCCTCTGCAGCGGGCTCATATTCGGCCTCGGCCGCCTCCTCTTCCTCGTAGTAACCGGCTTCGTCTTCTGGCAGCGGGTATAGCTCCCGCAGGCGGGCATCCTCCTCGGCCCGGGCGGCCTGTTCGATTTCGAGGCGGGCTTCGGCTTCGGCCTGAAGAGCCTCCTCCTCTTGCCGCTGGGCAATCAGCTCAGCCACCACCGCATCTTCCGATGCTTGGTCGTATTCGCCGGCGTTCTTGATGTCGAGCTTCCAGCCGGTAAGGCGGGCTGCCAGACGCACATTCTGGCCTTCGCGGCCAATGGCAAGGCTGAGCTGATCGGAGGGAACCAGCACGTGGGCATGCTGGCCTTCAGGGTCGACCAGGCGCACCATCTCAACCCTTGCCGGGCTGAGGGAGTTGGCGATGTACTGGCCCGGGTCGGGCGACCAGCGAATCACGTCGATTTTCTCGCCACGCAGCTCGTTAACCACTTGCTGAATTCGGGAGCCGCGGGCGCCAATGCAGGCACCCACTGGATCAACTTCGCGCTCCACCGAGTCGACGGCCACTTTGGTGCGCGGGCCAACTGAGCGGGAAGGGGGATTGGCTTCCCTGGCTACGGCGACGATTCGGACCGAACCCTCCTGGATCTCGGGAACTTCGTTCTCAAACAAATAGACCACCAGGCCCGCGTTGGAGCGACTCACGAATAGCTGGGGACCGCGCCGCGCTACCTCGCTCACTTCTTTGAGGAACACCTTGAAGGTGGCATTTGCCCTGTAGTTGTCGTTGGGCAGCTGGTCGCGGCGGGGCAGCTCGGCCTCGACCTCGGGGCGACCCAGGCCAGAACTCACGGCCATGATCACGCTTTGGCGCTCGAAGCGGATCACCCGAGCGGTGAGCACGGGATCTTCCAGGTCGGCGAACTCCTCTTGGATCATGCGGCGCTGCTGGTCACGCAGCTTCTGTGCCAGCACTTGCTTGGTGGTGGCGGCGGCCATGCGGCCGAAGTCGTCTTTCTCCGGGGTGACATCCAGCACCACCGTGTCGCCGATTTGGGCGTCATCGGCAACCTGCTGCACTTCGGTAAGGGCGATTTGGTGGTCTTCGCTCTCAACTTCCTCAACAATTATTTTCGAGGCCAGAACTCGGTAGCCCTCTTCCTCCAGGTCCAGGCCCACATCGAAGTTGGAGAAGTAGTCCTCTTCAAAGGGGTCTTCGCTGATCCCGAGGTAGAGGGTGCGGCGGTAGCGCTCGTAGCCCTTAAGTAAGGCTTCCCGCAGGGCCGCCTCCACCACGGCGGGGGCAAGTTTCTTCTCGTCGCTGATGTCCTCGATCAGGTTATTCAGACCGGGGAGCAGAACCAGGGCCATGGATCAGGGGTGAGAAATGGTCAGGGGAAAGTCAGTCGGACTCGGATGGGGTGACCAGGCAGACGCTGATCACGGAGTCTCGGGGGATGCGCTGGCTGCGGCCGCGGATGTTGATGTGAACATCCGTCGCATCGCGCTCTAGGAGGAGCCCTTCGCGCCGCACGTCGATCCCTTGGTTGTCACGGCAGAGCACGACAACGGGAAATCCGCGAAATGAGCGGAAATCGCGATCGTCGCGCAGCTCGTCGCTGACGCCAGGGCTGCTGATCTCCAGCACATAAGCATCACCAAGCAGCTCGGCAGCCTCGATCGCCTCGGCCAGCGGTGCACTAAGGGAAGCGCACTCATCCAGGTTGATGTCACTGCCATCAGCTCGCTGCACCAGCACCTGCACCGTCATGGGGATGCGATGGGTGAAGACATGCACTCCCTTGAGCTCAAAGCCAGTAGCAACCACAGCCACTTGGGCTAGGCGCTCCAGGTCGGGCAGGAGAGGGTGGGGCAATGGGGCGGGGAAGCTGGGGGCAGGCGGCCCGCCGGCTTGTGCAGTACTAAAACTGCCCTGCAGAGCACAGCTGTTCAGTAAAAAACTGAACCTATGACGAAGCGCTGAATGCTCAGCGAGGCGCCAAACCGTGACTGGAGGGTATGCCCGCCGGGCAAGCATTCACCCTAAGGGATAGGCGGCTCAGGGGCCAGGCGCCGATGCCGGCGGTATTTCGATGATCGGGGCTTCAGCGAAGTAGTCGCTTTGTTTGACGGTGCCCCTTTGGCTGGCGTCCTGATTCAGGCACTGGGCCTGCTGCTCCCCGGTGCGCAGGTATTGGCATACGCGTGCCCAGAGCTTTGCCCGGGTGCCGGGGCCTCCCTGGCTGAAGTGGACTAAGTCGTTGCCGCCAACCATGCCCTGGATTTCCACCTGGCAAAGGCTGCATCGCTGACGCGTGCCGGGGGGAATAACTGCCATTGCCGCTGTGCGATCTCGATTCAATTTAGGCCGTTACAACCGCTTGCCTGCCCCTATTTCCATTCCCTGCTGCCTTGATGGGCTCCCTAGCCTCATAGCCATGCGTCAAAGAACGTCGATGAAGTGGGTGTTGGGGGCGAGCTTGTCCCTAGTCAGGCTGGTTTGGTCGGTCGGCTTCGGCCTACTCCTGGGACTTGGATCTTTCAGCGCTGCTGCCCTAGCTCTGGACCCTGCGGTCGATCCCATTGCACAGGCCATTCCCCATAGCTTTGTGGCCGAGGCAGCTCGGGCAGTGGCGCCAGCGGTGGTGCGGATCGACACCGAGCGCGAGGTGGCTCGCCAAGCCTTTGATCCCGCCCTGCTCGATCCTTTGCTGCGCGATCTATTCGGCGATCCTTCCGGCAGCATGCGAGAGCGGGGTCAGGGGTCTGGCGTCGTAATCGATGCAGCCAAGGGCCTGGTACTCACTAACGCCCACGTGGTCGATCAGGTCGACAGCGTTGAGGTCACCTTGGCTGATGGTCGCCATGTGGACGGTGCGGTGGTGGGCGCCGATTCGGTTACCGATCTGGCCGTGGTCAAAATCTCCGGCCCGCGGG
This sequence comes from Cyanobium sp., assembly GCA_044356035.1. GTDB lineage: Bacteria > Cyanobacteriota > Cyanobacteriia > PCC-6307 > Cyanobiaceae > Cyanobium_A. The sequence goes on along the minus strand of JBIKWZ010000046.1, from coordinate 8,932 downwards.
ATTTGCGCTCCGCCCGCCTGGGCGACTCCGAGGCCCTGGAGGTGGGCGATTGGGCCATAGCCATGGGCAGCCCCTATGGGCTTGAGCGCACCGTGACCTTGGGCATCGTTTCGAGCCTGCACCGCAACATCAACAGCCTCGGCTTCTCCGACAAGCGTCTCGATCTGATCCAAACCGATGCGGCCATCAATCCAGGCAATTCAGGTGGTCCGCTGATCAACGCCAGTGGCGAGGTGATCGGCATCAATACCCTGGTGCGCTCTGGACCAGGCGCAGGGTTGGGATTTGCGATCCCGATCAACTTGGCCCGAGGTGTGGCCAGCCAGCTCAGCAGCGGCGGCCAGGTGATTCACCCCTATCTGGGCTTGCAGCTGGTGCCGCTCACTGTCCGCCGCGCCCGGGACAACAATCGTGATCCCGAGGCTCTGCTGCAGCTCCCAGAGCGGGATGGTGCCCTAGTGCAACGGGTGCTGCCCGCTAGTCCGGCGGAAACGGCTGGCCTGCGCCGCGGTGATCTGGTGGTGGCTGTGGCAGACCAGCCGGTGCCCGATCCGGCCAGCCTGCTGGAGCGTGTTGAGCGCAGCAGCGTTGGCGAGCCCCTGGCGCTCACGGTGGTTCGGGGTCAACGCGAACTCAGCCTGATGATCAAGCCGGCGGCCTTGCCCCACTCCGGTTGAGCACTGCTACGGTCGCGACCGATTCAGGAATATTCGATGTCGGATCTGCAGGACCGGATGAAGCAGGCAGTGGCTGCTGCGGCCACTGAGCAGATCCAGAGCGGCATGGTGGTCGGCCTGGGTTCCGGCTCTACCGCAGCCCTAATGATTCAGGCCCTCGGCGCCAAGCTCAAAAGCGGTGAACTCAGCGATGTGGTGGGTGTCACCACCTCCTTCCAAGGTGAGGTGCTGGCAGCTGAGCTCGGCATTCCGGTCAAGAGCCTTAATGCAATTGAGCGCATCGATCTTGCAATTGATGGCGCAGATGAGGTGGATCCCGCTTTTCAATTGATCAAGGGCGGTGGTGCCTGCCACGTTCAGGAGAAATTGGTAGCAGTGCGGGCCGAGCGCTTTGTGGTGGTGGTGGATTCCACCAAGCTCGTCGACACTTTGAATCTCAGCTTTCTGTTGCCCGTAGAGGTCCTACCTGGTGCCTGGCGTCAGGTACAGGCCCAACTAGCAGCGATGGGTGGCGATGCCCAGTTGCGCATGGCCGTCAAAAAGGCTGGCCCCGTGGTGACCGATCAGGGAAACCTGGTTTTAGACGTGAAGTTTGCTGGTGGCGTTAGCGACCCTGCCGCCCTTGAGGCGGCGATCAACAACCTGCCGGGCGTGTTGGAGAACGGCCTCTTCGTGAACATCACCGACCAGGTGCTGGTGGGTGAAATCGTGGACGGCGAGCCCTGGGTGCGGGACCTGGTCAAGTCCTGAGTGGCTTCAGGTCAGCCGTCGTCTCACCGATTCAGCATGGCTATGCAGCCCCTCGCTTTCGGCCAGGGTGATCACCGCAGACCCGGTGGCCTCCAAGGCCTGCCGGTTAAAGCGGATCAGGCTGGTGTGGCGCATAAAGGTCTCCACGCTAAGGGCGCCTGCGAAGCGAGCAGTGCCGGCGGTGGGCAGGGTGTGGTTGGGGCCGGCTAGGTAGTCGCCGACGGCCTCGGGGGTGTACGGACCCATAAAGATGGCGCCGGCGTGCTTGATCTGTTCGGCCAGTATTTCGGGGTCTTCCACTAGCAGCTCCAGATGTTCGGGGGCGAAGCAGTCGCTGAGTTGGGCGGCGCGGCCAAGGCTGTCGCAGAGCACGATCAGCCCCCAGTCGTTGAGGGCGGTGCGGGTGATTTCAGACCTGGGGTGGTTTTCAAGCTGGGCCTCCAGGGCTGATGGCATGGCGGCGGCCAGCTCAGGGCTGGTGGTCAGCAGGATCGCGGCGGCCAGGGGGTCGTGCTCGGCCTGGGCCAGCAGGTCGGCGGCTACTTGGTCTGCCCTGGCGCTGTGGTCGGCGATCACCAACACCTCACTGGGGCCGGCCAGCGAATCGATTGCCACGCGGCCGTAGACCGCTTTTTTGGCCAGGGTCACGTAGAGGTTGCCGGGGCCGCTGATCACGTCGACCCGGGGAATGGTGGCGGTACCGAAGGCAAGGGCGCCGATCGCCTGGGCTCCTCCAATCCGATACACCTCCTCTACCCCGGCCAGGTGGGCGGCCGCCAGCACGGTTTCATGGGGCTCGCCGCTGGGACCTGGGGGCGTCACCATCACGAGCCGCTGCACCCCGGCTACCCGCGCCGGCACAGCATTCATCAGCACGGTGCTGGGGTACGAAGCCCGTCCCCCAGGCACGTAAATGCCGGCCCGCTGCACCGGCCGCCAGCGCCGGCCTAACAGTTCGCCATGGGGACCGGTGACGGCCAGGTCGGCCGGCAGTTGATGCTGGTGGAAAGCGAGGATTCGCTTTTGTGCCAGGCGCAGGGCGTCCTGCAGGGGCGCCGGTGTGGCTTCCCAGGCGTCAGCCAGCCGCTGTGGCGGAATCCGAAGGGGATCGGGGCGCACGCCATCAAAGCGTTCGGTGAGCTCCATCAGGGCGGCATCGCCTTCCGCTTGTACCCGGGCGAGGATCTCTTCGACCCGAACCATCTCTTCTCGCAGGCGCCCGCCACTGGTGCGCTCGGCGATGGTTGCCAGTCGATCAGCGGCGGCGTTTGAACCGTCATCGCGCAGGCAGCTGATCGATAGGGCAACAGGCGTTGCGACCACGGAACGGCTCAGGGTTGCGGGATTGTCAAGTTAGGCCGTCACAGCTCTTGCAGGCGGTAAGGCTCCGAGGAGGGCCTGACGGTAGGATGTCCCTTCTCTGATCAAGCGTCCGTCCGCCTGTGGCCAATAACACCTCATCGAAGAAGCGCATTGAGGTTGCCGAGCGCAACCGCCTCCGCAACCGCACCTACAAGTCGGCCCTGCGCACATTGATGAAGCGCTGCTTCACCGCTTGCAGCGCCTATTCTCAGACTCCTGGTGAAGACGCCAAGACGGCTGTTCAAACCACCATGAATGCCGCCTTCCGCAAGATTGATAAGGCTGTGAAGGTGGGTGTGCTGCACCGCAACACCGGAGCCAATCAGAAGTCCCGTATCAGTGCCGCTGTGAAGCAGGTGATCGAGCCAGCCGCAGCTGTCCAAGCCTGAGCCAGCTTCCCTCCGTGACTGCCTCGCCAGCATCGACCGAATCGGGTTTGCCCGTTTTGGTCGACAGCCACTGCCACATCGTTTTCCGCAATTTCGACGACGACCTAGAGGCGGTTGCCCAGCGCTGGCGTGATGCAGGTGTTCGTTCCCTGGTCCATGCCTGCGTTGAGCCCGGGGAAATTCCAGCGATCCGCGCCCTGGCAGATCGTTTTGACGAGTTGCGCTATTCCGTAGGGGTCCATCCGCTCGATAACGAGCATTGGCAGCCCGACACGCCAGAGATTTTGCGTCAAGCCGCCCAGGCTGATCCGCGGGTGGTGGCGATCGGAGAACTCGGCCTCGATCTCTTCCGTGAGCAGAATTTGGCTGCCCAGATGGCCATGCTCGAGCCCCAGCTTGATCTGGCAGTGGAGCTGGACCTGCCTGTGATCGTGCATTGCCGCGACGCTGCCGAGACGATGTTGGCCTTGCTGAGGCAGCGGGCCTCCCTTGGTGGCTGCCCTCGCGGCGTAATGCATTGCTGGGGCGGAGATCCGGGGGAAATGGCTGGTTTTTTAGAGCTGGGCTTCTTCATTAGCTTTAGCGGCACGGTGACTTTCCCCAAGGCGGAAGCCACCCATGCCTGCGCCCGCCAGGTGCCCGCTGATCGCTACCTGGTGGAAACCGATTGCCCCTTTTTGGCGCCGGTGCCCCGCCGCGGCAAGCGCAACGAACCGGCTTTTGTGGCGGCGGTGGCAGCCCGAGTAGCCGATTTGCGTGGGCAAACCCTCACAGAAGTGGCTAATACCAGCAGTTCCAATGCGGCACGGCTGTTTGGCCTGCCGCTTCACAATGTATGATGTTTTATTGGCCTGGAAGCGGAAGCGCTGCTTGTTGTCGACGTCTGCACTCTTGAAGCGACCCCGTTAAGCATGCCCCCGCGGGCAGCCGTTCCCTACGAGGGGAGCGGCTGTTTGTGTGGGCGGTTGCGGAGTATTCAAGTCAGCGGTGATCGGCATCAAATGCGTTCCACTGTCCAGTCCTTATCCACCCGTTCCTGCAGGTTCACCGCATGAGCAGCGCGATCCAGGTCGCCAAGACCGCCACTTACCTCCCCGATTTGGTGGAGGTGCAGCGCGCGAGCTTCAAATGGTTCCTGGAGAAGGGCCTGATCGAAGAGCTCGAGAGCTTTTCGCCGATTACCGACTACACCGGCAAGCTAGAGCTGCACTTCATCGGTAGCGAGTACCGCCTGAAGCGCCCGCGTCACGACGTGGAAGAAGCAAAGCGCCGTGATGCGACTTTTGCGTCCCAGATGTATGTCACCTGCCGGCTGGTCAATAAGGAGACAGGTGAGATCAAGGAGCAGGAGGTTTTCATCGGCGAGCTGCCCTTGATGACCGAGCGAGGCACCTTCATCATCAACGGTGCCGAGCGGGTGATCGTTAACCAGATCGTGCGCTCACCTGGCGTCTATTTCAAGGATGAGCAGGATAAGAACGGCCGTAAAACCTTCAACGCCAGCTTGATCCCTAATAGGGGTGCCTGGTTGAAGTTTGAAACTGATAAAAACGACCTGCTGCACGTTCGTGTTGACAAGACGCGCAAGATCAACGCTCACGTGTTGATGCGGGCTATCGGCCTGTCTGATAACGACGTGCTCGATAAACTTCGCCATCCCGAGTACTACCAGAAGTCGATCGAGTCGGCCAACGACGAGGGCATTTCCTCCGAAGATCAGGCCCTGCTGGAGCTCTATAAAAAGCTGCGTCCGGGTGAGCCCCCTTCTGTCAGCGGCGGCCAGACGCTGCTGCACAGCCGCTTTTTTGATGCCAAGCGCTACGACCTAGGTCGCGTTGGTCGTTACAAGATCAATAAAAAGCTGCGCCTCACCATCCCCGATGCCGTGCGCACCCTCACCCCTGAGGACGTGCTCAGCACCATCGACTACTTGATCAATCTCGAGCTCGATGTGGGCGGCGCCAGCCTTGATGACATCGACCACCTCGGCAATCGCCGGGTGCGCTCGGTGGGAGAGCTGCTGCAAAACCAGGTGCGGGTCGGTCTCAACCGGCTCGAGCGCATCATTAAAGAGCGCATGACGGTCGGGGAAACCGAATCCCTTACCCCTGCCCAGCTGGTGAACCCCAAGCCCCTAGTGGCGGCTATCAAGGAGTTCTTTGGCTCCAGCCAGCTGAGCCAGTTCATGGACCAGACCAACCCGCTGGCGGAGCTAACCCACAAGCGCCGGATCAGCGCCCTGGGCCCAGGTGGTTTGACCCGCGAACGGGCGGGCTTTGCGGTGCGCGACATCCACCCTTCCCACTACGGGCGCATCTGCCCGATCGAGACACCGGAAGGACCGAATGCAGGCCTGATTGGCTCCCTGGCCACCCACGCCCGAGTCAATGAGTACGGCTTCATCGAGACGCCGTTCTGGAGAGTGGAAGAGGGCATCGTTCACAAGAGCGGTGATCCCATCTACCTTTCTGCCGATCTTGAGGATGAGTGCCGCGTAGCCCCTGGCGACGTGCCCACCAATTCCGATGGCTACATCACCGCAGATCTGGTGCCTGTGCGCTATCGCCAGGACTTTGAGAAGGTGCCGCCCGAGCAGGTCGATTACGTCCAGCTCTCACCGGTGCAGGTGATCTCGGTGGCCACCTCCTTGATTCCATTCCTGGAGCATGACGACGCCAACCGGGCCCTAATGGGTTCGAACATGCAGCGCCAGGCGGTGCCTCTGCTGCGGCCAGAGCGCCCTCTGGTGGGCACCGGCCTGGAAACCCAGGTGGCCCGCGACTCCGGCATGGTGCCGATCACTCGAGTTAACGGCACGGTCACCTTCGTCGATGCCACAGCCATCGTGATCCGCGATGAGCAGGGCACCGACCATGTGCACCACCTACAGAAGTATCAGCGCTCCAACCAGGACACCTGCCTCAACCAACGTCCGATCGTGCGACAGGGCGATCCGGTGATTGCCGGTCAGGTGCTGGCCGATGGTTCTGCATGCGAGGGCGGCGAGATCGCCCTGGGACAAAACGTGCTGATCGCCTACATGCCCTGGGAGGGTTATAACTACGAGGACGCGATCCTGCTGAGCGATCGTCTCGTGCACGACGACCTCTACACCTCGGTTCACATCGAGAAGTACGAGATCGAAGCCCGTCAGACCAAGCTTGGCCCTGAGGAGATCACGCGGGAAATCCCTAACGTGGCCGAGGAGAGCCTGGGCCATCTCGACGAGATGGGAATTATCCGCATCGGCGCCTACGTCGAAAGCGGCGACATCTTGGTTGGCAAGGTGACCCCCAAGGGTGAATCCGACCAGCCCCCAGAAGAGAAGTTGCTGCGCGCAATCTTCGGCGAGAAGGCCCGCGACGTACGCGACAACTCCCTGCGGGTGCCTAGCACCGAACGGGGTCGGGTTGTTGACGTGCGCATTTACACCCGTGAGCAGGGCGACGAACTGCCGCCCGGCGCCAACATGGTGGTGCGGGTCTATGTGGCCCAGCGCCGCAAGATTCAGGTTGGCGACAAGATGGCCGGCCGCCACGGCAACAAAGGCATCATCAGCCGGATCCTGCCCCAGCAGGACATGCCCTACCTGCCCGATGGCACCCCCATCGACATCGTGCTCAATCCCCTGGGGGTACCGAGCCGCATGAATGTGGGCCAGGTGTTCGAGTGCCTGATGGGTTGGGCGTCCTCCCACCTCGACTGCCGCGTCAAGGTGGTGCCGTTTGACGAAATGCACGGCGCTGAAAAGTCGAAGCAAACCGTGCAGGCCTACCTGGAGGAAGCCGCCAAATTGCCCGGCAAGGAATGGGTCTACAACCCCGATAACCCAGGCAAGATTCAGTTGATCGACGGCCGCAGCGGTGAGCCTTTTGACCAGCCCGTGACTGTTGGGTACGCCCACATCCTCAAGCTGGTTCACCTGGTGGACGACAAGATTCACGCCCGCTCCACCGGCCCCTACTCCCTGGTTACCCAGCAGCCCCTGGGCGGCAAGGCCCAGCAGGGCGGCCAGCGTCTCGGTGAGATGGAGGTCTGGGCTCTTGAGGCCTACGGCGCCGCCTACACCCTGCAGGAACTGCTCACCGTCAAGTCCGACGACATGCAGGGCCGCAACGAGGCGCTCAACGCCATCGTTAAAGGCAAGCCGATCCCCCGCCCTGGCACTCCGGAGTCGTTCAAGGTGCTGATGCGAGAGCTTCAGTCGCTTGGTCTAGACATTGCTGTCTATACCGATGCCGGCGAAGAAGTTGATCTCATGCAAGACGTCAACCCCCGCCGCAGCACCCCCAGCCGTCCCACCTACGAATCCCTCGGCGTCGCGGACTATGACGACGACTGATCGCTGATTGATCGCGGATCGCTCCTCCTGCGGGCGAAGCCGTACCTCCCCTTCCTTTATCGATCTCCGCGAGCTGCAAGCCGATGTCCAACAGCAACCTCCGTACCGAAAACCACTTCGATTACGTCAAGATCACCTTGGCGTCGCCTGAGCGGATCATGGAGTGGGGGCAGCGCACGCTGCCCAACGGTCAAGTAGTGGGTGAGGTAACCAAGCCCGAAACCATCAACTACCGCACGCTCAAGCCCGAGATGGACGGGCTCTTCTGCGAGAAGATCTTTGGCCCGTCCAAGGACTGGGAGTGCCACTGCGGCAAGTACAAACGGGTGCGTCACCGCGGCATTGTCTGCGAGCGCTGTGGTGTGGAGGTGACTGAGAGCCGGGTGCGCCGTCACCGCATGGGTTTCATCAAACTGGCAGCCCCCGTATCCCACGTTTGGTATCTCAAGGGCATCCCCAGCTATGTAGCGATCCTGCTCGACATGCCCCTTCGGGATGTGGAGCAAATTGTTTACTTCAATTGCTACGTGGTGCTCGATCCGGGCGATCACAAGGACCTCACCTACAAGCAGCTTCTTACGGAAGATGAGTGGCTGGAGATCGAGGACCAGATCTACGCCGAGGATTCGGATATTGAGAATGAGCCAGTGGTTGGCATCGGCGCCGAGGCGTTGAAGCAACTGCTGGAAGATCTTGAACTCAACGAGACCGCCGAGCAGCTGCGTGGGGACATTGCTGCTAGCAAGGGGCAAAAGCGCGCCAAGCTGATCAAGCGCCTGCGCGTGATCGACAACTTCATAGCCACCGGTGCCCGTCCCGACTGGATGGTGCTCGATGTGATCCCGGTGATTCCGCCCGACCTGCGCCCGATGGTGCAGCTCGATGGCGGTCGCTTTGCCACCTCAGACCTCAACGATCTCTACCGCCGCGTCATCAACCGGAACAACCGGTTGGCTCGTTTGCAGGAGATCCTGGCCCCTGAAATCATCGTTCGCAACGAGAAGCGGATGCTGCAGGAGGCCGTAGACGCCCTAATCGACAACGGCCGCCGTGGTCGCACCGTGGTGGGCGCCAACAACCGGGCACTCAAGTCGCTCAGCGACATCATTGAGGGCAAGCAGGGCCGCTTCCGTCAAAACCTGCTTGGTAAGCGAGTCGACTACTCCGGTCGTTCCGTTATCGTGGTGGGACCCAAGCTCAAGATGCACCAGTGCGGCCTGCCCAAGGAGATGGCGATCGAGCTGTTCCAGCCGTTCGTGATCCATCGCTTGATCCGCCAGAACATTGTCAACAACATCAAGGCCGCCAAGAAGTTGATTCAGCGCGCCGACGATGAGGTGATGCAGGTGCTTCAGGAGGTGATCGAAGGTCACCCGATCCTGCTGAACCGAGCTCCGACCCTGCACCGTCTC
>JBIKWZ010000044.1:0-18102 GCA_044356035.1 Cyanobium sp. | reverse complement strand
AGACCCTTGTTGCGTCTTAGATGAGACTTTGTAGATGTGTACTGGGTAGGGTGCGAGCTCCCGCCGCCAGAAACCAAAACTTGAACAGAGCTCTGTTGCCCCATCTGTGTACGTCAGTTGTTATTCTCTTGCGTCCAGGCTGGAACGCATTAATAGTCCAATAAAAAGACCCAGAAGAGACAGGCGCTCCTCTGTGTATTGGTGCTGGTTGGATGATCTGAATCAGGTGCTGGTCTGCATTCCCTGGATCAGGAAGTCGAAGTAGGGGCCCGCAAGGGAAGCCTGGTCTGTGCTCAGCAGAGCCAGCGAGGCCTCCTTCATGGTCCGCATTGCGTCCACCATGCCTGGCATGGGGACGCCGAGGCTGTTGTACATCTCACGGGCACCGACCAGGCCAATCTGTTGAATCATCTCGGTGCTCCCGGCGAGAACGCCGTAGGTCACGAGGCGCAGATACCAGCTGTAGTCACGCAGGCACTGGGCCCGCTGCTTTTGGCCGTAGGCATTGCCACCGGGGGCCACGTAATCGGGGTTGCGCTGGAAGAGCTGCTTAGCCGACTCATCAACAATTTTTTTCTCGTTGTCGGTAAGAACCCGAACAACCGCCAGCCTTTCGGCTCCCCGGCTGAGGTACTCCACCATGGAGCGAAACTCGCCGCCACTGGGATACCGCAGCTGATCATCAGCCTGAAGGATCAGATCCCGAACGACGCTCATCGCAGCGACCACACGCGTGCATCACTGTATCGACTCAGCAGCAAGATCACCGTGCCCCGCCGCAAGGTGTAACGCCCCTTTGCAAGACGTAGGGTGAAGGATTGGTAGGCGGGCGTGGGCACTAAAAGCTTTGGCAATGGCGCGGGTGATGGCAAGAGCGATGGGGTCGATCTATCCACCGGCATGACCGTGACGGTGGCCATCACTGGCCTATCCCATGACGGGCAGGGCGTAGCCCGTCTCGCAGATCGGGTCCTGTTTGTAGCTGGTGCCTTGCCTGGGGAGCAGGCCAAGGTACGCCTCACCCATAAGGCCCGTCGCCACTGGTTGGCTGAGCTGCAGCAGGTGCTTGAGCCGGCACCGGAGCGGCGAAGACCTCCGTGCATCCTTGCTGAAGATTGTGGTGGTTGCAGCTTGCAGCACCTCGACGACTCGGCGCAGCAGCACTGGAAGCACCAAAAAGTCGTTGATGCCCTGCGGCGTATTGCCCACCTTGATACGGATGTTGCGCCCTTAATGGCAGCGCCAGAAGGGCTCGGCTATCGCAATAGAGCGATCATCCCGCTTGAGCGCTGCGAGGACGGGCGGTTGCGGGCTGGCTTTTATCGCCCTGGCACCCACAAAATTGTCAATATGAATCGCTGCCCGGTGCTTGATCCGCGCCTGGACGCGTTGATCGCACCGCTTAAGTCTGATCTTGAGACCAGTGACTGGCCCGTTGATCGGGACTGCCGCGAGGGGGGTGGCCTGCGCCATCTGGCCCTGCGAATCGGCAGCTATACCGGTGAGTTGCTAATCACCCTGGTAAGCAGCACCCCAGATCTGGAGGGTATCGAGATCCTGGCCGCCCAATGGATGCACCGCTGGCCAGAACTTGTGGGGGTCTGCCTCAACTTGCAACCCCTAGCCACCAACACCCTTATGGGTCCCGAGACACGCGTGGTGGTCGGCCGTGGCTGGGTGCAGGAGCGTTTCTGCGACCTGGAGCTGCGCATTGCAGCAGACACTTTTTTCCAGGTCCATACCAGGCAGGCTGAACGAATTGTTCCCCTGGTGCTTGCCGCCCTTGCGGGCTCTGCGCCTGGCGTGATGGTCGATGCCTACTGCGGCATTGGCACCTACAGCCTGCCGGTGGCTGCGGCGGGCTGGCACGTTCACGGCATTGAACTAAGCCCCGAGGCCGTGCTCCAGGCCAAGGCCAATGCCCGCGAAAACGGCTTAAGTGAATCAGCCACCTTTGAGACCGGAGTGGTTGCCGAGTGCCTGGCTGAGCACCTAGTGCACTGCGATGCGGTGTTTCTCGATCCCCCCCGCAAGGGACTGGAGCCCGCCACCCTGCAGGCGATCATCGAACGCCCCCCAGCCCACCTGCTCTATCTCAGTTGTGACCCCGCCACCCTGGCCCGGGACCTGGCCCTGCTTGTTGGCGGCGGCAGTTATCGATTGGAGAGCGTTCAGCCGATCGACTTTTTCCCCCAAACAAGCCACGTAGAGACATTGACCGTTTTGAGCCGCATCGGAGCTGGCATCCCAACCCCGCAGCCCGAGGCAGTTGAGCAGGGGTAGGGGTGGACCTGCCGCCTGGAAATCAGCTGCGCAACAGGGCGCCCAGCTGCTTTTCCAGGGCTGCCCGGATTGAGGAGTGGGCTGCTTCCACCTCTTCATCGGTGAGTGTGCGGCTGGCATCCCTGTAGCGCAGCCGGAAGGCTTGACTGCACTGGCCTGCAGCAAGTTGTCCGCCCTCGTAGCGGTCTACTAATTCCGCGTGCTCCAGCAGCGGCTTGCCGGCCTTGCGAATCACCTGAAGCAGCTCAGCAGAATTCGTGTTCGTTGGCACCACTACGGCCAGATCCCGCTCCGATGCGGGAACGGTGGCATAGGGGGCAAAGGCTGGCTGCCAACGGTTGCGGCGGGTAGCGGCGATGAGCAAGGCATCGAGTTCGAGCTCGAAGATGATGCTTGTTTGCGGCAGGTCGAGCTTTTCGGCCTGCTCCGGGTGCAGCTGGCCAAACCAGCCCTGGGGCCGCCCCTCCACTACCAGCTGGGCGGCTCGGCCCGGGTGCAGCAACGGGTGCTGGCTAAGGGGGCGATCTTCGATCGGAATCGCTAGCGATATCAGAGCTTGCTGCAGCAGGCCGCGGGCCTGGTGATAGCTGGGGGGCTGGGGTTTGCCACTGCTGCTCCAGCGCTCACCGCGCCGTTCGCCACAGATAACCCCAGCCAGCAGCTGGTGATCAGACCTGGCGGCATCGCTGCTGAACACCTGGCCGATCTCAAAAGCCCAGAAACCCGGCTGCCCACTTTGCAAGTTGCGGCGTGCAGCGGAGAGCAACTCGCCATGCAGGTTGTCGCGCAGATAACCGTAATCAGCTAGCAGGGGATTAGCCAGGGGTATGCGCCCAGCTGCTGCTGGCACCAGGGAAAAGCTGCAGGCCTCTTGCAGCCCGGCAGCGCACAGTTGGCGTCGTAGGCGGCGCTCCACCTGCTGGGCTGGAGTTAGGCCCCCAGGCTCCAGTGGGTCGGGTAGGTGGCAGGCGAAGTGGTCGTAACCAACCAGGCGGGCTACCTCCTCGATTAGGTCAACTTCCCGCTGCAGATCCATCAACCTCGAGGGGGGCACGGTGACGCACCAACCCTCACCATCTAGTTCTTCTGCCAGCTGGCAACCGAGGGCGCTCAAGGTCTGGACGATCCTTTCGTCACTTAGGTCTGAATAGGCTTCGCCGTCCTGGACAGGTCCAAGCAAATTGTGCAAGGCGTCTCGCCTCAGTTGCAATGGCTCGATTGGCTGCTCGTCTCGTTGATGCAGCCAGCGGCCCGAAACCTTGGCAGCGCAATATTGCTTTAGTAGGGCAACGGCACGATCTGCAGCAGAGAGGGTGGCCTCCCTTGGCAACCCCTTCTCAAAACGGCTGCTGGCTTCAGTGCGTAAGCCAACGCTGCGGGCGGAGCGGCGCACCGCCTGGGGAGCAAACACAGCAGCCTCAAGCCAGATGGAGGTGGTGGTTTCATTTACGGCTTCATCCGCACCACCCATCACGCCAGCCAGGGCGATGGGGCGGTTGCGGTAAGTAACCACCAGGGCTTCGGGGCTGAGTTTGTGCTCTGTAGCGTCCAGGCTGGTGAATTCCTCACCATCAAGTGCCTGGCGTAGCCCCAGGCTGGCCAGCTGGGGCTCGCTGTCTCCAGCGATTACAGATAGGCGCTTGCTGTCGAAGGCGTGCAGGGGTTGTCCCGTCTCCAGCATCACCAAATTGGTGATGTCAACAATGTTGTTAATCGGGCGAATGCCGGCCTTTTGCAGGCGCTGTTGCAGCCAGAGGGGCGATGGGGCGACCTTCAGCCCGTCGAGGGCTGTGATGCTGAATAGCCCCCCAGCCTCAACTGCGGCCCGGTCGCTGGCGGAAAGAGGCAGCGGCTGGCTTGGTGCGGCAATTTCAGGAGCCTTTATCTGGGTCTGCCCGCCCACCAGGGCCGCCACCTCCCTGGCGATGCCTTGCATGGAGAGGCCATCAGGTCGGTTGGCGGTGATCGCCAGCTCCAAAACCTGGTCATCCAGCCCCAGGCTTGGTCCCACCGCTGCACCCAGGGGAGGCAGCTGCTCCAGCAGCTCATCAAGGATGGCTATTCCTTCCCCATCTGCTGCTTGGCCAAGCTCGGCAAGGGAGCAGATCATGCCGCTGCTGGCCACACCGCGTAGCTCGGCTGGCTTGATCGTCAGGTTGACCGCCGGCAGGGTGGCGCCCACCAGGGCAACGGGCACATGGATACCAGCCCGCACATTCGCTGCCCCGCAGACGATCTGCAGGGTTTCGGCGGCTCCGATATCTACTAAACAGACGCTGAGCTTGTCTGCGTTGGGGTGGGCCTGGCGTTCACGCACGAAGCCGACCACGACACCTCCGGCCTGGGCGGCCAGGTCCTCTATGGCGTCTACCTCAAAACCAGCCAAAGACAGACGCTCGGCTAGTGGCCCCGGAGCGAGGGCTTGTTCGGGGCCGGTCACCAGCTCCTGCAGCCATTGGAGCGAGACCCGCATAGCCCGTGGTGTGTTGATCGCCGATCTTAGGGATCAACTGGGGGTGGGACTACCGCCAGGTAAGGTGTCAACTTGTCCTTTCGCATCGCTCCAGCGGCGCAACGTCCTTCATGGCTAAAAACAAGGGCGTCCGGATCGTGATCACTCTCGAGTGCACCGAATGCCGGTCCAACCCCGCAAAGCGTTCTCCAGGAGTGTCCCGGTACACAACTGAGAAGAACCGCCGTAACACCACCGAACGGCTCGAGCTGAAGAAGTTCTGTACCCATTGCAATTCCTCGACGGTTCACAAGGAAATCAAGTGATTCAGGCTTGGGCCCTTTCTTTGGCGCTCAATCATCAGTTTCAACTTGATTTGCCCCAGCCCCGTCAGGTACTGGTCAGATCCAGCTTCATTCACCACTCGCCTTCGTAATCCATGTCCAGCTCTTTTTTCAAAAAGCGCCTGTCGCCAATCAAGCCTGGCGATCCGATCGACTACAAAGATGTCGATCTGCTCAAGAAGTTCATTACTGAGCGCGGCAAGATCCTGCCCCGCCGGCTTACTGGCCTGACAGCCAAGCAGCAGCGTGACCTGACCAACGCTGTTAAGCGTGCCCGCATTGTGGCCTTGCTGCCTTTTGTGAATCCCGAAGGCTGAGGCCTCTCCCCTGGCGGCTGCAACCTTCCAAGTTGGCGATCTGGTGGGACTGGGCGATGAGCGCGGTCCCCAGCTTGCTGTTGTTTTGGCTGTAACCTCAAACAAGGCCTCGTTAGCTATCGGTACCAGCGCTAGGCAGCAGATCCAGCCGCTGCGGCAACTGCTCCTGCTTTGTGCGTTTTCTGGCGAGTGCGACCCACCCCAGCGCCTTAGCCAAGCTCCGTGGTCGATCAGCGACGATGCTTTGACGGCAGTGCTGCCTGCTCGAAGCGATTTCGCAGCAGCTTGGATCCTGATGCAGGCTGAAGCTCAGGGATTGCAGCTGAGCGACTGGGTTGATCTTGTGTCTTCGCGACAGGATGGCCTAGCTATTGCTGCCTGCTGGCGCTGGTGTCTCGGTCCCCAGACCCTGTTTCGTCTGCGTCAAAACCTCATTGAGGCCAGGCCCCTGGCGGATCTGCGCAGGCTGCGGCGCGAACGCCGGCTGCGGGTGCTCCAGGAGCAAGCTGAAATGCGTTGGCAGCAGCAGCTGCGCGATCGTCAGCCGCTTGATCTGCAACTGCTCAGCGCAGAGCAGCGCCAGCAGCTTGAGCTATTGATTGATTGGGCTGGAGGCGAGTGCACAACTCCCCTACCCCTTCCCCTGCGCCAGGCTTTGCAGGCCGCCAAAGTAACGGCCGATACGGGTTCAATTCGCCACCTGCTGGTTGATCTGGGCCAGTGGCAAGCCCACAATTTGCCTTCCCTACGAGCAACGGTCTGGGAGCAAGGTTTTTCTGCTGATCTACTGGCTGATGCCGAACGCCTACTAGCTAGCGCTGAGACTGAACAACCAGGCGATGCCGAGCGTCTCGACCTCAGCGGCCAGCGCAGCTTCACCATTGATGACGCTGATACCTGCGACATAGACGACGGCTTGGCGTTGGAAACAACTCCGGCTGGCCAGGTGAAGATTTGGATCCACGTGGCGGATCCAGGTCGCTTGATTGCGCTGGATTCTCCCCTCGACCTAGAAGCAAGACGGCGGGGCAGCAGTCTTTATCTGGCATCAGGAATTTTGCCGATGTTCCCGGAGGGGCTTGCCACCGGACCGATGAGCCTGCGGGCTGGCCATCGCAGTGCCGCCTGGAGCATCTGGGTTGAACTCGACGGTGATGGGGCAGTTAAGGCTTCGGGTTTGCAGCGCAGCTGGGTTAAGCCCGTCTACCGGCTCAGCTATGGCGATGCCGACGAGCTGATCGATCTAGCCCCGCCCCAGGAGCGCGATCTTGCCGACCTGCAGGCCCTGCTGCTGCGCCGCCGCCAGTGGCGTGTACGCCAGGGAGCCCTGCTGCTGGATCAGCCGGAGGGGCGGATTCGGGCCCAGGGAGATGCTGCCCAGCTGGAGATCACCGAACCCAGTCCCGCCCGATTGATGGTGGCCGAAGCGATGATTCTGGCGGGCGCGGTGGTAGCCGGCCTCGGCCAAGACCAAGCTCTAGCCCTGCCCTATCGCAGCCAGCTGACCGCTACTTTGCCGCCGGAGGCCGAGCTGGCAGCCCTGCCAGCTGGCCCGGTACGCAATTGCGCCATTAAGCGCTGCCTAAGCCGCGGTCATACCGGCACCGAGCCAAGCCCCCATTTCAGCCTGGGCTTGCCGGCCTATGTCCAAGTCACCTCGCCGATTCGCCGCTACGCCGATCTTGTGGCGCAACGGCAACTGCTGGCAATTCAACAGGCGCGCCAGCCCATGGTTGCCGCCGGTCTAGCCGCCCTGCTCTCCGACCTAGACGGTCCGCTCAGGCAGGGGACGCAGATCAGCCGGGAAGACCAGCGTCACTGGCAGCAGGTGTGGTTTGCGGCCCACGGGAGTGAGCATTGGCAAGCCTGTTTCCTGCGCTGGCTGCGGCCCCAGGACCGGCTGGGGCTGGTGCACGTTGATGCCCTGGCCATGGATCTGGCGGCCGAGTGTCCAGCCGGCTCGTCCCCAGCCGATCTGCTGCAACTGCGAGTTCAGGCGGTAGACCCCCTGCGCGACCAACTGCGACTGCAGGCCACGGGCTAATCCGCGGCCAGTCGCGAGGCCCGCAACCACGGCCCCCATGGATTGGCACAGCCAATCAACTTGGCCTGGGTCGGCTTATCAAGGTTCTGCAGCCAGCGGTTCAGGCCTGGCTCCAGGCTGATTAGGGGCCACTCCCTTTTGGCCTTATCACTGCTGAGATCGGTTTCGCTCACAAAGGTGTAGCCGCCCTGGCCGTCCGGTAGCACCCTTCCTTGCCACAGAGACTCCCTGGGTTCGGGATGGCCCTGGCTTGGACTTTGGGGTCTTTGAAATGGACGCCCAATTTGGCCATTGGCCTTGAGGAGTTCGGGATTGGCAAGCAGCTGCAGCTGTCGGGCTAACCAATCGCTGGCATGCCAGGGGGTGTCCCAGAGCGGCACTACCGCCGCTGGAGCACGGTGATCGTGGAGCAGGCATTGCTGAACGGCCAGGGGAGCAAGCTCAGCTGGGGGGATGCCCCGCTGTACCGCCAAGGCCGCTGCCGCCCCGGCCGCCTGGCCGATGTTCAGAATTAGGGGCTGCAAACGGGTGGCCCCATTGGCCATGTGGCTGCTGCTGAAGGCCTTGTCAGCTGCCAGCAGGTTGTCGATCTCAGCGCTCAGCAGGGCGCCGTAGGGAATGCAGAAGGGAGTGCCGCTCCAGCGCCCGCCCCAGCGAATGCTTTTAGGTGCCAGTGGCCAGTCAGGCCCGGGGTAGTGGTGGTCGTTGGCGTAGTTGCCCACCGCTATCGACTCCAGTTCGCCGCTGGCATTGAGCGGCAGTGGACCCTGGGATTCAGCGCTGCCTAGTGGGAGCAGGTGCTGTTCCAGCACCAGCGAGCGGCCCACCAGCCTTCGACCCTCTCGCCAGTAGGGCATGGCAGCCAGCCAGGGGGCAGGACTGCCGGCTTCAGCAGGAAAGGCATGGCCCAGTTGAAGCCAGCCCCCACTTGCCTGCTCAAGGGCTCTTGCAAATTGCAGGCTGTAGGACTGCATTTCGGCAGCTAATGCAGCTTGCTCCGCTTCATCAGCGCTGAAGGCGCGTTCCAGCCCCTGGTGCCAGTCATTGCCGTGCAGCGGCCAGTTGAGCATCACCAGGCCGCCCGGCAGACGCCCGTAGTTGATCGTGCGCTCTAAACCGAATGCCTCGCTGGCTCGTTCAAATGGCGCAGCCAAGGGTGTGGGGCCAGCAGCTGGCGGCAACACCTCGCTCTGGAGCTGACCCATCACCACCCAGGTGGGTGATTGCACAGGTTGTTGCTTGAAAAAAACTTCCTTTTGCAGCCGTTGCCGGCTGGGGGCACTGGGTTCGCCCCATAACTCCTGGGCTTCCCAGCCGAGTCGAAATGGAGCCTCCGCTAGGGGCAGCAGGTCGCCGCGGTCGCTGCCATCGACGACAACTTTGCAGGCCAGCCATTGGGTTTCACCCTTGTGTTCCAGCTGTACCGCTGTGATGCGGGCCCCCTGACGCCGCACCGCCAGCAGCCTGCAGCTTGGCCACCACTGCAGATTGGCCAGTTCGCTTACCCAGCCCTGCAGGATCGCTTCTGCGCTGGCGGGCCGGTAACCAAAGCAACTAACCCAGTTTTGATCCAGTCCCTCGGGCTCGGCCTGCTCAAGGGCGCGCAAAAAGGCTCCCCAGAGACCGGTCTGCCAAGGGGTGAGCTCATTGCCATCGGGGCAGCAAACGCCGGCGCCGCTCACCATGCCCCCAAGCCAGTTGCCAGGGGTGAGCAACAGGGTGATGGCACCGCCGCGGGCCGCCTGGATTGCTGCGGCCACGCCGCCGGTGCCGCCCCCCCACACCAAAACATCCACTGCTTCTAAAGGCAGGGTCATGGCTGGCGGACAGGGAGACCCAAGACTCGCAGGGGATGATCTGAGCTGGCGTGTTCGTGGTCAGCCTTTCTGTCCGTCGCCGCTCCGTAGGATCAAAAGGATGACTTACACGCTCACAACCCCCCTCTATTACGTCAACGACCGCGCCCATCTCGGCAGTGCTTACACAACGCTTGCCTGCGATGCGTTGGCACGCCACCAGCGGCTGAGGGGGGAGTCGGTGCTGTTCATCACCGGCTGCGATGAACACGGCCAGAAGATCCAGCGCACGGCCGAAGCGGCTGGACTCAGTCCACAGGCCCATTGCGATCTAATCAGCGAGGGATATCGCGATCTTTGGAGCCGCTGGCAAATCAGCAACGACCGCTTCATCCGCACCACCGACCCCCGCCACCGCCAATTGGTGGCTCAATTTTTTGACCGCGTGCAGGCCAACGGCGACGTGGTGGAGGGCCGTCAGCAGGGCTGGTATTGCGTTGCTTGCGAGGAATTCAAAGACGATGCACCGGGCAGTGAGGATCCCGAATGCCCCATCCATCGCAAGCCGCTGGAGTGGCGTGATGAGGTCAATTTGTTTTTCCGCCTTTCCCGCTATCAGGCCCAGATCGAGGCCTTGATCCGCCAGCCGGGCTTCATTGCACCCGCCAGCAGGCAGAAGGAGGTGGAAAACTTTGTGGCCCAAGGGCTGCGCGATTTTTCAATCTCCCGGATCGACCTGCCATGGGGCATTCCGGTGCCCGGCCATGAAGGCCATACCTTTTATGTGTGGTTTGACGCCCTGCTCGGCTATCTCACGGCTCTGCTCGACCCGGCGGAGCCAGTTGTGCTGGAGCAGGTGCTGGAGCGCGGTTGGCCGGCCCAGCTACACGTGATTGGTAAGGACATCCTGCGCTTCCACGCGGTTTATTGGCCGGCGATGCTGCTGTCTGCGGGGTTGCCCCTGCCAGAGCGCGTATTTGGCCACGGCTTCTTGACCCGCGAAGGCCAGAAGATGGGCAAGTCCCTTGGCAATGTGCTCGATCCTGAGGTGTTACTTGAGCGCTGTGGCCGCGATGCGGTGCGCTGGTATTTGCTGCGCGACATTCCCTTTGGCGAGGACGGTGACTTCCAGCAGCAGCGCTTCACGGATCTGGTCAACAACGATTTGGCAAATACGATCGGCAACCTGCTGAATCGCACCTCGTCGATGGCACGGCGCTGGTTTGCAGATGCTGTGCCCCCTGCCGGAGCCGCCGCCCAAGCCGATCACCCTCTGGCCGTAGCTGCTCTCGCGGCCGGCCATAGCGTCCATACGGCCTTAACCGACCTGGACTTCCGTCGCGCCGCTGAAGCGGCACTGCAGCTAGCAATAGCTGCAAATGGCTACCTCAACGACCAGGCCCCCTGGAAGCAAATGAAGCTCGAGGGTCAGGAGAGTCTGGTGGCGGCGGATCTATATGCCGTGCTCGAGGCCACCCGCTGGGTGGCGGTGCTGCTGGCCCCGCTCCTGCCTGAGCTTTCTGATCGAATGCTGGTCCAGCTCGGTCAGCAACCATTTGCCAGTGGTCCCCTGGCTCCTGCCTGCGCCTCTAGCAGTCAAGCTTCTCCTTGGCTGCTAGCCCAGCGATGGGGTCAGCTAGAGCCCGGACTCGCTCTGATTGAGCCACAGCCGGTGATGTTGCGACTTGAACTCGAGTCAACTCTGTGACCACGACTGCCCGGCTTCAATGTGCCCCCTTGCTGGCCCTGAGCCTGGTTGCGGTGGTAAGCCTGCCCGTGCTGCTGGTTGGATGCCGCACCCAGGTGTCTAAGGAGGAGCTGGCCCAGCCTTTTGTATTCCGCTCCCTCAACCTGCGCCAAAAGGATTCCAGCGGACGTCCCCTGTGGGAATTGACCAGCCCTGAGGTCCGCTACGACCTCGGTCGCCGTGTTGCCCAAGCCCGCAACCTGCGCGGCACCATCTATGCCAAGGGCCAACCCCTCTATCAAATAACGGCCAGCAGTGGCACCGTCATTAACGATGGCGAACTGGTGCAGTTGGAGGGCCCGACCCGGCTGCAGCGAATTGGGCCCAAGCCACTTGTTGTGACCTCTACTCGTGTGCGTTGGTATCCCAAGCAGGAGCGCATGGAATTGGACCGCAGTCCGCGCGCCTCCCAGGGGTTGTTGCTCGTGTCTGCTCGGCGGGCCCGCTTCTGGATCAAGCAGGACAAGTTGGAGTTGCGGGGACTGCCCCTGTTGGAGCGTTCAGGGGCGGTCGGCTTGAAGCTGGCGCTGAGTTCTGCAGATTGGTTCCCAACGACTGGCCAACTGATCGGTCGAGGGCCTGTTCGGGGGGAACGGCGTCTCGCAACTGGTGGAGTTCAAACACTTTCGGCGCCTTCCCTCAGCGGTAATTCCCTGCTTCAGCTGATCGACCTACAGGCGCCGGTGCAGGTTCTGGATCCTGGCCGCAAAGCCCGTCTTGATGCCAGCCATACCCGCCTCGACCTGGCGCGGGAGAGTATTAGCAGTCCCCATCCCTTCATCGCTGTCCTGGATCAGTCCCGGCTTAGCGGCACTGGCTTTGAAGCGATTGGCCCTAGTCACACCTTGGTGGTTCCCCTTAATTGCCGCCTAACCCAACCGACTGATTCCCTCGTCGCCAACAGCTGTAGCTGGAATTGGCAGACAAATCAGATTGAGGCCCTTGGTGCTGTCGAGCTGCGCCGCACGGCTCTTGCCCAGGTCACCCGCTCTCAGCGGCTTCAGGGCGTGCTTACTAAGCAGGGGATGGCTGTATTCAGCAGTCCGGGGGCACGGGTGGAATCTCGGGTGACTTTGCCTCCTCGGGCTCGATCAGTTCCTGATTCCCGCAAGCCGGCTCCATTCGCTCTCTAAGCCGCTGGGACCAACCCTCGAGCCAGGTCAAATCGCTGCGGCTAAAGCAGCGCGGCGACCAGCCGGCGAGCACTACCAATCCCCTTGAGTCAATCGGCTGAACCACCACGGCTGGCACCCCTGGCAGCAGGCTCTCAAACTCAGCACGGCCTGGATAGAGGTTCAGATCTACAAGTGAGATGGCGGCCCCTTTTTCTTGGGCTCGCTGGCAGATTGCTCCTGGTTCAAAGGGCACCTGCGCCAGTAGGCCTCGACGCAGCAGACATTTGTTTTGCCACAGCACCACCACCGCTGCCGCCGGGGTGGCGGTGAGCAACATCTGGCTACCCCAGCCCAACTCCTCTGCTAATGCCTCAGGCAGCCCCTCTGCGAGCTCCACTCCCTGAACCCCTTCGAGGGCAACTCGGGCAGCCACTTCGGGCATGGCCCGGGTCCAGAGCACACCCACCAACATCAGAGCCACAGCCAGGAAGCTGGCCAATACTGCGGCTCGCTCGAGGGGGGGATCGATGCTGGCCGCGGTTGTTTGATTCACTACCACCAGGGCCAGGGAGGCCACCCCAGACAGAAAACAGACCCTTGCGGGTGTGAAGGGAGCCATGGGGGTTAAGCAGGAGGCGACAGCTGGGCCCGCAGGCGGCAAACTAGATCCATGTTGGGCCTGAACCGTTGCCCCCTTCCCTGCGTGTGACCCGTCGGTTTCCCTTATTGGGCGTTGCGGCTGCCCTGTTTATGGGCTTAGCAACCATTTGGATGCCTGCCCCGGCACAGGCAATTGCCGCCAGTGGTCTACCTGCCACCGCTCCCCAGGAACGCATTCTTGACACCGCAGATGTGCTGAGCCGAGCAGCCATCGGCGAGCTCAGCAAAACCCTCGAAAGTTTTTCCGCAGAGCGCGTGGATGCCCACTTGATCACCGTCAACCGCCTTGACTACGGGCTGAGCCTTTCCCAGCTCGGCAATTCAGTGCTGGAGCGGTGGTCCGAGTCTGGGGGCGAGCCCAACCAGGTGCTTTTTTTAATTGACAGCCAGACGAACAGTGCGGCAGTGGTGACCTCTCCAGGCCTGGATACCCAGCTTGATGCCAGCCTGCTACGCAGCACGGCCCGAACCACCATGGCCCAGCCGATCCGCGATGGCGGCCGCTATCGCCAGGGCAGTCTCGATGCCATGACTCGCCTGCTCAGCGTGCTGCAGGGAGGAGAGGATCCTGGCGAACCAATCACCGCCGAGGTTGTCAGCCAGCCCACCAACATCCCCACGAAGGAAGAAACGCAGTCAAGCAATGCTTTCACTTGGATTGTGGTGCTTCTAACGGTTGGCACGATTGTGCCCATGCTCACTTGGTGGGTCTTCTCGCGCTGATCCGATGGCACTAACCAACTGGATGGGGGCATTTGGGCGCGCCCAGGCCCTGGACCTCAGCAACGATCTTGAGCGTGGTTATGAATCTGCCCTGTTCATCCAGAGCATTGAGCTAGAGCACTACAACGACCGGCCCGTACGCCCGGAATTGGACCTGCGTATTCCCAGGTCGGCCCAGGCTCAATTACTGCGCCGCTTTCGAGCTGCGCTAGAGGTCTGCCGCCAGTCTGTACAAACCCTGCAGACCCACCGGGGCGAGCTGGCCGGCCAGGAAATCCGCCAGTTTCAACTTATTGAGTCCGTAGTTGTCCGCTACGCGGCTAGTCGAGATCCTCTGCCTGCCATCAGTCGCTCTCCTGAGGTGCTGCCCCGCAGCCTGATCGGTGTGGTTGATCAGGTGCGCCGCCAGCTCGACCCCGAGGCGGAAGCGAATGTGGTGGCTGGCTTTCGCCGGCGCAGAGACTCCACCTTGGTGTCTTTGCGCATCCTGCTACTCCTGATTTTGGTGCCGGTGCTGGTGCAGCAGATCAGCCGCACCTACGTGGTGTCCCCCCTTGTTGATCGCTTTGCTCCAGACAACGCCTTTCTTACCTATCCCAAGCCAAAGCTTGAGGAGAAGGCCGTTGAGAAGCTGCGACTTTTCCAGGCCGAAATCGAATTTGATGCTCTCTTGAATGGCAATCCCCTGCCAAGCCGAGATCAGCTGCAGATGCAGCTGGCGAGCAAGGCTCAGTCGCTCAAGGAAGAAGCTGATCTGGAAAGCACCCACGCTATTAAGAACGTGCTTGCCGATCTCGGTGGTCTGGTCGGTTTTGTGTGCGTTTGCTTGTTTGGTCGCCGTGATCTTCAGGTGCTGCGAGGTTTTCTAGATGAGCTTGTTTATGGACTGAGTGACAGCGCCAAGGCCTTCGGAATTATCTTATTTACTGATATTTTTGTTGGCTTTCACAGCCCGGAGGGCTGGACAGTGCTGCTGAATGGGGTGGCTCACCACCTCGGCCTGCCTGCCCAGGAGAATTTCATAATGCTATTTATTGCCACCTTCCCAGTGGTTTTGGCAACCGTTTTCAAGTATTGGATTTTCCGCTATCTCAACCGTGTTTCACCTTCTTCTGTGGCCACGCTCCACAACATGAATGGTGGTGGTTGATTTTTGCCAGACATGCACTCTCGTGCTCGGCCCAGCTCGCAGTGGCAAGAGTCGCTGGGCCGAGCACCTCGCTCAGCAGTCAGGCTTGCCGGTCACCTATCTGGCTACCGGGCCTCGGCCAAGCGCCGACGATGCAGCCTGGTTGGCAAGGGTTGAGGCCCACGCAGCTAGACGTCCTCCGCACTGGAGCGTCTTGGAAGTTGACAGCGCCTTAGCCAGCTCCCTCGACGGTCTTCGCTCCCCTGGCTTTGCCCTGGTCGATTCCCTCGGCACCTGGGTCGCTGCTGGCCTCGAGCTCGATGCTTCTGCCTGGCAACAACGCTGTACAGCCCTTGTACAAAGCTTGAGCACCTGCGAGGTGCCCGTGCTGCTCGTCAGTGAGCAAACCGGCTGGGGGGTAGTGCCTGCCACCGCGATCGGCGGTTTGTTTCGCGATCGCCTTGGCTCCTTGGAGCAGCAGCTTGCCCCCCTCTGCGCTGCTATCTGGCTTGTGGTTGCGGGCCGCGCGCTCAATCTGAGCAACCTGGGTTCTGCCGTACCTGCTGTTTGATCGTGCCCCAGATCGTCTTATTTCAGCCCCAGATTCCACCCAACACAGGCAGCATTGCCCGCACCTGCGCGGCCACTGGCACGGAGTTGCACCTGGTGGAGCCCCTGGGCTTCCAAATCGATGATCGCCAGCTCAAGCGGGCTGGTCTCGACTATTGGCCCCTGGTGTCCTTGCAGCGCCATGCCGACTGGTCAGCGTTTGCTGATCAACGTGTTCGCAGCGGCGGTCGCCTGATCGCCCTTAGCAGTCATGCAAGCCAGCCCTACACCAGTTGGCAATTTGAACTCGATGACTGGCTGCTGTTTGGCCGCGAAACCGACGGCCTGCCAAAGGATGTGCTGGCTTCAGCCGATATTGCGCTGACGATCCCAATGTCGTGTGGTCAGCGGCACTTGCAGCCCGGAGTTCGTAGCCTCAATCTCTCCGTTTCGGTGGGGGTGGTGTTGTTTGAGGCGCTTCGACAACAGAATTTGCTGACATTGCTGTGATCCCTTGAGGTCACAGGGTTCTGGTCAGTCCATTAGAGCTTGTTGTTGCAAGGAGCACTTGTGGCTTTGAGTTCCGTCCGCTACTGTCTGCGCGGCTTGGGGATATCGGCTTCTCCACAAGCTTTGTCCGACTGAATGAACTGCATGAAGCCTTTGCAAACGACTCTGCGATTCCTGATCCCCTGCGCCATCGCCCTGCCGGCAGTGGTTGCAGCTCTTGACCCCGCCGATATCGAGCAGGCTTCTGTTGACACCCTGATTGCCGCCCTGCCAGCCCCCAGCGTCGACAAGATCTGGGTCAAGGTGCGCCAGCCCATCAGCGTTGAAGAGCTATCCGGCCGCCTCAAGCTCGCTGAAGAGCGCTTGGCCAAGCTCAACGACGTCAACGAAGACCACCATTTCCGTCAAGGTGACTGGCTGGTTGTTCCCAGCCAGCAATCCAGGCAAATAAAGCAGCTCGCAGCTATCGACACCAGCGAGCTGCGCCGTACACCTCCTCTCCAGTCACTGCCTCCTGTGGAGGACCGTGCTGTTGTCCGTTTTGGCGACACGGTCCTAAAGATTGCTCAGCGCTATGGATTGACCCTGCAGGAATTGCTGCGTCTCAATCCTGGCCTTGAAACCGCACGCCTTGTCGTCGGTAGCCAAGTACGCCTCGCTCAGGCGTCCTCCGGCCGTACCCGCATGGTTCTGGGACTCAAGCCAACCACCAGCGGGGGTATCAGTTGGCCCGAATTGCCTGGATTTGATGAGCTCAACAATCCTTTTGCTGGTCCGAGCTCAGCCCAGGGCTGGATTTGGCCGACCAAGGGAGTTTTTTCTTCCGGATACGGATGGCGCTGGGGTCGCATGCACAAGGGGATCGACGTGGCCAACAACGTCGGGACACCGATCGTGGCGGCCAAGGCCGGTCGCGTGGTCTTTTCTGGCTGGCATGACGGCGGCTACGGCTACTTGGTGACCTTGGCCCATGCCGATGGCAGCCGCTCCCTTTACGGCCACAACAGCCGCCTAATGGTCCGAGTAGGGCAGGATGTTGAACAGGGATCAGTGATTTCCCATATGGGCAGCACGGGCCGAAGCACCGGACCCCACCTCCACTTCGAGATCCATCCCCCGAGCTCCGGGGCTGCCAACCCTCTCCAGTTTCTGCCACCTAGGGCCTGATAAACTCAATCAGCGGCTCGGTAGCTCAGCTGGTTAGAGCGTGGGATTCATAACCCCAAGGTCGGGAGTTCAAGTCTCCCCCGAGCCATTTCTTTGACTGGGCCTTGCTTTTGGGCCTTTTTTATTTTCTATTTATCTCCTAACTAGCGCAACTCGACCGTGTTGAGCCTTTCTCGAAATGAGGCCCCATCAGCGTTTTCGCTTGCAATGCTTCCCATCAGCTCAAGCGGATCTGGATCAAGCTTTAGTTGTTGAACTTCCGGCGTGGCAGAGGAGGCGCCAGCAGTTGTGGCAGCACCACCCCGGCGTCCACGGCCATAGCCCTGGGAGCGCCCCTCAATTGCCCGAATCAAGGACTTGCTGCGGTTGACCTCTCCAATGCTCTGGCCTTCCTTGGGCCGGACCAATGGGTTGCCCTTCAGTTCAGAGCGCAGCTGGCTAAGTAGACGGAAATGCCCAGTCGTGTTGTATTTCCTAAGCACACTCGGCTCCCAAGCCATCGCCATCACTCCCATAAACATCACAAGGATCAGCCTATGGCCCCATCAGCCTGGATGATGTGATAAATTGTGAACAGCAACTGGTAGTCGATCCGACTTTGGACTGAAGTCCCCAGTGCATCCAGTCCTCACTTACTTAACCAGCATGTCCCGGCTAGTTGGCCTGCAGTCTCCAGATTTCACAGCCACCGCCGTCGTGGATCAGGAATTTAAGGAGATCAGTCTCTCCCAGTACCGCGGCAAGTACGTGGTGCTGTTCTTCTACCCCCTCGACTTCACCTTCGTCTGCCCAACGGAGATCATCGCTTTCTCCGAGCGCTACGACGACTTCTCCAGCCGCAACTGCGAAGTGCTGGGTGTTTCCGTTGATAGCCAGTTCAGCCACCTCGCCTGGGTTCAGACGGATCGTAAGAACGGTGGTATCGGCGATATCTCCTATCCCCTTGTCTCTGACCTCAAGAAGGACATCGCCCGCTCCTACGAAGTGCTCGATGAGGATGCAGGCGTGGCCCTACGTGGCCTGTTCATCATTGATCCTGATGGCGTGATCATGCAGAGCACAATTAATAATCTGCCCGTGGGCCGCAGCGTGGACGAGACTTTGCGTCTGCTTCAGGCCTTCCAGCACATCCGCAACAACCCAGACGAAGTCTGCCCAGCAAACTGGAACCCAGGTGATAAGACCATGAATCCCGACCCGGTTAAGAGCAAGGAGTTCTTCGCCGCCGTTAACTGATTGCTGTCAGGGCTGGAATTTTTTGATCCT
>JBIKWZ010000043.1:0-18931 GCA_044356035.1 Cyanobium sp. | reverse complement strand
TGCCCTGCCACTGCCGCCAGATCCGCAGGTGAGTTCCCCATTGCCAAAGCGTGACTCAAAAACGAGTGTCGCTGGGCATAGAGCCGTCTGGGCTGAATCCCCACCCGCCGCTGACTCCGTTTCCACACACGCTCCAGCCCCGAGTCATACAGGTGCCCATAGGTCTTGGGCGTCACGAACACAAGACCATCTCTGGTGTTCACACCCAACCCTGCCATCTGCTGCTGGTGCTCCATCAAGAGATCCACCAGGTCCTCACGCAACGGCACCACACGACTCTTCCCCGTCTTGGTTCCGCCCCACTGCCTCCTGTGCGTTGCAACCCCATCACGCCGCAGGGTCTTGGTGATCAGCAGCTCACCCTCCTCCAGCCGAACACAGTCCCAAGTCAGCCCGATTAACTCAGCGTTCCTCAGACCTGTCCCCAGCCACACGGCAAAGATCGGGTAGTACCAATCCTCATTGACCCGCAGGTCCTCGAGCACCTTCTGGATCTCTCCCTTGCTCAGCAGCTCCTCTTGAACACTGCGGTGCGGCACCTTGATGACCGCTGATGCCAGTGCCTTGTTAGCGGGTTGAACACTCCTGATGGTGCTGAGGATGGTGGAGCGGGTGGCGGGTGCCAGTCCCTCTGCCTCCATCCACATCAGAAAGGCACTCACCTCCCCTTCTGAGCGCAAGGCACCTCCATAGCGCCTGAGCACCCGATAGGCGTGGGTGATCCTGCCCTGACGCTTCCGCAGCATCAGATCCTCCAGTGCCTTGAGCAGCTCAGGATCCTGTCCCGAAACCAGCGGCTTGTAGCGGCTCAGGGACCAGTCCAGAGTCCCCTGCTGATAGTCGCTCCAGATCTCAGCAGCAATCGCCTGTGCCCGTGCTCTTGCCACTGGGTCCTCCCACCGTCCCAAGCGGTTGATGAAGCAGTCCTTCCCATCCAGACGCACCCGCACCTGGAGAGCCCCGTTGTTATTCCGCAGAGAGGGTGTTTTCCTCAAGATCCAGCTCCAGCACTAGGGTCTGGCTACTTCACCCTCCTGGATCAAGCCAAGCCATCAGGCGAAGCTCTTAGCCGTTCTTAGCCAGTTCTGTTCTCAATAAGTGCTTCTGGCTCGTTGAAGGGCTCAGCAACCCTCAGAAACCCTGAGAAACCAAGCTGGGAGAACGATCTGAAGTCCCAGCCAAACCAGCTTGCTGTGATCGACAACCGCACCGTGATCACCGGCTCCTTCAACTGGAGCCCCAGCGCCGCCCATCAAAACGACGAAACCCTGCTGGTGATCGACTCCCCCCAGCTCGCCGAACACTTCACAGCTGAAATCAACCGGCTCTGGAAGGGGGCCGAGCTTGGCATCACCCCCCGGCTGCAGCGCAAACAGGAACGGCAGCAGAATCAGTGCGGCAGTGGGGTGCAGCGCAGCTGACCAGGGCTGGTCGCAGTTATTTGGGCCACACCAATGGTGCCCGTACAAGCACCAAACACCACATCTGGTGATCAACTCCTACGCTCAGCGCACAGCAGCCCCCGGCGAGAGGAGCAAGACCATGCCAAAAAGCGGCGGCTTGGGCAAAACCGGAAGCCTGATCAAATCCCTGGCCGGCTCCTTAATCCTGCCCGCAGAAGACTCAACCCCAGCCGCGCCAGTGGTGTACACCACTGCCATTCGCAGCGAGGGCAGCCTCAGCGAGTCAATAGCGGGGATCAGCGTGCTGGCCAACCAGCTCGGTTTTAACCACGCCCCCGAAACCCTCTACGCCGTTGACGGCCAGAGCGCCGCTTTCCACGCCGACCATGGCGCCAGGGCAGTGAGCCTGGCGGTGGAATGCAATCCGCGGCAGCAGACCGTTTCCCTAGCGGTTAGCGGGCTGGACAACCAGGACACCTTTGAAACATTCCATCAGGTGTCCAGCACCTTGTTTGGAGACTGCTGATCTTCGGGAACGCCCCCTACTCTGAACGTCTTCCTTATCTCGCGGCCATGGATCACCAGCCGGCCTCCCGCAACACCTCAGCCACCCTGGATGCCATCCAGCTGATGCTGCGCGACCTCCACACCCGGCACGATGAAATCCGCCACCGGGCCGCATTCCGCGGCTGCACCAACGAACTGCTGGCCGTGCAGCAGGAGCTGGTGGAGTATTTGCTCAGCAAGAAAAGCCAGTTGATGGGCCATGTCGACCCGGTGAGCGGCGGCACACGCAACTACAACTCCTTCGTTTGAGTGACCCCTTGAGCCACCGCCCCAAGGTGGTGGTGGTAGGTGCCGGACCGGCGGGCGTCAGCTTGGCCCTACTGCTGGCCCGTGGCGGTGTGGCCGTAACCCTCGTGGAGGCCGGTACCAGCCTGGAGCGTCAGTTCCGCGGCGAAGCGCTGATGCCCTCAGGGCTAGAGGCCCTGGCTGCCATGGGGCTACTCGAGCTGATTCCAGACCTGCCCCACCGGCCCCTGGTGGGATGGCGCTTCGTGGTGAATGGCCAGGAGCTATTCAGCGCCAGCGAGCCCCTCGGCGGCGATCCAAGCCGGCCCTGCACCCTGGTGAACCAGCCGGCCCTGCTGGAGGCCCTGCTGAAACTGGCCGGCACCTATCCCTCCTTTGCGATTGAGCGCGGGCAACCGGTGGTCGACCTGCTCTGGCAGC
This sequence comes from Cyanobium sp., assembly GCA_044356035.1. Taxonomy (GTDB): domain Bacteria; phylum Cyanobacteriota; class Cyanobacteriia; order PCC-6307; family Cyanobiaceae; genus Cyanobium_A. Next base: position 16,295 of record JBIKWZ010000043.1, on the reverse strand, counting down.
AGGAGCGGCTGGCGGGAGTGCAACTGCGCGATGGCCGTCAGCTGCCTGCCGACCTTGTCGTCGGCTGCGATGGCCGGGGCTCCTTGGTGCGCCAGAAGGCAGGGCTTGCGCTGCAGAGCAGCCCCAGCTCGATCGACTTGCTCTGGTTTCAACTGGCCAGTCCCGCCGCCTCGCCTTTAGCGGGCTCCTTCACCACCCTGGTGGGGCCCGAGGGGGTTTTCAGCGCTTTCGAAAGCGCCAGCGGCGGCTTGCAGCTGGGCTGGGTTGTGGGCAAGTCTCAAGCCACACCCGAGCTCAGCAGTGAAGGCTGGATCGAGCGGATGGCAGCCTTGAGTCTGCCGCAGCTGGCGGCCTGGCTACGGCAGTGGCGCGGCGAATTGGGGGCGCCCAGCCGGCTGACGGTGCAGGTGGGGCTAGCGGAGCGCTGGTGCCAACCGGGCCTGCTGCTGCTTGGCGATGCGGCCCACCCGATGGGACCGGTGCGCGCCCAGGGCATCAACATGGCCCTGCGTGATGCCTGGGTAGCCGCCAGGCGGTTGTTGCCTCTGCTCAGTAGTGGCTGCAGCGGCGCTTCCCTTGATGGGGTAGCCGCCCAAATTGAGGCAGAGCGGCGGCCCGAAATCATCAGCATGCAAACCCTGCAGGCCGCGGAAGCAGCCCGGGGAGAGCAGCTGCGGCAGCAAGGTTGGTTGCGGGGGGCTCTGGCGATCGCCGCCCCACTGGTGGGCCCGGCAATCGCTGCCCACTGGAGCCAGCAGCAACAACCGCTGCGCCAGGGACTAGCCCAGCTGCGAGGAGCGCCATGATGGGAGCCACCACGGTGGAACCATGGCCGCGCCTCGGATTGATCCCGCACTTGCCCTTGGCCTGATCGCCCTGCTGGCTGCCCCCCTACAGGCAGCACCCAAGGACCCGCCCTATCCCTCCATGGAACTGTTGCGCGAGTTCCAGCTCCAAACCTTCGCCTGCGGCAGAGACAACACAGTTGAAGCCTGCGGCAAGGCAAGCACCATGGCCGATCCGCTGCTGGATCACCCCCGCCTGGGCGCCAACTGCAAGGACGCCATCTGGACGATCCGCGAACGGGCCAAACCAGCTGCCACCAATACTTTTGAGCGGCGCGAAGCTCTCAACCGAGCGGGTCAAGACCTGCTCCCCTTCTGCAAACAGCAGACCCGCTCGGTCGCCCCGAGCAAAACCGACACCAAACCCAAGGAGAAAAAAGGTGTGTTCAACCTAATTCCGGGGTCCTGATCCTGATCCTGGTCCTGATCCCGGCTGGCTCTCGATCAGGTTCAGCACCTGCTGGGCAGTGCTGTCCATAAACGCCAACGACCAGCCTTCTGAGCGGCAACTTCACAGCTAGCAGAAAGGCCCAGCAAGGCATTGGTGAGCTTGCCGCGCAGGCAGGTTTCCTGGCACTGACCCTCTCCCCCTTCAACGGCCTTCCCTTGGAAGCTAGTCAGTTCTGGAAGGGTGACAAGCCAGGGCTAATTTGGTGCCCCAGTGCCCCTGTGGATTCGGCCGATGACCAGCAGTAATCCCGTGAGCATTCGGCAAATTCCCCTGGACCAGCCTTTCACCGACCAGAAGCCCGGCACCTCCGGCCTACGCAAAAGCAGCCGCCAATTCCAGACCCCCCACTACCTGGAGAGCTTCATCGAAGCGAGCCTGCAGGTGCTGCCAGGCGTGGCCGGCGGCACCCTGGTGGTGGGCGGTGACGGTCGCTACGGCAACCGCGAGGCCATCGCCGTGATTGCCCGCATGGCGGCGGCCCACGGCGTGGCCCGGCTGATCACCACCACCGGTGGCATCCTCTCCACCCCGGCCGCCTCCCACCTGATCCGCCAACACGGCGCCGTGGGTGGGGTGATCCTCTCGGCCAGCCATAACCCCGGCGGCCCCGATGGCGATTTCGGCGTCAAAATCAACGGCGCCAACGGCGGCCCCACGCCGGAATCGATCACCGACGCGATTTACGCCGCCACCCTGAAACTGGAGGGCTACCGGATCTGCGCAGGCGGCAGCGATCTCGACCTCTCGGCCCCTGGCCGCAGCTGCATCGGCGAGCTGCAGGTTGAGGTGATCGACGGCGTCGACGACTACGTGGCGCTGATGCAGCGCCTGTTCGACTTCGACCAGATCGGCGATCTGCTGCGGGGCGACTTCCCGATGGCCTTCGATGCCATGCACGCCGTGACCGGCCCCTACGCCAGCCGCATATTCGAAGAATTGCTTGGTGCTCCCGCGGGCACGGTGCGCAACGGCATCCCCCTGGAAGATTTTGGCGGCGGCCACCCCGATCCCAACCTCACCTACGCCCACGACCTGGCCGAGCTGCTGATGGGCAGCGATACCTACCGCTTTGGCGCCGCCTGCGATGGCGACGGCGATCGCAACATGATCCTGGGCACCCGCTGCTTCGTGAACCCCAGCGACAGCCTGGCGGTGCTCACGGCCAATGCCACCCTGGCTCCGGGCTATGCCGATGGGCTGGCCGGTGTGGCCCGCTCCATGCCCACCAGCGCCGCCGCCGATGTGGTGGCCAAGGAGCTTAGCCTGCCCTGCTTCGAGACCCCCACGGGCTGGAAGTTCTTCGGCAACCTGCTCGATGCCGGCCGCATCACCCTGTGCGGAGAGGAGAGCTTCGGCACGGGGTCCAACCACATCCGCGAGAAGGATGGCCTCTGGGCCGTGCTGTTCTGGCTGCAGATCCTGGCCCGGCGGCGGGAGCCCGTGAGCCGGATCATGGCCGAGCACTGGAGCCGTTTCGGCCGGCACTACTACTCGCGCCACGACTACGAAGCCATCGCCAGCGAGGCCGCCCACGGCCTCTACAACCGCATCAAGGAGATGCAGCCTGCGCTGGTGGGCCAGTCCTTCGCCGGCCGCAGCATCGCCACCGCCGACGACTTCGCCTACACCGACCCGGTGGATGGCTCGCTCACCAGCGGCCAGGGCCTGCGCCTGCTGCTCGACGACGGCAGCCGCGTGGTGCTGCGCCTCTCCGGCACCGGCACCCAGGGCGCCACCCTGCGGGTGTACCTGGAGAGCTATGTGCAGCCCAACGGCAACCTGGGCCAGGATCCCCAGGCGGCCCTGGGCGATCTGATCACGGCGATCGACGCCCTGGCTGAAATCAAGACCCGCACGGGGATGGATAGCCCCACCGTGATCACCTGAGCCACCGGAACAGGGGATCCCCCGGACGCACCAGTTGGCCTTAGCGCATCGTCATCGCGACGATGCGCCCATCGATCTCCGCCGCCAGCGGCACGTTAACGATCGATTCGAGCGTGCTCTGGTAGGTGGCCTGATCGGTGAAGGTCTGCCGTGTCGGGCTGACCAGAGACAGCAAGCCGAGCCAACACCGTGCACCTGGCCTGGAACGATCGGCACACGGAAAGCTCCTCGTCCCGCAGAAACGAGGAACCCTGATCCACAGGGTGAAGCCAGCGTCGCCACTGGCTCTGGACGTGAGCAGCGAAGCTGGAGGCAACAACGCCACAACAGCGCATGGAGGAGGGGAGACGGCCCCTGAGCCAGATAGAGCAGGCAAAGCCTTTCGACACGCTGGCGCTGGCCCTCGTGCAGCTGCAGCCCGGCAAGGATGCAGTGAGCAACAGACGCGCCGCCGAAACCTGGCTGGAGCGAGCACTGCAGCCTCCGGCAGGCACCCCCACCCCGAAGCTGCTTATGCTGCCGGAGATCTGGAATGCCCCCTATGCGGCTGCCAGCTTCGGGGACTACGCCGAGCCGGTACCTGAACCCGGCGGTCTGCTGACCGAAGGACCATCGCCATCGCTGGCGATGGTGGCGCGGCTGGCACGGCGCCATGGCGTCAGCGTGATCGCCGGCTCGATTCCCGAGCGGGGCAGCGATGGACGGCTTTACAACACCGCCACCGTTATCGATCCCGACGGCCGCCTGCGCGCCAAGCACCGCAAAGTGCATCTCTTCGATGTGGATGTGCCCGGCGGCATCCGCTTCCGCGAATCCGACAGCCTCACGGGCGGCGACCGGCTGACGGTGCTGGATGGGGCAGGCGACCCCCTGGCCACCGGGCTGGCCGAACCGCCGAATCTGGGGCTGCTGATCTGTTACGACATCCGCTTTCCCGAGCTGGCTCTGCTGATGCAGCAGCAGCTGGGCGCCACCGTGATCGCCTGCCCCGCCGCCTTCAACACCACCACCGGCCCGCGCCACTGGCACCTGCTGATGCGCGCCCGCGCCGTGGACACCCAGTGCTTCCTGCTGGCCTGCTCTAGCGCCAGGCCCGAGAGCGGCGAGGGCTATCCCAGCTACGGCCATTCCCTGGTGGTCGATCCCTGGGGCACGGTGGTTGCCGAGGCAGGCAGCGGGGAGCAGGTGCTGCATGCCGAGCTGGATCTCGCACAGGCGGCCCTGGCCCGCCGGGCGATCCCCACCAGCCAGCAGCGCCGGCATGATCTCTATCGGTTGTCCCAGGTTTGAACGGCGGCGATCCAGATCCAGCCCTTCTCCCATGCGTTCCTCCCTGCGGCGCCAGCTGCTGCACCTCGCCACCGATCTCTCGGCCCTGGCGGCCAACCCCGACGACCTGGGCCACGGCTTCGATCTGCTCACCCGCAGCTATCCCACGCCGGTAGCCGATGCCGCCCTGCGCAGCGATGGCGACGACACCTGGCTGCACCAGCGTGTGCGCCATACCCACGACCTCTGGCATGTGGTGTGCGGCTGTGCCCGCCCACAGCGGCCGTAGAAGCAGCGATGAGCGCCGTCAACGTGATGCAGCTGCGCTGGCCAGGTAGCGCCATGCTGCTGAGGTCCGATCTGCTGCACCGCTGCCTGGAAGGTCCGGCCGCCGGCGAGGTGGATGCGGGGCAGGCGGCGGCCTACGGCCTGGAGTTGGGCCGGGTCTGCGCACCGCTGCTGGCTCAGCGCTGGGAGGAAGGCTGGGATCAGCCCCTGGCCAAGTGACGGGAGCAGCTGGGCATCGCGGCGCTGGTGGCCAACGCGCCGTTCAAGGCGGAGACGCCTCGGAGCTGAACGGCAGCAGACGGCGCATCAGCAGCGGCTGCAGCAACAGATCCGCCAACACCACCACAAACAGCAACGCCAGCAGCTGAGCCCCCAGGGGTTCCGCCAGCGCCGGAGCGACACCGCGCAGGTGCGGGAGCTCTTCGGTCATCGACACCGCCAGCGCCAGAGGCACCGCCGCCCGCAGCCCACAACCGGAAACGACCAGGCGATCCCTCCAGGGAAAAGTGGGCGCCGGCATCACCGCCCATACCGCCAGCAGCCGTGCCAGGGGGAGCACGATCGCCAGCGCGAGCCCCAGCGGCAGCACCGTGAGCAGCGCAGCGGGCTTCACCAGCAAGCCCAGCAACAGCAGCACCGTGATCTCGGCGGCCGTGTTCAGCGGATGCATCACCCGGCCCAGGGCCTGCTGCTCAAAACGACCGATCCGGTAGCGGCCATTGGAGAGCAACACCCCGGCCACGAACACCGCCAGCAGCCCGCCACCACCCAGCAGCTGACCGAAGCCAAAGGCCACAAAGGCCAGGGCCACCGCCACCAGCAGCAACATGGGTTCGGAGCGCACCAGGGCATCGATCAGGCGCGGCGCCAGGGCGCCCACGACCAGCCCCGCCAGCAGGCCGGCCAGAAGATGCAACCCCACAGCACCCAGCTGCTCTACCAGGCGACTGGCCAACAGCCCATGCAGGGCCTGGTGGTCGCCATGGGGCTGGGCCTGCAACACACCGACCACCAAGCCAAAGCCCAACAAGGTGACCACCGTGCTCACCGCCACCTCGAACTGCAGCAGATGGCTCAGGCGTCCGCGAATCGGATGGCCCAACGCCACCAGAAGATCCTCGATGGCGCTGCTGTCGGTGGCCCCCAGACAGCACACCACCAGCACCGCAGCTGCCGGGGGCAAGCCACCCAGCAGCAGAGGCCCCAGCAACAGCAAAGCCAGCGCCGTGATCGCCAGGGTGATCAACACACCGCCACTGCCCAGCCGCAGGCCTGCCGCGGTCATGCCGCGGATGCGGCGCAGGTCGGTCTTGAGTCCGGCGTAGAAGATCAGCAGCGCCAGGCTCACCCGATGCAGGGTCTCCACCTGCAGCGAGCCGAGGGGCTGGGCCTGCATCAACCATTCGGTGGGAATCAGCAGGCCGAGCAGCAGCACGGCGGCCGCACCCGGCAATCGCCAGGCCGCCGCCAGGCGATCCACGGCCAGGGCCGCCAGATAGATCAGGCCCAGGCCGAGAAAGAAACCGTGCGGCAGCAGCGTGCCCTCCAGATGGGCGTGGGGGAGGGGCAAGGCGATCAGCAAAGGGCTCAGCACCTGGGTCTGCGGCAGCAGCAGTGCCATCCTCACCCCGGGTCACGCGGACATGAAGCTGACCTCAGCCCACCAGCTGGCTATCCCTAGAACGCTGCCCTGATCCCATGCCCTCCCTCCTGCGTCATCCCAGCCGGTTCGCCCGGATCCCCCTGATCGTGCTGGCCCTGGCAGCAGGCACCGCCGCATCGGCCACCCCGCTGCCCTGCAGCAACGCCACCCTCAAGGGCACCTACCTCTACAGCGAGAGCGGCGTGCTCAATGGCAAGCCCTACGCCGAGAGCGGCCGCGAGGTGTATGACGGCCAGGGCGGCATTGTGCTGAGCTATCGCGGATCCGATAGCTCCGGTGGCGTGGAAAAAGCCACCTACAGCGTCAGCGCCGACTGCATCGCTACGGCCACCTACCCCGACGGCCAGAAGACCACCAGCTTCGTCAGCCCGGACGGCAGCCGCTTCGTCTACACGATCACGGCAGCGCCGGGCAGCCAGCCCACGGCGCTGTCTGGCTCCGAGCTGCGGGTGGCGCCCTGAGGCCTCAGGGCTGGCGATCAGGCCGCGGCTGCTGTTTCGCGCAGCAACCGCACAATCCCCTCCTGCTCCTCACGGGCCGCCTCGATCGCCGGGGCAAATAGCATGAAATTATGGAACATCCCTGCCACCGGCCGCTGCCACACGGTGCCGCCCTGCTGCTCCAGCCGCTCGGCGAGCAGAAACGCCTCATCGCGCAGGATGTCGTTACTAGCGCTGATCACCAAGGTAGGGGGGCAGGTTCCGTAGGTCACCCAGCAAAGGCGCGGCGCGCCAGTCGTCGGCATCCGGCGCGTAGTGGCGGTAGTACCAGCGCATGTCGGCGGCACTCAGGAAGGGGGCATCCGCGAGCTCGCGCCAGGAGGGGCTGGCCATGGAGGGATCCAGCGTCGGGCAAATCAGCACCAACAGCAGCCCGCCGATCGGCCGCATCAGATAGCCCACCGCAAACACCGCGAAGGCACTCAGCAACTGCAACGACGGCACATCCGCCGGGAAGTAGGGCTCGCCGATCTCCTTGGCGAAGTAACCGTAGACAGCGAAGTCGAACCACTCCACCGTGTTGCCGATCGCTCCGGCCAGGGTGCTGCGCGGGATCACCCGGGCTCCCGCCCATCCAGGGACGCCAGCAGGGCGTCGATGCCAGCCTGGGCCACGATCAGATCCTGCTCGGCGGTGCCTGACCCGACACCGATGGCGCCCACCACCCGACCCTCCACCAAGATCGGCAGTCCGCCGCGGAGATTGGTGAAGCGGCCCTGGGTGGCCGCAGCCAGTCCCGCCGCCAAGGGCTCCGGTAGCTCACCGCTGGGCGCGGCCGATGAAGCAGCTGTCGCGGCCTTTTGGGTGGCGGAGTACTGGCTCAGCACTTTGGCGCCATCCATGCGCTGGAAGACCAGCAGATGGCCGCCCCGATCGACGACGGCGATGCATTGGGGCGTGCTGAGCTCCCGGGCCTTGGCGGCCGCCGCCTGAAGAACCACCATTGCCCCCTCGGCGGTGAGTTCAGGCCTGTGGTGCAGGAAAGTCATTGTCTCAAGCGGGTATCCAGGCTGAGGCGACGCCGTGGTGGCCCACTAACCAACACTAGGGCGATCAGCTTCCACAAGCGACACAGAAGCACCTAACGGACCATTGTTCGGGGTGTTGCTGATAGTGATTCATGCGCCAACCACTAGGGATAATTCTGCGGGTCCCCGGCAGATGACGGCGGTACTGCTAGCCCTCGGCCTGATCGCCCTGATTGGCAGCCTGCTGCGCTACGCGCTTGCCGATTTCGATGTGGAGGCTGCCCGCCGGAGCATCGGCGTGCTCGTACTGAATGTGTTCCTGCCGGCCCTGGTGTTCAGGGTCATCTGCAGTGTTCCGACCGGACCGGAGATGCTGCAGATCCCGCTGGTGATGGCGATCGGTGTGGGGTGCTGCCTGGCACTGGCACTGCTGATCTTCCGCCCCCTAACCCTGCGTTCCGAAGAAAAGGGAGCCCTGATTTTGGCCAGCGCCTTCGGCAGCGTCACCTACCTCGGGCTGCCTGTGCTGCAGGGTCTGTTCCCAGCGATGGCCCTCCAGGTGGCGAAGGTGGCGATCCTCAGCGAGATAACCACCACTCCCCTCAATCTCAGCGTCGGCGTGGCCCTGGGCGAGAGCTTCAGCGGCAAATCGAGCTGCAGGGTGCTGTTTAAGGCCTTCCGCGCCGTGATCACGATGCCGGCACTCTGGGCCATCGTGCTTGCCCTGGCCTGGACCGGCAGCGGCATTCCAATACCCGGCTTTCTGATGGAGGCCACGCGGATCCTCGGCAGCACGGTTACAGGGCTGATGATGCTGTCCCTGGGGATGGGTCTGCGCTACCGCCGAATCCATCAACCACTACCGCTGCTGCTGGCGAGCGCCATCAAACTGCTTGTGTCACCACTGGTGATCCTTGCCGCAGCGCGCTGGATTGGGCTGCAGGAGCCCTACCTGGAGGCCGTGGTGCTGGAAGGAGGCATGCCAACCCAGCTGCTCACCTTCGTGATCGCCGATCGGGTGGGCCTGGATGTGGAGCGCCTAGCGCTCTGCATCCTGCTCAACACCGCCGCGTCATTCGTAACGATCCCGCTGCTCCATGGCTGGCTGTTCAGCTGAAGGCCAACCGCTCCCAGTGAACGATCGCGGCTGAGAGCCGGCTCCACCCCGAGGAAGAGCACAGTGGCCACCACCAGTGGCAGGAAACCGGCCAAGAAGCGATGGCCGTCTCGCAGACGCTGAGCAGCTGCCGCGACAGCACATCCGCTGGGAAGCAGGCCTCGATGATCTCCTTGGCGAAGTAGCCATAGACAGCGGAGTCAAACCGCTCCACTGTGTTGCCGATCGCTCCGGCCGGGTTACTTCACGGGAGCTGCGGCATTCAGTTTCACCCGGCTGACAGGGCGATTCAGGCTTGCTAAGCAGTCGGAAGATCTACGGCGGAGGAACCCATGCGTCCAACAGTGGCGACACTCATGCTCCTGGGAGCATCGGCCCTGCTGGCCGCCCCCGCTCAGGCGGAGCCGGTGCGCTGGAATGGCAATGGCCACCGCTATGAGGTGGTGGTGGTGCCCGAGGGCATCAACTGGGTGGAGGCCAATGCGGCCGCCAGCGCCCGCGGGGGCTACCTGGCCACGCTCACTTCAGCCGAAGAAAACCGTTTCGTCTGGTCGTTGATCGCCAAGCAACCCCTCGCCTGGACCACCAGCCTCCGCCAGGGACAAACCGACGCCGTCGGCCCCTGGATCGGCCTGGTGCAGATTCGCCACCAGGCGCAGGAACCCAAGGGCGGCTGGCAGTGGATCAGCGGTGAGCCCCTGGCCTATGCCAACTGGGCGGCGGGCAAACCCAACAACCTGGAGCAGATCGAGGATTACGGCCACCTCTTCCAGGTGGCCGGCTCCAAGGAGCCAGCCACCTGGAACGATCTGCCCAACGATCCCACCCAACTGAGCGTGGTGCTCGCCCAGCGTCCGGTGGCCTACATCGTCGAGTTCGATCGGTAGCGACTCAAACGACCGTGACCCAGAGATGTTCGATTGGAGAGCAAGAGGTCACAATGCTGCAGCAAACATTGATTGTTGGGCCAAGCCTGAATGGATTCCAACATTCACGTCACGGCCGTAATCACCCATCGCGTCCGTCCTGGCCGTGAACCGGGATACGACGAGTGGATCAAGGGAATTGCCACAGACGCGCTCAGCTTTGAGGGATACCTCGGAGCCCACATCATCCGCCCCGAACTCGGCGTCTCGCCGGATCACGTGATCGTGGTCCAGTTCGACACATGCCCGCATCTAGAGACCTGGATGCAATCGGAAGTGCGCAAGAGCTGGGTTGAGCGCGTCAAACCCTTGATCCGCGAGCCGGAATCCATCAAGGTGCTCACAGGCTTGGAGCCCTGGTTCCAGTTACCCGAACAACCCTCGCGCCAGGCTCCAAAGCGATACAAGCAAGCCATCCTGGTGTGGATTGGCGTCGCAGGCCTCTCCTTGGTGGTGGGTCCCCTCATGGCGACTCTGCTGGCCCCATGGCCCGAGTTTCTCCGGATCTTGATCAACACCGGGATCACCGTGGCTCTGCTCAGCTATTGGGTAATGCCATTCCTCACCCGCTCCTGCAAGGGCTGGCTGTTCCGATGAACTGGAAACAGAGAAAGTGGATCCTGCTGGCCGGAGCAGCGGCGGCCGGGATCCTCTTAAGCGGCCATCCCACAACACCCCAGCTCGCACGATGCCCAGAAATCAGCAGACTTCCGGGCATCGTGCTGGGGATGGTTGTTGCCACAACGATCATCCACACCTTGGTCACATCGATACAGGCAGACCTGGTTCACTCGAAACGACTCAGGGCCTGGTGCTCAACAAGCAGCAGCAGGCGCCACTTGCTGATTGCCATTGGCGCACTCATGACGGCAGCCACATTGTTCCTGGAAATTCTTCTGTGGGCTTGGGTCTACCGCTACGTCGGCGCCATTCAGGGCCTGGAAGCCAGCCTGTATTTCTCCGGCATCACATTCACGACAGTGGGATACGGCGATATCACCCTGGCGAAATGCTGGCAATTACTGAGCGTGGTAGAAGCCGTGAACGGTGTGTTAATGGCGGGATGGAGTGCCGCCCAGCTGATTTTTCTCGTCCAGCGGATGATGACCATGGACGCAAACCCTCAAAAGGAAAAATTAGACTGACTAGGATTTCTCTTCGATGGCAATCTCAGGCAGCAACAACGCCAGGGCAGCGGCAACCAGCAGTGTGATCGCTAGAGCGTTCAACGCAAGGACGTCTCCACCGGGCAGCAGCATCAGGCGGCCAATCACGATCGGTGCCAGGAAGCCGCCGATGTTGCCCACCGAATTGATCCAGGCAATACCCCCGGCGGCCGCACGGCCGCCCAGAAACTGGGATGGGATGGCCCAAAACGGACCCAGGCAAGAGAACGTGGCAGCAGTGGACACACTGATCAGGGCAAGACGCAGCAGGCCTTCGGCGACGGTCGCCAGCCCGAGCGCCAGCGCCGCCACCGCCAGAGCCAGAGCCACGTGCAGGCGCTGCTCGCCACGCCGGTCTGCCGAATGACCCAGCAGCAGCATGGCCACCACCGCCAGCCCGTAGGGAATGGCGCTGATCAGGTTCGCCAACACAGGGGAAGCCTGGGCCTGCGGCAGGGCTGCGGCCACAAAGCGGGGGATCCAGAAACTGAAGCCGTAGAAGCCGCTGGCGATGGCCAAATAGAGCAACCCAAGCAGCCACAGCCTGGGCTGGCGCAGTCCCGACAGCAGGCCATGCACCTGGCGGCCACTGGCAGCAAGATCTTGTCGCTCCTGCGCCAGGGCCTGCTCGAGGGCTGCGGCTTCCTCAGCCTCAAGCCAAGGCGCCTGGCGCGGCCGATCCGGCAGGCGCCGCCACACCACGAAAGCGAGCACGATCGCCGGCAACGCCTCGATCAAAAACAGCCAGCGCCAGCCGGCCAGCCCGCCGAAGCCATGCAGCGAGAGCAACCCCGCCGAAATCGGGCCACCGAGCAGACCGGCCACCGGAATCGCGAGCATGAAGCCCGCCAAAGTGCGAGCCCGCTCGCCGGCAGGCACCCACTGGCTCAGGTAGAGCACGATGCCCGGGAAAAAACCGGCTTCCGCCACTCCCAACAGCAAGCGCAGTCCGTTGAACTGGTCTGCGGACTGCATCAGGGCCATCAGGGCAGCCACCACACCCCAGCTCAGCAAGATGCGGCTGATCCAACGGCGGGCTCCAACCCGCTCAAGGATCAGGTTGCTGGGAATCTCAAACAGCACGTAACCGAGGAAGAAAATTCCTGCGGCGACGCCATAGCTTGCGGTGCTGAGGCCGAGATCCTGGCTCACCCCTGCTGCCGCGAAGGAGATGTTGACCCGATCGAGGTAGGCAACCAGATAGAGCAGGAACAAAAACGGCAGCAGATGCCGGCGAATAGCCCCTAGGGCCCTATCCAGGGGCAGCTCCATCACAGGCATCTCGATCAGCGGATCAGGCGAGACAAGGTACGGAAACCGGAATGGACCTCACCCCTGCTCGGCGGGCTGGCCGTTGCCAAACCAACGCTCCTCCAGCTGCTTGATCAGCACATAGAAGGGAGGCACCACGCCCAGGGACAGCACCGTGGCCACCAGCAGGCCTCCAAAGATTACCGTGCCCAGCGACTGCTGGCTGTTGGCACCGGCCGTGGTGGCCAGCACCAGGGGCAGGAAGCCGGCCAGCGAGGCGATCGCGGTCATGAGGATCGGTCGCATGCGGGATTCGGCAGCGGCCATGGCCGCCTCGGCGATGCCCATGCCCTCCTCAAGATGCTGTTCGGCCACTTCCACAATCAGGATGCCGTTCTTGGCCGCCAGGCCAATCAGGGTCACCAGACCCACCTGGGCGTAGATGTTGAGGTCGATCGAGCGCAAGGCCAAGAACACCAGGGCACCAAGCATGGCCAGCGGCACCGTCATCAGGATGATCACAGGCGTGACATAGCTCTCGTACTGGGCGGAGAGCACCAGATAGACGATCAAGATGCCCAGGCCGAACACCAGAACGCTGGCGCTACCAGCTGACAGCTGCAACGACGCCAGGCCCGTGAAGGCATAGCCGACGTTGTTGAAATCCAGCTTCGTGAAGATCTGCTGAATCGCAGTGAGAGCCTGCCCCGAGCTCTTGCCGATGGCTTCCGCACCCTGCACCAGAATGGTGCGGTACAGGTTGTAGTGGCTGATCACCGGCGGCGCACTGGTGAGCTCCGAGGAGGCAAACTCGCTCACCTGCACCAGCTTGTTGTCGCGGTTGCGCACGTAATAGCTGAGCACATCCTCCAGATTGCTGCGCCCAGACGCCTCAGACTGCACATAGATGTTGCGCACCTGGCCGTTCTCATAGGTGAGTCCGGAATAGTTGCCACCAGCGAGCACGGCGATCGTCTGCATCGCCTGCTGGAAGTCGATGTTGAGGGTACCCACGATCGAGCGATCAATGGTGAGGCCAAAGGCCGGCGCGCTTGGAATGAACTGGGTGTAGAGGCTGGAAAACTGATCCGAGGCGGTGCCGGCGGCCACCAACTCCTGGGCCAGACGATCGAGCTGGTTGAAGCTGTAGGAGCCGTTGCTGAGATCGTTGAACTGGAAGTAGAAGCCCCCCTGGGCAGAAAAGCCAGGAATTGCCGGGGGCTGGGCGGCCACCACCAGGCCGCTGCTGATTTTGGAGAGCTTGGCATTGAGCCGCGCCACGATGGCCGGGGCCTTCTGATCGGCCCCACTGCGCTCCTCCAGGGGCTTCAGGCCAAAGAAAAACACCCCCTGATCCGGGCTGGAGCCGTTGAAGCCGTAGCCGCTGATTACCGAAGCCGCGGTGATATCGGGCTCCTCCTTGAGCACCTTGGCGATCTCCTGGCCGGTCTGCTGGGTGAGTGTGAGGGAGGCACCGTTCTGCAGCTGGAAGATCCCCACCCCGTAGCCCTGATCTTCCTCCGGAATGAACGCCGAAGGCAGAGCAGAAAACGCCAGAGCGGTGAGCACAATGCCGCCGATCAACCCGGAGAAAACCAGTTTGCGCTTGCGGATCAGCACCCCCAGCAGCTCGGCATAGCGCTGCTGCAGCCAGGCAAAGAAGCTGTTGAAGCGATCAAAGATCAGGGCCAGCCGGCTGCCGGCGATGCCGAACAGCACCACCCCGAACACGTAGGCGCCGACCCCGAAGGAAGCCGCACTGAAGCGACCGAATGCCAAACCAACCACCACGCCCCCGATCGTCCAACCCCAACCCTTCGGCTTCGGGGGCTGCTCCTGCTTGAGGATCAGGGCCGACATCATCGGTGAGAAGGTGAGGGCGTTGAAGGTGGAGATGGCGATCGAGAAGGCGATCGTGAGCGCAAATTGCTTGTAGATGATCCCAATACCGCCGGGATAAAAAGCCACCGGCACGAACACCGCCATCAACACCAAGGAGGTAGCAATCAACGCGCCGATCAGGGTGCCCATGCACTCCATCGCCGCCTTGCGCGGGCTCATGCCACTTTCGAGGTTTTTGGAGACGGCCTCAATCACCACGATGGCGTCATCCACCACCAGGCCGGTGGCGAGCACCAAGCCCAGCAGTGTCAGCTGGTTGATCGAAAAGCCAAACGCCTTGATGAAGGCGAAGGTGCCGATCAGGGAGATTGGAATCGCCAGGCTGGGAACCACCGTGGCGCGCCAGTTCTGCAGAAACAGGAACAGGATCACCAGCACCAGCACGATCGCCAGGCCTAGGGCATCGGTCACCCCACTCACGGCCGACTCGATGAACTGGCCGATGTTGTAGATCTGCGTCACGGTGATCCCCGCAGGCACTGTCTGGGAGAACTGGTCCATCACAGCCACAACCGCTTCCGACACATCCAGAGCGTTGCTCTCGGGTGTCTGGAACACCGCCACGGTGATCGCTGGGTTGCCCTCAACGCTGACGGCCTGCTGGGCAAAGGTGTTGAACCCGTAGGTGGCCTGACCCAAATCCCGGAGCCGCAGCAGGTTGCCCTGGGGGGACTTGCCCACGATCAAATCGTTGAGCTGCTCCACCGACATCAGGTTGCCGTTGTCGGCCACCAGGATCGGGTAGGCGAAGAGCTGGTCTCCTCCGGCTGGCGGGCCACCGATCAGACCGCCAATCGCAACGCTGTTCTGACTCTTGACAGCATTAACGATCTGATCGGCGGTCAATTGGTTTGCCGTGAGCTTGTTGGGGTCAACAAACAGCCAGAAAGCAGGGTTGCTACCCCCCAACATGTTCACCTGGGCGACGCCCGGAACACGTTCCAATTGGTAATAGAGCTGCTCATAGATCAGGCCATTGATGTAAGGCGAATCAAACTGTCCCTCGGTTGAGGTCACCTGATAGGCCAGCAGGATCGATGGCGTGCTCTGCATCACCGACACCCCCGTGGCCGACACTTGCTGCGGCAACTGGGGCATAGCCAGGGACACGCGGTTCTGCACATTTACTTGGTCGATGTTGATATCTGTGTCTTCGTCGAAATAAACCTGAATGATGCTCTGACCAGTGTTCGAGCTGGTCGAGGAGATATAGGCCGCACCCGGCACACCATTGATCTGCTGCTCGAGCGGATTAGTAACGGCCTGTTCCGTAACGATGGAATTGGCGCCGCCGTAGTTGGCCGTCACCTGAATCAGGGGCGGAGCGATGTTGGGGAGGTTCTCAATCGGCAGGCTTGGGATCGCGATGATGCCCATTAGCACGATCAAGATGCTGCAAACGGTCGTCAGAACCGGCCGTTTAATGAAATTATCGGAGAGCGACATGGGTGATCCTCAGTTCACACCCGGCTGGGCAGCGCCGGCCAGCTTCACCGGCATGCCGGTACGCAACAGGGCCGTGTTGCTCACCACCACCTGGTCTCCGGCTACCAGTCCCGAGAGCACGGGATAGCGGTTTTCCTGCAGGGTGCCAAGTTTCACCGGGATCTGCACCACGATCGGCGTTTCCGGCGGCAGGGCCTCCAACTTCTGCTTCTGGGCTTCGGGGATCTGGGTGGAGGCCCGAATCTTGGCGAGCACCTGCTTGAGGCGGAAGACGCGGTACACGAAGGGCTGCTGGGCCTGCATCATTACGGCCTGCACCGGCACCGAGAGCTGGCGGCTGCTGCCGGTGATGATCCGGTTGCGCACGTACTGGCCAGTTTTGAGCTTGCCGGTGAGGTTGGGGAAGGAGGCCTTCACCAGCACCGTGTTCGGCGACGACTGGTTGCCGCTGATGCCGAAATAGGGCGAGATGAATACCACCTTGCCTGTGCTCATCACCGGCGGACTTCCCTGGGACTTGAGCTCCACTGGCTGGCCCAACTGCACCCGGGAGGCCTGGGTGGCCGGCACATCCATCAGGGTCCAGAGATCGCTGTTGTCGACGATGCCGGTGATC
>JBIKWZ010000042.1:0-21214 GCA_044356035.1 Cyanobium sp. | reverse complement strand
ATGAAGGTCTGCGTGCCTGGATGGCACCGGCTGACCAGCCGCATGAAAACTTCGTCTTCCCTGAAGAGGTTCTGCCCCGCGGCAACGCTCTTTAATCGAAGCCTGGTTTTGATATCCGAAATAAGCCTCTGCGCCCCCACGGGGGCGCTTTTTTGTTGGCTAAATTTTGTGAGTTCTGTCAGCAGTGATGTGGCAAAGATCTCGACCTTCGGGCGAGGACCCTGCCGAATGCATCGCCGGCTGGCTCCAATCCCCAGAGGAGGAGGTGCCCGTGAGTTCCATTTGTTTTACCCAGGGTCTGCTGATCGCGGAGAACGCCGGCTGATTTCGGCGCCTGATTCCTGATCAAACGGTTCCGCGCCATAGCGGACCCGACGAGAGCCCCCGGCGAGCCCAGTGCCCGTCGGGGGCATCGTTTTGGCGGGGTAACTGGCAGGAGAGCGTGTGTCATTGTTCGCAGTGGCACAGGCCTAGGTGCTGTTGCTGTGATGTGGGGTGATTATGCAATCGGCGCATTGCGCCATCTCGTGTGAGGAACCCATGAAACTCTTTAAGCAACTCTTGGTTGCACCTGCAGCCCTTGGTCTGCTGGCTCCCGTAGCCGCAACAGCAGCTGAGCTCAACTTGGACGGCGTCAACAAGTACGCCTCCGAGGAGCAAGTCACCAGCATCTCCCAGTTCTCTGACGTCAAGCCCACCGACTGGGCTTACCAGGCTCTGTCCAACCTGATCGAGCGCTACGGCTGCGTGGCTGGCTATCCCGACGGCACCTACAAGGGTGGCAAGGCGATGACCCGCTTTGAAGCCGCTGCCCTGCTTAACGCTTGTCTCGACCGCGTCACCGAAGTGACCGACGAGCTCAAAAAACTTATGGCCGAGTTCGAGAAAGAACTCGCCATCCTCAAGGGCCGTGTGGATGGCCTCGAGGCCAAAGTGGGCCAACTGGAAGCTAACCAGTTCTCCACCACCACCAAGCTGAAGGGCATCGCCACGATGACCATCGGCGGAGCTTCTAACGGCTTTGTAGGTCCGGTTTCAAACCAGATTTCATCTTCTGGTGCCACTCCAGCCGAGGGTCTTCTTCAACGAGGAGCTGAGCAAGTCTCGTTCAACTACGATGTCAAGCTTATGCTTGACACCAGCTTCACCGGCAAAGATCTGCTGCGTACCACCCTGCGCTCAGGTAATGCTGGCAGCTCTGTCTTTGGTGGTGGCGGATCTGCCCTGCTCGAGTCCTACTTCCAGCAAGAGGGCAACGGCAACGACGCCGTTTCTATCGATCGCCTCTTCTACCAGTTCCCGATCGGTGCAAACTTCACCGGTACCTTCGGTGCAAGGGTGCAGCAAATGGACATGCTGGCCATGTGGCCCAGCGTGTACCCCGGCGACTCAATCCTTGATCGTTTCACCTTGGCGGGTGCTAACGGGGCTTACAGCTTGAACCTAGGTGCCGGTGCTGGTATCTGGTACGAGAAGGAAGGATTTAGCTTCAGCCTCAGCTATGTCTCTAACGAGTACTCTGCTCCCTACAGCTACGGGGCAGCAGACCAAGTGGTTGATGGTCTAAATGATGGCGGCGGTCTGGGTGATGGCAGCACCACCACAGTTCAAATCGGTTATGCCGGCAAGAACTGGGGTGCGGCTTTCGCTTATAACTACACTGAAGCTGCCTCCTTGGTTGGCAATCTAAGCCTCAGTCCTCTCCAGGTTGACGTTTACAACGTTTCGGGTGCAAACAACTACGGCTTCAGTGCCTACTGGCAGCCTGAAGAGCCTGGTTTCCTGCCTTCGATCAGCGTTGGCTTCGGTGCAACCCAACTTAATGGCAGTGGTGCATCCAATTCATCTGACGATGCGTACTCTTGGATGATTGGTCTTAATTGGTCCGATGCCATAATCAAAGGCAATGCCTTCGGTATTGGCGTAGGTGAATCTAATACACTCTCCGCAGTCAACCAGCTTGCCTTTGAGGTTTGGTACAAGTTCCAGGTCACTGACAATATCAGCGTTACTCCTGCGATCTTCTGGCTCGAGAACGGCGGTGGTTCCGACTTTACAGATGATGGTTTCACGGCTGAAGACAGCTTCGGTGCAGTGCTGAAGACCACCTTCAAGTTCTGATCCTCAGAACCAACTTGGGCCGGATTCCTCACACATTTCCGGTCCTTTCTTCCTCCACTTCTCAACACACACCTCAACCAACCCCAGCCTCGGCTGGGGTTTTTTGTTGGGCAGCAACAGGCCATATTGGCTGGCAGTGGGGCCTGAGTTCCTAAAGTCATCAACAAATTCCTTTGCCTGCGGAGGCTGAGCCCTGGCTGCTGCTGAACCCACTGCCGATCCTTATCGCGTGCTGGGTGTTTCACCCACTGCCAGCGGCGCTGAAATCAAGGCCGCCTACCGGGCCCTGGTGAAGCAGCACCACCCGGATGCTGGCGGCGACGATCGCACAATCCTGGCTCTCAATGCTGCCTGGGAGGTATTGCGCGATTCCGATCGCCGTCGCCGCCACGACCTCACCGCGCCCACCTCTTTAGATCCGGCTGGAGCCAGCTTTTCCGTGAAGCGCGCCCGAGCCCAGTCGACACGCAGTGCCGCCACCGATGCCGTTTTGCAGCAGTGGTTGCAGCAGGTGTATGGGCCGATTGATCGGCTTTTGGCTCAAGTAATTAACCCATTTCCAGCCCAGCTCAAGGCCCTTTCCGCCGATCCCTACGACGACACCTTGATGGAGTCATTCTGCGCCTTTCTTGAGCAGGGCCAGGCCCGCCTAGACAAGGTCGAATTGATCTACCGCTCCCAGGTATGTCCACCAGGAGGACAAGCATTTGCCCTCGATCTTTATCACTGCCTCAGCTTGGTGAAAGACGCTCTAACTGAACTGGAGCGCTACACCATGGGCTACGTGGATTCATATCTGCACGACGGTAGGGAGCTGCTGAAACAAGCGCGCCAGCGCCGTCAGGCTCTGCAGTTCCAGCGGCGGGAGCTAGGGATTTGAGCCAAAAGATTGCCCCCGTTGGCTTGAATTACTAAAGGCTTCCAACTGATCCAGCCGCAGCCACACATCCGGCACCGGGCGTCGCCAGCGCAGCTGGGCATAGTCGCCCTTGATAGCAAGGATTTCGCCAGGACCTTCAATCAAGTAGCCCGGCAGTGCATCGCTCGCGTTGGCTTCCAGGCTGCCGCTGTAAGCAGCTTGGTTTACCCGCACCAGGCTGCCCTTCTTTAAGGGCGTTTGGGCAGCAGGTGCTGGGGCGGCGTCAGCCATGGTGAATTTGTCTGTTGGCCCAGGCTAAGGCGCTCTGGGCAGCCCCTCCCAATTGCAACCGCCTAGCCTCCCTCAAGCTGTTAAGTCTGAAATGCGGCTGCTGCTGCTGGGTTGTTCGGGGTTTGTGGGCCGCGAGCTGGTGCCTTTTCTGCTCGAGCTAGGCCATGAGCTGACCCTCGTGAGTCGTCAGTCCCAGCCCTTTCCAGGCTTGGTTGGTAAGAGGCTGGCCTGCATACGCCTAGATCCGGCCGATGCGGCCAGTTGGGCCGATAACGGCCTCGATAGGGCCCTCTCTGAGGCGGAGGGTGTCGTGAACCTCGCTGGTGAGCCGATCGCTGAGCGTCGTTGGACCCCTGGCCACTGCCAGCTGTTGCTACAAAGCCGCGTTCGCACCACTGAGCTGCTGGTGGCTGCTTTGGCGCGGCTGGAGCAGCCCCCCGCCGTGCTGGTTAATGGTTCAGCCGTGGGCTTCTACGGCTCCAGTACGCAGGCGCGCTTCAGCGAGACCAGCCCCGCCGGCAGCGACTTTCTGGCGGAGATCTGCCAGCGCTGGGAAGCGGCCGCTGATCAGGTTCCAGCTGCTTGCCGGCTGGTGAAGCTGCGCATCGGCATCGTGCTGGGCCCCGATGGTGGTGCCCTCGGCAAGATGTTGCCCATCTTCCGTTTGGGTTTCGGTGGGCCGGTGGGCTCGGGCCGCCAGTGGATGAGCTGGATTCATCGCCACGATCTCTGCCGCCTGATCGCCACGGCCCTTGAAGATGGCGCCTACAGCGGCGTCTACAACGCCGTTAGCCCGCAAGCCACCACCATGGGCCTGTTCGCCAGTGCCTTAGGCAAGGCCCTGGGGCGCCCCAGCCTGCTGCCCGTGCCGGGGCCGATCCTGCAGCTGTTGCTTGGCGACGGGGCCCAGGTGGTGCTGGAGGGCCAGCAGGTGCTGCCCGAGCGCTTGCTGGCCCAGGGGTTCACTTTCCAGTATCCCCAGCTCAGCGCTGCCCTCGCCGCTGCCACCAGCCCAGCGCCCCACTGAGCAGGGCTGCTCCCATCAGCAAGCCAATTGCCGGGGTAAACAGCGGCTCCCACAGCCGCTGAAACAACTCCAGGGGGGCTTCGATGTGCTGGCTGTGCAGGGTTACGGCCACGGCAAACCAAATTGCCCCGGCAATCACCACAAACACATCCACCACCAGCAGGGTGTCCATCGATCCCTTGAGTTGCTGCAGCAAGCTGGGGGAGGGGTTGGGTGCGGTCATGGCAGCTCAGGGACCGGATTAGGGCGCAGCATTGCCATGATCGCCGCTGCCAGCGCCTGGCTGCCGCCGGGCGCGCCGATTCGCTCCAGGCCAATGGCCGCCAGGGACTGGCGTAGGGCTGGTCCTTGCCTGGGATCGCCTTGCTGCTTCAGCAGTTCCTGAGCTAGCTGGGCGGTGGCGGCCAGGGTTGCTGCACTGCCGCTGCTGCCGGGGGCGCAGCGCACGCCATGGCCAAGCAAGCGGCGCTGGGCTTCAGCAAAGCCCGCTGTGAATTGGGGGCCCTGTCCCACCAGCTGCAGCACTGGCTTGCCCAGCCCCACGGCCTGTTCGGCGGCGGTGCCAGCCATGCACAGCACCAGCTGGGCGGAGGCCAAGATCTCCCCAAACTGGCCCCAGCCAAGTTCAACTACCAGGGGGCCGCGAACCAGCCGGTCGCTTGCCTCGAGCCGCCAGCCCAGGGGGCCGGCCAGCTTGGCAACGCAGCTGCTGTCGAGCTCGGCCACCAGGGCGGCGCGTAGCCGCAGGGTCTGGCTGCGCGACCATTCCTCGGGCAGCAGGGCCAGCACCCGCAGCATCAGAGCGAAATTGCGCGCCGCTTCCGGCAGGCGGCTGCCCGGCACCAGCGCCAGCTCCAATTGCAACGCCGGCAGTGGCATTGATTCGCTTGTGTCGGCGCTCACCACGTCGAGGAAGGGATTGCCGAGGAAGACCACGGCACGGTTCAGTTGCTGGCTGAGGTCGTTGGCGGTGAGGGGATCGCGGCTCCAGATGGCTTTGATGCTTGCTTGGTTCAGTAGCCAGCCGCAGGGCCAGGGCAGGCGCAGGCGGCCTTCGTAGTGGCTCGAGTAAGCCACCAGATAAACGGCGCTGGGCAGGCCCGAGAGCCAGCTGCCCAGCACCGCCAGCACATCGCCCACTGCCACCACCAGGCGGTAGTGGCGGCGGCGGCGGCGTAGGAGCAATAGCCGGCCGAGCACATGGCCCATCTGGCCTTCCAGCAGCTCGCTGAGCCGTCCGCGCAGGCTGGTGTAGCCGAGGCCGCCTGTGCTGCAGCTGCGGGTGCGGCCCAGCACCGGCACGCCCCGCTGGCGATAGGGGCTGCCGTGACCCACCAGGGGCAGGGCCTCAACCGGGATTCCCCGCTGCATCAGCTCGGCAGCTACCAGGGCCCCACTGAGGTCTTCCCCGTGGCCGTTGCTGAGTAGCAGAACCGGTTTCAACCCGCCAGCCAGGCCTGCAGCTTCTCCATGGCCTTCCAACCTGGTTTGCGCATAAGGCCATCGGCGATCGACTTCTGCAGGTCGCCAGTCATCTCCGGCGCCATTGCCATTACCCGCTGCACAATTTCGATGTGTTCGCGCACCCCTTTGGCGCCCGTTTCCAGCATGGCCAGGCTCAGGTTGATGCGGGCCTGAGGGTCCTGGGGGTTAAGGCGCACGGCCGTTTTGGCGGAGCGCAGGGCGGCTTGGGGCTGCTCATCGAGCAGTTGCAGCCAGGCCAGGCAGGTCCATCCCGCCGACTGGTTGGGGGACTGCTCGGTGATGGCGATGAAGCTATCGATCAATTCAGCGGGTGCCACTCCCTCCTGGTAGCGCTGCATGGCCTGCTCGAACAGGGAGGGTGCTTCTGCTGAGGTCATAGGGAGGCGGCTGGCCTGGTCATCTGCTCAGATTGCCACCCGATGGGCTTTACACCGCAAACGAGCTGCCGCAGCCGCAGGTCTGGCTGGCATTGGGGTTGGTGAAGTTGAAGCCGCCGCCGATTAGGGCTGAGGAAAAATCCAGCTGCATTCCGTAGATGTAGAGCAGGCTCTTGGGATCGCACACCACCGCGAAACTGGGAGCATCGGCGGGTTCGTAGGTGTATTGCTCGTCATCACCCAGGATCGCGCCGGCATCGATGAAATCCATCGTGTAGCTCATGCCGCTGCAGCCCCCGGAGCGCACGCCCACCCTCAACACCTTGGCCTCGCCCTGCTGATTCATCAGCGCCCCCAGCTGCTTCATGGCCGGTTCGGTGATCAGGATCCCCTTGCCGTCTTTGGCGGTGAAGGTGGGTTGGGCCTGGGCTGCAACAGCTGTGACAGTTTCGGTACTCATCCAGATCTACGCCAGTTGCAACCACTGTATGGAGGCTCCCCGTTCGCTGCCTGGCGGAGTGTCTCCATAGAGTCAGCACACTACTGAGGGTTGAAAGGGTGCAGGTCGCCATCGTGGGAGCGGGACTGGCCGGTTTATCTGCGGCGGTGGATCTGGTGGATGCCGGCCACCAGGTGGATCTCTACGAGGCCCGGCCTTTTCTGGGCGGCAAGGTGGGCAGCTGGGTGGATGAGGGCGGCAACCACATTGAGATGGGGCTGCATGTGTTCTTTTTCAACTACGCCAACCTCTTCGCCTTGATGCGCAAGGTGGGGGCGATCGACAACCTGCTGCCCAAGGACCACACCCACCTGTTTGTGAACACGGGCGGCGATCTGCGGGAGCTCGACTTTCGCTTCGCCCTTGGCGCGCCCTTCAACGGCCTCAAGGCCTTCTTCACCACTCCCCAGCTCGACTGGATCGACAAGCTGCGCAATGCCCTAGCCCTGGGCACCAGCCCGATCGTGCGCGGCTTGGTGGACTACGAGGGGGCCATGAAGACGATCCGAGCCCTGGATCGAATCAGCTTCCAGGAGTGGTTTGTGGGCCATGGCGGCAGTGAGCAGAGCATTAAGCGGATGTGGAATCCGATCGCCTATGCCCTGGGCTTCATTGATTGCGAGGCGATCTCGGCCCGCTGCATGCTCACGATCTTCATGATGTTTGCCTCCAAAACCGAGGCCTCGAAACTCAACCTGCTCAAAGGCTCACCCCACCGCTGGCTCACGGGCCCGATCCTCGACTACATCCAGCAGCGCGGCGGCCGGCTGCATCTGCGCCACCGGGTCACGGAGGTGAATTTCGAGGAGGGGGCAGCTGGCGTCGATGGCCAGCCCGCTACCCGGGTGAGCAGCCTCACTCTCGGCACCCCTGAGGGGGATGTCTCGGTAGTTGCAGACACCTATCTGGCCGCCTGCGATGTGCCTGGTATTCAGCGAATGCTGCCGAAAGCCTGGCGCCGCTGGCCCCTATTCGACAACATTTACAAGCTCGATGCGGTGCCGGTGGCCACCGTGCAGCTGCGTTATGACGGCTGGGTGACCGAGCTAGGTGCTGGCGCAGCCGCCACCGCCGCCCGCGCCGATCTCAGCAGCCCCGCTGGCCTCGACAATCTGCTCTACACCGCCGACGCTGACTTCAGTTGCTTCGCCGATCTGGCCCTGGCCAGTCCCGAGGATTACCGCAAACAGGGGCAGGGCTCCTTGCTCCAGTGCGTGCTCACCCCAGGCGATCCTTGGATTCCTAAGAAAACCGAAGAAATCGTTGCCCACACCGACGCCCAGGTGCGAAGCCTCTTCCCTTCGGCCGCGGGCCTGAAGCTGGTGTGGAGCAACGTGGTGAAGCTGGCCCAGTCGCTTTACCGCGAGGCTCCCGGCATGGAGCCTTACCGGCCAGAGCAAGCCACGCCAGTAGCCAATTTTTATCTGGCCGGTAGTTACACCAAGCAGGATTACATCGATTCGATGGAAGGCGCCACCATGAGTGGGCGCTTAGCCGCAGCGGCGATCCTGGCAAGCCAGGCTTCGCTGGCCACCAACACCTCTGTTTCGTAGGAGATTCCATGGGCCGTTGGCTTGAGCACAGCGTCACCACAGAGATCCGGGCCTCGGTGGATCAGGTGTGGGAGGTATGGAGTGACTTGGAGGCGATGCCCCAGTGGATGCGCTGGATCGAGTCGGTTGTAACCGAGCCGGGCAACCCCGATCTCACCGATTGGACCCTGGCGGCGCATGGCTTCCGCTTCCATTGGAAAGCCCGTATCAGCCAGCGGGTGGAGGCCCAGCAACTGCACTGGGAGTCGGTGGGAGGCCTGCCCACTAAGGGTGCGGTGCGCTTCTATCCCCAGGGGCCCGAGCTCACGGCGGTCAAGCTCAGCGTCAGTTATGAGTTGCCCGGGGTCTTGGCACCGTTGATGGATGCCAGCATCTTGGGTGGAATTGTGACCAAGGAGCTTCAGGCCAACCTTGACCGATTCCGTGATCTCGTTGAAACCCGGAACCCTTAAGTTCCTCGGCCCTGCCATCGCTGCAGCCCTGCTGGTCGCCTGCGCTGGGGAAAAGCCCCCACAAGCCACCAGCCAGGCAACCCCGGCGCCCCCACCCCCAGCACCAGCGCCTGTTAGGGCACCAGCTCCCTTGGCAGGACTGACACCCCTGCCCAGCTCCAGCC
Organism: Cyanobium sp.; assembly: GCA_044356035.1. Taxonomy (GTDB): domain Bacteria; phylum Cyanobacteriota; class Cyanobacteriia; order PCC-6307; family Cyanobiaceae; genus Cyanobium_A. The sequence goes on along the minus strand of JBIKWZ010000042.1, from coordinate 12,386 downwards.
AGGTGGTGGCCTCCGTTTCCTCTGGGCGTGTTGATCCCTTTGCGCCCCTGCAAATAAGCGCATCCCGTCCAGCACCTCTCAGCCTCCCCCCTGGCCTGATCTTCAACGGCGTGATTCGCTCCGGCGGCACCCCTGAGGCCCTGGTGCAGTTCGCTGGCGATAGCGGCACCTTGCGGGTCGGTCAGAGAGGCGGCAGCACCACGGGCTACAGAACCACGCCCCTACTGCCGGCGGGTTGGAGCGTGGCCAGCATCGATGTTCAAAAGGGTCGCCTCACCCTGCGTCAGGGAAAGCAGGCGGTGACTGCCGAGCTCTGAGGCTGCGGCCGCAGGCCTCCACCAGTCCAGTCAGGTCATGGGGATCGGCTTCGGCATCGACGCGGCCGAGTAGCTGCTGGCAGCGCTCGCTGGTTTGGGGTCCGATTGAAACCACCGCTACCCCCTCCAGCTGGCTGCTCCAGGTGGGACCGAAAGCCCCTTCCAGCAACTGGCAGGTGTGGCTCACGGTTTTGCCGCTGCTGAAGGTGATGGCGTCGAGGCGCCGTTGCTCTAGGGCGGCCACCGCAGCGCTAGGTAAACCCTCGGGACAGGCGGTCTCGTAGGCGGCAACTTCAACAACCCGGACACCAGCAGCGGCGAAGGCATCCGCTAGCAGGGTGCGGCCGCCGCTCTGCACCCTGGGCAGCAAAAGGCGCAGCCCCCAACCTGAGACGGGAAAATGCTCCAGCAGGCTGTCGGCCACAAAGCTGGGCGGGATGAAGTCGGCGGGCGCTCCAAGTGATTCCAGCTGGGCGGCGGTTTTACGGCCCACCGCAGCGATCTTCAGGTGGCTGGGCCGCCGTGCCAGGGAGCGGCCGATGCGGCGTAGCCGCTGCTCCACGGCCTCAACGCCGTTGCCACTGGAAAAAACCAGCCAGTGGAAATCATCGAGCTCGGCCAGGGCATCGTCGAGGGGGCCCCATTCATCCGGTGGCGTCACCACCAAGGCCGGCAGGTCGACCACCGTGGCGCCAGCGGCTTCAAATAGGCGCCGAGCTTCGCCTAGCTGGGTTTCGGCTCTGGTCACGGCGATGCTGCGGCCGCTCAGATAGGAATCAGGAGCCATGGCCAGGGGAATCACTGGTCATCCAGCTTGACCATGCTGCCCGCCTGCTGCCGCAGTGCTTCCGCTTCGCTTTGCCGGTTTTGCTGCTCCAGCAGGGTGATCGCCTGGCGGAAGCCGCTGCGGGCCCCTGGCACATCACCGCTGAGCAGCAGGGCAACGGCCAAGTTCTGCTGGGCGGCGGCCAGGCTTGGATCGCGCTCCAGGGCTGAGCGGTAGGCCGCGATTGCCGCCGGCAGCTGGCCGCGTCGGCGCTCGCTGATCCCCAGGTGCAGCCAGCCGAGGGCCAGTTCGGGGGCCGCTGCGCAGGCCTGGCGGCAGAGTTCGCAGGCCTCTTCCAGGGCGCCCTGGCTCCTGGTGCCGGGCTCTTGCAGCAGGGCGGCCAGATTCAGCCGGGCCGCCAGGGTGAGCCGCGGCGGCAGGGGTAGCTCCAGGGCTTGGCGGTAGAGCTGGCTGGCGCGGTTCGGGTCGCTGCTGCTCAGGGCGATCGCCAGATGCAGCAGCAGCTCGTAGCGCTCGGGCTGGCGGCTGGCTGGGCACCGGGCCAATCCTTGTTGCAGCAAGGCTATGCCGCGTTCGCGGTTGCCCTCGCTCACCTCCAGGCTGCCGAGCTTGGCGCAGGCGTAGGGATCTCCCGGCTGGGCGGCCAGGTCGGCCTCCATGGCCTGGCGCAGCCGCTTCGCCTTGGCGCCGCTGGCCAGCAGATCACTGCGGTAGCCATCGTGGGCCAAGGCAGGCACGGCGCAATCCGCCAGTTGCCAGTGGGGCTCCTTCCCCAGTAGGGCCAGCACGCTGTCATCCACCATCGAGTGGTAGGGCCGGCTCCAGTGGATGGCTGGATGGCGGCGAAACAGGCGGCTCACATTTGAGTAAGGCGACTGGGCGGCCCCCAGCTCCTGCCGCAGCAGGTTGATCAGCAGCAGGTCCGGCTCGGCCATCAGGGCTTGGAGCGGCTGGCGGGCCTCGGGCAGCAGCCACTCGTCGGCATCGAGCACCAGCACCCAGTCGCCGTTCACGTGCCCCAGGGCCTCATTGCGGGCCGGCGCGAAATCCCCTGGCCAGGGCAGCTGGTGCACCACCGCACCGCAGCTCTCGGCGATGGCGATGGTGGCATCGCTGGAACCGGTGTCCAGCAGCACCATCTCATCGACGAAGCCCGCCACCGAGGCCAGGCAGCGCTCCAGCCGCTCGGCTTCGTTGCGCACGATCATCGAGAGACTGAGCATGGGCCGGATGGGGACGGGGCGAGAAACGGACAGCTCGGCTCCGGCTCAGTCGGTGAAGCCAGCGCTTGCTTCAGTGTCTCCCAGACCCAGTCCACTGCCCAGTCTTTGCAGAGCTTCGGCCTGAGCCAGGGGCATCTGGCCGGGGCTGTAGACGCCAGGGACGCCCGGAGGAAGTAGGGGGCGCAGCTCCTCCCAGAGGTAGGGGCTGCCGTACACCACCAACCCCGCCAGCCTTCCGGCTCTTGCTAGCTGGCGCAGGGCCGCAGGCCAGGGCTCGGCGCTGCCGGCGCTGCCGCGAAAGGGATTGCCCCGTACAAACAACTGCAGCAGCACCTGTCCTGGGCCGAGCCGCTCCAGGGCGAGGGGGGCGTCGGCGTCTGTGGTCCAAGGGCTGGGGCTGCGGGCCTCCAGCAGCACGGTGCGCCAGCCGCGGGATTCGGGCCGCCCCAGGGCTGGAGCGGTGGCGCTCAGCACTGCGGTGGCTGCGGCTAGGGCCGAGTCGAGCCTGATCAGATTGATCCCGGCTTGGGGGGTGGCGGCGCCGGCGCTGCCGGCTGTCTCCATGGTGGCTCGCACCAGCTCCAGGGCCAGGGTCTGGTTGGGCTGGGCGGCCGCCTCCGGATCGGCAACGGCCAAGGCCGCCCCAGATCCAGCGCAGCTCTCTAAGGCCCGGAGGCGGCGCTCGGCACTAGCTTCCAGCTGCTCAACACTGAGCCGGCCGCTGGCCACCGCTTCAGCGATGGCGGCGATGGCGGCATCTGCATCGGCGGGCATCAAGACCAGATCGGCCCCGGCCTCCAGGGCCAGCACGGCCGCCTCCCCGGCGCCGTAGCGCCCGGTGATCGCGTCCATCACCAGGGCATCGGTCACGATCAATCCAGCGAAGCCCAGCTGCTGGCGCAGCAGCCCGGTAAGCACCGGCTTGGAGAGGGTTGCGGGCCGCTCTTGATCAAGCTCCGGCAGCATCAGGTGGGCCGTCATCACCGAGGCCACTCCAGCAGCGATCGCCTCTTGAAACGGTGGAAGCTCGATCGCCGCCAGCCGCTCGCGGCTGTGGGGCAGCAGGGGCAGGGTGATATGGGAATCGGTGCTGGTGTCGCCGTGGCCAGGGAAGTGCTTGGCGCAGCCGAGCACCCCAGCTGCCTGCACGCCCCGCACAAAGGCTGCTGCCAGCGCCCCGGCCGTGGCTGGATCTTCCCCCCAGGCCCGCACATTGATCACCGGGTTGGCCGGGTTGTTGTTGACATCGCACACCGGCCCCAGCACCCAGTTGAGCCCCAGGGCCCGGGCATCCCGGCCCGTGCACTGCCCGTAGCGTTCGGCTAGCTGAAGCGCCTGTTGGGGCTCACGTCCGTAGAGGCGCCCTAGGGCTAGTGGTGGCACCAACCAACTGGCGCCGTCGAAACGCTGTCCCACCCCCTCCTCCACATCGGCGCAGAGCAGCAGCGGCCCAGAGGCCCAGCGGCGCAGCTGGGTGCAGCGCAGGGCCACCTCGGCGGCGCTGCCGCCAAGCAGGATCACGCCACCCACGCCGGCCGCCAGCAGGCTGCGGAGCTTGTTGTTAGGCAGCTCCCAGCGGGGGTAGCCGCGTTGATGGTCGGCGAGTTTGCCGCTGCCACGCACCACGATCAGTTGGTGGATCAGGCGCAGCAGGGCTGGATCCGTGGTTTGGGTCGCGCTTGGTTTAGAGATCACTGGCTTCGGCGGGTTCGCCCTTCTCCTGTCGCTCGTCTTCTAGGCGATTGAGCAGCCCCAGCACTGTGGTGCCCTTTTCGATGCCTCGATCGAGCACAAACACCACCTCAGGGGTGCGCCGCATCTTCAGCCGCCGGCTCAGCTCACCCTTCACGAAGGCGCTAGCCGAACTCAGCCCTGCCATGGCTTGCTCTTTGTCGGCGTCGCTGCCGAAGACGCTCACAAAAATCTTGCAGTGCTGCAGATCGCCCGCCACTTCAACTGTGGTGACACTCACCATCCCCTGGTTGACCCGCTCGTCCTTGATGCCGCCAATCAGCAGCTCACTAATTTCGCGGCGGATCAGGGAGGCCACCCGCTCCACCCGTCGGCTCTGTGCCATGGCTATGCCAGCGGTGCTGGGTTCACCATCGCATGCAGGATCAGCCCCAGGCTCAGCAGGCCGCTGACGCCGGCGCCAATCAGGGCAACCGCCGTTACCGGATTGCGGCCCCGGGCCGCCAGCGGTTCGAACACCGAATTGGCCACACCCAGGCCAAAGGCCACCAGGTAGCGCGGGTAGCGCGTCACATTCAGGAAGAAGTCCTTCATCGCCCGGGGTGGTCGGTCCTTGCTGCTTGCTGGCTACTCTGCCGCCCAGAGGTCAGGTTTGAAGCATGGAACTACATCAGTTCAGGCATTCGGCCTTTTGCGAGAAGGTGCGGCTTGTGTTGGCCGCCAAGCGGCTCGACTACACGGTGGTCGAGGTCACGCCCGGCTTGGGCCAGTTGGAACTCTTCCGCCTGTCGGGCCAGCGCCAGGTGCCAGTGCTGCTGGATGGCAGTGAAGTTATTGCCGATTCCACGGCCATTGCCCTTTATCTGGAGCGGCATCACCCCGAGCCGCTGCTGCTGCCCGAGGCCCCGGCCGAGCGAGCCCGGGTGCTGCTGATTGAAGACTGGGCCGATACGGCCCTTGCTGCCGGCTGCCGGCTTGCCCTGGTGCAAGCGGCTGCTGTTGATCCGCTGTTGCGCTCCGCCCTGCTGCCCGACTCCACCCCCGGCCCCCTGCGTCAGCTGGTCAGCAACCTGCCAGCTGCCGTGATGGCGGGCGTCGGCGAGGCGGTGGCAACGGTGGTGGGCAGTGCTGAGCGCCAGCAGCTGCAGACCAACCTCGAGCAGTTGGCTGTGCTGGTTGCCGACCAGCCCTATCTGGTGGGTGCTCGCCTCACCCTTGCCGATTTGGCCGTTGCCGCCCAGTTGGGCCTGCTCAAATTCCCGGCCAGCAGCGGCGCCCCCTTGGCGGGCCAGGGGGTCAGCGGCATCGCCGACCACCCGCTGCTTGAGCCCCTGTTCAACTGGCGAGATCGAATTGTGCTGGAAGCGGGTCGGGGCTGAGCGGCGTCAGGGTTAGTTGGAAATTGCTGCTGCTGCTGGCCGCGGCGGCCAGGCCTAGGGCCGGGGAGGGATAGCTGGCCTGCCACTGCTCGGTGGTCACCGTGCCGTCGGGGTTTTGGCTGTAGTGGCTCAGGGTTTCCACCCGGCTCACCCGGGGGGCGCCGGGGCCGTGCAGTACCTGCAGGGCCAGTTCGTCAGCCCAGAAGTCGGTCGGATTGGACGACTCGCTGCGGCGCCCCACCACCGTCGATTCCAATTGCTGATCACCCGCCAGCAAGGCGATCTGGCGGTTTGGGTTGGTCGGATCATTGCGCACTTGCAGCAGGGCAGCGCCCAGCAGGGCCCGGCCGATCGCGGTGGCATTGAAGGCCCGATCGCCCACCACTGCTCCGCCTGGGTCGGGGCTGAAGCGCACCTCGTACTCCAGGTCATCGCTGCGCACCTGCCAGCGCCCGGCCATCCAGTTGGGGTAGCTCAGGTCCTGGTGGCCGGCTCGAGCTGAGGGTCGCTCCAGGGGAGCGGGCAGGCGCCACTCGGGCCAGTGGGCGGCCCGTTCCGCCAGCACGCCCGGCCCCATCGCCAGCAGCAGCGCCAGGATGGGCGCCAGTAGGGCTCCAGTCATGTCCGATCCCCTGTTGCGGGAGCTTGATCATTACGTGGTGCTGGAGCCCGGTGGCGGCGAGCGGATTCTCACGGCGGCCGAAACCCTGACCTGGCTTGAGGCCCGGCTTGCCAAGCTGGAGCCGGTGCCGGCAGATCTGGCCGGTCTCGCTAGCCCGGGCCTGCAGGCCCAGCGACTGCTGGAAACCGCCTGCGAACTGGAGTTGGCGCCTGGCCTGACGATTCAGTGGTTTGCGGTGCGGATCGAACCGCCCGGCTAAGTGGCGTAACTCAGTTGAGGGATGGCGTGATCTGGCCATCGGCCTGGCGCAGCTCCACCGGGGCCTCAGGCGCCGCAGCTGGGTCTTTGAGAATGGCTGGCAGATCGGCCAGCACCTGCTGGGCCACCTGGGCGGGGCTAGCTCCAGCCTGCTGCACCCGCAGGTCGGCTTGGGCATAAAGCGGGTTCCGTTGGGCCAGCAGCTCGCCTAGGCGGGCGCCGGGATCACCGGCCTGCAGCAGGGGCCGGGGGGTGGAATCGGCCCGCAGGCGTTGCAGCAGTAATGGCGCTGGTGCATCCAGCCACACCACCACCCCCTGGCGCATGTGGCCCCAGTTCTCGGGCCTGGTCACCACGCCACCTCCGGTGGCAACTACTAGGGAATGCCAGCCAGCGATCTGGCCAAGCACCGCCGTTTCCAGTTCTCGGAAGCCGGCTTCGCCATCAGTGGCGAAGATTTCGGGGATGGTGCGGCCAGCGACTTGGTCCAGGGCATCGTCGGCATCAAGGAAGCGGTAGCCCAGTGCTGCGGCCAGGGGGCGGCCGACGGCGCTTTTGCCGGCACCCATCATGCCGATTAAATAAATGTTTAGCCCTTGCAAGCGCTGGGCCAAGCTCGGCGATGGGGGTTTATTCATGGCGGGGTTTTCCTGGTTCGACGCCTTGGCCCTTGCCCATTTCTAGGATGGTGTGCCACCGACCCGGGCGATGACGGCTACTGCAACAGCCTCAGGTTTCTCGCCGAACCCGGCCAGCTCCAGCCACGGGCGGGGCCGCCCCTGCGTAATTACCAGGCGGGCCACCTTCAGTGCCAGTCATCGCTACTGGTTGCCGGAGCTCAGCGCTGAAGAGAACCAGGCCCGCTTCGGACTCTGCAGCCTGGCCCCCGGCCACGGCCACAACTACACCTTGGTGGTGGCCATGGCTGGTCCGCTCGATGCGGACGGCATGGTGCTCAATCTCTCTGAGGTGAAGCATGCGATTCGGGCTGAGGTGACGGCCCAGCTCGATTTTCGCTTCCTCAACGAGGCTTGGCCTGAGTTCGATCTGAATCGTCCTGAGGGCAAGCTGCCCACCACCGAAGCCCTTTGCCAGGCCATCTGGACCCGCCTGGCCCCCCAGCTTCCCCTGGTGGGGCTGCGCCTGCACGAAACCGACACGCTCTGGGTCGACCTGCTCGCCCCCGGCTCCACCCCAATCCCCATGGAAGCCTTCCTCTCGATCCGCACCCACTTCGCTGCCGCCCATCGCCTGGCCCGGCCCGAGCTCTCCCAAGGCGAAAACGAAACTATCTACGGCAAGTGCGCCCGGCCCCATGGCCACGGCCACAACTACCTGCTCGACGTAACCGTCCGCGGCCCGATCGACGCCCGCACCGGCATGGTCTGTGATCTGGCAGCCCTGCAGCAGCTCGTCGACGACCTGGTGGTGGAGCCCTTCGACCACACCTTCCTCAACAAGGACGTGGAGCATTTCGCCTCCACGGTGCCCACAGCTGAGAACATCGCCCTTCACATCGCCGATCTGCTCAGCACCCCAATTGCAGCCACCGGCGCCCGCCTGCACAAGGTGCGCCTGCAGGAAAGCCCCAACAACGCCGCCGAGGTGTTTGCTGAAACTCCCCAGCTGGAAATGGTGCCTGCGGCACTCGAAGCCCTGGTGGCTGGCTGAGCCCCGTGCTGCGGCTGGTGCTGGCCGTCAGCCTGGATGGCCGCTTGGCGCCCCCGCAAGGTGGTGCTGCCCAGTTGGGTGGAAAGGGGGATCGTCAGGTGTTGGAGGAGGCCCTGGCCTGGGCTGATGGCTGCCTGATCGGTGCCGAAACCCTGCGCTGCCACGGCAGTACCTGCCTAATTCGGGCGCCTCACCTGCTGGCTCAGCGTGCAGCCGGCGGTCGCGCGGAGCAGCCGGTGGCCGTAGTAGTGAGTCGTAGCAACGATATTTCCCCGAATTTGCATTTCTGGCGGCAGCCGCTGCAGCGCTGGTTGCTAACACCCAAGCGATCGCCGCTAGCCCCGGCTTTTGATCGTCGCCTGGACCTAGAGAGCTGGGGTGGGGCCCTGGCTGCCCTGGCGGATCAGGGGCTGGAGCGGCTGGTGCTGCTGGGCGGTGCGACCCTTGCCGCCAGCCTGCTGGCCGAAGGCTGGATCGATGAGCTGCAGCTGACCCTTTGCCCCCGGTTGCTGGGCGGACCCCATGCCTGGTTGCCCCTGGAGGCCGCAGTTCAGGCTGGGGAGTGGTGCCTGCACGAGCACCGGCGTCTGGAGGGTGAGGAGCTGCTGCTGCGCTACCGCCGCGTCTTGGCGAAGCCCTGAGCCAGCTCCCGCAGGGAAACCTGCTGGAGGGTGTCGGCGGGCAGGCCTAGCATGCGGGCTAGGCAGCGTTTCAGCACTACTTCGCTGTCGGCGCCGAAGTCGCCGCGGATCAGATCGCCCAGCACCGCCAGGCCCCGACCACTCGAGGCGGTTTCTTCCACCAGGCACTGGCTGGTGGGCCGGGCCAGCTGGGCGCAGGGAGCTTCTAATTTGGCGGCGAGGCTGGCATTACCGGCGGCTGCGGTTTCCACGCAAACGGTTTTCAGCCGTTGCTCCAGTTGGGGGCGTACCAGCTGCAACACCGGCAGCAGCAGGCTCGTCAGCAATACGGGCGCGATCAGTACAGGCGCGAACAGTTGCACCGGAGTTGCCCGGGCCCGGAACGATTGAGGCACCAAGGAGGCACAGCTGTAGTTAGTTTTGCCCCTTGCGAGCCCCTATTGCAGCCATGGCTGAGTTGCAGGCCCGCTGGCACCAAAGTCTGGCCGAGATTCCCGAAGCCCATTGGGATGCCCTGCTGGCCGCAGCGCACCCCCAAGAGTTGCCTTTTTATCGCTGGCGCTGGCTGCAGCAGCTCGAGGCCAGCGGCAGCATTGCGCCGCGGGAGGGCTGGCAGGGCTGTCATCTGGGCCTGTGGCGCGGCGAGGTGTTGCTGGCGGTGGCCCCCCTCTATTTGAAGGGCCACAGCTACGGCGAATTCGTTTTCGACCAGAGTTTTGCCCAGCTCGCTGGCCAGTTGGGCCTGCGCTACTACCCAAAGCTGGTGGGCATGAGCCCGGTGAGCCCGGTGCAGGGCTACCGCTTCCTGATCGACCCCGCTGAGGACGAGGCGGTGTTAACCGCTTTGATGTTGGAGCTGATCGATGCGTTCTGCCGCCAGCACTCGATCCTCAGCTGCAATTTTCTTTATGTGGATCCAGGTTGGCAGCCGCTGGCTGAGGCGGCTGGCTGTGCTGCCTGGGTTAATCAGCAGAGCCAGTGGATCAATCCCGGCCATAACGATTTCAACGCCTATTTGGCCAGCTTCAATGCCAACCAGCGCCGCAACATCAAGCGGGAGCGTCAGGCGGTGGCAGCCGCTGGCCTCACGGTTACTCCCCTGTTGGGCGAGGCAATTCCGCCGGCTTTAGTTGGGCGCATGTATGACTTTTATGCCCAACATTGCAGTCGGTGGGGGGCTTGGGGTAGCAAATATCTGAGTGAATCCTTTTTTGCTGCCCTGGCTGCCGATCCGGAGCTGCGGCGCCACATAGTGCTCTTCAGTGCCCATCGCGGTGACCCCGGCGAGCCGGTGGCCATGTCCCTGTGCGTCCATGCAGGCGACCAGCTCTGGGGGCGCTACTGGGGCAGTGATGAGCAGATTGACTGCCTGCATTTTGAGGTCTGTTACTACGCTCCGATTGCCTGGGCAATCGAGCGCGGCATCCGCGCCTTTGATCCCGGCGCTGGCGGTAGCCATAAGCGCCGGCGGGGTTTCGTGGCCCAGCCCCGCGTCAGCCTGCACCGCTGGAGCGATCCACGTTTTGCTTCGATCCTGCAGCGTTGGTTGCCTGGGGCTAATGAGGAGATGGCCGAGCTGATGGCGGCTATGAATGCGGAGCTGCCTTTTACGGCTGCCTACGATCCACCGCATGCCTGAAGTACCTTCCAGCCGCCAACAGCTCGATGACCAGCTCTCCCAGCGGTTCATCTCCTTAGACCCAGCCGGCTACTTCCTAATTCGCATCGATCGCGAGGCGGCGGAGCTGGTGGTTGAGCACTATGGCAATGGCATTGATGAGCGGGGCTTAGCCACCGATCCCGATACCGGAGAGGTATTGAGCTGCCGTGGCGGCGATGTTCGCGAGCCCTTGGCAGTTTTTCGGGGCTGCAGTGCCAAGCAACTGGGTATTTACCTAACTGAAGGTCCAGCTCCTCACCCGCTCACTTGCCTAGACCACGCCCTTTATCTAGGCAGGGAGCTTCAAAGGGCTCAAGCGTGCCTTGAGCAAGGAATTGAATATGTCCAAGATTAAGTAAATATTGTTCATTTAATCCAGCCGAGCTTGTCAACTGGATTCAACTAACACCTTTAAACCGGCTGTAGTTCGCGGCTTGGTTCGGCTGTGGTCTTTGGAGGATCGGGTGGCAAGGTTGCGAGCTGCTCTTCTATCTCGCGCCGCACGATTGCGCGGTATTCGAGGAAATGTTCGTTGTGGGCCAGGATCGATATGAAGCCAGTGAAGCGCTTCGGGTTGTGGCGATACATGCCATAAAGCGCTTTCCAGAAGCGCACCCTGGTGTTGCGCTTGAGGCCTTGGCGCCAAAGAATAATTCCTAAAGCGCGCAGATCAACCCAGCTGGTCGGCTTGGGCGGACGGCTGCCAGGAACAACCAGTTTCTTCCATTGCTGGGGTGGCAGTTTCAGGAAGTAGGAATAAACGCGATCAATGAAAGCGTTTGGCTCATAAAGGGCGCCGAAGGCATCTACATACTCATTGGCGATGTCGCGAATCGGCCGGGTGGGCTCGAAATTAAGCAGGTTGGTTTGGTTAACCCCTTTTGCAGCTGCCTTGCCTTCGATCAAGCGACCCTCTTTATCGAGGCGATGCCAAAGAGCTGTATTTGGAAGGGCCTGAAGCATGCCCATCATGGCGTGGGGAATGCCAGTGCGGGTCACAAACTCGACGATTCTGCCGCCCGCGCCCTCTTTCTCACCGTCGAATCCGATGATGAAACCAGCCATCACCCGCAACCCGTAGGAGGTGATTTTGTCGACAGAATCCACTAGGGAGCTGCGGGTATTTTGTAATTTACCGGCAGTTTCCAGGCTTGATTCGTCGGGGGTCTCGATGCCAAGGAAGACGCTCTCAAAGCGGCACTCCACCATCATTTGCATGAGGTCATCGTCCGCCGCTAAATCGACTGAGGCTTCGGTGGCGAAGCTGAAGGGGAAGCCGTGGTCAATCTGCCATTGGCGCAAAAGCGGCAGCAGCAATTTGACATTGCGCTTGTTGCCGATGAAGTTGTCATCTACTAGGAACACCGAGCGGCGCCAGCCCAAGTCGTAGAGGCACTGCAGCTCGGCAACTAGCTGCTCAGGGTTCTTGGTGCGAGGTTTGCGCCCATACAGCACGATGATGTCGCAGAACTCACATTGGAAGGGGCAGCCTCGGGAGAACTGCACCGACATCTCGGAGTAGGCGTCCAGCTCAAGCAGGTCAAAGCGTGGAATCGGCGTTCCTGTTACATCTGGTTTGACGCCATCAGAGCTGAACCGGCCATGGCTGTCACCCCGCTCAATGGCTTCGATGAACATTGGCAGGGTGATTTCACCCTCGTCGAGGATCTTGTAATCCGCCAGTTCGAGCTCGGGCGCATCTGGGGTGGAACTGGCAAAAGGGCCTCCCACGGCGACGGGGATACCTCGCTGTTTGGCCTTGCCGATCTGAGTGGCCATATCGGCCTTCTGCACGATCATTCCGGAGATCACCACCAGCTGGGCCCAGTCCCACTCGGCTTCGCTGACTTCGCGCACGTTGCGGTCAACCAGCTTCATTTCCCATGACTGGGGCAGCAGGGCGGCCACTGTGACCAGTCCCAAGGGCGGCAAAAGCACCTTGCGATCGATCAACTCAAGGATTTTTTCGTAGCTCCAGAAGGTTTTCGGGAACTCTGGGTAAACGAAGAGAGTGCGCATGCAAACAGCCGAACTGGGTTGATGACCGGGGAGAACCAGGGCGCTTTTTTTGCGCAGCTATGCGGTGTTAGTGACTGAAAGCTTAGGAGGTCTGCGGAATTGCTGAAGCCTGCGGGC
>JBIKWZ010000041.1:0-21363 GCA_044356035.1 Cyanobium sp. | reverse complement strand
TGGGGCTGGGAGTCACGCTGGCGGGCAGGTTGAGCAGCACCGCCAGTTGGCGGCGCGCCACCGCCCGGTCGGCCAGGGCCTGGATCAGCGTCTCTTCATCGGCGGCCTGGATGGCCCGGCGCCGCAGCACATCGAGCCTGGGCACCAAACCCGCCTGCTTGAGGTCGAGCGTGTCCTGCAGTACTACCAAGTCGTTGCGCAGGTTGGCGTCGTAGACGCGCACAAGCTGCTCGTCCTGCTGGAGCTGGTAATAGGCCTCACTCACCTGCAGTTGCAGGGAGCGCAGCTGGTTGGCATAGGTGTTGCGCTGCTGCTCCAGGCGGGCCCGGGACGCTTTCACCGTGGGCGTGCGGGCAAAGTCGAACAGGGCGTAGTTGAGCTGCAGGCCCCCTTCGATGGCCCCTGTGCCCGAGGTGGCTGCAAGACTGCCGCCGTCGGGTACATAAAAGGCACCAGCCGTCGGGCCCGACGGGCTGTCTAAGCCATTTGGGGAGAACTGTGGGCCAAAGCCCAGGTTGTCGTTGGGTTTGTTGGAGGTGGTGGTGCTGCGGCTGCCCTCGTAGCCACCGGTGGCAAAGGCGCTGATAGTTGGCCAGTAGCTGCCCATGGCGGCCTGGACGCGGGCCAGGGCTGCAGCCACCTGCTCGCGCTGGGCCTGCAGGGTTGCGCTGTTGGCGAAGGCTATGGCCAGGGCTTGCTCCAGGCTGAGGCTGGCGACGCTGCCGGCCTGGAGCTGTTGGGGGTTGGGCAGATCCAGGGGCGGACCGGCCACCGTGTCGGAGAGTTGGATCGGACCGGCTGCGGGCTGGTTGGCCCGGATCAGGTTGGCGGGCAGCTCCGGGGTGCTCAGCACGTCGCCCACCGGGGGCTCGGGCTCGGTGGGGAGCAGCTGGTCGAGTGCCCGCAGCTCCGCATCCAGGCGCTGCCAGCTGCGCTCAACCAGCACGGTGGATTGGGGTGGGGACTTGCGGGTTGGGAGCGACGCTGCCAGGGCAGCCGGGGCCCCATGGGCCGGAAGGATGCCGAGCAGCACCAGGATCAGGGCGCGGTTGCGGATTGCCACGGTGGTTCCGTTTAGCCCCTCAAGTAGGTCAGTCTGCTGAATGGAACGTCCTCTTGCCTAGGGGGGGCGCACTCTCCCGCACGGCAGCTCAGGGAACGGCAGCCCAAGCGGCCTCGAAGCCACGGCTGGCTTCGACCAGTTGGTGGCATGTGATCGCCCGGCGTCCACCGCTGCTGCCCAGCAACACCGCTGTAGCAAGCGGATCCTGAAAGGCTGACGTTTCAGCCTGCTCAAGCCGCTCCAGGTCCGGACCGGCAGCGGCATTGGCCCCCAGCGGTGGGGCGCTGGGCCAGTGCTGGGCCCAGCCATCGAGCTGGTCGGCTAGGTCTTGGAGGAGAAAGTGTTCCGCTTCCATCAGGGCTTTCAGACCGGGACTGGTCAACGGCACCACCGGCAGGCGCAGCATTGTTCGGTAATGGCTGATCACGGCGCTGAGCCATTGCTCCTGCAGGTCCCAGAGGCGCTGCATCCTTTCTCCCATACGGTCCGGGCCCAGCTCCTGGCTGGCCTCCTGGCGCTGGTTCTGGAGTTGGAGGGTGGCATTAACCAGCTGGTTGCGCCGCTGTAGACGGGCGCTGGCCGCCAGTTCCCGCTCTTCCAGCAACAGTCTGGCTCGTTCCCGCAGCAGGGTGGCGATCTCGCCGAACAGTCGCTGGGAGTGTTCCTGGTGCTGCTCCAGGGCCCTGCTTGGCCAGATTTGGCTAACCGCCAGCCACGCGGCCAACACGCCGATCAGGGTCACCACCAGGCGGGTGGGAATCCAGCTGGCCAGATTGGTGTGGTGAACTGTCCAGCCCATGGATACGACTAGCCCGGCCACTTTGTAACCGGAACGCAGGCCGAGGGATCCTCCGAAGATCCGTGTCAGGGCAAGGGCTACCGCTACCCCCAGGGGTAGGGGCAGGGCTTGGCCCATGGTGTTGAACCCGATCGCCACGATCACTCCGCCAAGAAGGGTGCCCAGCACCCGCTGGGTGCCAAGCAAGCGGGTGGCGCCCACGGTGCCTCCCAGGGCCGCCCCCACAGCCAACGGGGCGTAGAACGCATCGGGGATGCCCAGCACGATCACGAATCCAGCTGAGAGCCCGGCGGTGAGGGCTAGCCGCAGGTCGGTTCGCGTGATCAGGGGAGGAGCTTTCATGGCCGGACTCCATGTCCACGGCTGGCCAGGGCCAGGCTCCGGGCACTGCGGGTGAGCCGTTGCAGCTCATCGTCGAGGGCCAGCAACAACAGGGGCGGGAGCCCCTGCGCCTGGGCGAGGTCAGGGAGGCGCTGCCGTTGCGGCAGATTCAGTACCGCCTGCGTCGGGTTTGGACTGAGCAGCGCCGGCAGCCGTTCCAGCCAGGGTGTCGCGGCCGAGGCCAGGGCCCCCGGGGGTAACAGCTGCCCTAGACGCTGCAGCTGCAGGCTGTGGTGGTTGATGCGCTCCCAGAGCAGGCTGCGCTGGCGCCAGTGCTGCCGCTGGGCTGCGCCGCTTGGGTTGCTGCGCAACTCATCGTTCACCAGCTGGTTGAGTTGCTGGCAGAGGCGACTGCCCACGATCGGCTGACTGGCTCGCCCATCGCCGGCTGCTGGATCTTTGAGCTGGCGGCGGATCGCCTCCAGACGTTGGCCCAGCAGACTCCGCAGCTGCCGGTCCAGTTGGCCCATCTCCGCGAGCCGGTTGATTGGCCAGAACAGGGCATTCACCAGCAGGGTGGCCGCAACCCCCACCAGGGTGTCGGCAGTGCGGTTGAGCACATAGATCCAGTTGAGCTCGGCGTAATCGGCCACCAGAAACAGCATCGAGCACATCACGATTCCGGTGGCCAGCCCGGCCTGCCAGCGCATCAGCCGCAGCAGGGGCACCACCACCAGCAACGACACCGTCAGCCCCACCCAGCCACTTAGGAGGGTGTGCACCAGAAAACTGACGATGCCGGCGCCGATCGTGCCCAGCACCCTGCCCCGGGCCGCGGCCATGACTCGGGTGTCGGTCTCGTCCATGCACATCACCACCGCCAACAGCGGATACCAGACGAAGCGCACGTCGCGGAAGCTGATTGCCCAGGCGCCGGCGAGGGCGGCGGCCAGACCGATCTTGAGGGCGGCGCGCAGGGCGGGGTGGCTCAGCACGCGGGAAAGGGATCAAAGCCTTGCGCTGATTCTGGCGTTCCCGTCCAGTGCGATCGATGATGGGGAGGTTGGATCCGGATCATTGCCTTTCACCCTTGATTTGCAGATCCTGCTGCGCCTAGGCCTGGCGGTGCTTTGCGGCCTGGCCGTGGGCATCAATCGAGCCCACCATGGCAATACCAGCCATCCCAATCGCCTGCGGGTGCATGTGCTGGTGGGCCTCAGTGCCTGTCTGATGGTGCTGGCGGCAGGTGACGACCCCCAGGCCCGCAGCCGGGTGATTCAGGGGGTCGCCACCGGAATTGGCTTCCTTGGGGCGGGCGAGATCCTGGTGCCCCCTGCTGCTGACAAGAGGGGCCTGCCTGAGGTGCGCGGACTCACCAGTGCGGCTTCGATCTGGTTTACGGCTGCCCTCGGAGTCACGGTGGCGGCTTCCACCCCCTTGCTTGCAGGGGTGGCCTTGGTTCTGACCCTGATCACCCTGTCTCAGCGGAGCAATGGCGAGTCGCGGCCAGCCATCGATCCTGCAGCAGATCAGAAGAGGAATCGATAGCGGCCATCGCCGCTGCTTTCAGCTCCGTTTGATCCATCCAGCACTGGCTGGGGCCACTCCGCTTCCCAATAGCTGATGTCATCGCGATAAAAGGGCCGCCCGCCCAGGCGCTTTGTCTCCAGCTGGGTCGAACCCATGGCGGTGATCAGCCCACCAAGCTCCATCGGGCCCAGATCGGTTTTCAGATCCTTACCGGCTGCAGCCAGCAGGATTGGCAGGCGCACCAGATGCTCTGGCCTGGTGAGCTTGCGGAACAGGGCCTGCAGGGCCAGTTGCTGGCGCTCAAGCCGGCCGATGTCGCCCATCTCGTCGTAGCGAAAGCGCAGAAAGCCTTCTAGGTCTTGGCCTTTGAGATTTTGCAGGCCGGGTTGCAGGTCGATGTAGAGGCCCTGGGTGTTGTCGGTGTAGGCCATGCGTTTCGGCACATTCACCTCGATGCCACCGAGGGCATCGGCCATGCGCCGGATCGCCGACAGGTTCACCACCACGTGATGAGTGATCGGCCGGCCCAACTTGCGGGCCAGCTCCCGTTTGAGCAGATCGGTGCCCCCGAGGCTGTAGAGGGCGTTGATTTTGTGAGGACCGTAGCCCTCGGCCTCGATGTAGGTGTCCCTGGGTATCTGGGTGATCCGGGTGATGCCGCCATCAACCCGCAGGCTGGCGATTACATCGGTGTTGCCACCGCCCACATCGGTGCCGAGCAGCAGGATGTCTTGGTTGGTGATGCCGCTCCAGGCCGCGAACGGATTGGTGATGGCGTTATTTGCTCCTGAGGCGGTGTCGCTGAGCAGTTCGGAGAGGGGCCCCGCCAGCAACAGGCCTCCGCCAAGGCCGACCCCGATCGCCAGGAGCACGGCACCGCGTTTACTCCGCTTGCGGGGCCGCTTGGCCGGAGGGGTTCTCATCCCCTGAAAGCTATTGCACCAAGCGAACCTTTCACAAATGGGGGCTTGCTGCTGCCCATAGCGGCCAGGCTCAAACGAGTTGATGAAGGTGTTGAGGCAGGCCTGCAGGAAACGCCATGAAGAAAAGCAGAGTCTCCAACCGCTTTCCCCGCTGGACGCTCTGCAAAAAAATAATCCTGCCGTGGAAGCTCCACGGCAGGGTTGGAGTAGCTCAGTGCAGACCTAGAGAGCTTGCAGTACGGAATGGTCGGCAGGTTTTACCAGCGGTTGCCGCTATCGCCGCCATATTCGCCACCGTCACGATTGCCGCCACCTCCGCCATATCAACCGCCTCCGGAATATCCACCGCCACCGCCACCACGATTGCCACCGCCGCCGCCATAGCCACCACGGCCACCGCCGCCACCACCTTCACGGGGAGTGGCTTTGTTGACACGAATCATGCGCCCCATCCATTCGACGTCTTGGAGGTCGTCAATGGCCTTTTGCTCGGCCGCATCGTCGGCTAACTCGACAAAGGCGAAGCCGCGCTTGCGACCGGTTTCTCGGTCAAGGGGCAGGCTGCACTGGCGCACCTCTCCGTATTGGCCGAAGAGATCAAGCAAGTCCTCGCGTTCGGCTTGGAACGAAAGATTGCCAACGTAGATAGTCATTAATGAAGCAAATCCTGGAACTGATTCGGTCGAGGCTGCGGTTCTTAGTGGCCCTAGTGGGAACTAGGGGTGCCAAAAGAGAGGCCGTACCCTTGGAATCACGACAAATAATACTGGGTGGTTTGGCCCCTAGTTAGCACTCGCGGGCGCTTCATGGAGAACCGTAAAGCGGTTCTGAAGAGACTCTGAGGTTCGACCGGTGATCCCGGATGTCGTCCCAATGTCAGCAAACTCTGATCAACCCAGTCCCATGATCACAGCACCTGTGCCCTGGAGCCTCGCCTGGCGTGAGGATGGCGAACTGGCCGCCCAAGATCGTTTTGACCTGCTGCAGAGCCTGGTTGCTTGCGAGAGTGCAGAGGTGCAATCGACGTTGATAGCAGCCGTGGAACGGCTCTCGATTACTGATTTGACCAGCCTGAGTGTGGAAGGCGTGACCAGTCTTTGCGCCTGAGAGCTAAGTGCTGGGCTTGCTCACGGAGCGCTGGTCCAGGTTCCGCCCGCAGGCGTCATGGGCGTCCTCCACGTCGCTGCCCTTGGCAACTCGCTCACCAACGCAGGCGCAGGTGCGGTCGAGATGGGCAGCGGGAGCAATTTTGCCCTCCCTTTGCAGGTCGGCTTGGTAAGCCGACAGGCAGAAGGCTTTCACTACCTCGGCAACGCTGATAGAGCGGCTGGCTGGAATGAAGGACGCCAGCCCCAGGCAAAGCAGTCCGATTAGGACCGGGCGCGGGGGGCTGGGGTTCATGGAGAAAAGGGCGGGAGCCCGAGGCGTTTACCCCTGGAACCTTGAAAGCTGCAGGGGTTTGTTCATCACCCGAAGTTGGCGCAGACCCTGGAAAACATCCTCGGGCATGCCCTTGGGTAGGTCCACGGTGCTGTGGGTGTCGAAAATCTGGATACGGCCGATGGATCGCCCGTTCAGACCGGCCTCATTGGCAATGGCACCCACGATGTTGCCGGGCTTGATGCGGTCGCGCCAGCCCAGTTCCACCCGGAAGCGCTCCATGTGATCTTCTGGCGGACCCACGGGGCGTTCGCCCCTTGGAGCAGCTCCCCTGCCCAGATCCCGGCCAACCTCGCGACCGATTTCCCGGCCCCGTCCCCGGTCCCGGCCGACATCGCGGCCAGGACCGTTCTGACGCACTTGCTGGAAGTTCTCTTCGCCCTGCAACAGCAGGGGCTTGCCCACCAGGCTCAGCTCGAGGGCCGCCAGGGCTAGCTGCTCAGGACTGGAGCCCTGCTCCTGGGCAATCCTTTGCAGGATTTCGCTGAGTAGGGCCCGTTCCTGCTCACTGCTGGCTGGGGTTTGTAGGCAGTTGGTGAGCTTGGTGCGCATCCGGTCGAGCCGGTTTTGATTGATGGTGGCGTTGCTTGGCACCTCCATCTCTTCTATCGGCTTGCCCACGGCCCGCTCCATGCCGCCCAGGAAACGGCGCTCCCTCGGGGTCAGGAACAGGATGGCGTCGCCGCTGCGGCCAGCTCGACCGGTGCGGCCAATGCGGTGGACATAGGCCTCCGAATCGAAGGGGATGTCGTAGTTGATTACCAGGCTGATCCGCTCTACATCGAGCCCGCGGGCAGCCACATCGGTGGCTACCAGTACGTCCACCTGGCCGCTCTTGAGCCGCTCGATGGTGCGCTCTCGCTGGGCCTGGGGCACGTCGCCGTTGAGCACGGCAACGTCGTAACCGTGCTGTTCAAGCGATTCGGCCACGGTGAGCGTGATCGCCTTGGTACGGGCAAAAATGATCACACCCTCACTGGTCTCTGCCTCCAGTACCCGCTCCAGGGCTGCTTGCTTGTGGGGCGCATGCACCATCAAGAAACGCTGACGAATGCGGGTGGCATCGGCGGCCTTTTGCTTGATCGTGATCTCAGCGGGAGCGTTGAGATATTTCTGCGATATGCGCCGGATTTCCGGAGGCATGGTGGCAGAAAACAGCACTACTTGGCGCTGCTCAGGTAGTTGTTCGAGCACCCATTCGACATCATCGATGAAGCCCATGCGCAGCATTTCATCGGCCTCGTCCAGCACCAGGGCGCGAAGACTGGATAGATCAAGGGTGCCTTGACGCATGTGGTCCATCACCCGGCCGGGGGTGCCGACCACGATTTGAACACCGCGTTTGAGCTGATGGATCTGGTCGCGGAAATCAGCGCCGCCGTAGATCGCCAGGGTGCGCACACCGGGTAGGTGGCTGGCATAGCTGTTGAAGGCCTCGGCCACCTGCAGGGCCAATTCTCGGGTTGGGGCGAGCACCAGCACCTGGGGCTTGCGCTGGTCGGGATCGAGGGCCGCCAGCATTGGCAGGGCGAAGGCAGCGGTTTTGCCGGTGCCGGTCTGGGCCTGTCCCACCAGGTCGCGGCCGAGCATCAGCTCGGGGATGGCGGCCTTCTGGATTGGTGAGGGCTCCTGATAGCCGACCGCTTCAAGGGCCTTCAGCAGTTCTGGGCCAAAGCCAAAGCGGGCAAAGCCCGAGGCAATGGCTGGTTCTGTCTTGATTTCAGCCGAGATGTTTTCAACTGAGATGTTTTCAGCTGTTTCAAGGGGCGCGTCGATGTCGACGGAGCAAGCAAAGCTGCCGCCGTTGGCGTGTTCGGTCACGGGATGCAAATGGCCTGGTTAATCAGGGCTTGGTGAAGTCCTTGAACGCAGGCCGGCAGAAACCCAATGGGGCTAGAAATACTGAACGGATGGGCCGTTGCGGGGCAACTGAAGCTGCACTGCTTTACCCGATGTTCAGTTGTTCAGACCCGCAATTAACAAAACTGCCCTGCCCTTGAAAAAGGCTGAAAACAAATATTATCACCCCCCCCCTCCGCTTCACTTCCGGCCGAAGTCATCCGCCAGACGCTCGATGTCGGCCTCGCTCAGCCAGCCACCCCGCTGCACCTCCACGATCTCCAGATCCGCCAGACCTCCTTGGGCCCGGTGAATTGCCCCCTGTGGGATGAAGACGCTGGTCCCTGCCGTTGCGGTGATGGCCTCCTCCCCCACCTGCAGTTCACCGTCGCCGGCCACCACCACCCAGTGCTCACAGCGGTGGTGGTGGCGCTGCAGGCTCAGCCGCTGGCCGCGGTGGATCAGTAGACGCTTGACCAGGTATTGATCACCGCTGGCCAGCTGTTCGTACCAGCCCCAGGGGCGTAGCACCCGGCCGGCGGGAATTTGGGGCTCAGTACTGATCACAGTTCAGGTTGGCAGCCGCCGCCGAGCTGCGCAAGGGGGTGATCAGGCAGGCCCGCTGTCTGGCTCTGGTTAGGGCTGTGTAGAGCAGGCGCCGTTGGGGTCTGCCGGTGTCGGGCATCAGCACCCACACCTCTTCGGCCTCACTGCCCTGGGCCTTGTGCACAGTGAGAGCAAAGGCTGGTTCGGCTTCGGGTAGCTGGGCCGGGTGAATCCAGAGCGGCTCGCTACCGCCCTGGTTTGCAAACAGCAGGCGGCGTTCCCGCCCTCGATTGGCTTCCCTTTCCACCACCAGCCCCACGTCGCCATTGGCGAGCCCCAGTTCGCTGAGGTTGTGGCGGCACAGCACGGGCGTGCCCACTGGCCAAAACTGGGGCGAGCGGGCCGCCGCCTCCCCCAGCAGGGCCTGGTGAATTGCCTCCACCCCCCAGCGGCCCCGCCGCAGCGGTGTCAGCACTAGGAAGTTGTCCAGGCCCGCCAGCAGGCTGGCGGTGACGGCGGGATCGTCCAGATCGCCCGCCAGGCAGCACTCCTGCAGCTGTTGCTGCTGCTGCCGCAGTCGCGCCAGCAGCTCTGCTGGCAGCTGGCGTGGGTTGGCCGGCAGCCAGCGCAGATTGGCGTCGGCGCCTAGGGGTGTGAGCAGGGCCTCGAGGGGCTGCTCAGCCTCCCGTAGGGCCGCTGCTACCGCAGCGATGGCCCCGTTGTTGCGGTAAGTGGTGCGCAGCTCTATGGCGGCTCCGCCCAGGGCCTGGCGGCGTTCGGGTGCCTGCAGCTCCAGCAGCACTGGCCCGGGGCCTACCGGTGGCAGCTGGGCCGCGTCCCCTACCAGCACCAGCCGGCAGCTGGGGGGCAGGGCCTCCAGCAGGGCCTGCATCAGGGGGAGATCCACCATCGACACCTCATCCACCACCAGCAGGTCGAGGGCGAGGGGGTGCTGGCGGTTGCGGCCGAAGCGCTCGCCGCGGCTCTCCAGCAGCCGGTGCAGGGTGCTGCAGGGAAGTTGCAGGCTGCTGCTGGCTAGGGCTGCCCTCAGCCGGCTCGCCGCCTTGCCCGTGGGGGCTGCTAGCTGGATGCGGCTGCCTGGTTGCTGGGCGAGCACCGCCGCCAACATGCGAGCCACGGTGCTGGTTTTGCCGGTGCCCGGACCGCCCTCAAGCAGCACCAGGCCGTATTTCAGCACCGCCGTGACGGCCCGCTGCTGGTCAGGATCCAGGCCTTCGCTGCAGCTTGCGCCGGGGCTCGCATCTGGGAGCTGAAACTGGGCCCGCTCGATCAGTGCCTGCAGCACCTGCTGGCGCTGGCGCTGCCAGCGGCGCCACAGCAGCCGGTCGCCCTTCACCACCAGGGGACCATCCGGCCCGGCGCCCAGGGGTGAAGCCTCCAGGGCGCGGCGATGCTCGGCGCTGGGCAGGCTGATTTCCAGGCGACCCTCCGCCAGGGCGGCAGCCAGCTCAGTGATCAGTTCCGCCAGCAGGGGATCGGGGCTGCTGCCATGCAGCCGCGGCAGGGCTTCAGCCAGTGCCGCTGCCATGGTCTGGAGCCAGCGGGGTTGCTCCAGGGGTGGGGGGCTGCTCATGGTGTACCCCCCAGGGCCTTGTCCAGTTGGAGCAGGCGGGCCAGGGGCGGCTGCTCCACAAACATGCCGGGCACCGCGCTGGCCGTGGTGGGTCCTGGCACCCCGCGCAGGAACACGTAGACGTAGCCGCCCAGGTGCTGCTCGGGTCGGTAGCCGGGCAGGCGCCAGCGCAGGTAGCGGTGCAGGGCTACCAGGTACAGGTGGGCCTGCAGGGGGTAGTGGTTGGCGGCCATCAGCTCTGCCATGGCTGCTGCTCCGTAGTGGCGTGGACCGCAGTGCAGCGGCTGCCCCTGGTCGTCGCGCTCGCCCAGCCAGTTGCTCTTCCAGTCGGCCACCCACCAGCGCTCGCCCTGCCGAAATACCAGGTCGATCGAGCCGGTGAGAAAGCCCCGGCTTTCCACTTTCAGCTGGGCAAGCTGCTCGGCGTAGGCGCTGCCAAACCAGCCTTCGGGATGGTCGGCAAATGGGCTTGCCAGGTCTGGACTGCGCACCAGGCCGAGGGGCAGATCGAAGTTCATCTCATTGAGGCGGGCGCCGCGCTCAAGCTGGGCCAAGCTGAAGTCGTTGCAGGGGCCGCCCAGGGGCGTGTGCCGCAGCTGCTCCAGCCCAACTAGCACCGCTTCACCGTGCTGGGCAGCGATACCGGCCCGCTGCAGCTCGCGGCCCACCAGCTCGGCTTGGGCTGCCAAGGGTTGGCAGTAGTCGAGCTGCTCAAGGATGCGGTGCAGGCAGTCGCCGGCCTGGGCGCCCCGGGGGAAGGGGGCCAGAGGGCTGTCCAGGGGGCAGGCGCCGGGTGATGCCAAGGCCTCGAGTTCGGTGACGATGGCATCGGTTTCGCGGCCCTCCTCCACGGCTGCGGGGGCGGCGCTGTGGCTGCCCTGGGTCCAGCTGGTGTAGCTGCTGCGGCCCCAGCTGCTGTCGAAGCCATGGCTGGGTACGGGGCCCCGCTGCAGGGATAGGCCAGCAGCTGCCGGGCCTGGTTTTAGCTGGCTGCGCTGGCCGCTGGCGGGGGGCTGCACCAGGGTGAGGGGCAGCTGGCGGCGGGCGATTGCCTGCTCCAGCCGCTCGCGCCACTCCGCATCACTGCGGCCGCTGTAGGGGTCGTGGTCGCAGGCGGGGGGCGGCTCCTGGTCGAACAGCCAGGGGTGCAGCGGATTGCCCTGCTGGCCCAAGGCTGGGCCCCAGGCCAGCACCAGCAGCAGCTTGGCCCGGGTGGCGGCGACATAGGCAAGTCGCTCCCGCTCCTGGAGCTCGGCCCCAAGCTGCTGCTGGCTGGCGCCCTGGCCCGGGCCCCAGTTGTTGTTCAGGTGTAGGTCGAGCACGGCTTCGGGCTGCCCGCCTTCAGGGCCGCCCGGGTGCCAGCGCACGCCGATGGACTGGCCGCTGCGGCTCTCAGCGCCTGCCTGCCAAAGGTAGGGACAGATAACCACTGGATATTCCAGACCCTTGCTGCGGTGCACCGTCAGCACCGATACGGCCTCATCGACCACGTCGCTGTGGGGCTGGTGGGCGTCGGGGATGTCCCGGTCGGGATCGAGCCGCAGGCGCCGCAGCCAGTCGGCTGCCGCTGCGGGACCCAGTTGGTCGGCATGGAGCCGCACGGCCACCAATTCACCGCACTGCTGCAAATCCGCCAGCAGCCGGCCGCCAAGGGATAGCTGGGCCAGCCCCTTTTGCTCCAGCAGGCTCGCCAGCACCCCAAGCAGGCCGCGGCGGGGTAGTTCAAGGGCCAGCTGGGCTAGGCGCGCAGCCAGGTTGCTCCAGGCTTCGGGGCTGGCGGAGGCAATTTGCTCCGCGCTCCAGCCCAGCAGGGGAGAGGCGGCAAGCAACCGCAGGCGCTGGGTCCGGCCGGGTTCGGCCAGGGCATCGAGCAGCCGTTGCAGTGCCGAGGCGCCGGCGCTTTCAAACACATCCCCCTGGCTCACCAGCTTGCTGGCTATGCCGCAGCGATCGAGGGCGGCGCGCAGCGCTTCAGCCTGACGGTGGGTGCCCACCAGCACGCATAGGTCGTTGGGGCTAAGGGGCTGGTGCTGCTCGCCCCGCTGTTGCATCAGCCCCTGGTTGAGCAATTCGGCGCTGAAGCAGGCGATCTGGTCGGGAAGTTGCCGCTCCAGGGCGCTGCGGCTGGGTGGTTTCTCACCAGCCAGGCGGCTGCCGCCGAGCCAGAGCAGCTGCAGGGGGTGCTGGCCGGCCGGTAGGAGCAGTTTGGTGTCGGTCGCCTGGGGCTGCACCTCCGGTACGGGCAGGTCGCTGCGGCGCAGCCCCGGCCCCATCAGGCCGTTGAGGCCGGCGACCAGGGCCTCGCTGGAGCGGTAGTTGTCGCGGAGGCTGCTGATGCCGCCGAAGCTGGCGGCGGCCTGACGGGCCCGCAGGTAGGTACGCAGGTCGCCGCCACGGAAGCGATAGATCGCCTGCTTGGGATCACCCACCATCACCAGTCGGTGTCGCTCGGGCTGGAAGGCCCGCGCCAGGATGCGCCACTGGATCGGATCGGTGTCCTGGAATTCATCGATCAGGGCAACCGCATAGCGGGCTCCCACCGCCTCTAGCAGGGGGGTACTCGCCTGCTCGCCCGGATCAAGACCCTCCAGCAGTTGGGCGAAACCCAGCCTTCCGCTCTGGCGCCGCCGCCGGCCCAGCTCGGCTCTGCCCCAGTGGCAGGCATGCAGCAGCAGGGCTTCGGCCGGACCATCCAAAACCTGGGCGATCGCTTCCTGTAGGGGGCGTTCTGGCAGGGATGGGCCGGGGCTTTCCCCTGCGCCCGGCTCGAGGCTGCGGGCAACTTTGAGAAAGGCGCCGGGGTGGAAGTAATCGCGCAGCAAGCCTTGGGCTCCGCCCTGGCTGCCTGCCGTGGCGCCGTAGTCGCCGCCGATGGGTTGGGCAGCGATCCAGCCCCGCACTAGGCCGCAGCGGTCCTTGGTGGGTTTGGGGACGTAGGGGCTGGTGGTTTTGAAGCCCTGGCCGCGCCACTGGCTGGCGGCGGCGCAAAAGCCGGCCTCCAGGGCTTGGCCGTGGCTGGCCCAGAGCTGCTGGAAGTTGAGCCACGCCTCGCTCCACAGGGCCTCGAGCTGGGGCGCCAAGGGGGCGTCGGCCCGCAGCGTTGCCGGCAGGGAATCCAGGCCTAGGGCTGGATCGCCATCGAGCTGGCGCAGCAGGCCCTCGAGGGTTTCGGGGCCGCGAAACTGTTGCTGCAGCCCGGCCAGCAGGTGACTGGGCAGGGGCAGCACCTGCTGTTGCCAGTAGTCGTGGGCTACCTGGCGCACCAGGGTTCCCTTGTCGGTTTCGAGCTGCAGCTCCGGTGGCAGGCCCGCTTCCAATGCGTGGCGCTGCAGGGTGCGGCGGCAGAAACCGTGGATGGTGGTGATGTCGGCGGCATCCAGTTCCTCTAGGGCCAGAAGCAGCCGGGCCCGCAACTTTTCGGCCCGCGGTCGTTGCTGCTCCAACCAGGCGGCCAGGGTGGGATCGGGCGGCTCCAGATCTGGATTTTCCAGGCCGGCCAGGGCCCGCTGCAGGCGCTGGCCGATGCGATCGCGCAGTTCGGCGGCGGCGGCCTCGGTGAAGGTCACCACCAGCAGCTGGCGCAGCCCTAGCTCGGCCTCGGCCACGTAGCGCAACACCAGCTGGGCCAGGGCGAAGGTTTTGCCGGTGCCGGCGCTGGCCTCCAGCAGCCGCAGCCCGGGATCCAGGGGAAAGGCATTGGCATCAAATGGTTGTGGGAGTGGCAGGGGCTGTTCAGGCGACCAAGCCCGATCGCTGCCGGCAGACAGGTTCATATCAACCGCTCCCGCAGGGGACTAAGCAGCTCCCAAGCCCGGGCGGCTAGCTCACCGCTGGCCAACAGGGCGGCGCCGCTGAGTTCAGATCCGAAACAGAGGGCCTGCTCCGGATCAAGCCGCTCGCCGCGCCTCTGAAAACCGCCCTCCCAGGTTTCGATGGCCCGTGCTTCACCCTTGTCGAGCAGGGCCCAGCCGGTTTCCGGTGGCACCGGCCAGCAGCTCTGGCGCCACTGCTGGCGCAACTCCAGCAGCCGCAGTAGTTCGGCCCGGGCGCTATCAACCTGCGGCGCCTGCAGCCGCAACTGCACGCCGAAGTCCTTGGCACCCCGGGCCACCAGCACCCCATCCAGCGGCCCTTGGTCGGCGGCGGCGGCCAGCAGCAGCGCCAGCCAAAGCTCTAGCCGGTGGCGATTGCGCGGCCGGGCGGTGTGCAGCACCAGGACCGAGCTCCCTCGCCACTGCAGCTCCTGCTGGCAGTTTTGCCAGAGGGCCAGCTGGCGGCGCTCGGGGCCCTGGGCCTCGAGGCTGGCGTGCAGGCTGCGCCAGCGCTGGCTGAGCCCGCCGGCCTCCAGTTCACCTGCCGCCAGAGGAGGCAGCAAGCCCTGGCCGCGGTGGCGAGCCAGCCAGCCGGCGGGCCCATCTAGGCCTGGGGCGCTGGGGCTTTCGAGGGCCTGGCGCAACAGCAGCGCCCGCCCGCGCTCATCGAGGCTGAGGGGCTCGAGGTCGTCGAGGCTGTCGGCCCATTCCCGCGGCCTTAGCCCCAATTCAGCCAGCCAGCTGGCCTGGGGGGCAAGCAGCCAGTCGCGCAGATCCCCGTAGGCATCGCTGGGCTGGGCCGGGGGCGCGCTAGGGGGTTCGCTGGCCGCCAGGGGCCGGGGCGGTTGCGGTGCGCCACTCTGCTGGCGGGGTTGATCGAGCAGCAGGCGGGCCTTCAGCAGGCGCTCATCGCAGCTGCCGGGCGGCCGCTCGCCGCAGGCTTGGAAATTGGCCCGGTCGAGGGGGTTGGCGGGGTGACTGATCACCAGATCGCTGCCGCGACAAGGCAGCTGCCCCTGCAGCCACTCGAGCCACTGGCGTACCGGTGTGGCCGGTGGCAGCTCTTCGCCGCTGCGGGGGTCGCGGCTGCTCCAGGTCACTAGCAGATGGTCGCGGGCTGAGAGCAGGGCCTCCAGCAGCACGTAGCGGTCCTGGTCGGCCGGGTTGGGATCGCCGAGGCGGCGCTGCTGCTCCAGCAGGTGGAAGCCGGGCCGCTTGCTCTGACGGGGATAGGCGTTTGCATCCAGCCCCATCAGCACGATCACCCGATGGGGAATCGCCCGCATCGGCTCGAGGGCGCTGATGGTGAGGGCGCCGCTGCGGTGGCCAAACCGGCCCGAATCCGCAGCCAGGCGCTCATCGAGCACGGCAGCCACCACGGGTGCGGCCAGCTCCAGGTCGCAGCCGGCGGCTGCCTGCTGCCAGTCGTCAATGGCCGTTAGCACCAGGGGCAGCTCCCAGTCCTGGCCACTCCCGCCAACCTGGTCGCCGTCGCCGAATAGGTCGCTTAGCAGGGCTCTCAGGCAGGTGTTCCAGGCCAGGCAACAGCGGGGTCGCCGCAGCTCCACCAGCCAGTGGCGCAGCCGGGTGAGCAGGTGCAGCCAGCGGCCCAACAGCTCGATGCTCTCGCCACTGGCCAGGGGGGCGGTGGCGGCCGGGGCCAGGCCGGGGTCGCTGGGCAGCACCAGGCCCAGTAGCAGCCGATCGATCACCCAGCTGAGGCTGCCGCTGCCCAGGCCACCGCGCTCCTCTGCATCGAGGCCCCAATGAAAGCCGCCGCGCTGCAGCAGGGGATGCAGGGCCGCCATCTCGGCACCGCTCAGCTGGAAATGCCCCTGCAGAGCCGGACTCTCCAGCAGGGTTTCCAGGGCGGAGGCGGTGAGCCGCTCCCCCGCCAGCCGCAGCAGCTCCAGCAAGCTGCGGCTGAGGCTGGCTTTGCTCTGCTGGCTGCGGTCGGTGAGGCGCCAATTAAGGGGCACCCCAGTGGCCTCCTGATCGCCAAATACGGCCGCCACCAAAGGCGCTAGGCCATCCACCTGAGGCGTCATCACCAGCACATCGCGGGGCTGGAGCGTGGGATCGGCGGCCAGCAGCTGCAGGATGCGGTCCCGCACGACCTGGACCTGGCGCAGGGGGCCAGGACAGCGGTGGAACTCCAGGGAGCTGTCTGCCGGTGCCCGCTGCAGCAGGGGTTGGGCCGCCGGATCCGCCAGTTGTTGCTGCAGCTGATGCAGCAGGGGCGCTGGCCCCTGGCCCCGATGGCTGCTGGCCGGGGCCACAAATAAATCCTTTTCCTGCCACTGGCCCTGGATGCTCTCGCCGCTGCCTTCGAGCAACTGCTGAAACTCGCCGCCGAGTCGGCCGAAGCGGGCCTCCAGGCCCGGGGCCTGCAGCAGCCAGTCACCATCAAGGGGCTGCTGCAGCGCGATCGCATCGCTGAGTAGTTGGCGGCGGCTGGTGCAGCGCTGCCACAGGTCGCGGCAGGGGGTGAGTAGGTACAGGTCCACATTTGTGTGCACGCTCAGGGCCTGCAGCAGCTGCACCTGGATCGGCGCCAGGCTGCTGAGCCCAAACAGGCGCAGGGGATCGGGCAGGCTGCCGGCCGGCGGCGCCTTGATCTGCAACTGGGCTATGGCCTCCAACACCTGCAGGCCGAAGGGCTTCACCCCCAGGCGCTCCCGTAGCCGCTCCACCAGCAGCCGCTGCCACTCCTGCTCCGGCGGCAGGGGTGGGCCGTCCTCCCCACACCACCAGGCTGCCAGTAGCTCAGGGCGATACAGGGCAAGGTCGTCTAGGGCATCGGCGATGCTGCGGCCCAACTGCCAGTGGGCCAGCTCAAGCTTGCTGCCGTGCTGGGGGTAGCGGCCTAGCCAGTGCTTAAGCGAGGCAGCTTCTGGCTGCTCCACCAGCTGGGGCAGCAGCTCCAGCACGGGCCACACCAGCTGGCTGGCACGCCAGGGATCCTGGTCTGCGCCATTTTCGCCCAGCACTCCGTTAACGATCTGGCGCAGCTGGCTTCCAGGAAATGGGTAGCGGATGTTGGCGGCGATGCCACCGAGTCCCACGGCCAGCTGTTCACCAAGCCAGCGGCTGGTGGGCCAGGTATTCACCACCACCTGCACCGTCTCGAGCGGTCCGGGAGGTGTGAGCAGCAACTGGGCGGCCAGGAGTTCGGCTAGGTGTTCTGCCCGGTTGCCCCGGAAAACTGTGAGCACAACAGATGCTCAGCGGTGGGTCATCAAGGCAGGCAGCCTGCCAGCTCCTGGCGCAAGGAGGAGAGCCGGCGCTCTTGCAAGCCGTAAACGGCCTGAATGGCACCGGTTTCGGGGCAGTAGGCCGAAAGCTCGCCGCCGTAGCAGGCGCCGGTATCCACCATCACGATCTGGCCGAGGCGACGCACCTGGGGCCCGGGGGTGTGGCCGATCACTACCTCACCGAAGCGACCGTCGTAGGCCTGCCAGAAGGGCATGCGGATGCTGAGGTCGGGTTCCCAGGTGTCGGGATTGAAGCCAGCGTGGGTGGCGATCCAGCCTTCGCCGGCGTAGGTGCGGGGCAGCTGCTCCAGCCGCTCCTGCCAGATGCGGCAGGGGCGATCACCGAGTTGGCGATAGGTGTCGCAGCCGGCCAAGGCCCGTTGAGCGGTCCAGTCGCCCTGCCGCAGGGCGGCCACCAGGTCGGCTTCGTGATTCCCCATCAGCCAGATGGCCCTGCCGGAGCTCACCAGGCCCCAGGCCAGCTCCATGGTCCGGAGAATCTGGGGGCCGCGGTTGATCACATCACCGCAAAGCACAATTTTGTCGCCGGCTGGCAGACGAGCTACCAGCCTCTCCAGCGCGTCGGCACAGCCGTGGACGTCCCCGATCACCCAGTGGTGGCAGGAACGTGAATGGGGCTTCATCAGTCCATTGCGTTAGTTCCAGTCTTGCCTGCCCAGCGGCTCCTTGTCAGCCCCCCAGCTACCGCCGTCGACCGGCCAGCGCTGGTACGGTCGCCCAAAGCCAGTGCCAGCCCCGATGAATCCAGCGTCGTTGTCGGTGGTCCAGCGGGTAAATGCCCTGGTAAAAGCGCTTAATGGCGCTAAGCGCACCAATGAGGCCTTGGCCCGTTGCGGCAACGGCGAGGAGATGCTCGACGTTCTGCTCGATGCCTCCGCCAAGCTCGGCCTAGGGCTCAGCCGCCAGCAACTTGCCAATACGCCCCCAATCCGCGATTGGGTGTGGTGGAAGAACAAGGAAGCCCTGCTCACCATTGGCGACAACAAGCCTCGCTACCAACAGGATGGCGGTCAAGGAGCCTCCGATGACGGGCCGCGCAAACGCTTCCTGGGGCTGTTTTAGGACGCGCTGGCGAGGGCGTCGGGGATGGAGGCACTGGGGGCTTCAAAGCGACCGGTGGCCACGAATTCCAGGCGCAGCTTCAGAAAGGTGATGAATTTCCTATCGGTGGACACCACCGCTGCCGCCGGCCGCGGCACGGCGCTGCCGATCGGTTCGAGTTGGGGTGCATCGAGAAAGGCCGGCCGTTTCACCAGCCAGAAGTCGATTTCCTTGCCCTGTTCTCCGTAGTGGCGCACCCTTTCGCGCAGCACCTCCTCAAGGGGCTCCTCAACTGTGAGGAACGCTTCGCTGGCGGCGATGAAGTGATAGGTGCTCATAGCTGGCGGCTGCCGAACAGGGGGTCGCGGCGCGGATTCTGTATCAGCGCCTTCATCTGCCGAACAGCCTCTTCCAGGCCCACCGCCAGGGCCCGGGCCACGATTGTGTGGCCGATGTTGAGCTCCTCCATGCCTTCGATGGCGGCGATGGGCTCCACATTTTGGTAGGTGAGGCCGTGGCCGGCATTTACCCGCAGCCCGAGGCTGCGGGCGATGAAGCTCCCCTCCGTGAGCCGGGCCAGCTCGGCTGGCTGCAAACTCCAGCTGGCTTCGGCGTAGGCGCCGGTGTGCAGCTCCACCCAGCGGGCGCCGGTGGCGCGGCAGGCCTCAAGCTGGCTCGCCTCGGCGTCCACAAACAGGCTCACGCCGATGCCGGCGTCTTGCAGCGCACCCACCAGAGCGCTGAGAGCTGGCTGCTGACCAGCTACATCGAGGCCGCCCTCGGTGGTTACCTCCTGACGCTTCTCCGGAACCAGGGTCACCATGTCGGGCTTGAGCCGTAGCGCGATTGCCTCCATCTCAGCTGTGGCCGCCATCTCCAAATTGAGCCGGCTGCGCACGGTTTGACGCAGCAGCTCCACATCGCGGTCCTGAATGTGGCGCCGGTCTTCCCGCAGGTGCACGGTGATGCCATCAGCCCCCCCCAGCTCGGCCAGCAGGGCATAGCTCACCGGATCGGGCTCCACCGTGCGACGGGCCTGGCGCACATTGGCGATGTGGTCGATGTTGACGCCGAGGCTGGCCATGGCTGGGGAGTGGTTGGCAGGCGGTGAACCCGGCCAAATCCTATGGATACTGCAACCTGCGCCGGCTCGGGACGCCAGTCCAACTGCCCGCGCTCGAGCCGAGCTCCATTGCCTAGCCCCTAGCTTTGAGTTTGCTCGCATTTAACGGGTTGTTGGCGGTTCAATCCGGCCCATCGGCGTTGTCCACCCAGGCCCCCTCCTCCCGGGAACAGGGGCTTTGCAATGGCATCAGCCCCTGGCTGGCACCGCTGGCCATGGTGGCTAGTCAGGACATTGGCCTGCGCTTTTTTTTCCGCAGTGTTCATGTGCTTGGCCGCGAAAATCTGCCTCTCAGCGGACCGCTGCTGCTAGCCCCGACCCACCGGGCCCGCTGGGATGCCCTGCTGTTGCCCCACGCCGCAGGCCGCCGCATCACCGGCCGGGATTGCCGCTTCATGGTCACGGTTGACGAGATGCGCGGGCTGCAGGGCTGGTTTTTGCACCGCTTGGGCTGCTTCCCCGTGAGTCAGGGCCGCCCCTCCCTGGCCAGCCTGCGCTACGCCGTTGACCTACTTGCTGCCGGTGAGCAGCTAGTGGTTTTCCCGGAGGGGCGCATTGTGCGAGAAGAGATTCCCCTGCGGCTGCACCAGGGCCTCGCCCGCCTGGCCATGCTGGCCGCCGGCCAGGGCGTGCCGGTGCCGGTGGTGCCGGTGGGCATCGCCTACGGCCATTGCCCCCCCCGCCGTGGGGATGGGGCCGTGCTCTGCTTCGGCCCACCTCTCAGCTTGGAGGGCCAGGGAAGGCAGGCGGCGAGTGCTTTCACCGACCACCTCGCCGCCGCCATGGCCTTGGTTGAAGGCCAGGCCCAGGAAGCCCTGGGCCTGGCCCCCTAAAGTTGATTTCAATTCGTCTGCTGGTTGTGCGTAGGCCATCCCGCTTGATTTGCGGCTCCGCTCTGGTCTTAATGGCCCTCGCTGCCCCCCTGGCTCCGGCCAGGGTTCAAGCTCAGCAGGAGCCCCAAAAGGCTCTGGAGTCCACCGGCAGCCCGTTCAATCTTGAGGCTGTGCGCGCCCTTTTGCTGCGTGGTGACGCCGCAGTTGCCAAGGGCAATCTGGCCGAAGCCCGCAAGCTCTACGACCAGGCCCGAGATGCTTGTCGCCGCCTGCTCGGCTTTTATCGCGATCTGAGCGGCTCCTTCCGCGGACTAGATGCCCGCATCCCCAGGGAAATGGACCAGAAGGGGCGGGAAGCTTTGGAAACCATGGCCCAGGCGAACCTGCGCTTAGCGGCCCTGTTCCGTCGCCAGAACCAGCCTGAGGTGGCGGTTCCCTTACTCGTCGAGGTGGTCAAGGTGATGACTCCGGCCAGCCCGGAGGGCCGCAAGGCTTTCCAGAGCCTGGTCGAGATTGGCTTCGCCGCCACTCCCTACACCGCAGGGGCCGCGGCAACCCCTGGCAGCTGACCACTAGATTTCCGCTGTTCGCTGCCTCGTCCCTTCGATGGTGCATCCAGACCAGGTGAAGGCCGCAATCACCATGGCCATGCCTGATGCCCAGGTGGAGGTTGAAGACCTCACCGGCGGTGGCGACCACCTCCAGGTCACGGTTATCTCCACAGCGTTCGACGGCCTGACCAGGGTCAGACAGCACCAGCTCGTGTATGGGGCCCTACGCCAGGAATTGGCCAGTGAGGCAATTCACGCCCTAGCCCTGCAAACATCCACTCCCGCCTGAGTCCATGGACGCCACTACCCGCCAACGCATCGAAGAACTCCTGGCCACCAGCCCGGTCTTCGTTTTTATGAAGGGCAACAAGCTGATGCCCCAGTGCGGTTTCTCCAACAACGTCGTGCAGATACTGCACTCTGTTGGGGTGCCATTTGAGACCTTCGACGTGCTCTCGGACGCTGAGATCCGTAATGGCATCAAGTCATTTTCCGACTGGCCCACGATTCCCCAGGTTTACGTGAAAGGGGAATTCATCGGAGGCTCCGACATCCTGATCGAGATGTACAACTCCGGTGAGTTGCGCGAGAAGCTGGAAGTGGCCCTGGCTAGCTGAAAGGGGGAGCTAGCCAGTCAGCGAGTCAGTAGCGCTCGCTTTCGTAAAGGCTGCGC
>JBIKWZ010000010.1:0-50795 GCA_044356035.1 Cyanobium sp. | reverse complement strand
CTGGGATCTCACCGCCCACCTATGTATTGAGAGCGTCGATGCCGCTGCCGCCACCAGCGGCTGGCAGCCCCTGGGCCAGTGCCGCCAGGGCCAGGCCCTGCTGGCCCTGGGCCTGGCGGAGCGCCTGCACGGCCTGCAGCAGGAAGCCCCGGCTGCCCTGGCCACCGTGCTGGCCAGGCGCGAGGCCCTGCTGCGGCTGGTGGATCCCGTGGCCCTCGGGGATTTCCGCTGGATGGCCTACGGCAGGGGTGTGGCCCCAGAGCTGCCCCGCTTCAGCCGGGAGCCGGGATCGCTGACTCCAGCCACTGGCTGAGGGCTTGGGGCTGCTGGGTGGGACTGCTGGTGATTTCAATGATTCGCCCGCTGGCGGCCGGGGTTTCCAGGGCCTCTAGGCACACCCGGGCCACCAGGCGGCGGGGCAGGCTGCTGCTCTCCTGCTGGTTGGGGCCGGAATAAACCACCCCCTCCCTTTCGCTGCGGCTGTCGTCCTCGCTGAGGCCGCCGGGGCGCACCACGGTCCAGTCGAGTCCGCTTTCTTCAAGCCAGCGCTCGCCCAGGCGTTTCCACACCAGGATCAAGCCAAACAGGTTTAGGGGGTGCTGCCAGCGCCCGGCGCAGAGCGAACTCACCAGCACCACCCGCTTCAGGCCCACCGCCTGGCAGGCGCGGATCTGGTCGCGCACTCCGAAGGCATCCACCTTGAGGGGGCCGGCCAGATCCACTGAAGGCCGGGCGCCAGTGGCGATCACCAGGGAGTCACAGCCGCTCAGGGCGGCATGCAAGGCCTCGGTGGCACTGAGATCCAGTCGCCGCACATCGAGCCGCCCTTGCTGCTCTGCTTCGGCCAGGGCCGCTGGCAGCACGGAGCCGGGCCGCACGATCGCCCGCACCGCCAGGCCCCGCTTCAAGGCTTCATCCACCACCCGCCAGCCGGTTTTTCCGGATGCTCCCGTCACTGCCACCAGGCTCATCGCTGCATCTCCGCCATCACCGCTCCATGTTGCTCGCTTGGCGGATTGGCTGGCAGCAGGCTGGGCTTCAGCCAGGTTTACCGCCAGGGCGGGATGCAGCGGCCAGAGCCAGTCAACGCTGGTCATCGTCTTGGTAACCCTAATCAGCCCAGCTGGCTGCCTACGGTGAGCTGGACAGCAAAACGTTGTGGCAGGGCCAATCATTCGCGCTAGTGGGTTGAGCAAGACCTACCGAATCAGCGAGAAGCAGCCTGGCCTGGCCGGCACAGTCCAGCATCTGCTGCTGCGGCGCCATCGCGATGTGCTGGCGGTGGATGGAATCAGCTTCACGATCGAGCCGGGGGAGATCGTTGGCTTCCTGGGCCCCAATGGCGCCGGTAAGACCACCACCTTGAAGATGCTCACCGGCCTGATCCACCCCAGCGGCGGAGAGCTGGAGGTGGCAGGCCACCAGCCCTATCGGCGCCAGGCCCGCTTCTTGCGCCAGATCACCCTGGTGATGGGCAACCGCCAGCAGCTGCTCTGGGACCTGCCCGCCCTCGATTCCCTACGGGTGAATGCCGCGGTCTACGGCATTGCGGAGGCGGAGGCGCAGCGGCGCATAGGCCAACTCGCCGAGATGCTGGAGCTGGGCCAGGAGCTGCGGCGCCCGATGCGCAAGCTTTCCCTGGGCCAGCGGATGAAGGCCGAGCTGCTGGCGGCCCTGCTGCACGAGCCGGCGGTGTTGTTTCTCGATGAGCCCACCCTGGGTCTTGATGTGAATGCCCAGGCGCGGGTGCGGGACTTCCTCGCCGACTACAACCGCCGCACCGGCGCCACCGTGCTGCTCACCAGCCATTACATGGGCGACATCACGGCCCTTTGCCCGCGGGTGCTGCTGATCCACCAGGGCCAGCTCTTCCACGATGGCTCCCTAGCCGATCTCACCCAGCGGCTGGCTCCCTGCCGCCAGGTGCGGCTGGAGCTTGCCGACCTCCATCCACCGGAGGCCTTTGCCGGTTTCGGCCAGCTCGAGGCCCATCAGGGCCATCTGGTGCGGCTGCTGGTGCCGCGGGCCCAGCTCGCCGAGCAGGTGGCGGCGCTACTGGAGCGCTTTGCGGTGGTGGATCTGGAGGTGAGTGATCCGCCGGTCGAGGAGCTGATCGGCGGATTGTTCCGCCAGCGCGATTCAAACGCCGAGGCTTCCCAGTGAGCTGGGCCTGGCGGGTGGCGCGGGCGCTGCTGGGTAGTCAGTACGTGCTGATGCTCGAATACCGGGCCGAGATCGCCCTCTGGGCCCTATCTGGGGTGTTGCCCTTGATCATGCTCGGGGTTTGGAGCGGCTCGGGCGCGGCGGCGGCGGCTGGCCTCTCAGCCCAGCAACTCAGCCACTACTTCCTGGCTGCCTTTGTGGTGCGCCAGTTCACGGTGGTTTGGCTGATTCAGGTGTTCGAAGACGACGCCCTGCAGGGCCGCCTCTCGCCCTTCTTGCTGCAGCCGCTTTCGCCGCTCTGGCGATACCTGGCGGCCCATTTCAGTGAACAGGCGTCGCGAATTCCGTTTGTGGCGGTGATGCTGCTGGCGGTGGGGCTGGCGGCGCCCGGCTTGCTGTGGCTGCCGTCGGCGGGCACTTTTCTGCTGGGAATTCTGGCGATTGTGGCGGCCTTTCTGCTGCGCTTTCTGCTGCAGGTGCTCGTTACCACCCTCTGTTTTTGGAGTGAACGGGCGGCGGCCCTCGATCGGCTGTTGATGATCCCCTATCTGTTTTTATCGGGCTTGGTGGCACCCCTGGACACCTTTCCTCCAGCGGTGCGGCGGCTTGCCCAGGCCACGCCCTTTCCCTGGATGGTGGATTTCCCCGCCCGGCTGCTGGCCGGCGAACCGGTGAATGTGGCGTTGGGTTTTGGGGCGATCGCCGCCTGGTGCCTGCTGCTGCTGCCGATCGGCCACTGGCTGTGGCGGGCCGGCCTGCGCCGCTACTCGGCGATGGGCGCATGAGGGAGTTTGTGCGCTACTGGCGCAGCCTGCGCTGCTTCTGGGGCACCTCCCTGGCGGCCGAACTCGAATACCCGCTCAATGCCTGGATCGAGCTGCTGTCGGTGCTGGGCAACCTGGCCGGCAGCGTCTTTGTGCTGCAGCTGCTGTTTGGTGATGGGCCCCAGCTTGGGGGCTGGAGCTGGAGTGGCGCTTTGGTGGTGCTGGGCCTCTACACGCTGCTTGACGGTTTCACCACCTGCGTGCTGCAGCCCAACCTCAGCCGCATCGTTAACCACGTCCAGACCGGCACCCTCGACTACGTGCTGATCAAGCCAATTGACAGCCAGTTCTGGCTGTCGGCCCGCACCGTGTCGCCCTGGGGGTTGCCAGGAATCTTGGCTGGCTTTGGCCTGATCGTTTGGGCCCTGCTGAACAG
Source organism: Cyanobium sp. (assembly GCA_044356035.1). Taxonomy (GTDB): domain Bacteria; phylum Cyanobacteriota; class Cyanobacteriia; order PCC-6307; family Cyanobiaceae; genus Cyanobium_A. Next base: position 47,432 of record JBIKWZ010000010.1, on the reverse strand, counting down.
GGGTCCTGGGGCTCCATCTGGCCTACCGGCGGCTGGGCCCGTGCTGCTCTCGCTGGCACTGCTGCTTGCAGCCCTGGTGATTCTCTACAGCCTCTGGTTTGTGTTGGCGGCCCTCAGCATCTGGTTTGTGAAGGTGTGGAATGCCACCGAGGTGTTGCGCTACACCCTTGTGGCGGGCCGCTACCCGGTGAGTGCCTATCCGCCGGCGCTGCGGCTGCTGTTCACCTTTGTTCTGCCGGTGGCCTTACTCACCACCGTGCCCGCCGAGGCGCTGCTGGGGCGGGGCTCAGCCATCTGGGCTTTGGGTTCGTTGCTGGCTGCTGGGGTGTGCCTGGCTGGCAGTCGCCTTTTGTGGCGCCACGCCCAGCGCTTCTACACCTCTGCTTCTAGTTGAGCGGAGCTGCGGGTCAGCGCGCCATCATCGGCCCATCGGCTTTTCCCAATTGCTGCCGCTGCCCATGGTGATTCCAGCTCCTGTTATTGATTCCGCCAGCGGCGCCAGCATCAGGCAGGAGCACTGGTTGCAGCGTTGGTATCCGGTGGCCTATCTGCAGGATCTCGACCCTCGCCGCCCCACGGCCTTCACCCTGCTGGAGATTGATCTGGTGCTGTGGTGGGACGCTGCAGGCCAGCAGTGGTGCGCCTTTGCCGACGTCTGCCCCCACCGGCTCGTGCCCTTGAGCGAAGGCCGCCTCAACGAAAGGGGTGAGCTGGAGTGCCCTTATCACGGTTGGAGTTTCAACGCCCAAGGCAGCTGCACCGCGATCCCCCAGGCCGAATCAGCAATCGGCGCCAACCCCCGCAGCTCCTGCCGCCGCTACGCCACAGCCAGCGCCCAGGGGCTGCTGTTTGTGTTTGCCGGCGACCATGCCGCGGCTGCGGCGGTGCCCCTGCCGCTGGTGCCCGTGCTCGAGGAACCCGGCTGGCTGGTGCAGGACACCTTCCGCGATCTGCCGATGGATGCCCTCACCCTGCTGGAGAACGTGCTCGATGTGAGCCACGTGCCCTTCACCCACCACCGCACTGTGGGTAAGCGCCAGAACGCTGCTCCGGTGGTGGCCGAGCTCACCAGTTTCGGGGCGGAGGGGTTCACCGCCACTTGGCCCGAGGGACCGCGCCGGGGGAGCCTGGGCAGCCAGTTCACCACCTTTCAGGCGCCGGGCCTGATGTGGCACGACCTCACGGCCAAGGGATTTGCCCGCTTCCTCACGGTTGTGTATGCCACGCCGATCCGGGCTGGGGAATGCCGCTTGTTTGCCCGCTTCCCGTTTCAGTTCCGCTCTGTGTTGCCCCGGCTGCTGCTGCGGGCTCGGCCGGTGTGGTTGCAGCACATCGGTAACCACACCGTGCTCGAAGACGACCAGGTGTTTCTGCACTGGCAGGAACGGGTTCAAAACCAGGCGAGCTTCTTGCCCAGCAGCGCCGACATCTACGTGCGGGCATTGCACAAATGGGTCAAAGATTTTGCCGGCCTGCCATGCCCAGGCTCCGCCCTGCCGCCCCGGCTGGGTCGGGCAGCCCTGATGGATCGCTACGACAGCCACACCCGCCATTGCCGTGCCTGCTTCGGTGCCCTGCGGCAGATACGCCGCTGGCGGCCGGTCGTGCTGGTGGCCCTGGGGGTGGAGCTGCTGCTGGCGGCCTGGCTGCCCGGGCTGACGGCCCGGTTGACTCTGCTGGTGCTGCTTGGCGGCAGCGCCCTGCTGCTGCGGCAGTTAAATCGCTGGGAGCGCCAGCTATTGCGCGGTGAAGGCCACCCACCCCGCAACGCCCTTAGGCGCAGCTGGCGAGCGCGCTGCGGATCGTTGCCTCGCTGACGTCGCTGCGGATCTCAACCCTGCCGATGCCGCTGGGCAGCACGAAGCGCACCTGACCCTCCCGCACCTTCTTGTCGCCCTGCAGGCAGGCCAGCACGGCGTCGGGATCGAGGGCTGGCCAGGCCAGCGGCAGACCTGCGGCGGCGATTACGGCCCGCTGGCGCGCCTGTTCGCTAGCGCTCCACAGGCCCATGGCCAGGGAGATTTTGCCAGCCGCCAGCATGCCCAAACCAACGGCTTCGCCATGGAGGTAGGTGCCATAGCCGCACAGGGTCTCCACCACGTGGCCCAGGGTGTGGCCGTAGTTGAGGATCGCCCGCAGGCCCCCTTCGTGTTCGTCGGCGGCCACCACCTTCGCCTTGGCGGCGGCGGAGCGCACCAGGATTCGCTGCAGCAGCTCGGCTGGCAATGAGGTCAAGCTGGCCAGCTGGTCGCGGCATGCCTCTAGGTCGGCAAGCAGCTCGGGGTCGCCGATCACGCCGTATTTGATCACCTCGGCCATGCCAGCGCGAAATTCCCGCTCCGGCAGGCTGGCAAGGCTGCTGGGGTCGATCAGCACCAAGCGCGGCTGGTGAAAAGCACCGATCAGGTTTTTGCCGCCGGGGTGGTTGACGCCGGTCTTGCCGCCGATCGCCGCATCCACCATGGCCAGCAGGGTGGTGGGCACCTGCACCACGGCAATGCCTCGCAGCCAGGTGGCTGCCGCAAATCCCGCCATGTCGCCCACCACGCCACCGCCAAGGGCAACGATCAGCGAGCCCCGCTCCAGCCGGCGGCCAAAGGCTGCGTCATGGATCAGGCCCACGGTGGCTGGGGTTTTCTGATCTTCTCCCGCCTCGATCACGAGGGTGCTGGCGTCAAGCCCCGCCTTGCTGAGGCTTTGCAGGGCAGTTGCGCCGTAGTGAGCTTCCACCACGGCGTTGGTCACCAGCAGCACCTTGGTGCCTGCTTTAAAGCCCAGGCCCCGAATCTGGTCGCCCAGAGTCAGCAAGGCTGCCGAGCCGATGATCACCGGGTAGGGGGCAGCCTGCAGCTCCACCCTGATCGTTTGCAGATCCATAGGGCGATCATCCTCTAGCCCAGGTACTTTGCCTTGCATGAGCGAGGCCAATCTCCGCAAGCGCACCGCCACGGCCTGGGGCTTCTTGACCCCTGCCCTGGTGCTGATCGGGCTGTCGGTGCTGATTCCGGCAGCGATGGCATTGGTGATGAGCTTCAGCCAGGCCGGCCTCGATGTCAGCGAGCCGCTGCGCTTCGTTGGGCTGGCCAATATCCGGCGCCTGCTGGCCGACCCGATGTTTTTCCGGGTCACCGGCACCACATTTTTGTATCTGCTGGGAGTGGTGCCCCCGATCGTGGTCGGTGCCCTAGCTCTGGCCGTGCTGGTCAACCGCCAGCTGCCGGCGATTCATTGGTTTCGTGCAGCCCTGTACACCCCGGTATTGGTGTCGATCGTGGTGGCGGCCATTGCCTTTCGCTGGATCTATGCCGAAAACGGCCTGATAAACGGCTGGCTCACCGCTCTGTTGGGCAGCAGCTTCGACCCCATCGGTTTCCTCACCTCGCCGCTGCTGGCCCTGCCCTCCGTGATGCTCGTGACCCTCTGGAAGGGCCTCGGCTACTACATGGTGATCTTTCTGGCCGGGCTGCAGGGCATCTCCCCCGATCTCTACGAGGCGGCCGCCCTCGATGGCAGTGAGGGCTTGCGAAAGCACCTAGATATCACCCTGCCGCTGCTGCGGCCTTACATCACTCTTGTGGCGGTTATTTCCGCAATTGCGGCTACCAAGGTGTTCGAAGAGGTGTATTTAATGACTCAAGGTGGCCCTGCCGATTCGACCCGCACCCTCGTCTACTACGTCTACGACCAGGCATTTGCCGAGCTGGAGATCAGTTACGCCTGCACGATTGGTTTGGCATTGTTTTTGATCGTGCTGCTGCTGAGTTTGGTGCGCTATCTCTTCGCTGGTGATCGGGGCCTTACTTGAAGAGTCAGTTACTGGACCAGGCCCGGAAGCCTGCCTAGGCAGATACCCAGTCAGATGGCAACGATGGACCAGCAGATTCAGAAGGCCCAGGAAGTGGTGGATCGTTTGGAGCACGGCGCGCCAGCTTTTGGGGCAGCCACCCAAATAACCGCTACCTGGCGCCGTAACGTGATGGATTGGCATCCAGATCAGGGTGGCGACTCCAGGCTTTAGCTCCGCAGCAATGCGGCCTATCAGCTTTTTGATGCTTGGTCGAGTTCAACGGGGTGTCCTGATTCATATCCTGCACGTGGCGAGTTCCAAGATCCGTGGTTGATGCCAGCCCTGTGACTAAGCCAGTTGCTATCGGTGTAGTTGGTGGTGGCCAATTGGCCTTGATGCTTGCAGCCGCTGCCCGCAAGCTCGATGTGCCCCTGCATGTTCTGACACCAGGGGCTCAGGATCCCGCCACTACCCTTGCCAGCAGCGTGGTGCTGGCTGAACTCGACGATGTTGCGGCCACCCGGGAGCTGGCGCGCCGCAGTGGCGCGATCACCTTTGAAAACGAATGGGTAGACCTGCCGGCCCTGGCGCCGCTCAGTTTTGACGGAGTCGTCTTTCTGCCAAGCCTGGAGGCCCTCGCCCCTCTAGTTAGTAAGCGTGGCCAGCGGCAGTTGCTGCAGGATCTGGGCCTGCCTTGCCCGCGCTGGTGCGATCTGCCCAGCAGCGCCCTGCTGCCTGAAGGCTTCAACTACCCACTGATGGCCAAGGCCTCCACGGGTGGCTACGACGGCAAGGGGACAGCCGTGCTGCGCTGCCCTGAAGATCTCACAGCCCTGCTTGCAAGGGTGCCCCTAGGCGACTGGATTCTTGAGGAGTTTGTCAACTTTGAGCAGGAGCTCTCCCAGCTCGCCTGCCGCGACCGGGCTGGCAACGTGCAGTGCTACCCCTTGGTCCAGACCCACCAGCACCAGCAGGTATGCGACTGGGTGCTGGCGCCGGCTTTAGTGCCCCATGCGGTGCAGGCCTATGCCCGCAATATCGTCGCTTCCCTGCTCACGGCGATCAATTACGTGGGCGTGATTTCGATTGAGCTTTTTTATGGCCCGGGCGGCCTGCAGGTCAATGAAATCGCCCCCCGCACCCACAATTCCGGCCATTTCACGATCGAGGCAGCCCATACCAGCCAGTTTGAGCAGCAGGTGCGGATCGTTTCAGGCCTGCCGATGGGGTCCGTAGAGCTGCAGGTGCCGGGGGCACTGATGGTGAATCTGTTGGGCTTTGAAAGTTCGGAAGCCGACTACCAGGCTCAGCGGGACGATCTGGCTGCCATACCGGAGGCAACGGTGCACTGGTATGGCAAGCAGGGCTCCAGCCCAGGACGCAAGCTTGGTCACGTCACCCTGCTGCTGCCCGGGGTCACAGCTGGGGAACGGGCTCGCCAGGCGGAGCAGCTTTTAGAGCGGGTCCGATCCATCTGGCCCCTGCCCCCGCAAAACCCGTAATCGGTCTACACTTCCATAGGACTGCCTTGTTGGTGACTGCCTTTTACAGTTTTCTGATCTGACTCCCTTTTCGACATGGGGGTCTGCAGCGGAAGCAACGTAAACCGGCCCCGTAGCCGGAAACGGCGCCCCGTCCTTGACCCTCTTCTGGTTCCACCAGGTCGAACACTGGGGCAAAACGGCACGGCGGTCCACCCCCTTCAAATCAACGCCTCTCGATCAGTTCGGCAGGTGCATAGCGAACCTTCGCCAGGGAGGCGTACTTATCGCTGCTGTCGCGATAGCCAGCAGCACACACCACACAGCTGCGGTATGGCGAGTCTGCCAAGTTGAGAATCCGGTCGTAGGCAAGGGGATCGAAGCCTTCGATGGCACAGGTGTCCACTTCCAGCAGGGCAGCAGCTGTCATGAAGGTGCCCAGGGCGATGTACACCTGGTTGCTGGCCCAGCGGTCGATCTGCTGGCTGCGAGGGCCATTGATCAGGTCTACGTCGATCATCTGGCGGTAGGTGGCCAGGTCGGCGGAATCGAGGCCGCGAACGGCTGCCATCATCTCGATTAGGCGATCGGCTTCGGCGGCGCCGATCTGACGTTGCACCAGGAACACCACGAGATGGGAGCAGTCGGTGATCTGGCTCTGGTTCCACGACTCGGGGCGCAGCTGTTGGCGCAGGGCGGGGTCGTTTATCTCCAGAAATTTCCAGGGCTGCAGGCCATAGCTCGATGGGCTCTGCACTAGGGCATCCTCCAGGGCTGCCCAGGTGGTGTCGTCTATGCGGCGACTGGGGTCAAACACCTTGGTGGCGTAGCGCCAGGCCATAGCCCCATTGAGCTGCTGGGGGGAGATCGGCATGGTGGGGTGGCGACAACGGTGGGGGTCAGCGGCCATTCTGGACCTAGTTACTGCCATGGCCGTGTTCGGCCGCCAGCCTCGATGGAGTCCTTTCAGCAGGCCTTTGAAGCCCTTCTGGCCCTCGCCCCAGGGCCGGTTTTTCCTCGCGCTCGGGAGCTCTACTTGCGCAAATACTGCCTCGAGGGATGCGACGCCCAGGATCGCTTCCGTACCTTCCTGTTTGAAGAGGAGATTCAGGAATCGGAAGGGGGCAGCGTGCGGGTGAGCGCCCTGAGCTTCGCGGTGGTGCACTGGCAGGCCGCCCAGAGCACCCCTGAGGAATATGCCGCCTACCTTCAGCAGCGCTGGCAGCTGCAGCCGGCTGGTCTCAGCCTTGAAATCGAGCCCTGGTTTCGAGATGGCGGGGCCTTTGCCCGCTTTCAGGCAGCAGCGTTCTACGAGCGTTCCACCTCCGGTGAGTTGCTGTTGGGTGGTGTTTGACCCAGCAAGCGATCTAGGCACTGCTGCAGTTGCTCCCGGCTCCAGCCGGTGACTACAAACACCTCCTGCACGCTGCTGCCGCGGCGGGCGACCAGCTTGTGTCCCCCGGTGATGGGAGCTGAAACCCGCAGCCGCATCTGGCTGCTGCGGCCACGCACGCGGCTGATCACTGCCGGGGTGACGGTGTCGATGCCGGGGCAGAGCGCAAGTTGCTTGAGCAGCGGAATCAGCCCCTCCACGTAGGTGCTGTGGGTGATGACCACCCGGCCCATCAGGCCCGCTCCAAGGGAGCCATGGTCAGGCCGGCTGCGCCCAGCTGCTGGTGGTAGAGCTCAGCCTGTTCCTGGGGGCCGCACCAAACCACCGCCGAACCCTCCCCGTCGATGCGGTGGGCCAGGTCCCAGGCCTTATCAGGGAGCATGGCGGGAATGATGCGCAGCAGTGTTTCCACCACGTGCTGAAAGGTGTTGAAGTCGTCGTCGAGCACCACCACCTTGAAGTCGGGGTATGGCTGGCGCAGTCGCAGTCGCTCCTGAACGGGGCTGGCGGAGGAAAGGACCACAACCACGGACTGCAACGACGAACACCTTTAGGGCTCCAGCCTAGGTAAAGTGCCGGCAACGACTGCAAGCTGCACCATGTTGATCTCGGCGGGTTGGGCCTCCTTGGCTGCTCTGTTCAGTTTTTCCATCGCCATGGTGGTCTGGGGCCGTCACGGCGACAACAGCATCAAGTTCTGACCTGGCTTTGACGATTCTCTGTGCCTGAGCTGAACCTCTCCGCATCCCAGGTGCTTTCCGCTATCGCGGTGTTGCTGCTTGTGTTTGTCAGCGGAGGCGTGATCTATCTCTCCATCATCGAGTGGAGCGATCGTCGCCGTCGCAACGCCCTTGAATCCAAGCGCCGCAAGTGAGCGCCGCTGGCTCTTCGCCATCCTCCCCCACTCCCGCTGGCTTAGCCGATTGGGCCTGGCAGAGCGCAGCAGAGCTGCTGGTGCCTCCCCCAGCTACGCCCGCTAGCCCTTCGCCAGCCCTCGACCTAGAGGCCCTCGACCTAGGGGACCTGGTTGAGGCCATTGATGCGGCCCAGCCCAAGCTGTCGCTCAGTAGTGATGCCGATGAGCACGACCAGGGCAGTTGGGATCCTGCCTTGCTTGCCTCCCTCGGTTTGACCCTGCTCAGCCGCAGCGCTGATGCCGAGCAGGATGAATTGCTGCGCCGCGCTGCAGACGACCTGCGTCAACAACTAGCGGGCAACATCGTCACCTATGTGGTGAACCGCAACCTCAACGTTTCAAACCACTGCATTAAGCACTGCAGCTTTTGCGCCTTCCGCCGCGATGCTGGTGACCCCGGCGCCTACTGGCTTAGCGAAGCAGACCTGCAGCAAAAAGCCGCCGAGGCACTTGAGGCTGGAGCCACCGAGCTCTGCATCCAGGGCGGACTCAACCCAGCCGCCACGGTGGCAGGAAGTCAGCTGGCCTATGCCGAACGGTTGCTTGGTCTGTTGCAGCAGGCGGCACCGGGGTTGCACCTGCATGCCTTTTCGCCCCAGGAGCTGCTTTATTTCGCCCAGCACGACGGGCTGCCCCTCGATCAGGTGCTGGTGCGGCTTAAAGAGGCTGGCCTGGGTTCGGTGCCGGGTACGGCGGCCGAGGTGCTCAGTGAGTCGGTGCGGCAGGTGCTCTGTCCGGAGAAACTCACGGCCAGGGAGTGGGTGGCGGTGATGCTTCAGGTGCACCAGCACGGCTTGCCTGCCACCAGCACCCTGATGGCAGGCCACATCGAGTCCCCGGCAGACGTGGTGGCTCACCTGCTCACCCTGGTGGCTGTGCAGCGCTACGCCTGGCAGCATCAACGCCAGGGTTTCACTGAGTTTGTGCTGCTGCCGTTTGTGGGCGCCTCGGCGCCAGCTGCCCTGCGCTCCCGGGTGCAACGGGACCAGCCCGACCCTGGAGCGATGTTGCGGCTCACGGCCCAGGCCCGGCTGTTGCTGGGGCCCTGGTTTCGCTTCCACCAGCCCAGCTGGGTGAAGCTCACCCTCGCAGGCGCCACCGAGGCCCTGCGCTGGGGCTGCAATGACCTGGGCGGCACCTTGATGGAGGAGCACATCACAACGATGGCGGGTGCCAGCGGCGGCACCCGCCAGTCCCCCCAGGCGCTGGAGGCGGCTGCCCAGCGGCTTGGCCGTCCGGTGCGGCGCCGCACCACCCTCTACGGAGCTGGGGCGTGACCCGCTTGCGCTGGACCCTCATCTTGACGGTTCTGTTGCTACTGCTTCCCGCTGGCTTGCTGCTGCGAGCCCCCCGGCCCCAGGCAGAGGGGCTGGAGCGGCTGCTGGGCCAGGCCGCCCTGCTGCAGAGCTTTCCCGCCGCCCCGGAGCGACCGGTGCCAGCCCTGTGGAGCCAGCGCCTCGGCGCGGCTCAGGCGCGTCGGATTTGGCGTCAGCAGCGCCGCTTCTGGTGGCAGTTCTGGGGGCGCGATGGCGATGGTGGCGCCTTTCTGGCCTATCAGTTTCAAGCAGGAAGCCCCCTGCCTCCCCATGGAATTCGGGTTGATGACCTCGTGGTCGTCGCAGCCGATCCCCTTGCCAAGCGGCTACTGCAGGACCAGCTCAACTTGTCCCAACGTCAGCGCCGCGGTCTGGAGCAGCGCTGCCTGCAGCGGTTGCAGCAGGAACAAGCGGTTTTCTGGGCCCCCCTTGGCCTTGGCGTGATGGCGGGCCCTGCCGCACCTTTGCTGCAACGCTTCCAGGAGGGATGTTTGAGTCTCGGGCTCGAGGGCGCCAACCTGGTGCTTGCTGGAGAAGCAGCTGCCGCCAGCGGCCTGCTGGCAGCCCCAGGGCGTGCGGCGCCAGCCATCTTGCCTCCCCCCCTGCCTGCAGATTTGCTGCTGGAGTGGCGCGGTCCTGGCCTCGAGGGCTTACTGCAGGGGCTGCTGAGCCGCCAGCTGATCCGGGAACCGCTGGCGGCCCGCTACGGCATCGGTGATGCCCAAATGACCATGGTGCGTCGAGTGCCCTTTGTCTTGCGATTGCGCCCGCTGGCCCAGGGCCCCTTCCAAACGGGTCTGGAGCTGGAGTTGGCGGTTTCGGGTGATCGGCGCCCCTGGAACCAGATGCTCGCCGGGCTGGTGGAACCGCTGGAGACCCAGGGACTCGAGGCGACGCAATCTGGCTCCAAGGCCTTAGGTGCGACGCTCTGGCGCCAGCAGGATGGGCGAGTCGTGGGAGGTTGGCGCTGGGTGCTGGCTGGTTCAAGTAGCCCCCACCTGTTGCTATTCCTTGGACCCGAACCACCTGCCGCGACTCCTGCAGCAGCCACGCCTGCGCTGAGCCAGCCCGGCCTTGGCGCTTCGATGCAGTTGCGGCTGCGGCCTGCAGCGCTTGCAGCTCGGGGATTGCTCCCGCCCGAATTGCCCAAGCCCGTCCAATTGTCTAGCCAGCTCAGCCTGACGGCAGAGCCGGCTGCTCCTGGCTCAGCCCTCAGCCAGCTGACGGGGCGGATTCAGCTGCAATCTCGGTAGGGGCCTCTGTGGCTTCCTGTTGCTGCCGCTCCCGTTTACGGCGTTCAGAAGCAACGGTTTCCGCCATTAGCTCCACGGCCTGGGCCATTTTCTCGAGGTTGGTGGCGTAGAGGCTCAGGTCCTTGTCGAGTCGCTCGCGCAGCAAGCCCATGGCATCGCCCAGATCGTGGGCATAGCTGCGCAGGGCGGCAGCATCTAAGGCGTCTGCGCCCTGGGCCTGTTCAAGCAAGCTCAGCAGGCCTACGGCCATCAACCGCGAATAGTGGAAATCGGGACGGCGGATGCCTGCTAGAGCTGCCGCAAGGGGTTCAGGTGCGCCCGAACCCTCCTGTTCGATCCACTGCTTCACCTGCTCAACGCCATGGCTGCCCATGGCAGCCATGGCGTTGTCACGCTGCTGCCGCAACTGGTCGGCATCGAAGCCGGACGCGGAACAAAGGGCCTTCAGCAGGGGTAGGCGCTGGGCGTCAGGGCGATAGCCCTTAGCAAAACTGTCGAACACCTGGATCAGGCCGCAGGCAAACAGGGCATCACTGCGAAAGCCGGTTTGACGGCTGAGCAGGTGCAGCTCCACAAGCAGCTCATCCACCATGCGGCGATAGAGCGGTGCGATCACGTGGGGGAAGGCGCGGTGAAACTCCCGCTTGCTGTCGGCAACGGTGAGGGCTGCACTCACGCTGGATTAGGCCAAGGTTGATCGACCCTAGCCGCCCAGGCTCAGTAGGATCGGGCCTACTCGAGAATTCAGCTCCATGATCCCGATCGTGATTGAAGAGTCGGGCCGGGGTGAGCGCGCATTTGACATCTATTCCCGCCTACTGCGGGAGCGCATCATCTTTTTGGGCGAACCGGTCACCGCTGAGTCGGCCAACCGGGTTGTGGCCCAGTTGCTCTTTCTAGAGGCAGAAGATCCGGACAAGGATATTTTCATGTATATCAATTCTCCGGGTGGATCGGTATACGACGGTCTCGGAATTTTTGATACCATGCAGCACATCAAGCCAGATGTGCAAACCGTCTGCGTGGGTCTAGCCGCTTCGATGGGTGCCTTTCTGCTTTGCGCGGGCACCAAGGGCAAGCGCAGCAGCCTCACCCACTCGCGGATCATGATCCACCAGCCCTTGGGCGGCGCCCGTGGCCAGGCCAGCGACATCCGAATTCAGGCCAACGAAATCCTTTACTTGAAGCAGAAGCTCAACCAGGAGCTCAGCGATCGCACGGGCCAAGGCCTGCCCCGCATCGAGGAAGACACCGACCGCGACTTTTTCATGTCACCTGCGGAGGCTGTTGAGTACGGTCTCATCGACAAGGTGATCGAAAAGCGGCCCGTGCGTCCCGTTTGAGGGACTGGCTGGAGTTCCCTGGCAAGGTCTGATTAAAAGGTGTTTTAAAAGGTCTTTTAAAACGAGTAGCGCAAACTCAGCTGCACCCCATGGGCCTGCAAAGCCGCCTGGGTTCCGCCGATCGGGATCGTCGTTCCTGCTGGCAGCGTCGGTCGTGACAAGCCAGCCTGACCACTGCTAGTGCGCACATCCCCAAGGTCGCTAAAGCGATAGGCCAGATCAAGATCTAGCCGCTTATTAAGGGGAATGCTGATACCTGCGGTGAGTAGGTAGGCCAGACCGCTGGAGCTGCCATCGGGCGTGACCGTGGCAGCATTGGCAGCGATGCCAGGGAAGCGATAGGTAACGGAGCTAAGGCTGTTGCGGGCGACACCCAGGCCGGCGCCAAGGAAAGGGCGAATTCGGCCCACCTTGGGCAGATCCACATAGGCAACCCCAAATCCGGCCACCGAGGAGGCTGAGCCAGTCACGGGCTGGTTGGCTCCGGCAAGCCCCAAGAAGTTGCTTTGGCCGCTGAACTCCAGCTCTGGCCGCCAGCTGAGCAGGGCTTCGGCCCGCAACCAGCTGTTGAAGCGATATCCCGCCGCTGCATCGACCACCGCTGCCGGCTCGAAGCTGCCTGAAGCTCCAAGGGCTTGGCCGTTATTGCCAGTGCCGCACCCAAACAGGGCAGGGGGCTGCAGGCTGGAACAGTTGTTGTCACTGAAACCATTTGCCTTTGGCCAATCGCTGCCTGCCCCCAGGCGCAAATAGGCGCCGGGAGCCAGCGGTGGGTTGGCGAGGTTTACATCAATATCAGCCATTCCAGGCACTCGGATCGGGCAGAGCTTGCCAAGCGTCAATTTCCAAGGCGTAGGCCGCATGACGCTGGATCGCGTCATCCATGAATAGGGCTGCTCGGATGGGAATGTCTGGGCCCGTGAAGGAATGCATGGCTATGCCGGCAGTGATGGTCCGTAGAGCTGCCAATTGCAGGTCGTATCGCGCCTCCTCAAGCGAGTAATCGCAGACTCCAAGCCTGAGTAGTTCTTGGTGCCACGCCAACAACAGGTCTTCATGACGTCCAAGCCGCTGAGCCTGGGGGGTGCTGCCGCCAATTAAAAAGGCGATATCAATAGCGGCTGAACTACGGCTGGCCCAGGACCAATCAATTATCACCGACTCCGGATCTTCCTGCGTATGGCCGAACAGCAAATTGTCGGCGCGCAGATCACCATGCACGAGGGTCCAAGGCCTGTGATTGAGAGCCTGATCAATGTCTGAGCTTTGCTCCAGTACCGCGCGATATAAGCGGCAAACATCCGTGCCGAAGCGCACGCCGTAGGTGGCAAAGAAATCATCAACGATTTCGGCTTTGGGGTCCGCAAACCAGAAGCCATGGTTTGGCAACCAGCTGTGCTGGTTCAAGGAAGGATCAAGCCAGAATTCGGCGTGGATAGCTGCCATGCGTTGGATCGTGGCCAACGTTTCCTGGTAGCTGAGGCCGATGACTTGATCACCTGAACGTAGGTGGGTGAGATCCTCGATCAGCAACCAAAAAGGTTCAGAGGAATTGGTTGCAAAAACTGAGGGTTTGTGATTTTCTAATCTTGGAGTGCAGTGAGTGTAAACACCCACCTCACGACCAAAGGCGTTATTCAGCCGGCTGAACTCATTGAAGTCCTTATTGGAGGTTTCACTTTTGAGAATTACGCTTGTTGGCCCTTGTTCCGGTGGATCACAGCTCAGCTCCAGGCGCCAGGTGGTCGATTGAAATCCCCTCCCCTCCCCCAGGAGCTTTGCATCCAGGCTTTTGACATTGGTGCCGAGAGCCTCGCCGATCCACTGCGGTTCGGGCTGCTTTACCAGCATTTCTGTGGGATCGGTGACCGCCATACCAAGAAGTCCAATTGAGTTTGTGGCTCTGAACTTTAGTTGGGGTAGGGCCGCTTCCCTTAAGTGCCGGCCTGCGAATCATGGCTGGCATATCGGTCAATCTTTAGGAGCCTTGAACAAGGTTGGTTGACGGATGGGATCAGTGCCGCCAGGTTTAGGGCGCACTTCAGAACTGCCGTATGTACGCCACCCTGCGCGAATACGAGGGAATTAAGGATCCAGCTCAGGCCACCCAGCCCTTGCTTGATGGGCTGCTAGCTGAGATGCAAGCCCTGCCAGGTTTTATTGCTTACTACTTCGTGGACGTGGGTGAGGCCGGTGACCGGATGATCTCCTTGAGCGTGTTTGAGAGCAGTGAGGCAGCTGAGGAGTCGAACCGCGTGGCAGCTGGCTGGGTGGCTCGCTGGATAGCGGAGAACCCACAAACTGCACCCACGGCGAGTCGCGTGGATGCCGGTCCTGTGATGGCAAGTGCCACTGCCTGATCAGCCGGCCAACAAGGGCGAGAAGCGCTCCTTCTCTGGAATTGCCGTGAATTCGGCCACGATGGCGCGGAATTCTTCGCCATCGAGGCTCTCTTTCTCGATCAGTAGCTCTACTACCCGATCCATGCAGGCGCGGTGCTCTGCCACCAACTTGACCGTGTCTGCGTAGCAACTGTGGACCATCTGGCGCACGGCATCATCGATCTTGCTGGCAAGGCGATCGGAGCCATCGCTGCGGGTCATCAGGTCGCGGCCCAGGAAGACCTCCTGGTTGCCAGCCTCAAAGGAGACCTGGCCTAGATCGCTCATGCCAAACCGGGTGACCATCTGGCGGGCAATCGAGGCGACCTGCTGGATATCGCCCCCGGCACCGGTTGTGACCTCTGCATGGCCGAAGACCACATCCTCGGCAGCTCGGCCGCCGAGGGCTCCCATGATGCGAGCACGGAGCTGGGCCCGGCTCACCAACATCTGCTCCTCGTCTGGAGAGAACCAGGTAAGTCCCTGGGCCTGACCCCGTGGGATCAGGGTGACCTTCTGCACAGGATCATGGGCCTGCACCAGGGTGCCCACCAGGGCATGGCCAACTTCGTGATATGCGATGAGTCGCTTGCTGCGGCCATCGGTGAGGGGCTTGCCCTCCATGCCGGCAATGATCCGGTCGACGGCATCATCAATTTCGGCAAGTGAAGTTGCCTCCTTGCGGCGCCTGGCCGTGAGGATTGCCGCTTCATTAAGCAGGTTGGCTAGATCGGCGCCGGAGAAGCCAGGAGTACGGCGAGCAATCACTTCCAGGCTCACATCATCGGCCAGCTTTTTATCGCGGCTGTGCACCTTGAGCACAGACAGCCTTCCTTTGATGTCTGGCACATCAACTTGAACCTGGCGATCGAAGCGACCCGGGCGCAGCAGGGCTGAATCGAGCACATCAGCTCGGTTTGTTGCGGCAATGATGATGATGCCGCTATTGCCTTCAAAGCCATCCATCTCGGTGAGCAGCTGGTTGAGGGTTTGCTCCCTCTCGTCGTTACCGCCGCCGACACCGGCACCACGTTGCCTTCCCACCGCATCGATTTCGTCGATGAAGATCAAACAAGGGCTGTTTTCCTTAGCCCGCTTGAACAGGTCGCGAACCCGGCTTGCGCCCACGCCAACAAACATTTCAACGAATTCAGATCCTGAAAGCGAGAAGAAGGGCACTCCCGCTTCGCCAGCAATTGCCTTTGCAAGCAGGGTTTTTCCGGTACCAGGAGGCCCTACTAGCAGCACGCCTTTAGGGATCTTTGCTCCAACGGAAGTGAAGCGCTCAGGGGTTTTTAGGAAGGTGACAACTTCTTGGAGGTCCTGCTTGGCCTCTTCAACACCAGCCACGTCGTCAAATTTGACACCAGTCTCAGCTTCCATAGCGAAGCGGGCTTTGGTTTTGCCGAATTGCATCGCCTGCCCGGGGCCCCCGGGCAGGCCGCTGCCGCGGCGTGAAAGGAAGATCAGCGATCCGATCAGCAGCAATGGGAACAGCAAATTGCCGAGCAATCCAAGCGCTGGTGGAGCAGTTTTGGGTGGATGAATATCGAAGCTTATGCCTTGCTCCTTGAGCTTGTTGACCAGCTCTGGAGCAACACCGGGCAGGTCGACGCGCAGACGCTGGACCCGATTGTCGAGGTCAGGATCAACAGCCTCAATAACTGCACTGCGGCCGCCGTCGAAGATATCGACCGCAGTTACCCGGCCCGCATCGACGTAATCGAGGAAGCGGCCGTAGCTCATTCGGGCTACCGCCGCATTGCGGGGAGCAACCGTGGCGCCTTCTGGTTTGAAACGGGCTGTGCCGCCATTACCAAGCAGCTGCCATCCGAGGAATGCGACCACTGCGAGGGGCAGGAGCCAGAGGGCAATCAGACGCCAGCGCTGGTTCATAGCTAAGACACTTTGTTGACAAGTGTAACGGCGCCGCTGCCCCTTCCTGAGCCCCGCTTCAGCTGGCCGTTGCCCAAGGCAGCTCGCGATCCAGCAGACCGGGGGCGTAGCTGCGGGAACTCGTCAGCGCTTCGAGCTGGGCCGGTTGGGCTGCTTGAGCTGGTTGGGACGCTGCCTCGTTGAGCAGATCGCCTGCGTTAACGGTCTCTACCAATTCGGGCCCACCGAGCCCGTAGGTCCAGATCTTCACCACGCTGCTCGGTGGGCATTGGAAGCTGAGCAGCTCGAAGGGAAACACCACTCGTTCGAGAAAGAACTGCTCGGGGCCGATGCAGCGCAGGATCACCATCCGATCGCTTGTATTGCGGTAGCTGCACGCCATGTTGGCCACGTCTGAATCCCGATTTCCCCACCCATAAAGCCACTGGCTTGAGTGCGGGTTTAGTGACGGACGCCACTGTTTTTGGTTTTTAATGGTTTTTTTGGTTTCTGCCCGTCGCGCTGCCAGTTCTCCAGAGCGTTTCAAAGGCTGCGCAAGGCAACGATTGGGTCGAGGCGCGCAGCCCGGCGGGCGGGCACTACGCCGAAGAAAAGGCCAATCGAACCGGACAGCCCCACCGTAACCAGCACCGTGGCCGCACCAATCGATGCCGGTAGGGGCGTCAGAGCGCCGACCACAGCCACCGTGCCAAGGCCCACCGCGCTGCCGATGACACCGCCGAGGCTGGCGAGCACCAGCGACTCCACCAGAAACTGCAGCAACACATCGCCACTGCGAGCTCCGAGGGCCTTACGTAGGCCAATCTCCTCGGTGCGCTCACTCACCGCCACCAACATGATGTTCATGATGCCGATGCCGCCTACCAGCAGCGAGACGGCACCAATGGCAGCCAGCATCAAGGTGAGGCCACCAGTGATTGTGCTCACAATCGTGAGGGCATCCTTTTGGGAGCGCACGGCAAAATCGTCTTCCCGCAGGATCCGGTGCCGCTGGCGCAGCAGGTTGGTGATTTGAAAGCTCGCGGCCCCCGTGCTCTGCTCGTCGCGGGCTTCGACGCTGATGAAATTAAGGCTGACCCCGTAAGTGGGGTCACGTCCTGAAAGCTTGCTCACCATGGTGCTGAGGGGCACGTAGGCGTTCTCGTCTTGGTTTTGACCAAACACGGCTCCCTTGGGTTCAAGAACGCCGATCACTTCGAACAGCTGGTTGCGAATACGCAGCTGGCGCCCCACAGGCGCCTTGCCTGGAAACATCTTTGCGCCCAGGTCGGGCCCCACCACGGTGACATTGCGAGCGCCGTTGAGATCGCTGGCTGTGAAGAAGCGCCCCTGGGCAATCTCAAATTGACGTACCGGAAGAAACTCCGGTGTAACCCCGAAAATTGAAGTAGAGCTGCTCAGTCCGCCCGCCTGAACCACCTCGCTCAAGGTGATCTGGGGAGCTACCCGCTTGACGCTGGGCACCTGCTCGCCGATGGCAAGCGCATCTTCGAGCACGAGGTTTTTTGGGAAGTCAATTCCCTGGCGCCGGGTGTCGTTGTTGCCAGGCACTACAAACAGCACGTTGGCGCCGAGATTGCTTAGCTGCCCTTCGGCCAGGTTCTGGGCGCCTCGCCCCACCCCCACCAAGGTGATCACGGAGGCATTGCCGATGACAATGCCGAGCATGGTCAGCAAACTGCGCAGCCGATTGGAGCGCAGGGTGCTCAGGGCCATGCCCACGGTTTCCCGCATGGGGAGCTTGGTTGGCATGGCTGCGATGGCGGCGGCTGGCCTTAAACGATGGCGGGTCTGTCGTCGGCGTCGTGGCTGCGGGCGCCGCGATGCACCTCGCCGCGCTCCAGATCCAGGGTCACAATTTCCCCCTGACGCAGGTTGGCGATCGCGTTACAGACACCCACAATCGTTGGTACGCCAGTGCGCTCGGCGATCAAGGCGGCATGGCTGTCGAGACCACCGGCTTCTGTAATTACCCCTTTGGCCTTGCGAATCGCCTCGACGTAATCGGCGCCGGTTTCGTGCACCACCAGTATTTCCCCCGATTGGATTGCCGCCGCCGCCTCTGGACTGTCGACCAGACGCACCCGACCGCTCACGGATCCAGTGCCGACGCCGGTTCCCTTAGAGAGCACCGCGGAGACGATGCCCACCTTGATGAAGTCGGTGGAGCCGCTGATACCCGAGAGAGTGCCGGCGGTTTGAACTACTAGGTCGCCATCGCGTAGAAAGCCCAGCTCGCGAGCCTTGCCCATGGCCAGGCTGAAGGTGCTGGTGGAGGAGGCCTGCTCTTCCACTAACAAGGGGTTGACGCCCCAGCAAAGCTGCAGCTGGCGGGCCACATTGACCTCGCTGGTGATCGCCAAAATTGGGGTACTGGGGCGGAACTTGCTGACATTGCGAGCCGTAGAGCCCCCCTTGGTGAGCGGCAAAATTGCTGCAGCATTCAGCTGGCGAGCAATACTGCTTACCGCCTGGCAGATGGCATTGGGAATGGTGGTTGCCATGTGGCTATCGAGCACCCGCTGGGGGTAATCCCGCTCGATGCGCCGGGCGATTATGGCCATGGTCGCCACAGCTTCCACGGGGAAATCGCCCACAGCGCTCTCATTGGAGAGCATCACGGCATCGGTGCCATCAAGGATGGCGTTGGCTACATCGCTCACCTCGGCCCGGGTGGGCCTGGGGCAGCTCACCATCGAATCGAGCATCTGGGTGGCCGTGATTACCGGGATGCCGAGACTGTTGGCCTTGCGAATCAGCTCCTTCTGCAACAGGGGTACTTCTTCGGCGGGCATCTCGACGCCCAGGTCGCCCCGAGCCACCATCACCCCGTCGCAGAGGGGCAGGATGTCATCGATCTGATCGATAGCCTCAAACTTTTCGATCTTGGCCACCACGGGGGTGTTGTGGCCGTGGCTGCGGATCAGCTCGCGGATTTCGCGCATGTCCGAGGGGTTGCGCACAAAGCTGAGGGCCACCCAATCAACCCCCTGCTTCAGCCCAAAGGCCAGATCAATGCGGTCTTTCTCGGTCAGGGCACGAATAGATAGCTGCACATCAGGGAAATTGACCCCCTTGTTGTTAGAAAGCACTCCACCAACGGTGACGCTGCAGAACAGGGTCTGCTCGGGCTTGTCGACGCTGTCGACCACCATCTCCACCCGGCCGTCATCAAGCAGGATGCGACTGCCTGGAACGACCTCATCGGCTAATCCTGCGTAGGTGACGGTGGCAATCTTCTGATTGCAGGCCACATCCCTAGAGGTGAGGGTGAACTGATCTCCCTTGGCCAGGGTGATCGGCCCATCGGCAAAGCGGCCCAAACGAATTTTGGGACCCTGTAGGTCTTGAAGGATGCCGAGCTCAATGCCCAGCTCCTTTGACACCTGGCGAATCGTGGAGATGCGAGCCGCATGCTCGCTGTGGTCGCCGTGGGAAAAATTGAGACGGAAAGTAGTGGCGCCGGCGGCCACCAACTCGCGCAGACGTTCGGCGGATTCCGTGGCAGGCCCGATCGTGGCCACGATCTTGGTGCGACGCATGAGATCGGGCTGGGGCATTTAAACGCCAACAGACGACTGGAAACTACCATCCAGGCCTGCAATGGGCAGCCTTAGGTGGATTTTCAGTTGTACCAGGAGCGTTGCCGCGCCACGGCCCGCTACCCCGATGCCGGCGCCAACCCCATCTATCCCACCCTGGGGCTCTGCGGTGAGGCTGGCGAGGTGGCCGACAAGGTCAAAAAGGTGCTGCGCGACCGTCAGGGCAGCTTCTCGCCTGAGGTGATTGCAGACCTGCAGCTCGAGCTTGGAGATGTGCTCTGGTACGTGGCCCAGCTCGCTACCGAACTTGGCCTGGAGCTAGAGCAAATTGCCCAGACCAACCTAGACAAACTGGCCAGCCGCGCCGCCCGTAACGTGATTGGAGGCAGTGGTGACAGGCGGTGAGCAAGCAAGGTATTGGGCTTGGGCCACGGCATGCGCTCGCTAAGGGGCTTGGGTGGCTGTTCAGTCTTCTAGTAATTGGTGCGCTGTTGCTGCCAGCCCGTGCCTGGGCAGCGGATCTGCAGGTATCTGAGCTGAGCATCGAACCCTGCCCCGCCGAGGACATCGGCGCCCAGCCGGAATTGCGGCGTCCTGCTGGCGCCAGCTGCTACGCCCTGCGCGGCAGTGTGGTCAATCCAACCCGCAAGCCCGTTGTTGATACCGACGTCTTTGCCCTGATCGTTGATTCAAGTGGCGAGCCGGTGCTGCAAAACCGCACCCGGGTGGGTTCGATCGGTGATGTGCCACCTGGCACCTCTGCCTTTGCCCTGCGCCTATCGGTGCCGGCTGGCACCCCTGGACCGCTGAGCTTCCGCAATGTCAAGGCAAGGGGTTTCAGTGCTCCGGTGCGCAGCCGCGCTGGCGTCGATGACGAGCTGCTGCCCCTTGAACAGGCCTTAGCCGATCAGTAACCAGCTCCCAGCACCGAAACGCTGGCGCCTTCGAGCAGGCTCTGCACCAGTTGCAGGGCAATGAAGGCCACGATCGCCGAGAGGTCGAGGCCGCCCAGGGGCGGAATCAGGCCGCGGAAGGCGTTCAGGTAGGGATCGGTGATCGAGCTCACCGTCGACAGCACGGGGTTGCCCCAATCGAGATTGGGAAACCAGCTCAGCAACACCCGCACCAGCAACACCAGGGTGTAGATGCTGAGGGTCTGGGCCAGAACCTGCAGCAGGAAACTCAGGGCGTCCATGGAATTTTGTTAGTGACCTAACTCTAGGCAGCTTGCTTCCAGAGGTCAGCCTCAGCCTTGATGGCAAAGGTGCGGTGGAACTTCTCGCTGAGGGTCAGCCAGTAGGAGCGGCCCTCGCTTTGGCGCTTGCGCTCGATGAAATTTTGGGCCAGTAGCTCCTTGATGTGGTCGTAAGCGCCGGAGCCGCGCAGCTCGACTAGATCCGATTGCAAGATCCGCTTTTTGAGGGCAATCGTTGCCAGGGTGCGCAGGGCGGCAGTGGATAGGTCCACGGGCAGGAGGTTTTGAACCAGGTCGGCCAGCCCATCACGCAGCTGCAGGCTGTACCGGTTGCCCTCCTGGCGCACTTCCAAGGCCGTATCCCGGTGGGCGTAGTCGGTGATCAAGGTGATCAAGCCAAGCTCCGCCTCCTCTCGGCTAACCGCAGCGATCTCAGCAAGTTCTGCCAGGCTGAGGGGCCGTCCTTTCAAGTAGAGGATCGCCTCCATCCGGGCGGGCAGGGATAGGCCCTGAATCAGCCCCGTGCTTTGCATGACCGCAGGTTACCGCAGCTTTTTTGGCTCATGCCAGGGCTGGCAGGGGCGCTGAGCTGGGCCCCAAAAACAGCTTGTAGGCGGGGTTGGCCGATTCGTCCCAGTGCTGATAGCCCAGGCCATCGAGGAACTCCTGCCAGGCGGGCCTTTCAGCGCGAGGCACCTGCACCCCCACCACGATCCGCCCCACGTCGGCGCCGTGGTTGCGGTAGTGAAAGATGCTGATGTTCCAGTTGGCGTGTAGGGCGTTTACGAACGCCATCAGGGCGCCTGGTTTTTCGGGGAACTCGAAGCGATAGAGCAGCTCTTCGCCCTGCTCAAGAGCCGGGCCGGCGCTGGCAGGCAAGCGGCCGCCCACCATGTGGCGCAGGTGCAGCTTGGCCAGCTCGTTGTTGGAGAGGTCGAGGCAGGGGAAGCCGGCGTTTTGCACGTCGTTGATCAGTTGCTGCTCGTCGGCCGTGCCACTGGTCTGAACCCCCACAAAAATGTGAGCAACCCTGGGATCGGCCAGCCGGTAGCTGAACTCGCTGAGGCTGCGCTGGCCCAGCACGCCACAGAAGCGCCGCAGGCTACCGGTCTGCTCGGGGATCTCCACCGCCAGCATCGCTTCGCGGTCTTCGCCGATCTCAGTGCGCTCGGCCACGAAGCGCAGCCGGTCGAAGTTCATGTTGGCCCCGCAGGCCACCGCTACCAAGGTTTGGCCGTGCAAGCCCTGTTGCACCACATCGCGCTTCATGCCGGCTATGGCCAGGGCTCCGGCTGGCTCCAGGATCGAGCGGGTGTCTTCGAACACGTCCTTTATGGCTGCGCAGATGGCGTCGGTGTCGACTGTCACCATGCGATCCACCGTTTGCTTCGCCAACTCAAAAGTGAGCTCACCGACGCGGCGCACCGCCACGCCATCGGCGAAAAGGCCCACCTGCTCAAGCTGCACCCGCTCCCCGGCGGCTAGGGAGCGGGTCATGGCATCAGCGTCCACCGGCTCAACGCCAACGATCTGCACTTGGGGCCAGAGGGTTTTGACGTAGGCGCCGATGCCGGCGATTAAGCCGCCACCGCCTACGGCCACGTAAATCACGTCAGGCGGAGAGGAGCACTGGCGCAGGATCTCCAACCCGATCGTGCCTTGACCGGCGATCACATCGGGATCGTCGAAGGGATGGATGAAGCTGAGCCCCCGCTCAAGGCCTAGGCGCGTGGCTTCCGTGCAGGCGGCGTCGTAGTTGTCGCCGTGCAGCACCACCTCAGCGCCCCGGGCTGCCACCGCTTTCACCTTCATCTCCGGTGTGGTGACAGGCATCACAATCACGGCCCTGCAGCCCAACTTCTGGGCGGCTAGCGCAACTCCCTGGGCATGGTTGCCGGCGCTGGCGGCGATCACGCCCCGCTCCAGCTCGGCAGGCGAGAGGCCCGCCATTTTGTTGTAGGCGCCGCGCAGCTTGAAGCTGAACACGGGCTGCAGATCCTCACGCTTCAGCAGCACCCGGTTGTGCAGGCGCGCCGAGAGATTCGGCGCCGGATCCAGTGGCGATTCAATGGCCACGTCATAGACCCGCGCCCGCAGGATCCTTTGCACATAGCTCTCAGGGGCCTCGCTCATCGCACCAGTGTCGCAATTCGCACCCCTTGGCGGAAGCTAAGGCCTAGATTGCATCGCACCTCCAGGGTTGTGCATGCATCTCAGCGAGCTGAGTCACCCGAATCAGCTGCACGGCCTGAGCACGGCAGAGCTTGAAGCCATTGCCCGCCAGATTCGTGAGCGCCATCTGGAGGTGGTGAGCACCAGCGGCGGGCACCTGGGTCCCGGGCTGGGAGTAGTGGAGCTCACCCTCGCCCTTTATCAAACCCTCGATCTCGACCACGACAAAGTGGTGTGGGACGTGGGTCACCAGGCCTACCCCCACAAGTTGATAACTGGCCGCTACAAGGATTTCGACAGCCTGCGCCAGAAGAACGGGGTAGCCGGCTACCTCAAGCGCAGCGAGAGCCTCTTTGACCATTTCGGTGCCGGCCATGCCAGCACCTCGATTTCGGCGGCCCTAGGCATGGCCCTGGCCCGCGATCGCCGCGGTGAAGACTTCAAATGTGTGGCGGTGATCGGCGATGGCGCCCTCACCGGTGGCATGGCGCTAGAGGCGATCAACCACGCCGGCCACCTGCCGAAAACCAAGCTGGTCGTGGTGCTGAACGACAACGACATGTCGATCAGCCCGCCGGTGGGGGCCCTTTCCACCTACCTCAACCGCATGCGGCTGAGCCCACCCCTGCAATTTCTGCAGGGCAATGCCGAGGAGGCGATTAAGCACCTGCCCTTCCTGCACGGCGAGCTGCCCAACGAGCTCAAGACGCTCAAAGAGAGCATGAAGCGTTTGGCGGTGCCCAAGGTGGGTGCTGTGTTTGAGGAGCTGGGCTTCACCTACATCGGCCCAATCGATGGCCACGACATCGCCGGCATGGTGCGCACCTTTGAACAGGCCCACCGCACCGAGGGGCCTGTGCTGGTGCATGTGGCCACCACCAAGGGCAAGGGCTACGCCTTCGCCGAAGCCGATCAGGTGGGCTATCACGCCCAGAGCGCTTTTGATCTGGCCACTGGCAAGGCCTATCCCTCCAGCAAGCCGAAGCCGCCCAGCTACAGCAAGGTGTTTGGCCAGACGCTGGTAAAGCTCTGCGAACAGGACCCCACCGTGGTGGGTATTACCGCTGCCATGGCCACCGGCACCGGCCTGGATCTGCTGGAGAAGGCTTTCCCAGCCCAGTATTTCGATGTGGGCATCGCTGAGCAGCACGCCGTAACCATGGCGGCCGGCATGGCCTGCGAGGGCCTCAAGCCCGTGGTGGCTGTTTACAGCACCTTCCTGCAGCGCGCCTACGACCAGTTGATTCACGACGTCGGCATCCAGAACCTGCCGGTCACTTTTGTGATGGATCGGGCCGGCATCGTTGGCGCCGATGGCCCTACCCATCAGGGGCAATACGACATCAGCTACTTACGTGCTGTCCCCAATTTCACGGTGATGGCCCCCAAGGATGAGGCTGAGCTGCAGCGCATGCTGGTGACCTCCATTCACCACAGCGGCCCCTGCGCCCTGCGCATTCCCCGCGGCGAAGGCGAGGGTGTTCCTTTGGCTGAAGAAGGTTTTGAACCCTTAGAGATCGGCCGTGGCGAGCTGCTTACCGATGGCGAAGACCTGCTCATCGTGGCCTACGGCGCCATGGTGGCTCCGGCAATGGCTACGGCCGGACTGCTGCAGGAAAAGGGCATTCTCGCGGCCGTGATCAATGCCCGCTTCCTGCGGCCCCTTGATGAGGCCCTGATCCTGCCGCTGGCCCAGCGCATCGGCAAGGTGGTGACCATGGAGGAGGGAGCCCTCGCTGGTGGCTTCGGTGCCGCCGTGGTGGAAACCCTCAGCGACCATGACGTCCTGGTGCCCGTGTTGCGCATTGGCATTCCGGACCAGTTGGTCGACCATGCCAGCCCGGAGCAGAGCAAGCAGAGCCTCGGCCTAACCCCGCACCAGATGGCGGAGCGGATCATCACCCGTTTTGGTGCTCCCCTTCAGAGCAGTCTCCCTGCTCCAGCTGCGCCTGTTGCGGTCTGAACTGGAGCCCTACGACTGCGAGGTGCTTGTGGTCGGCGCTGGCCCTTCGGGTGCTGAGCTAGCCCGCCTACTTGCCCAGGCTGGGGTTGATGTGCTGCTGGTTGATCGGCTTAAGCATCTGGGCCAGGCGGCTTTCAGTAGTGCGGCCCTGCCGCTTGAGACTCTCGATCGCTTTGGTATACCCGCTCACGTGGTGGCGGCGCGCTGGAGTGGCTGGCAGCTGGTGGGGCCAGGCGAGCAGCGGCGGCTGTGGAGCGCAGGCCACCCCCTCGGCGCCGTGCTCGATTTTGGCGCCCTGCGCCAATGGCTAGCTGGTCAGGCCCAGGTCTGGGGCGCCCGCCTGCAGCTCGGAGTCACGGCCATTGACTGGCATCAAGATGGCGCTGGCGTTTGCACCGTGGTGCGCGATGGCGCTGCTGGTCGCCGCCTGCTGCGCAGCCGTTGGCTGGTGGATGCCAGCGGCGAGGGCCGCGCCCTGATTGGGGAGCAGGCAACGCTGGCGGATCCGCTGGTGGCGGGCCTGGGGGTGGAGTGGTTGCTGCAGGTGGATCCCGAGCAGCACCGGCACTGGTCAGACCGGCTCAGCTTCTTCCTTGGCAGCGACTGGGTGCGGCAGGGTTACGGCTGGGTATTTCCGATGGCACCTGGCCAGCTCAAGGTGGGGGTGTGCCGCTTGGCCGATCCCAGCCGATCCCAGCCTGCGCTGGCTCTGGAGCTGGGCGCCCTGGTGCGGCGCTGCGGCCTAGGCCAAGCCGAGGTGCTCGATCGCCATGGGGGCCGCATTCGCAGCACGTTGCGTCGCCATGAACCACACCGGCTGGGCAGGCTGATCGGCCTAGGTGATGCGGTGAGCACGGCCAACCTGCTGGGTGGTGAGGGCATCCGCCACGCCCTAGGCAGTGCCCGGGTGCTGGCACCGCTGCTGCTGAAGGCCCTGGCCAAGCCAGCAGGCTCTGCCGGCCTAGACCAATACCCGAGCCTGTTAAGGCGGGAGCTGGGCTGGCGCTGGAGCCTGAGTGGCCGCCTAGCTAGGCGCACCTGGCTAGGACTGGCTGATGCCAGGGCCGATGCTCGCCTCGAGCGTCTGTTGGCTGGTTTGCAAACCCGGCGGGCAGAGGATCTCTCCGCCCTGTTGTTTGACTACCGCTTTGAGCGCTACGGGCTTAAAGCGCTGCCCTACTTGCTGGGTTGGCGCTGAGCCCTGAGGGTGGAAGCCAGGTTTTCAGACCACGCCGCGGGAGGCCAGGCCAAGGATGGCGCCCATGCCGAGGATGTGGCCGAGGCTCAAGGTGCCGAGCATGGCGCCGTGGCTGAAGCCGCCAAATAGGCCGGCGCTGGGCAGCTTCAGACCAACGTTTTGATGTTGGATCGTGGCCTTGCCTAGGGCGATGGCAATCACGTTGCAGACAATCATCACCAACGCCACCTTGGGTGACCAGGTGATGGTGGCGGGGGCAAGGGCCAGGAGGGGAGCGATCATGGAGCAGGTGCCAACGCCCCATCTTCCGGGCAGCACCGCCCATGGATGACCCGGCTTAAGACTTGTTCATTGCCTGCTGCCGCAGCCGGGTGCCAGGGCCGACGTTGATCGCCAGGAGCCACAGCATCAGGATCGGGGCGGTTGGGCCGTGATCACGGCGCCGATGCCGCTGAAGCCAAGCACCACCAGCAGGTTCGAGATCGTGAGCAGCGATTCAGCTCCCCCATGAAGGGGATCCACATTGGCCAGCAGCTCGCCGTAGCGCAGCTGGGCCACGATGGCGGCGGCAATGGTGACGGCCACAAACACCAGGGTGAATTGAAAACCCCGCAGGGCCAGCTTGGGGAACCCCTCAATCCGCCCTGCCCACCAAAGGAAGGCCAGATAGGGGAGTAGCGACAGCACAAACAAAGGCGTGGGGTCGATGGCGGCGAGCCAGCCGAGGGGACCGCTCATGGCGCCGCCTGCCGCTGCTGGCGCAGCAGGTTCCAGGCTGCTAGGGCCAGGGCGGCGTTGCCAATGGTGGTGAGGCCCGCCTGAAGCACCACCAGGCCCTGCAGGTTTGGGCTGTTGTCAAATAGATGCCAGGTGCAGGCAGCCATGGCGCTCATAAGGGCCGGCAACATTGCCAGGCTCAACCAACGCCAACCGCCCTCCCGGCGCACCACACCCAGGCGCTGCACGGCCACCATCGCTACCACCCACTCGAGCACCGAGGTGACGTGAATCCACCAGGTGGGTAGGGAGAGGGCATGCATGGGTCAGAGCAGGGGCGTGAGCTTCTCTTCGGAGCGTGACACGTCCTGGATGCGGCGTCTCAGGGTGTCGACCAGTTCGGCAATGGCCGGTGCGTTTCGGTTGTTGTGCAGCACCACCAGGCTCTCGACGTAATGGGAGGGCACGGCAACATCGAGCTCAACCACCGGCAGGGTGGATCGCAAGCTTTTAAGCATCAGGCTGTTGGCGAAGTACACGGCCTCTTTCTGTCGTTGTCCAGCGAATGCGTAAGCCTGGTCTGGCTGGAAGTGATGTTGGAAGAAGTTGTGAATGAACAGCTTCTGGGCGCGGGGATTAAACGGGAAGGTAGAGATCTGGCAGCACGATCCGATCTCCAGTCGGGTTGGGCTGGAGATATCAACGACGCGAGAGTCCGCCAGGGTCACCAGATGGATTGGCGAGCGGTAGAGGTCGAAACAGGTGAAGCGATGGTCGTCGCTGGAGGGTCGTTCGGGCAGGGTTGCCAGGCAGGCATCGACCACCCGCGCCTTCAGCAGGTCCAGGCAGTGGTGGGGCGACCCCGGCCCGTCGCTGGGGTTGATGATCCAGCCCTCCGGCAGCGGCCTCAGCAGGTGGTCGTGACTCCAGGCCGGAGCCTGCAGTCGCAGGGGGCGGTTGCGATGGATTCGATTGACTTGGTGTACCTCTCTCTCCATTAGCACCAGCAGGGAATTTCCGCTCAGGTGCCACTGGGCGCCTCTGCGTTGCAGCTTGAGGCCGAAGCTGGACTCGGCCTGACGGACTCGCCGGGACACCGTGCTTTGGTTACAGCGGGCCCGTTCTCCGGCCAGAGCACCACTCCCTAGCCAGATCAACAGATCCAGAGCTTCCAGTGTCTCAACGGTGACCATCTCGCCTAGCCATCCACCGTGGGCAGTTGTTGATCGCAGCTTCGATGGAGCCAACGGTGGCAGTAGGGGCTGAGGGCGTTGCGGCTCACCCGCTCGTACGCCTCCAGCTGCTCCGGCCGCAGCACCCCCCGCCAACGCCCGTTTGTACCCCGGTAGAGGAAAGATTCGGCCCCCCCTTTCCAGAGACGGCCCCCGCAGGGCACATAGGTGGCGCTGCGCTGCTGCATGGCCTTGAAGTCGACGGCGGCACAGACCATTTCTAAGCGCTCCGGGTCCGGGTCGAGCCCGAGGAAGCTGGCGATCCGCTGCACCTGAGCCAGGAGATCTGCTTTGAGGTCGTTGTAGTGGAGCAGCAGAATATTGGCTTGCTGGTGGTGATTCCACCAAGACTGCACGTTGTGAAAGAAAGACCAGTAGGGCCACCCGTCCTGCTCCCAGTCCAGCCAGCCGCGCTGCAGCCAGTCATCAAAGAAGGTGTGCAGATCGGCGGGGGGGAGCGGAAAGGTATCTCCCCGTTCGTTGGTCACTTGGTTGACTAGCTGGTGTGCTTCGTCACTCCAATTGATGTAGTGATTCCAGAGCGACATCGCCACATCCCGTCCATCGCGGGCGATGTATAAAAACGAGCGATGGTGGTCCCAGGGGAGGGCATCTAGGGGTAGATGGCTCTTGATGAAGCGGCGGTGGCGTTGCTGCTCCAGGGTTTGATGCAGGGCTTCAAGATCGTGATAATTCGCCTCCAGCCAGGGAGAGAGCTCTGCCAGCGAGGCAGGCAATTCGCCCTCAAACAGCAGATGGGCCACGATCGACTGCAGCCAAGTGGTGCCGCTCTTGTACGGACTGGCGATGATGATGTCGTCGCCGCGTGGGTTCAACCCGTTCCAGCGCTGGCTATCGAAGTGGTGATTGCGGATGCGGCGCGTGCATTGCGGGTCGGTGCATCGAGGGTTATGGAATTGAGGTTCAGTGCTCACCTCTACCGGATCCGTGCAAAAGCTGCGAAGAAGTTAGGTAAGCTGAACTTCTATTGGGTGCTTTCGAGAGGTCTGTGGT
This sequence comes from Cyanobium sp., assembly GCA_044356035.1. GTDB lineage: Bacteria > Cyanobacteriota > Cyanobacteriia > PCC-6307 > Cyanobiaceae > Cyanobium_A. Next base: position 18,633 of record JBIKWZ010000010.1, on the reverse strand, counting down.
CGCAACCCGCCAGGAGATCTCGGAGCCGACCCCGCGGCTGTTGCTTTGCGGCTACTACGGCGAGCACAACCTGGGCGACGACGCCCTGCTGGAGGTGTTGCTGGCCCACTTGCCAGCGGGTTATCAGGCCACGGTTACGGCCCACGACGGTGCCCTTGTGCGGCAGCGCTTCGGCGTGGAAACAGTGCCGCGCCGCAGCCTGCCCCTGGTGCTCAAGGCCCTGCGGCGCTGCCGGGCCCTGGTGCTTGGTGGCGGCAGCCTGCTGCAGGATTCCACCAGTTTCAAGAGCCTGCTCTATTACGCGGCCCTGATTGGCGCTGCCCGGCTGGAGGGCAAACCTGTGCTGCTTTGGGGCCAGGGGCTGGGGCCCCTGCAGCGGCGGCGCAGCCGGCTGTTGGTGGGCCGCCTGCTGAGCTTGGCAACGGCTGTGAGCTGGCGCGACCCGGAATCGGCGGCTCTGGCCAGGAGCCTGGGGCGTGAGGGACCGGTGGGCAGCGATCCCGTCTGGGCCCTAGAGCCCCAGCCATGGCGAGGTAGCGGTGGCCCCCTGGTGCTTTGCTTTCGCCCCACCCGCCAGTTGCAGGGCTCAGCCTGGAGGCCCTATTTGGTAGCTCTAGATCAGTTGGCCGCCAGCCACGACCGGGAGGTGATCTGGCTGCCTTTTCACGCCAACCAGGACCGGGGCCTACTGGAGCAGCTGCGCAGCGAGCAGCTGCTGCCGCCAGGGCTGGCAGCCCGCAGTCGGGAGGTGCTGGCTGAGCGGCCCCAGGAGGCGATGGCCATATGCAGCGGCGCTGGCTTAGTGGTGGCGATGCGGCTGCACGGCTTGATCCTGGCGGCCCTCTCCGGCGCGCCCTGCGCCGCCCTCAGCTACGACCCCAAGGTGGCTGCCGCCGCCGCCAACCTGGGCTGCCCCTGTCAGAGCCTGGACGCGCCGCCATCGCCAGCAATGCTGGCCAGCTGGGATGGGGCGCTCGACACCCCGGCGCCCGCTTCCCGGTTGCTGGAGCTGCGTCAGCAGAGCGAAGTACACCAGCAAGTATTTGCATGTCTGGATCCACGGGCTGGTTTATGACCTATCGGCTGCGTTAGCGCCCGATCAGCTGGCCTGAAACTGCTGCAAGGCGCTGAGCACTTCGGCGCTGTGGCCGCTAGGACGCACCGCCACCCAAGTGGAGCGCAATATGCCCGAGGGGTCGATCAGGAAGGTGTGGCGCTGGGAGAAAGGTGCGATCCAGCTGCCGTAGGTGCGGCTCACAGTGCCGGCTGGATCAGACAGCAAGGGAAAGGCCAGCCCCTCACTGCTGCAGAAATCGGCGTGGGATTCGGCATCGTCGGCGCTCACCCCCACCACGGCCGCATTGGCGGCACTGAAGCTGGCCAGGTCTTTTTGAAAACCGCGGGCTTCGATCGTGCAGCCGCCGGTGAAATCACGGGGATAGAAGTAGAGCACCAACCATTTGCCCTGGAAGTCGGCCAAATTCAGCCGGGTAGGCATGGCTTCACCACCGGCTGCTGGCGCAATGCCGGCCAGGTCGAAATCAGGGGCGGGTTGGTTGAGAGCGGGCAGGGTGCCGCCCAAAGCAAAAGCCTGTCGGCTCAATGCCAACAGGCTTGCAGTACCCGCTGCTGCGGGCAGAAGAGCAGCTAGGCCCTGCAGAACTGCCCGACGCCGCATCGCAGGCTCAGATTTTGGCCAGGTTGACGCCCAGCTCTTTGGCGTAAGCGCCCAGGCCTTTCTTCTGGATGGTTTTCAGAGCGCGGGTGGAGACGCGCAACTTGATAAAGCGGTTGCCTTCGGCCCACCACAGACGGCGCTCTTGCAGATTCACCTGCTGGAGCTTCTTGGTGCGCACGTGGGAGTGCGAGACGGCCATGCCGTTGTTAGCGCGCTTGCCGGTGAGCTGGCAGACCCGGGACATGACCGATTTCCGAAACGACTTGCAGGGCAATAGCCCAAGCTGCCACTGTATCAACCGGTCTGCAGGGTTCCGTTCGGCCCGCCCAGGGATGGCGCCTAGGCCTGCGCTTGCGTGGGCTTTTGCTCACATGGCCCCACCCGGTGGCTGAATGAACTGAAAAAACCGGCCAACCCAACTATTGTCCGCGCAGTTGTTGAACTGCGGTGTTCATCACCGTTTCCGGCCAGAAGGGTGGGGTTGCCAAGACCTGCACCAGTATCCACCTAGCCAGTGTCTGGGCGGATCGTGGCCGCTCGGTGTGCGTGGTGGATGCCGACCGCAACCGTTCCGCCCTGGCCTACCGCATCCGCGGCGAATTGCCCTTCCAAGTGGTGCCGGTGGAGGCAGCCGCCAAGGCCACCCGCTTTGCCGACGTTGTAATCACTGATGGCCAGGCCAGCAGCGACGAGGAGGAGCTGCGTCATCTCGCCGACGGATCCGATCTGGTAGTGCTGCCCACCGCTCCAAAGGCCCGCGCGGTGGAGCTCACCGTGGAGCTCGCCAAGTTGCTGCAGCGGGTGGGGGTGCCCCATGCCGTGCTGTTGGTAAAGGTGGATCTGCGCCAGCAGCGGGCGGCCCACGAAGCCCGCAAAGCCCTCGAAACCTTTGGGCTGCAGGTGCTCAGGGCCGAAATCCCCCTGCTGGCAGCCTTCGACAAGGCCGAAACCCAGGGATTGCCGGTGTTTGCCGCCATTGACGATCGCGGCCGGGCCGATCCCCGCCGCATGGCCGGTTGGTCGGCCTACCAGTCCGTTGCCCAGGAGATTGAATGCCTGATTTCGAAGCCCTCATCCGTCGCCAGCAGGACCATCAGTCCACTGCCGCTGAGCGCCTGAGCCTGCTCCAGCCCACCACGACCAGCCAGGCCGTGGGAGCCCCGATCGCCTGGTTGGCCTTTGCCGGTGGCTTGGTGGGGTCTTTGCTGGGCACCGTTGGCTACCAGTGGGCCCTGGCCCAGGGCTGGTTGCGGTTCTAGAGCCCCCGCTCCATCAGCTTGCCCATCAAATCGGCGCTGCGTTGCTGGAAGCCGGCCAGCTCGTTGGGCTCCAGGCCGCCCACGGCCAGGCGGGCCAGCTCGTAGACATGGCGGCTGAGGTCGTCGGCGAGCTGCTGGCTGGGGGAGCTGCCGCCACTGCCACCGGTTGTGATCACTGATCCGGCAGAGAGTTTGAGCAGGCCTTCCACAAGCTTGTGTTTGCGGTTCACCAACAGCACGTGATGATCGGGCAAGCCGGGCAGGCGTTGCTCCATCAGGGCGCCCATGTCGTTGAGGCGGCGCATCTGCTCCGGCAGCAGGATCAAGGCGGCGGGGGAGTTGTCACCCTTGAGGGCCTGCACCTGGATGGTGATCTTGTCGTTGGCCAGAGCTGCCTTGAATAAATCGCGCAGCTTTTCAGAATTGTCCTTGCCGTCTGCGTCGCTAATTTCGCTTTCTTTCTCCTGCAGCGATTCATCCAGCTCGCTGTCGACCCGCTGGAATTTCAGCTCCTCGTGGCGGTATTCGAGCCAGGGGATGAACTGGGTATCGATGAAGGTATCGGCCAGCAGCACCTCGGCCCCCTGGCTTTTCCATAGGGCCAGGGCCCCAGCCTGGCCTGCTTCATCGGTGCAGTAGAGGATGCGCTTGTCGTTGGCGCCATCCAGGCGGGTGCGGTAGCCAGCCAGGGTTGTGTAGGCCTTGCCGCCTTCGCCGGGGATGGGGTCAATGCTCTCGCCCTCACCAGGCTCCTGCTCCGTGGGCGACGCAGTTGTGCCAAACAGCACCAGATCGGCCACTTGGTCTGCGAATTTTTCATCCTCCATGGCGCCGATCTTGATGAAGGGGGCCAGCGACTCCCAACTTTCGGCGTAGCGCTTGGGGTCGTCGCGATGAAGCTCCTTGAGCCGGTCGCCCACCTTCTTGGCCACGAAGCCACCGATCGAACGCACGCGGCGGTCGGTTTGCAGGGCGGAGCGGCTCACGTTCAGGGGGATGTCGGGCGAATCGATCACGCCGCGCAGGGGCAGCAGGTAGCGGGGCACCACCTCCTTGATCGAATCGCTCACAAACACGTTGTTGCAGTAGAGCTTGATCTCGCCCTTCTCCCAGTCGGCCCGGCCAGTCGATTTGGGGAAAAACAGGATGCCCTGCAGGTTGTAGGGGTAGTCGGTGTTGAGGTGCACCCACAGCAGGGGATCTCCCTGGAAGGGATAGAGGTAGCGGTAGAGCTCGATGTAGTCGTTGTCGGTGAGATCCCTGGGGCTCTTGCGCCAGGGGGCCTCGCGCTTATTAACGGTTTCGCCTTCCAGCTGCACTTCCACCGGCAGGAAGTCGCAGTAGGTGGTTATTAAGGTGCGGATGCGGGCCGGCTCGATGTATTCGAGCTCCTCCTCCATCAGATGCAGGATCACGTCAGTGCCGGGCTCGCTGCGCTCGGCCACCTCCAGGCTGAAGTTGGGGGAGCCATCACAGCTCCAGCGCACCGCCTCAGCGCCAGCACTGGCCGAGAGGCTCACCAGCTCCACCTGCTTGGCCACCATGAAGCTGGAATAGAAGCCCAGGCCGAAGTGGCCGATGATCGCGTCACTTTCTTGCTTGTATTTCTCGAGAAAGTCTTCGGCGCTGGAAAAGGCCACCTGATTGATGTAGCGCTTCACCTCATCGACATTCATGCCGATGCCGTTGTCGGAGATGGTGAGGGTTTGGGCCTCGCGGTCGATGCGGATCGAAATCTTGGCTTCTGGCCCTTCGCTGCAGTCGCCAGCCATCGCCGCCATGCGCCGCTTGCTGATGGCATCCACGCCATTGCTCACCAGCTCCCGCAGAAACACCTCATGGCCGCTGTAAACGGCCTTTTTGATGATCGGAAAGATGTTTTCAGTGTGGATCTGAATCTGGCCCTGTTCCAGCACCGTCATGGCAAGCCTTAAGTCGTTGGGCCAAACCTTACGGAGCTTGGGCCTGCCGGCTCAAGGGCTCTGGGGGAGGGGTCTCCGAACTCAGGCTTGGCTAAGTCTTGGCTTAGCTAAGTGATGAACCGCTCATCCTGCCTCCTGCCCCACTCAGCCTGCCTGCTGCAGCTCGGGCTTTTCTTCAGGAAGGATGGCCCCCTGCACGGGACACACCTGCAGGCAGATGCCGCAATCGATGCAGGTGTCGAAGTCGATCCAATAAAAGTTTGTGCCCTTGCTGTTGGCACCTTGGCCGGGGTTGATGCAAGCCACGGGGCAGGCATCAACGCAATCGGCTACGCCCTCGCAGACGTTGGTGACGATCGTGTGAGCCATCTGTGAATTTTAGGGAGCGATCCAGAGGGTACGGCCGCAGCCGCGGGCCTGGCCGAGGGCCTCAGCTTCCGCCTGATTGGCGCAGGCCCCGCTGAGCAGTTCAGCGCAGGTGCCCATCTGGTGCAGGGCCTCCAGCTGATCGAGGGCTGCGGCCAGGTGCTGGGGGTTGCCGTAGGCCACAAGTACCGGCGAAGGGCTCTCTATGGCAGGTGCCACCAGCTCCCGCACCGCTCCCACATCGAAGCCAAAACCCACTCCCGCAGCTTCGCTTGGCTCTGGGCAAAAGCGACCCACCAGGGCGTCGTAACGACCGCCGCTGGCAATCTCCACCGGCACCTCCTGGCCCTGGCAGACCAGCTTCAGCACCAGGCCGTCATAAAGGGCGAAGTAGGGCTGGAAACTGGGGTCGAGCTGCAACTGCACCCCCAGGCGCTCTGCGGCCGGGGCCACCGCTGCCAGGGTCTCGCCCAGCTCCGTTAGCAGGGGTATTGGGCCGAGCCATTGCTCCAGTTGGTAAAGCACCTTGGCTGGCTCGCCGCGCAGGCGCATCAGGTTGCCCAGTCGCTGCCGATCAGAATCGGGGAGGGCCAGTTGGGCCAGCGCCAGGGGATCGAAGTTGGTGAGGGCGGCGCGGGCCGCGCCCTGCTGCTGCTGGGGCAGCTGACTCAGCAGTGCGCTGAGCACCCCGTGGTGCCCTACAAGGAGGCGAGGTTGGTGATGGGCCTGCAGTCCAAGAGCTCCGGCGGCTGCAAGCAGCAGCCGCATCAGCTCCACGTCGGCGGCGGCGGTTTGGGCCCCGAGCAGCTCCACGCCGCTCTGCAACTGTTCATGCAGCCGCTGGGAGCCGCCTTCAGCCATGGAGCTGCGGAAGGTGCTGCCCATGGCCCAGAGCCTCAGGGGACGGGGCCGATCGGCCAGGCGGGTGCTGGCGGCGCGGGCGATCGAGGCGGTCAGCTCCGGCCGCAACCCCAGCGGCTCATCACTTGCCAGCCGCACCAGCTCGCGGCCGTCGATGCCACCACCAGCCTCCAGGGTGTCGAGCCGCTCAAAGCTGGGTGGCGCCACCTCCTGGTAGCCCCAGAGCCGATACACAGCTGCTAACTGATCGGCGATGCGCCGGTTGCCCTCAACTTCACGGGGGTTGAGATCCCGAACGCCAGCGGCAGGTTGCAGGGCCATTGCGGCGTTGAAGTTGGGAAGGGGTGGGCTGATCCTATGGATCGAATCAGGGGGAGTCGAGTTCGGGGGCGCCATAGCTGGCGCCGGCCAGGGGGCGGCAGGACGCCAGGCCCTCGATCAGGGCTGGTTGCAGGGTCGCTCCACAGGCCAGGATCCGCCCCGAGTCGATCGCAAATGCCGAGCCGTCATAGGCGCTCACCACACCGCCGGCTTGCTCCACCAGCACCACACCGGCGGCTAGATCCCAGGGCGATAGGCCCCGCTCCCAAATGCCATCAAGCTTGCCGGCGGCCACGAAGGCCAGATCCAGGGCCACCGAGCCGCCGCGGCGCACGCCCTGGCTGCGGTGGGTAAACCAGGCGAATTCGGCGTAGTTGTTGTCGAGTCGGCTGCGGCGGTCGTAGGCAAAGCCGGTCACCAGCAAGGCCTGCTCGAGGCTGGGGCAGCCGCTTACGGCCAACTTGCTGCCATTGCACCAGGAGCCCAGGCCGGGGGCGGCCCAATAGAGCTGCTCCAGGCCCGGTGCAGCTAGGGCGCCGAGCAGGGGCTGGCCGCGCCAGCACAAGCCCACCGAGGTGCAAAACAGCGGGTAGCTGTGGGCGTAGTTGGTGGTGCCATCGAGGGGATCGACGCACCACTCCAGATCGCCGGGCCTGGAGCGGCGTCCGCTCTCTTCAGCGAGAACGCCAATCTGCGGGGTTTCGGTCTCGAGCAGCGCCAGCACCGCTGCTTCAGCTGCATGGTCTGCTTCTGTGACCAGATCGCCGGAGCGTCCCTTCTCTCGCACCTGCTCCAAGCGGCCAAAGTGCTGGCGCAGTTGCTCGCCTCCGGCCTCCGCCGCCCGGCGCGCCACCGTCGTTAGGTGTTCGAGCTCGCCGCTGCTCAGGCCCGATTGCTCGTAGGCCGCGGTGCTGGTTGGGTTCATTCCTCCTCCAGGGGCAGGGCGCTGCGCACCTTGCCGCGGCCAAAGTGCCGGCCAAACTGCAGTTCGTAGACCTCGTCCTCGTCCTGGGTCTCCACCTCCAAGGGTCCGGTGGCCCGGGCCACGCAAAGCAGTCCGTAGCCACGCCCGCGCAGCTCCCGCGACAGCCCCAGGGCCTCGCGCTGATCGATTTCACCGCTGATAACGCGCACGGCGCAGGCGGTGCAGCAGCCGTTGCGGCAACTAAAAGGCAGGGGATCTCCCTGCTGCTCAAAGCTGCGCAGGATGTATTCCCCTTCGGGAACCTCGTGGCGAATCACCTGGCCGGTTTGGAGCCAGTGAACCGTGATCGGATGGGTGAGAGTCATGCTGCTACATTGCCGTCTGGTTGCCCCATTTTGCCCCTGGAGAGGTGGCCGAGTGGTCGAAGGCGCAGCACTGGAAATGCTGTATAGGGGCAACTCTATCGAGGGTTCGAATCCCTCCCTCTCCGTTATAAAGCCGGCCTTGCGGCCGGCTTTTTCATGGTCTACCGAGATTGAGTGAATCAATCCATGGTTTGCCAAGGTATTTGTCAGCCGAATCGGCCGCTCACGTAGTCCTGGGTGGCCTGCTGGCCGGGGGCATTGAAGATCCGTTCGGTGTCGTTGAACTCCACCAGGTAGCCCACCTTGCCGGTGCCACCTTCCACGGCTTCGGCATTAAAGAAGGCCGTTTGATCAGCCACTCGCACGGCTTGCTGCATGTTGTGGGTCACGATGATGATCGTGTAGCTTCGCTTCAGCTCATGCATTGTTTCTTCGATCTTCAGTGTGGAGATCGGATCAAGGGCTGAGCAGGGCTCGTCCATCAAGATCACCTCGGGTTCGGTGGCGATGGCCCGGGCGATGCAAAGGCGCTGCTGCTGGCCGCCCGACAGGGCAAAACCGCTCTCCCTAAGTTTGTCTTTGCATTCATCCCACACCGCAGCCTTACGCAGGGAGCGCTCCACTAGCTCATCCATATCGCCCTTGAAGCCGTTGATCCGGGCGCCGAAGGCGATGTTTTCGTAAATTGTTTTGGGGAAGGGATTGGGCTTCTGGAACACCATGCCAATGCGCCTGCGCACCTCTACTGGATCCACCTTGGGGTCGTAGAGATCGTGGCCGTCGAACACAACTCTGCCCTTGAGCTTGCAGCCCGGTATCAGATCGTTCATCCGATTGAGACCGCGCAACACGGTCGACTTGCCGCACCCAGAAGGACCAATAAAGGCTGTCACCCGGCCGCGAGGGATGTCCATGAAGACATTCTTCACCGCCTCAAACTTGCCGTAGGAGATGGTGACGTTCTGCAGGGACATGCAGACATCCCCTTGGCTAGTGGCGACGGATTGGCTGGAGTGGAGGCTGCTGGTCATGGCTCTGAAAGGAATGGGAAAGGGGAGGACTGGAGGTTTGGGCTTCAGACTTTGGCCATTCGGCTGATCCAGCGGGCCAGCAGGTTGGCGGCCAGGATCATTATCACCAGCACAAATGAAGCTGCCCATGCAAGTTCGTTTTGGGCCTCATAGGGCATGATCGCGAAATTGAAGATCAGCACCGACATGGTGGCGATCGGATTAAACACCCCCTCAGGCCAGAAGGGTGAGAAAAGTGCCGTGAATATCAAGGGAGCCGTTTCGCCGGCGGCCCGGGCGATCGAAAGCACGATTCCAGTTGCTATCGGAGTAAAGGCCGATGGCAAGGTGATGCGCGTCACGGTCACAAACTTGGAAGCGCCCACTCCGTAGGCGCCCCAGCGCAGCTCCTGGGGCACCAGCTTGAGACCTTCATCGGTGGTCTTAATCACCGTGGGCAGCATCAACACCGATAGGGCGATGCCGCCAGCCATGGCGCTGTAGCTCTGGTCGAAAAATACCCGGGTGGCTACGACGATTCCGTAAACGAAAACGCCGCAGATGATCGATGGCACCCCGGCTAACACGTCGTTGCCGAAGCTGACGAACTGGGCAAACCAGCCTCGGCTGGAGTACTCGCTGAGGTAGATGCCCCCTCCTACGCCCACTGGGATGGCGATCAAGGATGCGATCAGGGTCACCAAGATTGTGCCAAGGATGGCGTTGCCAATGCCGCCTCCATCCAGGCCGGGTGGTGGTGGTAGCTGGGTGAAAAGGCTTGCGCTGATTAGGCGACCGCCCTGCATCAACACGTGGAACAGGACCAGCACCAGCGGCAGCACCGCTATGGCGGCAAATATGCCAGCGATGCTGGTAAACAGCAGGTTAAGTCGATTGCGGCGCAGGCCCGGGTCGAAATGCAACGGCCGCCGGTCAAACAGGGCGGTGTTGTCGTAGGTGATCGGAGAAGGGTTAGCCATGGTGGTGATCAGTAACGCAGGCTGAGACGACGAACGAGCCATTGAGCCGCCACATTTACCGCAAATGTGAGCAGCATCAGGATTAATGCGGCATACATAAGCGCCGATACCTGGATGCCATCGGCTTCACCAAACTGGTTGGCAAGCATCGCTGCGATTGTGTTGCCCGGGGCAAGCAGAGAGAGATCAAAGTTGAGGGCGTTGCCAATAATCATCGTGACCGCCATGGTTTCCCCCATGGCCCTACCCAGGGCAAGCATCACGCCGCCAGTTATGGCCGAAACTGCGGCTGGCAAAATCACGCTGAAGATTGCCCCCCAGCGGGTTGTCCCCACCCCGTAAGCCCCCTGGCGCAGCTCTAGCGGCACCTGGTTGAGGGCATCTCGTGAGATGGACGTGATGATCGGCAGCACCATCACCACCAGGATCAAGATGGCCGGGGCCATGCCAGGACCCTGTGGCACGGTGTTGAAGAAAGGGGTCCAACCCAAAAGGTTGTGCAGCAGGTTGAGGGCTGGGCGGATAGCCGGCTCCATCACAAAGATGGCCCAAAGCCCGAGCACCACCGAAGGGATGGCGGCAAGTAGTTCCACCATCAAGCCAATCGCCTCCCTCAGGGAGCTGGGGATCAGATCTTCGGTGATAAAGATCGCTGTGCCCACACCCAAGGGAATGGCGATTGCCAGCGACAGGATCGAGCTCACCAACGTGCCGTAAATGGCGATGAAGGCTCCGTATTCCTCGTTGACTGGATCCCAGCTGGAAGTGGTGAGGAAGCTGAGCCCAAAACTGGAGATCGCCTCCCGGGCCCCTTGGAACACGGTGAGAAATATGCCCAGCAGCACAATTGCCACAAAGGAGGAAAGCACCAGCGTTAGCTGCCGAAAGCCGAGGTCGATCAGCTTTTCCGTGGGTGGGCGGCGACGCAGGGTGAAGGCGTCAGCAGCCAGATTGCGATTGGGATTCACTGGGCCTGAGCCCGCTTGGCTGGAGTCCGTCAGCATGGGTAGGGATGGCTTTGCATCGGTCAGCGCTGAGCGGCCGATCCAATAGAAATCTACGAAGCGTTGCCCTCGCCGCCGTTTAAGCAGTGATTAACGTCTGTTAGCCCATTAGTTTTGGGCTTCAACAGCGCGGGGCTGAGCCGCCGTTTCCATGGGTCGACGGGGTTCTAGGCGCATGCAGCTAAGAAAAGGGGTGCCATGTCCCGGATAGTTGGCATCGACCTGGGCACCACAAACTCCGTGGTGGCGGTACTGGAGGGGGGCCGTCCCCAGGTGATCGCCAGCGCTGAGGGCGGCCGCACCACCCCCTCGGTGGTGGGCTTCAGCCGCGACCAGGAGTTGCTCGTCGGCCAGCTGGCCCGGCGTCAGCTCGTGCTTAATCCACGCAATACCTTCGCCAACCTCAAGCGTTTCGTTGGCCGTCAGTGGGACGAGCTCGAGGAGGACAGTCTGTCGGTGCCCTACAGCGTGCGGGCCAACGACCAGGGCAACGTGCGGGTGGTGTGCCCAGTCACTGAACGCGAATACGCTCCTGAAGAGCTGGTTGCCAGCGTGCTGCGCAAGCTCTGTGATGACGCCGCCACCTACCTCGGCGAACCCGTGGAAGCGGCGGTGATCACCGTGCCGGCCTACTTCAACGACGCCCAGCGCCAGGCCACCCGCGATGCCGGCCGCCTGGCTGGGATCAGCGTTGAGCGAATCCTCAATGAGCCCACCTCGGCTGCCCTGGCCTACGGCTTCGATCGCAGCACTGTCAAGCGGGTGCTGGTGTTTGACCTGGGCGGTGGCACCTTTGACGTGTCCGTGCTGCGCATCGCCCAAGGGGTGTTCGATGTGAAGGCCACCAGCGGCGATACCCAGCTGGGCGGCAACGACTGGGACCGGCGCATCGTCGACTGGCTGGCCGATGCCTTTCTGGCGGAGCACAGCATTGATCTGCGTCGCGACCGCCAGGCGCTCCAGCGGCTCACCGAAGCAGCGGAGAAAGCCAAGATCGAGCTAAGTGGCGTCCAGAGCACGCCGATTTCCTTGCCTTTTATTGCCACCGGCCCCGACGGGCCGCTGCATATCGAAACCACCCTGGAGCGGCGGGTGTTTGAGGGCCTCTGCCCCGATCTGCTGGATCGCTTGCTGCGGCCGGTGCAGCGGGCCCTGCGGGATTCAGCCTTCGCGGCCGAAGACATCGACGACGTCGTGCTGGTGGGTGGCTGCACCCGCATGCCGATGGTGCAGCAGATGGTGCGCACCCTTATTCCGCTGGAGCCCTGCCAGTCGGTGAACCCCGATGAGGTGGTGGCAATCGGTGCTGCGGTACAGGCTGGGATCCTCACCGGTGAGCTGCGCGATCTGATGCTCAACGACGTCACGCCCCTATCGCTGGGCCTGGAAACCATTGGCGGCGTGATGAAGGTGCTGATTCCTCGCAACACCTCGATCCCAGTGCGTAAGAGCGACCTGTTCAGCACTTCCGAAGCCAACCAAAGCTCTGTGGAGATCCACGTGCTGCAGGGGGAGCGGCAGATGGCGGTTGATAACAAGAGCCTGGGGCGTTTTCGTCTCTCGGGCATTCCGCCGGCGCCTCGGGGTGTGCCCCAGGTGCAAGTGTCCTTCGACATCGATGCCAACGGCCTGCTGCAGGTGTCGGCTACTGACCGCACCACCGGGCGCCAGCAGAGCGTCAGCATCCAGGGGGGCTCCAACCTCAGCGAGGAGGAGATCACCAAGTTGATTGAGGAGGCCGATCTCAAGGCCAGCGAGGATCGGCGCAAGCGAGCCGAGATTGATCGCCGCAACCGCGCCCAAACCCTGGTGGCTCAGGCGGAGCGCCGTTTGCGCGACGCATCCCTTGAACTGGGCCCCTACGGCGCCGAGCGCCAGCAGCGCTCCGTGGAGATGGCCCTGCGCGATGTGCAGGATTTGCTGGCTGCCGACGACTTGGTGGAGCTGGAGCTGGCCGTGAGCCAGCTGCAGGAAGCTCTGTTTGGTCTCAACCGCCGCCTGCAGAGTGAGCGCAAGGCAGAGCAGGGGCCGCTTCAGGGACTCAAGAACACCCTGGGCTCGCTCAAAGATGAGTTGTTTGCCGATGACGACTGGGACGACTGGAACCGCCCTGGCAGCGATCCCTGGGCCGCTCCCCCCAGTCGCTACGACCGGGATCCCTACCGCGAGCCTTACAGGGAGCCCTACAGGGATCCCTATCGCGAACCTGAGCCGGTAGCCCGCGAGCGCCGGCCCCTCAGCGACTCAGATCCCTGGGGGGATGGTTCCTACCGGTGACCTCTAGCCCCGCCGCCCCGGCCGACTACTGGTCGGTGCTGGGCCTCGAGCCTGGCGCCGATGCCAGCAACCTCAAGCGTGCTTTCCGGGCCCAAGCCCGCCGCTGGCACCCCGATCTCAATGGCAACGACCCGCTGGCGGAGGAGCGCTTCAAGCTGGTCAACGAGGCCTATGCGGTGCTCTCAGATCCGCGCCGCCGCCAGTCCTGGGAGGCCGGTATGCCCGCTGACGGCCCGGGCCGGGAGTCCCAGGATCCCTTTGCTTCCGGTTTCCCGGACTTCGAGGCATACCTCGAGGTGCTTTTTGGTGAACGCCGTCGTCCCCGCCGTGCTGCCGAACCCGAGTGGCAGGAACCAGAGCCCGAGCCGCCTGCGGAAAATCCGTCTCATGCTTCTGGATCGGTAACTGCCGCGCCGCCGCCGCCGCCACCGGTGCGGGCTTCCAGCGACCAGGAGAGCCTGGTGGAGCTCACGCCGGAGCAGGCTTTGCAGGGGGAGCGGCTGGAGCTGGAGCTGGTTGATGGCACGGCGGTGGAGGTGTGGACCCCTCCTTTTGCCGGCGATGGCTGGCGCCTGCGGCTGGCGGGGGTGACCCCTGGCGGCGGTGATCATTTCCTGCAGTTGCGGGTGCGCACCGAGGAAGGCCTGCGCATCGACGGCCTGCGGGTGCTCTACCCCCTCGAGCTGACCCCAGCGGAAGCGGCCCTGGGCTGCCAGGTGGTGGTGCCCACCCTGCGCGGGCCGGTGAAACTGCGGGTGCCGGCCGGCTCCTCCAGCGGCCGCTTGCTGCGCCTGCGGGGGCGGGGCCAGGAGTGGGCTGAGCAGCGCGGCGACCAGCTGGTGGAGGTGCGGATCCTGGTGCCGGAGCAGCTGGGTGAGGCGGAGGCAGCCCTCTACAAACGGCTGCAGGAGCTCGCCGACGACCCCGACGACCAGCACCGGTGACACACTGGAGGGCCATTGCCCCATGCCGCGATCCATGCCGGTGCATGTGCTGCTCTTTGATGCTGGAACCGATCAGGAAGGCATCCATTCGTTGGAGCTAAACGGCCGCACGGTGGTGCTGCTGTTTGAAGACAGCGACGATGCGGAGCGCTACGCCGGATTGCTCGAAGCCCAGGACTTCCCCGTGCCCACCGTGGAGCCGCTCGATCGCGAGGAGATGGAGATTTTCTGCGGCGAGGCGGGCTATGAGGCCCGCTTTGTGCCGGCGGGCTTCCTGCCCCAGAGCGCTGAAGACCGGCTGCTGATTGCGCCGCCTGAGCGCAACATGGACGTAACCAACTGGCAGGAGCAGCGGGAGCAGCAGGAGCAGGCAAGCGAGAGCAGCGGTGACCCCAGCCTCGAAGCCTTCCGCCGTCAACTGGAGGGCCTGCTGTGACCGGCCCATCTGTGAGCAGCCCTCCTGTGAGCGGCACTGATCGCGGCCACCTGCTCACCGAGCAGGCCAATCCCCTCAGCGAGCGGCTCGACCAGCTGCCCACCGATGAGCTGGTGGGCCTTTTTTGTGCCAACGAACGGGAGCCCCAGCGGGCCCTGGAAGCGGCGGCCCCGGCCCTGGCTGCCGCCGTTGAGGCCATCGCTGCCCGTTTGCAGGCCGGCGGGCGACTTTTTTACCTAGGAGCCGGCACCTCCGGCCGGCTTGGTGTGCTCGATGCCGCTGAGTGTCCGCCAACTTTTTGCACGGCGCCTGAGCTGGTGCAGGGCGTGCTCGCTGGCGGCGCCCCAGCCCTGCTGCGCAGCTCCGAGGGCCTGGAGGATCTGGCAGCTGCTGGCCGCAGCGACCTGGAGGAGCGCGGCTTTGGCCCGGCCGATTGTTTGGTGGGCATCGCTGCTGGCGGCACCACTCCCTACGTGCTCGGGGCCCTGGAGCACGCGCAGGCGATCGGAGCCCTGGCAATCGCCATGGCCTGCGTGCCAGCCGAGCAGGTGCCAATGCCCTGCTCCATCGACATTCGCCTGCTTACGGGCCCTGAACTGCTGGCGGGCTCCACCCGGCTCAAGGCCGGCACCGCCACCAAGATGGCCCTCAATTTGCTCTCCACCAGCGTGATGGTGCGCCTGGGCAAGGTGCACGGCAACCGCATGGTGGATGTGGCCGTCACCAACAGCAAGCTGGAGGATCGGGCCCTGCGCATCCTGCGCGATCTTGCTGGACTGGAGCGGCAGCGCGGCCGGGAACTGCTGCAGCAGAGCGGCGGCTCCGTGAAGCTGGCCTTGCTGATCGCGGCCACTGGGCTGGATGCGGCCTCAGCCGCCGCCCATCTGGCCAGCCATGGCCCAAGCCTGCGCCAGGCGCTGGCGGCCTGCGGCGCTCAGCTGAAGGGGCCCCAGTAGGGAGCCGTAAACAGGTCGAGCTTGCGGCGGGTGGCGGCAGGCACGTGCTCCTTGGGCGTCATCAGGGCATGGCGCAGGGCCTGGTGGGCGCTGCTGGTGGGTCGCTGGGCCTCAACCCGCTGGGCAGCTAGCCGCACGATCTGCTGGGCCAGGCTGGCGTTGGCGTGCAGGTTGGCGATCACCATTTCCACTGTCACCGAGGCGTGTTCCTGGTGCCAGCAGTCGTAGTCGGTCACCATTGCCAGGGTGGCGTAGGCAATCTCGGCTTCCCGGGCCAGGCGCGCTTCGGTGTGATTGGTCATGCCGATCACTTCGCAGTCCCAGGAGCGGTAGAGCTCCGATTCGGCCCTGGTGGAGAAGGCCGGCCCCTCCATGCAGAGGTAGGTGCCGCCGCGGTGCAGCTTGCGGCCTTCGGGCATCAGGCTTTCGGCCACATCGGTTAGCAGGCGGCTGAGCACGGGGCAGAAGGGCTCGGCAAAAGCCACATGGGCCACCAGCCCCTCGCCAAAAAGCGTCAGCGGCCTTTGGTGGGTGCGATCGATGAATTGATCCGGCACAAGCATGTCGAGGGGCCGAACCTGCTCCTGCAGGGAGCCCACCGCCGACAGCGACAGGATCCAGCGCACGCCGAGGTGGCGCAGGGCCCAGAGGTTGGCCTGGTAGGGAACCTCGCTGGGGGTGTGGCTGTGGTGGCGGCCATGACGGGCCAGGAACACCACCTCCAGATCGCCGATACGGCCGAGCCGCAGGGCATCGGAGGGGGCTCCGTAGGGCGTTTCGATCGTGAGCTCTTGAATGTCTTCTAGGCCCTCCATGCAGTAGAGACCACTGCCCCCCAGGATCCCCAGGCGGGCGCGGCTGAGATCGATGCCGTTAGGGGAGTTGGGGGTGGGGCTGCTCATCGGCGGCGGGGTCTGGCTACGGGGCGTTGAAAAGGGTTGGTCCGGCAGGACCGTGGTTTGTCCGGCTAGAGCTTTACCCATTCTCAGCACGGCGTTTCAACCGGTTCACCCGTGCCACCCCATAAAGTCGACCTTTGTTCCCTGCCGCTGTGACCAAAGCCTTGATGGAGACCGACGCCGGCACCATCGAACTCGAACTGTTCGAGGCCGATGCACCCAACACCGTGGCCAACTTCACCAAGCTCGCCAAGGAGGGCTTCTACGACGGTCTGGCCTTCCACCGCGTGATCCCCGGCTTCATGGCCCAGGGCGGCTGCCCCAATAGCCGTGAAGGAGCCCGTGGCACCTCCGGTACCGGCGGCCCCGGCTACCAGATCGACTGCGAGATCAATAGCCAGAAGCACCAGGCGGGCACCCTGGCCATGGCCCATGCAGGTAAGAACACGGGCGGCTCTCAGTTTTATATCTGCCACGGAGCCCAGCCCCACCTCGATGGCGTGCACACCGTTTTTGGCCTCACCGGCAACATGGATGTGGTCACGGCCCTCAAGAACGGCAGCCGTATCAACAAGGTGACCATCCAGGACTGAGTTAGCGCCAGATCAGGAAGGCACCGGGCTGAACCATTAGCTCGGTGCCCAGATCTGCAAGGGGCCGCTGCTCTGACTCCAGATCAGCGCTGCAGCTAACGCCCCCCACTCCACTGCCGGTATGCCCAGGCCCTACATCTGGAGTTGGACGCTCAGGGGAGCAACTATTGGATTTGGAGCTTTCACAGTGGCCGATCGGCCTCAAGGGGCAACGGAGCGTGCGCTCAAGGTCACGTAATAACCGATCGAGTGCAGGACTTCCCCCGTGTTGAACACCCCGATCCCGGCCCGGATGGGCAAAATCTCAGACAGCTCGATCGGGCCTGGCCCCTGGCACGCATTGACAGCCCAGCCGACAGTTGAGACACCCCCGACGGCATTGATCGTTAGCAGAGGGGCGCATTGCTCAAGGCGAAGACATTTTCCGTCCGCCACGAGTTCAGTGGGGAGTAACAAATCCAGTTGAAGATCTTCTTCAGCCCACCCACTGGTCTGGGAGTGACGCTGGGCTTGGTGGGCGGACTTGTAATCCAATGTGACGATGCCGCTAAGGGTGATCAGGTGCCGGCCATCCCCCAGAGGCACGTGCACCTGGTGGGAGGAATTGAAACGCTCTGCGCTGCCACGATCGAGCTGGCTGACGTGAAGCATCCCTGATGACCCATTGCAGGGTTTTAAGAGTAATAGGCAACTCGCAGCGAGAGAATCGCCCGAGCCCGGAACCGCACAGGAGGGTGACAGCCGTGATGCAGGAAATCAAGGCGGTCCCTCACTCCACACTGATTTTCAGGACCTCCATCGCTCTACGAGACCTGATTCGCAGGCTCCCTGAGGACAATTGGCTCAGGCTGCTCGCCACACCACAAACGCCCCTGGCTGCAGGCTCAGTAGCGGGCAGCTCTCGTTTTCGCCAGGACGGAGGTCCTTCAGGTCGCGAAACTCGGGCTCCAGCGTTGCGCTGGGGTGGGTCAAGCGCTGGGCATCGGGGGCCAGCAGCAGCGAAAGGCGCTGGCTCTCTCCCTGCTGCATCAACTGTTGCAGGCTGGCAGCCAGGTCTGCAGCGCTGAGCAGGCGGCCGTCTGGGCAGCCCAGTAGCACCGCCAGCTGGGGCTGGTCGAGCAGGGCCAGCAGCCTTGGATGCTCCTCTCGCTCCACCTGCAGCCCCTGCTTCAGGGCCCAAAGCTGCAGCTGCTCCAGCTGACCGCTGCTGGCCACCTGGCCGTGCCAGGCCAGCACTGCCGTGGGTCCACCGATCGGGCAGGAGGGACCATCACCCATCAGGTGGCCAAGTTTGATGCGCTTGGTTTGCAGGTAGGCGGCGTTGTGGCTGCCGGCATCCATCACCAGCGGCACCCGGTCTTCGACCTGCAGGCCATAGCCACCGAGGCCAGCGATCTTGCGCGGGTTGTTGGTGATCAGGCGCAGTCGCTG
This sequence comes from Cyanobium sp., assembly GCA_044356035.1. GTDB lineage: Bacteria > Cyanobacteriota > Cyanobacteriia > PCC-6307 > Cyanobiaceae > Cyanobium_A. Next base: position 406 of record JBIKWZ010000010.1, on the reverse strand, counting down.
AATACCCAGGTCGCTGAGGATTTGAGCTCCCACTCCATAGTTGCGCAGGTCGGCAGCAAAGCCAAGGCGTTCATTCGCTTCCACCGTGTCGAGGCCGGTGTCCTGCAGGGAGTAGGCCTTGAGCTTGTTGATCAGGCCAATGCCCCGGCCCTCCTGGCGCAGATACACCACCACCCCAACGCCGGCGGCTTCGATCATGCGCAGGGCAGCCTCTAATTGGGGCCGGCAGTCGCAGCGCAGCGAACCAAAGGCATCCCCGGTGAGGCACTCGCTGTGCACCCGCACCAGCACCGGCTCCTTAGCCAGCTGCGGTTGGCCCTTGATGATGGCCACATGCTCGCTGCCATCGAGTTCGTTGCGGTAGCCGATGGCGCGGAAGTCGCCGAAGGCGCTGGGCATGGCCGCT
>JBIKWZ010000045.1:0-17844 GCA_044356035.1 Cyanobium sp. | reverse complement strand
CTGGCGCTGCACGAAGCGCTCGGTGTCGAGGCGGTAGCTGATCAGTTCGGCAATGCTGATCAGGCGTAATCCGTGGCGTTTGGCGTAGGCAGCCAGCTGGGGTAGCCGGGCCATGGAGCCGTCACTGTTTTGAATTTCGCAGATCACGCCGGCCGGATACAGGCCCGAAAGCCGGGCTAGATCGACGGCGGCCTCGGTGTGTCCAGCGCGCTTCAGCACGCCGCCTTGCTTGGCCCGCAGCGGGAAGATGTGGCCTGGCCTGCGCAGGTCGGCCGGACGGGTGTGGGGGTGGATCGCCACCTGGATGGTGCGGGCGCGATCGTCGGCGGAAATTCCCGTGCTGACACCGTTCTCTGGGCCCGCATCGACGCTCACCGTGAAGGCGGTCTGGTTGCTGTCGGTGTTGCGATCCACCATCAGCGGCAGATCCAGGGCATCGAGCCGTTCACCCTCCATGGCTAGGCAGATCAGGCCCCGAGCTTCGGTGGCCATGAAGTTGATCTGCTCGGGCGTTGCAAACTGCGCGGCGCAGATCAGATCGCCTTCATTTTCCCGATTTTCATCATCTACCACCACGATTGATTCGCCGTTGCGGATCGCGGCGAGACCATCGGCAACTGAGTCAAAGGCGATTCGTTCTTCCCCGTTCAAAGTGACCTCCGGGCTGGAACCGGCTGGCAAGGGTGAGGAACTCGAGTCGCGCAGGAGGGTCAACGGAGTGCGGGCGGGGACTGGGCCCTGGCGCAATCATCCTTTATAAAGCCCCTTCGTCCTGCCTCCGGGCCTTGCCATGGCCAACAAGCGTGTTGCGGTAATCGGCGCCAGTGGCTACGGCGGCCTGCAGACCCTGCGCCTGCTCCACCAGCACCCTGCCCTGGATGTCAGCTTCTTGGGCGGCGAGCGCAGCAGCGGCAAGCGCTGGAGTGAGCTGGTGCCCTTTTTGCCCCTGGCCGGCGACCCGGTGGTGCAAACCCCAGACCCCGATGCCATCGCAGCGGCGGCTGATTTCGCGGTGCTCAGCCTGCCCAATGGCCTGGCGGCCCAGCTGGTGCCGCCCCTGCTGCAGCGGGGTGTGCGGGTGGTTGATCTTTCCGCCGACTACCGCTTCAGCAGCCTCGGCCGCTGGCAGGAGGTGTATGCCAGCGAGGCCCGGGAGGTGCCCCGCAGCGATGACGACCTCTGCGCTGAGGCCGTCTATGGCCTGCCCGAATGGGAGGCGGAGGCGATTCGCACCGCCCGCTTGATAGCGGCTCCTGGCTGTTTCCCCACGGCCTCACTGCTGGGGCTGTTGCCGTTCTTGAAGCAAGGGCTGATCGACACCACCGGCATCGTTATCGACGCCAAAACCGGCACCTCCGGTGGTGGTCGGGCTGCCAAGGAGCACCTGCTGCTGGCGGAATGCTCCGAGGCGGTTGCTCCCTATGGGGTGGTGGGCCACCGCCACACCAGTGAGATCGAGCAGCTGGCTAGCCGGGTGGCGGGCCATGAGATCCAGCTGCAGTTCACCCCGCACCTGATGCCAATGGTGCGGGGCCTGCTGGCCACCGTCTACTGCCGTCTGCGCGACCCAGGCCTCACCGCTGAAGACTGCGCCACCCTGCTGGCTTCCTCCTACCGCCAGGCCCCCTGCGTTGAGGTGCTGCCGGTGGGCACCTACCCCTCCACCAAATGGGTGCGCCAGACCAACCGGGCCCTGCTCTCGGTGCAGGTGGATCGCCGCACCGGCCAGCTGATCGTGATGGCTGCCATCGACAACCTGGTCAAGGGCCAGGCCGGCCAGGGGGTGCAATGTCTCAACCTGATGGCCGGGCTTGAGCCCACCGCCGGCCTGCCTTTGCTCCCCTTCTATCCCTGAGCCGCAAGCTGCTGGGCGGTGAGGGCTACAGCCAGGGGCAGGATGCGGTGCTCCTGGCGATGGATGCGGGCGCTGAGGCTGGCGTGGTCGTCCGTTGCTAACACCGGCACCGCCGCCTGCACCAGGATGCGCCCTGCATCAACCTCCTCGCACACCAGGTGGGCAGTGCAACCGGCCAGGGTGACCCCGGCAGCCAGGGCCTGGCCCACCGCATCAAGGCCGCGGAAGCTGGGCAGCAGCGAGGGATGAATGTTGATCAGACGCTCGGGGAAGGCGCCGATCAGGGTGGGCGTCACGACGCGCATCCAGCCCGCCATCACCACCACATCAACGCCGGCTGACTGAAAAGCCGCCACAAGGGCCTGATCGAGGGCCTCGCGGCTGGCAACGCTGCGGTGGTCATGCACTTGGCAAGGTATGGAGAGAAGCCCGGCCCGTTGCTGGGCACCGCAGCCGGGGTTGTTGACCACCAGCAGGGCCACCTCTGCCTGGAGCCGGCCTTCAGCGCAGGCTTGCACCAGGGCTTCAAAGTTGCTGCCAGCTCCGGAAGCCATCACCCCCAGCCGCAGGATTGGCTGGGCGCTGGCCCAATCCGCGGGCAATTCCGGTGGCAATGGCCACTGGACGCAGGTCTCTTGATCGCTAGGGTCTGAAAAAGCGGGCATTGCGCCGTGTCCCACCTCACCATCCTGCCCACAGTGCTGCGCGATGCCGAGGGGCTCGCCGCCAGCTTGGTGGCTTTGGGCCACACCCCCATCTATGGCGGGGTGCTTAAGGGCTTTGCCTCCGAGCGCCAGCCCGTTCTTTTGCAAGTGGTTTTGCCGGGAGGTGAACGGCTGGGCTGGCAGCGCCACCGCGACGGCTCCCTTGCCCTGGTCGGCGACCTGCAGCGCCTCAGCCGCTCCCAGAGCCTGCAGCGCCTGCTGGGCGCCATCACCCGCCGCTACGCCGCCGAGCTGGCCCTGCGCCAGGCCACCAGCGCCTTTCCTGGGGCCCAGGTGAGCTTGGCGTCCTGACGCCGTGCCTGAGCTGCATCTCGACCTCACCGCCTGCCACCAGCACCTGGTGCGGGTCCGCCTGCTCCACACTCCCCATCACCTGAGCCTGCGCTTGGCCCTGCCGGCCTGGACTCCCGGCTCCTACCTGATCCGCGACTATGTGCGCCAGCTTGAGAGTCTGGAAATCACTCAAGCTGGACACCAGCTGGAGCCACACCGCACCAGCCCGTGCAGTTGGCAGCTAGAGCTTCCCAGCCTCGAACCAGTTGAAATCAGCTACGCGGTGCTGGCCGCCGAGCTCACGGTGCGCACCTGCCATCTCGATGGCGACCACGGCTTTCTGGCCTTAGCAGCCGTGGTTCTGGAGCTGGAGGGGGAGCGTTGGTCGCCCCACCGGCTGCAGCTCAACCTTCCGCCCAGCTGGGAGGCCTTCGTGCCCCTGCCAGAGCTGCAGGGTCCGGGGCAGGGCTGGCTTGCCGCCGATTTCGACCAACTGATCGATACGCCGGTGGAGGTCGGTCCCCATCGCCCTTATCACTTCAGCGTCGCCGGCGTGCCCCACCGCTGGGTGAGTTGGGGCCGGGATCTGCACGGCGCCGATCTGCTCGAGAGTGATCCCCAGCTGCTCAGCGATCTCGAGAAGGTTTGCCTGGCCTGCTGCCGGTTGATGGGTGTGGAGCGACCTGCGGCCGACCACTACCTATTTGTGCTGCACCTCACCGAAAGCGGTTATGGCGGCCTGGAGCACGACTACAGCACTGTCTTGCAGTTTGGTCGCCGGGTCCTGGCCAAGCCTGATGGGCGCCGCAAGTTGCTGCAGCTAGCCGCCCATGAATATCTGCACCAGTGGAACGTGCGCCGGCTGCGGCCCGCCGAATTAAGTCCCTATCGCTACGACCAGGCGGTGGTGGTGCCCACCCTCTGGTTTGCCGAGGGAATCACGAGCTATGTGGATCAGCTGTTGCCTCACTGCGCCGGCTGCAGCAGCGAGGCGGAGCTGCTCGAGGATCTGGGCGCGGATCTGAGCCGCTACTTGCTCAGTGTTGGGCGGCGGTTGCAGAGCCTGCGCACCAGCAGTGAGGAGGCCTGGGTAAAGCTCTACCGCCCCGATGCCTACTCCCCCAACAGCCAGGTCAGCTACTACCTAAAGGGCGCGGTGCTGGCCCTGGTGCTGGACCTGCACCTACGCCGTACCGGCAGCGGCCTGCCCATGGTGCTGCGGCAGCTTTGGGCCAGCCATGGCGCAGTGGGGCGGGGTTACCAGGAGGCAGACCTGATTGCTGCCTTTGCCAGCCAGGCGCCCGATCTGGCTGAGCTGTTGCCCCGCTGGCTCAGCTCATGTGAGGATCCGCCCCTATTTGGCTATCTGGCCGATGTGGGCCTGCGGCTTGAACCCCGGCTGGCGGCTAACCAGGAGCTGGGCTGCCGCTTGGAGCCAGGCAGCGGCGGCTTGCTGGTGCAGCGGGTGGGCCGCGATGGACCGGCCCAACGGGCGGGGCTGGTAGTGGGCGATGAATGGATTGCCCTCGATGGCATGCGCCTGCGCAGCATTGACGATTTGATGGTGCATCTGCGGCAGGAGGCTCCCCTGATTCCCCACCAGCTGCTGTTCTGCCGGGACGGTTTGGTGCGCAGCACCGTGCTGCTGCCAACGGCACCAGCAGTGGAGAGCTGGCAGCTCCAGCTCGATCCCAGCACTGCTGCTCTGGGCACAGCTGATCTGGGCACTCCCGAAGTTTGTGCTGAACGCCGCCGCCGCTGGCTGGGCCTTGAGGCTCCATGAATTCCAGCCCCCGGCCTCTCTGGCTTGCCCTAGGCGCCGGCGCCATACTCGGCCTGGGCGGGCTTGGCTGGCTTGCTCGCGACCTCTCAGCCCAACCGAGTGGCGGCCAGAAGCGCCCCAGCCTGCTCGAGCTGCTCGAAGAGGTGCGCCAGGCTCCGCCAGCGCCTGAGCCGGGCCGTCGGGCGGCACCGGGGCCTCCGGCCCACCGGCCTTGGCAATCACCCCTGCTGGCGAGTTGCGCTCCCGGCGATCCAGCCCAGCGTTTAAGGCTGCAGCAATTGGCAGAAAGGGTTCAAACCTCCCCGGCGCGGGTGCAGATCCACCCCACCAACTTTGGCGATCGCTTCAATCGCGATGCCTACGGTAATCCGGTGGATCCCACCCCCCAGCTGGTGGTCTTGCACGAAACGGTTTATGGCATTGGTTCAGCTATCAACACCTTCGTAACACCCCATCCCCGCGATGAAGATCAGGTGAGCTACCACTCCTTGATTGGTGGCGATGGCTCGGTGGTGCAGGTGCTCGATCCTTCCAAACGGGCCTTTGGGGCTGGCAATTCGGCCTTCAACGGCCGCTGGGTTGTAACGAACGCCAAGGTGGGAGGCTCGATTAATAACTTCGCCTTGCACATCAGCCTGGAAACGCCCCTCGATGGTGAGGACGACGGACCAGCCCATAGCGGCTACACCTCAGCCCAATACGACGCCCTGGCGGCCCTGCTAGCCGGCTGGATGCAGCGGTTTCCGATCCCCCCGTCAAACATCACCACCCACCGGGCGGTGGACCTGGGTGGGGAGCGAGCTGATCCCCGTAGCTTCAGTTGGTCTGAGTTGCAAACCAGACTACAAAACCTCGGCCTGCTTTGCAAGAATTGATTAGATTAGTGAGCTTGATTAAATCAGTGGTGCTGGGGCCTGCTTACGGGTGGCATAAAGCAGGGCATGGAGTTCGGGATCCTGCATGGTGCGCAGGATGCGGCGGGGGTAGTCGAGCTTGCCGTTGTGGAGGTAGGCCAGCGTGGCTAGGGCCTTGGCGTCACGGGGGTTGCCGCTGGCCTGCAGGGGGCGCTGGGGCAGCTCGAGGGCGCGGCTGAGACGGGCGAATTTGCCCACCAGCAGCACCACGTTGCGTTCGGGATCGAGCAGCTGGTTGCGGGCCGCGGTGATTTCGGCTTCGGAGGCATTGGGCGGCAGCAGTCCTTGGTGCACCATTTCGCCCAGGCTTAACTGGGCGGGGCCATGGGTGCTGAATAAGCCGGAATGGGCCGCCAGGGGCAGATCTTCGCCCGGTTTGGCGTGCCGCATTTCGTCAAACAACACAGCCGTCACCAACACGGGATTGATCCTCTGACGCCGGGATTCGGCCAGGATCAGGGGACGAAGTTCGACCAGGCGCCCCAGGGTGTGGCTGCGCAACGGCTCTAATTGGTCGATACCACTGGTGAATAACTGGGCCAGGCGGGGCTGGGGGCCGTGGACACCAAAGCGGCGCTGCAGTTCTTTCAGCTCGTCTGGTGAAAATTGCAGCGGATCAGCAGGTTGCCCGGAGCCAGCAGCGGAGCTGATGCTGCCGCTGAGCCCGGGATCAAGCAGAAGCAGGGGCGTTTTTGGACCGTTAGAGAGCGGGAAGCTTGCAACAGCTAGCAGGACTGCTGTGAGGCCGGTGAGACGCCGAACCCCTACCAGCCGCTTGCCTAGGGCAAGCCAGCGCGGATAGCTGGTGGGGTTAGGCACAAACACTCATTAAGTACGAATTGATCTTAAGGAATTTTTCTGGGTTAGTCCCCTGACTAAGGAACGGTCTTCCGTCCGACCCTTGGGCTGGTACTGGGGCGGGGTCAGATCTAAGTTCTGGCGACGAGAGCGGCTTGAGCCGCAAGCCCATGCTTGCCAACTTTGATGGCTCCAATGCCGAGATCCAATGGCAACGCTTCTGCGACTTGCTTTGGTATGAGAGCGATCTTGGTATCTGGCTCGATGTGAGTCGCATGGCGATCGGCCAGGCCGATCTCGATGCCTTGGCTCCCCGATTCGAGCTGGCCTTTGCGGCGATGGCGGCCCTAGAGGGTGGTGCGATCGCCAATCCGGATGAACAGCGCAAGGTTGGCCACTACTGGTTGCGCACCCCAGAGCTGGCACCAGACGCCGCCACCACCGCCCACATCAACGCCGAGGTGGAGCGGATTGAGACCTTTGGCCGCGATGTGCTCGACGGCAGGCTCTCTGCTCCAAACGGTCAGCCGTTCACCGACGTGCTTTGGATCGGTATTGGTGGTTCCGGCCTCGGCCCGCTGCTGATGGTGCGCGCCCTGCAGGAAGAGGGTCAGGGTCTCCCCTTCCACTTCTTTGACAACGTTGACCCCGCCGGCATGAGTCGCACCTTGGCGGCCCTGGACGGCCGCCTTGCCACCACTTTGGTGGTGGTGGTGAGCAAGTCCGGCGGCACCCCTGAGCCCCACATCGGCATGGAGCAAGCCCAGGCCCGGCTCGAGGCCCGGGGCGGGCAGTGGGCCGGTCAGGCTGTTGCAGTCACCATGCTCGACAGCAAGCTCGACCAGGTGGCCGTGGCCGGCCAGTGGTTGCGCCGCTTTGACATGTTCGATTGGGTGGGCGGCCGCACCAGCATCACCAGTGCCGTTGGCCTGCTGCCGGCGGCCTTGGTGGGTGCCGATCTGCGCGGCTTTCTGGCCGGTGCCGCCCGAATGGACGCCCTGACCCGGGTCTCTGATCTGCTCCAAAACCCGGCTGCCCTGATGGCTGCAGCCTGGTTTGTGGCCGGCCATGGCCAGGGCAAGCGCGACATGGTTGTGCTCCCCTATCGCGATCGGCTGGAGGTGTTCAGCCGCTATCTCCAACAGTTGGTGATGGAGAGCCTCGGTAAGAAGCACGACCGCGGCGGTGAGGTGGTGCACCAGGGCATTGCCGTTTACGGCAACAAGGGCTCGACCGACCAGCACGCCTACGTGCAGCAACTGCGCGATGGCATCGACAATTTCTTTGTGACCTTCATCGAGGCACTGGAAGAGCCCAGCGATATCCCCCCCATCGGTGATGAGATCCCTGGCGACTTCCTCGATGGCTTCCTGCAGGGCACCCGTTCGGCCCTGATGGAAGGGGGCCGCCAGAGCCTCTCGATCACCCTGCGCCGCTTTGATGCCACAGCCCTAGGGGCCCTGATCGCCCTGTTTGAGCGCGCCGTCGGTCTCTACGCCGAACTGGTAAACGTCAACGCCTACGACCAGCCGGGTGTGGAGGCCGGCAAAAAGGCAGCAGCCCTGATTCTGGCGCTGCAGGAGCGGCTCGAAGCCCTGCTCAGCGATGGCCAGGAGCGCAGTTTGCAGGAGTTGCAGCTGGCCCTGGACACGGACAGCCCAGAGAGCCTGTTCTGGATCCTGCGCCACCTCTGCGCCAATCCCCGTGGCTATCAGGTGACTGGTGACTGGGGTTCTCCGGCGGCGATGAAGTTCGCCAAGGTCTGATCAGGGAAATCCCCATGCCAGAGCCCGTTGCGGCGAGCCCTGCCTCTCCCGGGCAGGTGCTGCGCGAGGTTTTTGGCTACGGCGCATTTCGCGGGCCCCAGCAGGAGATTGTTGAGCATGTGGTGGCTGGTGGCTCGGCCCTGGTGTTGATGCCCACCGGTGGGGGCAAATCGCTTTGCTACCAGATCCCGGCCCTATGCCGAGCGGGAACGGCGGTGGTGATTTCGCCCCTGATCGCCCTGATGCAAGACCAGGTTGAGGGGCTGCGTCAGGCGGGGGTACGGGCTGCGGCGCTGCACTCGAGCTGTAGCGCTGAGGAAACCGCCAACAGCTGGCGCCTGCTCCGGGCGGGCCAACTGGATTTGGTCTATTTATCTCCCGAGCGCCTGCTGGCGGGGGACACCCTCGAGCGGCTTGCTGCCCTACCCCTGGCGTTGTTTGCCATTGATGAGGCCCACTGCGTTTCCCAGTGGGGGCATGACTTCCGCCCGGAATACCTGCAGCTTTCGGTGCTGGCCCAGCGATTTCCCGCCGTGCCTCGGCTGGCACTCACCGCTACGGCCGATCCCCGCACCCGAGATGAGATCCGCGCCCTGTTGCAATTGGAGCAGGGGCGGGTGTTTCTGGCCAGCTTTGATCGCCCCAACATCCGCTATTTGCTGCGCGATAAGGACGACGTCCGCAGCCAATTGCTTGAGCTGCTCGCCGACCACCGCGGCGCTTCAGGAATTGTGTATGCCCGCTCCCGCAACCGGGTGGATGGCTTCTGCCGCGACCTGCAGGCGGCGGGATATGACGCCGTTGCGTATCACGCCGGATTGGATGGGGCGGTGCGCAGCGCCGCTCTGGAGCGCTTCCGCCGCGAAAGCGGCGTGGTGGTAGTTGCCACGATCGCTTTTGGCATGGGCATCGACAAGCCGGATGTGCGCTTTGTGGCTCACGTGGACCTGCCCAAAAGCCTGGAGGCCTACTACCAGGAAACCGGCCGCGCCGGCCGGGATGGCCTACCGGCCCTGGCCTGGATGGTGCATGGCGGCGGCGATGTGCCCCAGCTGCGCCGCTTCATCGACGACTCCGACGCGGAGCAGCAGCAAAAACGGGTTGAGCACGGCAAGCTCGATGCCCTGATTGGCTTCACCGAGGCGAGCGGCTGCCGCCGTCAGGTGTTGCTCAGCCACTTCGGCGAGGCCCTGCCCGAGCCCTGTGGCAATTGCGATCTCTGCCTCGAGCCAGATACGGCCGTCGATGCCACCGAGTCGGTGCGCAAGGCCCTATCAGCTGTGTACCGCACCGGCAGCCGCTTTGGTGCCGCCCATTTGGTGGATGTGCTGCTGGGGGCAGATACGGCCCGAATTCGCGAGCTCGGCCACCAGCAGCTGGGTGTGTATGGCATTGGCAAGGAGCTTGATCGGGGCCAGTGGCGCAGCCTGTTTCGCCAGCTGGTGGCCCAGGGGTTGCTGCAGGCCGACTCCGAGCGCTACGGGGCTCTGGGCTTCGGCGAGGACGGGCGGCTCAAGCCGTTGCTGCGGGGTGAGACCCAGCTTATGCTGCGGTTGCCGCCAGCGAAGCGAGAGCGCCCCCGCCAGCCTGGGGTGAGCCCGGCTCCTGCTGCGGCAGAGCTGAATCCTGATGAGGCGCCCGTGTTGCAGGCGCTGAAGGATTGGCGTCGCGAGCAAGCGCGGCAGCAGGGAGTGCCGCCCTACGTGGTGTTTCACGACCGCACCCTGGTGGAGGTGGTGGCCCGCCGGCCCCGCTCCCTGGAGGAACTGGCAGGGATCGGCGGTGTGGGCCAGGCCAAGCTCGATCGCTATGGCGTGGCACTGCTGGCGAGCTTGGATGCTGCGCTTTTGCAGTAGGGGATACAAACGCCAGCTTCACGAGGCTTTACATTGATCTCACGTTTCCTTAAGGATTCTTTTCATGGCTGACTCCGCTTCCCGCTTTGGCTTCGTTGCCTTTGCCGAAACCTGGAATGGCCGCCTGGCCATGCTCGGTTTCGTGATCGGCTTGGGCACCGAGTTGCTTACAGGTCAGGGCATCCTGAGCCAGATCGGTCTGGGCTGAGTCCCGATCGGGCCTGACCAGCTGGCTTCAAAGCCACTGCATGCCCGGGGTTTCCAGCATTTCCTGGCTGGGCCAGGCACCGAGACCTGCAAAGGCTGCCCCTAGGGCAGCCCAAACCCCCTTGCCGCTGGACAGCTCCTGTTCAGCGGCCCATTCGGTTTCAGCCACTTCAGATTCACTCAGGCCAAGAGCTTCCACCAGTTGCCGGTAAAGAGCTTTTTCTGCAGGGTTGATCGGGGAGCTGTCCTGAGGACGTTGGCCCACTTTTGCCATCATGTAGCTGAGCTTCAGAGCCAGAGCCCGGTCTTCCTCGCTAGTGAGCCTGGGAATCACTTCCGCCAGCACGGACGAGTCGACTGTCCAGGCAGCTAGCTGACGGGCCGCTTCCTGGTTTGCCCCGGAGCCATCTCCGGAAGGGAAGTACTTGGCCACGAGTTTCTCGAGTAGCCGCTTTTCGTCTGCGGAGACATCGCCATCGGCCCAGGCCACGCAGCAAACAACCCTGAGCAGGTCAAGTTGACGGTCACGCTGTGAGAGGCCTGACTCAGAGCTACTGATCTCAGAGCTGCTGGGCCCAGTTTCAAGGGTCATGGCGCAGGCGATGGCTTTTGTTCCATTTTGACCAGCCCTTGGTTTGTTTCAGCGGAAATCACCCCCAGATGGGGGCATACAAAGGCAGCAATCCAGAAGATGATGAATTGAACACAGAATTGAGGTGGGCCATGGTCCACACCACCCAAGTTTTGACAACCAGCTGCCTGGGACGTACCTGCCTGAAATGGCAGCCCGATGGGGAGCTCACCGCCCTTGATCTGCAGCTAGTGCTCGAGCGCCTGGCCCAAGTCGACGAAGATGTGGTCGCCATCCTGAATCGCACTGTCGACGAGATCCCATGTCCCTCGATCAGCTGAAGGCCTTCCTGGGCAAGGTTCAGGATGACCGGTCGCTCCGGCAAGCCGTGCAAGCCGCTGCTACTGCTGATGATGTGGCCCAGATCGGGGCTGGCCTGGGGTTTGAATTTTCTGGCAACGAGCTTTTGCGGCTCTCAGGCAAAAAAGTAGGCCGGGTAACGGTTACAAAGCTGGACTTGCCCGGGGAATACAACTAGCTGCCGTGCCGTGCTCTTCTTTCGCGGTTAGACCATCTCCAGTGAACGCAGCAGCAACACCTTGGGCAAGCAAATGAAATTGATCACGGCGATTGGCCTAGGGCTCGTCGTAGCAGCTGCGGGCAGCTTCGCTGCTCTGGCCCGACCCATGGGTGGCGGCGGCTTTGGCGGGCCTGGCTCCGGTGCGGGTGCTCGGCCTGGTTATGGCTGGGGTGCGCCTGGAGCTGGTCTCACCCGCGCCCCAGAGGCTTCTGCCTGGAATCCGGCCTGGGGCCGCCAAGGCGGGTACTGGTCTTCTCGGACCTGGAGAACAGGCTGGTACCAGACCTATCCAGCGGCCTGGCCCTGGTGGGGAGCCAGTTCGGTGGCCTGGGGAGTCGGCAGCTTGGCAACGGCTGCTGCGATCACCAGTGCTGTCGACGCAGCTACGTATCAGCAGTCAACCCTGATCGTGGTGCCCCAAACCAGCCTGCAGCTTGACTACGGCTCGGTTCAAGCCCTGCCACCTAGTCGAGTTCAGTTTGCCTACGGCGTTGCCGGTATGCCCCTGATGACAGCAACCAGCGATTGCAAGCAGGGGCTGATCAATGGCATGGCACCGACCACGGCTGACCAGGCCCAGGTGCTCAATGCAAGTTGCCACATCGCCTACGGCTCTAATTGAGGGGGGGGGCCCATCCCTTTTGCGGATTCCTGCCCTGGAAAATGGCGATCTCGCCGACGTCATCGCCTGGGCTCGCTCTGAACAATGCGCGCTGGGTCAGGGAGATGTAGCCAATTACCGCCATACCGACGCTGCTGCAGTTGGGCTTTGCGGTGGTCGCCGAGACGCTGAGGATGTATCGGGGCAGCCTGCCGGCGGTTTCCCTGGGCGATGTCTACGGGTTGGCCTGCCTGGAGCTGGGCTGAGCGCGGCGGGCGGCGAGGCCAGCCTCTGTTGCAGTAACAACAGCCAGCAGCAGCAGGCCGCCTAGCCCGATCAGCTGATTTTGCTGCACCAAATCGGGCATCAACACCTCGTCTACGTTTTGGCCCAATACGCCTCCCGCCACAAACCAGGTAGTTGCCAGGCCTGAGCTGATCCAGTAAGCCCGCCAGCGGCGTTGATAGATGTATCCCGTACCTAAACCAGGCACCAGGTTGAGCACTACGGCCACCCAGGGACTGGAGGCAGCAAGAATTACTTCTTGGCTGATTTCCTGGCTGGCTTGATCTGGATTGCTGGTTGGGGTCATTTTTGGCTTGGCCTGGTTTGCTGCATCACGGGCGTTGAACCTGCAGGCTGGGCTGCAGCTGATTCTTTTTGCAGTGCTCGCCGCCCTGGTGATTCTGTTGGTGATTGTGGCGGTGGCGTGGAGTCTCAATCCAAGCCGGCAGGATTTTGCCTGGTTTGTCCGGCTGCGCCGCCCCCGCTGGCTGGTGTTTGAGGGCTTGATTCCCGTGATTTGGCTGCTGATCTACGCCTGCTTCTACATCTCGGCCTGGCTCACCTGGCAGGCCAGCTGGAGTGGCCTGTGGATTGCGGCTTTCCTGGTGCAGCTGGTCTTGGTGCAGAGCTACACGCTTGTGATTTGCCGTAGCCGCAGCCTGGGTAGGGGCACGGCCATTGGCTTTGCTGGCTGGGTGTGGGGCATTGCCCTCACCCTGGCTGTGGCTAGCGAGAGCTTGCTGGCGGCTGCTTTGCTGCTGCCTTACCTGCTCTGGAGCCCGGTGGGCACCTGGGTTACCTGGCAGATGCGTCAGCTCAACCGCTAGCCCTGGTCACCTATGGCGACTCGCGAGCCACGGCCAGGGCCGCCAGCAGGCCGCCGCCAAAACCGCTGAGATGGCCGATCCAGCTCACCCCTGGCGGTGAAAAAATCGGCAGCAGGCTCGGCAGCACCCCCGCATAGGTGACCAGGGCCAACACAGACATGATCAAGGAGAGGGGTCGCTTCTCCAGCCAGCCGATCAGCAGCAGGTAGCCCAGCAGCCCGTACACGACCCCGGAGAGTCCGTGACTGCCGTTGGGCCAGAGCAGCCATACGGGAATAGCCGTGGCATAAACCCCCAACCAAACAGCCAGATAGTCTCGGCGGCCGCGCAGCAACACCAGCCAGGAGAGGGGCAGAAAGGTGAGCGAATTGGCCAGGAGATGGCCAAAACCGCTATGGCTGAAGGGGGCTGTTAGCACCCCGAGGAAGGAGCCTCCGGGCGTCATCGGCAGGTTCCAGTTGCCACCGAAAACCAGCTGGTCCACCAGCTCCTGGAGCCAGGGAATCAGCAAGATCAGTGGCGGAATCAGCAGATTGAAACCGGCTCGGGCGATCCAGCGATCCAGGCGTTGGGGTAAAGATTCGCTCACGGCTCGCACTTGAAGCTGCAGCGCAGCATGGCAAGGGCTTCATCAGGCAGGCCCAGCAGGCGATCCAGCCAGGGTTCGCCGCACGGTGGCACCCTTGCCACCCCCACCAGCAGGGCCGTGCCATCGGTGCTAACGGGCTGGCCCATGGCCCGGTGGCGTTGCCCCTGCGCCGAACCCGTGCTCAGCAGGGTGTCGATCAGCAGGTCGGGGGCGCGGTAGAGCCCAGCAATGCGGAAGCGAAAGCGGGCCCGGAAGCGCAGTTGCACAGCACCTGTTGCTGAATCAATACTGCCCGCCAGCTGCTCAGGGGCGATGGCGATCTCCAGGCCCGGGGGCAGGGGCAGTCCCAGCACCCGAGTGGTGCGCCAGTTGAGCGGCGGAATCAACAGGCTGGCGGGCTCGAAGCTCACGGTTCGCGGGCCGTCAGCTGGGCCCGGGCCGAGGTCGCCGGTTCCACCGCCGCCGCTGGCGTCGTAGCTGAAGTGGGGATAGGCGCCGATGGCCAGGCCACAGCCCTTAGTGGTGCCTAGCTGCAGCATGCCAACCCCTAACTCGGGGCTCACAGGCTGCGCAGCGCGTCTAATTCGCCGCGGCTGTGCAGTTCTGCCAGCTCGTTGTAGCCACCAATAGCAACGCCATCGATGTAGAGCTGGGGCACTGGTCCCGTCTCGTCGGGTTCGATTTCCACGAAGGCAATGCCCAGGGTGCGCAGCATGCGCAGGGCCCGGCGCGAAAAGGGGCATTCCGGCCGGCCGGCGATTTCAACTCGCGGTTCGCTGCTTACTGATCTAACCATCGCTGCACTTGGCGCTGGGCTGGTGCCGGTGCTGAGCAGGCCCACCAGCAGGTCGGCGCCGCGCAACACCAGGGTGCCGTGCTCGAGGTGGCCGCCCCACACCTGGCAGCTGGCATCGGAGAAGCTCAGGTGCAGGTGCACCCCATCCGGGCTGATCGTGCCCTGCAGGGTGATGATCTCCAGCTCGCCAGCCAAAACCGTGGGTGCGCTTTTGCCGGGGCAGGCAAAGGCTGCTTGGGAGAGGTTGCCCACCACGCTCAGCACAAATCCGCCGGCGTTGTGCTCAAGGGCCAGCTGCTCCAGGCTGCGGCGCACATCACTGCCGGCTTCGAGGTGCAGCGGCACGGCACGCATGGCATATAAAGAAAGATGGGGGCAAGGCTACGCCGGCCCATGCTGGTGAGGTTGCCCTGTTGCCATGGCCCCGGATTCCGCCCTCGCTGCGCTCAACCTGGCGGTGGTCGGTCATGTGGAGTGGGTGAGCTTTGTGGCCGTGGAGCAGCTTCCAGTGGCTGGCTCGATCGACCGGGCCACAGCTTTTCTGGAGGAACCCGCCGGTGGTGGGGCGGTGGTGGCGGTGCAGCTGGCCCGTCTCAGTGGCAAGCGGGTGCGGTTTTTCACCTCCCTGGGCCGCGACGCCACCGGCGAGCGCTCAGCGGAGCGGCTCACGGAGCTGGGCCTTGATCTGGAGGTGGCCTGGCGGGATGCCCCAACCCGCCGGGGAGTGAGCTTTGTGGATCGGGCCGGTGACCGCAGCATCACCGTGATCGGAGAGCGACTGGCCCCTATGGCTAGGGATCCACTCCCCTGGGCTGATCTGGCTTCCTGCGATGGCGTCTTTGTAACCGCGGCCGACGCGGCAGCCCTGCAGCACTGCCGCCGGGCCCGGCTGCTCGGCGTTACGCCACGGGTTGGCTTGCCGCTCTTGGAGGCCAGCGGGGTGAGCTGCGATGCCTTGATAGGCAGTGCCCTCGATCCTGGTGAGCAGGTGCCTGCTGGCGCTCTATCGCGCCCCCCGCGACTGCGAATCGCCACCGAAGGTGCTGCTGGTGGCTGGAGCGAACCCGGCGGGCGCTTCGCTGCCCAGGCCCTGGTGGCCCCGCCGGTCGACAGTTATGGCTGCGGAGACAGCTTTGCAGCCGGGGTGATTGCGGGACTGGCGGCTGGTAGGACCGCAGCCGCAGCAATCAGCCTGGGCGCCCAATGCGGCGCCGAGTGCGCCGTTGCCTTTGGTCCCTATGCCCGCCCTAACTAACCTGGTTCTGCACCAGCAGCAGCAGCCTGTTTGCCTCCGGATCCAGCAGCCAGGCTTCCACTCCGAAGGCCTCCTGGCGCGGACCGTCCTGTAGCGAGGCGCCCAGCCCAATGGCGCTCGCCAGCCAGGCCTGTAGCAGGTCCATGGCAGCTTTGTGGTCGTTGCCGGCATGCACGCTGCGCTGCAGGCACGTTGCCAGCCGGCCTGGTTGCCTCGCTTGGGGCCGGCTCTGGGATGGGGCATAGATCTCCAGGAAGCCACCGGCGGGCCAGGGCACCCGCCAATGGCTGGCCCCAAGCCCCTGCAGTGGCTCTACCGCCAGCAAATCGGCGTAAAACCTGGCTAGCGCTGAGGGATTGTCTGCAGCCAGCACCAGAGAACTGCTCAGGTTTGGGGTCTCTTGCACCGTTTTTATTGATTTTCAAAAAAGTCTGCAACGGCAAGATCGGGGCGGCGCAGCAGGCCAAAAATTGTGCCGGCGTTGCCACGGCATAGCCGCAGCTCCTGGCTGAGCACGGTGATGTCGAGCCAGGCTGGAAAGCTTTGCTGTACCGCACGTTGTAGCTGCAAGCGTGAGGTGCCAAGCCGGGGACCGCGCCAGCCACCGCGATGGAAGCGCACCTGTACGCGCTGCTGGGGGGTTGGGCTGTTACCGCCAGTGCTTGATTCGAGCTGGATGCTGGCCTCAACAGCTATGCCACCCAGGCTGGCCAGCTGCCCTGGCGGCCTCAACAGATTTAGCGCTAGCCCCCGGGATGGAGACAGTATCTGCAGGTTTTCCAGCCATGGCACAGCCTGGAGATAGGGCTGGCTGCTGCTGCTCCAGCGCAACTCCCAGACCCCATCCAGCAGTTCGAGGGCTCCTGGGGCGGCGAGATCTACTGGTGAGGTGCGCTCAAGCTCGGCAATCAGCTCCCGTACCCGCGGCCCCTCGCGTTGGGCTTCCCCTCTGGCGCCACGATGCAACAGGGCCAGCAGCTCTTCTCTTGCTTCCAACATCTGGGCCGGCCGGCGTCTTTACAGTCAGTTATAATTGCTGAAAAAATCCTCAACACAAATGACTGAATCCACTCCCCGCTTCGGTTTTGTTGCTTTTGCCGAAACCTGGAATGGCCGTCTAGCCATGATGGGTTTCGTGATCGGCCTTGGCACCGAGCTGCTCACCGGTCAAAGCATCGCAGCACAACTGGGCCTGGGCTGATCGGCACGGGCATTGGTAGTTGTGCTCACCGGTGTGGCTGCCAATCTTCTGAGTTGCCCAAGCATCCTCACTTTAAAAGTTTAATTGTCTCTGTCAGTTGATTATTCCTGATTAACTTCTCAGAAATTCCATTTTCAATAAAAAGCCCGGAGCAAAGACTCCGGGCTTTTTTATGTGATTAATTGCTAGATCTAGTTAGATCTTATGGATTGATAGAAGAAGCCACCATCGATTCCCATTTGGCTTACCACGGCGCAGCGTGTTGCGACCCGCCACAAAGCCCGATGGATAGGTGTGGGGTCGTAGCGAACTAGCTCGGGAAAACGCTGCTTGAGCAAGGCGCTGGCCCGCCAAGCATTGTAGTGAGGAATTTTCGGGTTGATGTGATGGCACACATGGGTTGAGCCGATGCCGTGATGCAGCAGGTTCAGCAGGGGGCCATAGGGACGATCAACCGTCTGTAGAGCACCTTTTGCCCAATTCCAGTCGCTGGTGGAAAAGTGGGGAATATCGGTATCGGTGTGCTGCAGCCAGGTGTACCCAACTAACCAAGCATTGATAATTAGATAGGGAAGGCCGTACAGAAGCAGCACTCTTGCCGGGGAGAAGTGGATAGCGGCCCATACCAGGGCCGCCACCATTGCCAGCAGGCCGAGGTTGGAGATCACCATCAGGCGACGGCAGGAGTCGGGAAATAGCTGGCGCCCACCGTTGCGGAATGGTGCGGCCGTAGTGAAATGGGAGGTGGGGCTGCCGTACTCTTCGCCGCCGGCAACACCAAGCATTAGATAAAGGGGCCAGCCCAATACCAGGTGGGTAAACAGGGAGGCCACGCCGTAGAAGCCCTGGCCAAGCTGCCGTTTTGCTCCGGCAACGAAGCGTCCAGCGCTGGAATCGGAGCGGGGCGGCACATGGGTTTCACCCGCCTCTAGGTGGTTGCAGTTGGCGTGGTGCACCGCATG